>CAYPZD010000223.1:0-1596 GCA_964415055.1 uncultured Verrucomicrobiota bacterium | reverse complement strand
ACGCCGTGCTGGGCCCGCGCGTTCCTCCGAATGACTGGGGTGTCACCAGTTCGTTTGGATCGACCAATTTTTCGAGCACAACGCCGTTGATGGGTGAACGTATGATCGTCCAGTCCAGATAGGTTTGGACCAATTCCACCTGCCCTTCCAGACGTCTGACATCGGCTTGACTGGCGGCAAGTCGCAGTTCCGCATCCTCCAGAGTCGCCTTCATCTCCACACTCTCGGTCACCAGACGACGGGCGCGATCCACGTCCAGTTGCGCCTGTTTGACCTGAACCTGCGCCACTTCAAGCGCCCCTTGGGCTTGTTTGAGCTGCGCCTGATATTCAACGTCATCCAACACTGCGACCACTTGATCCTTGGTCACGGAGTCACCTTTTTTGACCCGAATATCCCGCACGACTCCCATGAACCGGGGACTTAATTCAACACGTTCCCGATTGACAATATAACCACTGACCGTCAACAGAGAACCACCGAACGCCCTGACAGGTGGAGATTCCCTCTTTGTGGAAGGAGTGGATTCGGGAGTCTTTACATTAGGGGCCGACGAAGATACGTCTCCGGCTGAAGCGGTTTCATCCGGATTGGATGTATCCAGAATCCTTTGATCATCCCCCTCCCTCGGCCAGGCAAACCACACCGCGACCGCAAGCAGCAGAACGATCCCGCCGTAGATGATGCTCACGGTTGATTTGGAACGTTTCTTGGCGCTCGCCGGAATCTTAAGCTGTTGTATGTGGTCTTTTTTCATAGCGATTTCAGGGCATCAATGACAGGTGTCCGCGACGCTTTGATGGCAGGAATGAGCGTTCCAAACAATCCGATCAATGCGGAAAAAACAATGCCTTGCGAAGCCAGCGCTGGTGTGATGGTGAATTCAAAAACGGTTTCACTGAACGATTCGAAACCAATGGTTCCCGTTGCATAACCATTGATGGGCAGAGCGAGCAAACATCCGAACACACCTCCGATGGCGCAAAGCAGCATCCCCTCAATCAACAACCCGAGCACAATGGTTCGACGACGGAACCCAAGCACACGCAGCGTGCCAATCTCCCGAGTACGAGCACCAACCGTGGCATACATGGTGTTCATGGCTGCAAGGATCGCTCCGATGGACATGGCGGTTGCCAGGAAGTTCCCCAGCCATTTGATCGGAGTCGCGGTCATCGTCTGCTCCCGGTAATATGCCACTTCATTCTTGGCAAGCAACTGCAGACGCTTGTCTTCTTCCACCAGCTTGCTCAGGGCTGCAAGTCCTTCTTCATGGACCGGACGGACCAACAGGCAGGAATAGGAATCCCGATCAAACAAGGACCTGACCTCGTCCGCATCCGCCCAGATTTCCGAATCAAAGGCACAGTTACCAGCATCAAACCAACCCACAACCGTCAGCCAATCCGGGCCGGTTTTGAAACGATCACCAATCCCGAAATTGGCAAACCGGGCCGCCAGACGTTTACTGACGACCACCTCTCTTTTACCGGGTTCAAACCATCTGCCTTCCACCAATTTCACCTGGGGGCGCAAGGCCTTCCCCATCGGGCCAATGCCTCTCAGAGTCGTATTGGCTTCTCCGTTTTGCTCACG
>CAYPZD010000222.1:0-1649 GCA_964415055.1 uncultured Verrucomicrobiota bacterium | reverse complement strand
CATCTGGCTGTTGCTGGCTCCGGTGACGATCGGTCTTGCGTTAAAGTTTCCCTATGGTCAGGGACGAAACATCCGTCATGCGCTTATCCATATCGCAGGTTGTCTGGCAATTCTGTTCACAAGTCAAAGCATCACCCGCAAGTTCCTGGGGAATCAACAGGGTTTTATCCGACCGGGAGGCCCACCTCCCTGGGTGCAAATGCGCCTGCAATCAAGAAACACAATCCAGACTCCGGACCAGGAAAACCCAGGCAAGCACGGAACCAGACCATTTGGTCTGCCTTTGAATCTCAGCGCGGCGCGTTCCACATTTGACATGTTGATCTTCTGGACCTTGATCAGTTCCGGCCAGGCCTACACCTGGATCCGTCGCGCGCAGGAACGGGAGCGACAAGCCATCGCCGCAGAGGCTAGCGCCAAGCAGGCGCAGCTCATGGCCCTGCAATCCCAGCTTAATCCACATTTCCTGTTCAACAGTCTCAATGCCGTCACCACACTCGTTCACACCGACGCGCATGCCGCAGACGAAATGTTGACGGACCTGAGCGGTCTGCTTCGAGCCTCTTTGGACAGCAAATCCACGCCCACCATCCCATTGAGTCGGGAGCTTCAATTGCTCGACAATTATCTGGAGATAGAAAAGAAACGTTTCGGAGACCGTCTCACCGTTCAACTCGAAATCGACAACAAAGCATATGAAACACCGGTGCCTACCTTCATCTTGCAACCACTCGTGGAAAACGCCATCCGGCACGGCATCGAACGCACGTCATCGAAGGGCACCATCACGCTGACCATTCTACAGCATCCGGACAAACTGCACATTTCCATTCGGGACACCGGCCCTGGTTTGGACAACAAACCCTCCCAATCAGGTCGAACCGGCATCGGACTGACGAACACCCGTCAGCGTCTG
This sequence comes from uncultured Verrucomicrobiota bacterium, assembly GCA_964415055.1. Classification (GTDB taxonomy): domain Bacteria; phylum Verrucomicrobiota; class Verrucomicrobiia; order Limisphaerales; family AAA164-E04; genus AAA164-E04. The sequence continues at coordinate 733 of CAYPZD010000222.1, read as the reverse complement.
GATCGTTTGTATGGTGAAAATGCAACCTTAACCCTTACCAACCCACAAGAAGGCGGCTGTCAGGTGATCATTGAACTGCCATTGGAAACACCACCTGCAAAGGAGAGCTCACCCGCATGAAAGCCATCATCATCGACGACGAACCCCTGGCGCGCCAACGCATCCGAATGCTTCTGGAAAAGGAGAAGGACGTTCAATTGATCGGAGAATTTCAAAACGGAAAAGAGGCGTTGCATCCCATTCAGGAACTCAAACCCGATCTGATCTTTCTGGACGTTCAAATGCCGGAAATGGATGGGTTTCAAATGCTGTCCAAGCTCCCAAAAGACGACTTGCCCATCATCATCTTCACCACTGCCTACGATCAATACGCATTGCAGGCCTTCGAAATACACGCCATCGACTATCTTCTCAAACCTTTCAAACCGGCACGATTCAAAGAAGCCCTTCAGCGTGCGCGTGACCACCACAACAACCGGACATCGAATGATGTTTCCACCAAACTGCAAGCGCTCCTTGCCGCGACTCAGACAAACGAATCCAAGCCCCCCGACAAATACCTGCAACGCCTCACCGTCAAATCAGACGATAAAATCACCCTGGTGAAAACCGTCGACATCGAATGCATTGAATCGGCCGGCAACTATGTGGTCGCCAAAGTCGGCAAAGAAAACCATATCCTGAGGGAATCACTCAGCTCACTGGAACAAAACCTGGATCCCGCCCAATTCCT
>CAYPZD010000221.1:0-1700 GCA_964415055.1 uncultured Verrucomicrobiota bacterium | reverse complement strand
TATGAGTAAATTATAACGGTGACTGCAAACCGAAATGAGATCAAACACCCCACAGATGGCGCATTTTTAATGCCCTTTTAGTTGACAAACCACATACCCGACATCTGCGGATTCCTAATTGAATGATCACGGCTAAGGCTGCCTGGCCAATTCGAGGCATGCTTTCACCAGATCCTCATCGAACGGTTTCTGCAAAAATCCTGCGGGCATCGGACCGCCTTGGAAGGAGTCTCCCACATGCTCCTCAACATAGCCACTCATCACAACGACGGGAATCTCGGGATCAAACTCGTGACAAGCGGCAAACGTGTCGGCGCCATCCCACTCCGGCATCACAAGATCAAGAAAGACGATGCGCAAATCCTTGGCATGCTTTTTGTATAATTCAAAACCGGCTTTTCCATCTTCAGCAACCAGGACTTGATCGAAACCAAGCCGGGTGAGCAATCGTTTCAGGGCGCGAAGAATCATGCTCTGATCATCAACCACCAAAACTTTTCCTCCGCTTTTGGCTTTGGATACCTCCGGGGAATCGGTCGTTTGAGTTTCCGAGGCACGGGGTTTGGGGGTGGGGATCAGTGAAATTTTCTTTTCCACAGTTGCCTGGTGCGGCAGCAAAACGGTAAAGGTCGTACCAACTCCTTGTTCGGACTGCACTTTCAAGGCTCCGTGGTGTGCCGTCAAAATGCCACGAACCGTCGGCAGCCCCAATCCCCTCCCTGTAAATTTTGTGGAGAAAAATGGATCGAATATGTGCTCCAGTTGCTCCTCGGTCATCCCACAACCATTGTCACCGATGGCAATGGAAGCATAAACACCTGGCTTCAGGCGATATCCAAGCTGCAGCTCCTCGATCTCCTTTTCATTCAAGTCAGCTTCCCGGAGTTCGATCTTGACCCGCCCCCCCCTTGGAACCAATGGCTTCGGCGGCATTCAGCATCAAGTCGATGAAGATCTGCCTGATCTTGACGGAATCTCCCATCACGACGTGTTTTCCGTCTTGATTGCTCAACTCGATCCGTATGTTGCGATGGATGGATCGTTTCAGGAACTTGACCACATCCTGGGCCAGTTCATACAGCTCGATGGGGACCACCTCGTAATCGGTCTTGCCAGCGTAGGTCAGCATCTGCAGACACAAGTCGGCAGCCTGACGTGCTGAGGCGCGGATTTCACCGAGAGATTCGGCAGCCTGTGGACATGCTTGAATTTCTTTTTGAGCCATCCCCACATTGGCCAGAATCCCGGTGAGCAAATTGTTGAATTCATGGGCAATTCCCCCAGCCAGCACACCCAGGCTTTCAAACTTGTCCGCTTCCTGCAGCTTGCGTTCGATGCGTCGGGTATCGGTCGTGTCACGTATGATGGAGGCGATGGATTCAATTTCGCCTTGCTGATTGTGAATAGGAAAGACGCTGATGGATACCGACAGAATGGAGCCATCTTTGCGGCATCTCTCGGTGTGGAAGTTGGTCATGGTTTTACCGGATTTAACCACGTTGATGATGGTTTCATCCTCGCCATGCCGCGCGTCAGGAATCAACATTCTGACATTTTCCCCAATGGCTTCCTCTCTGGAATACTGAAGAATCTTGCAGGCCCCTTTGTTCCAACTCGTAATGACACCGTCCAGATCCAAGGTGAGAATGCCATCGATCGAATTCTCAACAATCGCAGTCAGCAGGGCATCTCTTTTTAAG
>CAYPZD010000220.1:0-1765 GCA_964415055.1 uncultured Verrucomicrobiota bacterium | reverse complement strand
CGTGCTTTGGTTCCTAGTTCTATGCGCTTTTTGTCGTTATTGAGCAGTTCGAGCAAAGACTCTTCTAAGCTGTTTTTATCCTGAACTTGTATCGCTGCCTGGTACTCCAGAAAGGTGCGGGTGATGGCTCTAAAGTTTTGCATGTTGGGCCCCATGATCATGGGCTTGCCGGCTGCGGCGGCTTCGATGGGACTTTGTCCTCCACGGGTACAGAGGCTTTTCCCGATGAATACGAGGTCTGCTTGTGCGGTGACGCTGGCCAATTCACCGGTGGAGTTGACGATCAGGCAGCGGGGTTTACCGGTTGACGGGAATGCCTGCTCTTCTTTCCATTCGGATCGGTAGTCGACATGTATGCCCAGCTTTTCCAGATCCTTTCCTGCTTCGCGTGCTCGTTCGAAGTGTCGGGGTACGATGACGAGTCGAAGTTGGGGGTGTCGTTCGATCAGGTTGATAAAAATTTCGCCCAATACGGCTTCTTCTCCCGGGTGGGTGCTGCTTCCCAGCAAAACGGTGTGCGTAGATTCGATGCCTGCGTCTGCAAAAAGTTGAGGCACGTTGAGTGTGGGCTGTTGGTTGCCGGACAGGGCCGCATCAAACTTCATGTTGCCGGTGACCTGGATTCTGTCCGGTGAACATCCCAGTTTCTTGAGCCTTTCCGCATCGGAAGCGTTTTGTGTGCCAACGCGGGCAAAGGACTGAAAGAGGGGGCGGAACAGAAATCCGAATTGACTGTAGCGGGTAAAGGATTTTTCAGATATACGGGCATTGATCAGGAATACAGGGATATTGCGTTCGGCCGCTTCCCAAAGAAAGTTGGGCCATACTTCCGCTTCGGACAGGATGATGGCTTCGGGCCTTATGGTATCCATTGCCTGTCGGACCCAGGGACGGCGGTCGATGGGGTAGAAGCAGGTTGTGACCTCCGGTGGCAGTTTCTTTTGCCATTCTCCCATTCCTGTCGTGGTGGTGGCGGAGACGATGAGGTCGGCGTCCTTGAGTTGTTCCCTCAGGCGTCGAATCAGTTCCAGTGTCAGGTGTACTTCACCCACGCTGACGGCGTGCACCCAGATGCGTTTCCCGTCCCGGCATGAATTAATGAAGGACGGTGTATATCTTCCAAATCGTTGGCCGACCCGATCCCGCCATCCTCCCCGGCGGCTCATTCTCCTGTAATAATAGGGGAAGGAAATCAGCAGCCCGAGGTTGAACAAAGTCCGGTAGATCCATTGAACCGGTCCGGCGCTGACTGGAGCTGCGCCGGGTTCGGATCCGGTTGAGACCGGACCGGATGGATCGGTGGATGCCATGATTGTGAGTCAAGTGCGGTGCGATGTTCGATATCGACCGTAGGACTTGTCTACCGGAAAAAGATGAACCACACAATCAAAACGGTCGGGACCATGTAGGGAATGGTGAATTTGAACACATATCCCAGGAAACTCGGCGCATGCACTTTCTGCTGGTCCGCGATGGATTTGACCATGAAGTTGGGTCCGTTGCCGATGTAGGTGTTCGCTCCGAAAAAGACCGCCGCCACACTGATCGCCACGACGTAGGACATGATTTCCGGCGTATTAATCAGATGTTGGATCTGTGCCTGGTCCGTTAACGCCGACGGATCAATGCCTATGGCTTCCGCCGTGGCGAATTTACCGATGATGGCGCTCAGGAAACTCAGGTAAGTCGGTGCGTTGTCTAATACACCGGACAGCAGCCCTGTTCCCCAATAGAAAATGCTGGGAGACGTGTGTTCCATGGCGCT
>CAYPZD010000219.1:0-1829 GCA_964415055.1 uncultured Verrucomicrobiota bacterium | reverse complement strand
CCGGATGTTCCATGTAGAAATCGGCCTGACGCTGATAGAATTCGTAGAGCCGGGCCTCGTTGACGGTTTCGCTTGATAGCTCGTAGGACTCCCGGCCCAACTCAGGATTCGCATAGGGGTGTTTGGAAGGCGTGGCAAGGTTGCTCTCCTGTGCCTGTGTGTCCGGTATGCTTATCAGAACAAATGCCGCCAAACACTTTGAAATGGAATGAAGGAATCGAAATCTCATGGATGGCTCCGATTCTACGGGGTTTTATCCATTGGTTCCAGCGGAATGAGCTGGTGTCTTCGTAACAGAGAATCTATCCGGCAAAAAGAGTCTTCTTCGAATCTCTCCTTTGCAAGCGGCAGATTATCAAGCAACTGCGCTGCATGTCGTTGTGCTGGGCTATTCGCTGCAGGAAACGCGCGCGATCTTTTGACATGTTGATCCTTCCTTTCGACTGTTTGTCCCGTTTTTCTGCAAAAGGAGGAAGCATATCCCCAAAAAGTTCCTCCAAATAAGCCCAGACTTTTTCATCTTGCTGGTTTTGTTCCAATAAGAGAGCCATCGCTGTGATGTCCCGGTTGCGCACCGAAAAGAATCCAAATTCATTTTCGAACGGTGAGAAGGTCAGTAATAGATGGAGTTTTGGAATGCCATCCGGCCCAGTTTTGTTGGCATAATCGAGCCACCATTCCATGTGATGCCCCTGATAGGTTGGTCCCGATAAATTTTGAACAACCAGTGTCCGGCAAAGCCAGCCAGCAACAAAAAGACAAACCAGGTTCCGGTTCGGGTCCAATTTGATTTCAGCCTTTTGAATATGTATAACGTTTGTCAAAAGTAATTTCATAAAAAACTCTGCGTCACTGCGTCCCCAGCGCAGCGGGCGTGAGAATAAGAAGCATCAGCAAGCCCCCCTGATACACAAATACTTTTGGCTATCAGCATAACTCATTTCAGCGATGCTCAATGGGGATATGCGGTAACAGTGACTTCAATGATAAGAGGATGCAATGAAACTTCGCTTCGGCGAGATGCTCTTTTCTTCAAACAACCGGAATTGAAGTCCTGAATACCTAAGGTGAACCCGAGAGTGGCAGCGGGCCGACATCTGGATACTGCGTTTATATGGGATGCCCCATAAAGGCGGCGTTATTTCCAATTTGGTTGCCGTCAAATAGTTCAAGTTTTCCTGAAATCGGACAGGAGGCCGGCCAAATAAGGCGAATGTGTGACATTTTGCGCCCATTCTGCACGGTTTCTTGGTGTTTTTCTTCGCATTATTTTGAAAACAATTGACGCTACCTTCCACGCTTCCATAGATTCCTCTTAGAACATAGTGAATTGATTTGAACATATTCATCGAAGATAGACCCTAGGGATATGAGTAGCGCAGCAACTAAAGGACTTGAAGGAATCGTGGCAGCCCAAACCTACCTCAGCGATGTGCGGGGTGATGTGGGGGAACTGATCTACAGAGGTTATGACATCAATGAATTGGCCGGTAACATTGGTTACGAGGAGACGGTCTATTTGCTGCACTACGGAAAATTGCCAAATCGCACCGAGCTGGATCAGCTGAAGGCGAAACTGGCTGGATATCGCCAACTTCCTCAAGGGGTTGTTGATTTGATTCAATCTCTTCCAAAAGATACGGTTCCGATGAACGCCCTGCGTACCGGGATTTCCGCGCTTGGATGTTTCGACGCCACCGCAGAGGACAACTCCAAGGAGTCCCTGGAAGAAAAAGCCCTCAAGATCATTGCTCAAATCCCAATCGTCACCGCGTATTTCCACCTTTATCGCCAGGGGAAACCGCTTGTCGAATCCCGTTCAGATCTGG
>CAYPZD010000218.1:0-1864 GCA_964415055.1 uncultured Verrucomicrobiota bacterium | reverse complement strand
TAACCTTGTTGCGCCCAATGACTTGATTGTAACCGCAGTCGCGGATGGGTTTACAGTGGCCTTGTCGCCGGTTCCTAATGCTAATGGCCAGGGTAAGCTGCGTATTTCACTTAATGATGGAAATCATGAGGTTCATCAGGATGTTACTCTGATTTTCAAGGGCACGCCGGACGCTCCTTCAATCGATCCCATTGCCGATTTCGTGAGTCCGGTAGGAGAGGCTATCGAAGTTTTACTGACGCTTTCAGATGTGGATACGGATGTGACGCAATTAATGGTTACCGCTTCCTCCAATTATCAAGAAGTAATACCGAACTCCGGACTGACGTTTATCGGAAATGAGGCTCAACGCAAATTGCTTATCCAGCCTACACTGGGCAAAACTGGCATCGTTGAGATTCTTGTGACTACGCAAGACCCCGAAGGCATGCAGTATGAGGAACGCTTCCAAGTCTATATTGTAGATCCGGCCAAAGGCAAGCCTAGCCCAGTGACCATTCGCTCAGCTCCGGACCCTGAAGACAAAAACCGTCGAATCGTGTTATCTTGGTTTGGAGAATCTCTTCTTTACGGGGCGAAGCAAATTAGCGGGCCCTATATCCTGATTGATCAAGTTACGAGTCCATTTGTGATTCCAATTCCCTGGGAATACAGCTTTTTCAAGTTTGTCCCAGTGCAGGCTCCTCAGTAGCTATGTTCATTTACACACAATGCTAGATCAAAAGTATTCGATTACTCGAATAACCCTCAGGCCCTCTGGACCTGAACCGCAAAAACAATGATCTTTTCTGATTTTTCACTTAAAGATCAACCGAATGAATACAATTATTATAAAAAGTTATTAAATTAATGAATAAATTGAAAACAACGTTCACTCTACTTGGCCTCTTTTTTGTGCTAAATGCTAAAGCGGGTCTCACTTTAACAATCGACAAAGCGAACGAGACATTAAGTTTTTCGGGTGTTCAAAATGTACCCTCTGCAAATTTTTATGAGTGGTGGGATAACTCCGGATCTCTCTATGGCACAGTTCTGAATTTCAGTCCCAATCCAATAGATAATGTGAACGGTGCCAATTCCCTGATTGATGTCCATAGCAATAATTTGTATGTTGGCGTAACTGGCAGTAGTAACTTAACGGGAAATGGTAACACTATTTCCTACTCCTCGTTGACCTCAAATGAAAAATTATACCTTGAGTCCCTTAATGGATCTACATTGATAAGTCAAAATTCGCTCGATCCAATCACTATTGTCGTTGTTTCCGGAAGCAATGCCTCTCCTTTGATCGCTACCAATACAGGTGGAACGGTTGCAGAAGGAGGCACACTTACCATCACCACATCAATGCTCAACGAAGGAGATCCAGACGATTCAGGTGCTGGGCTGACTTACAGTGTGACCACGGCTTCATTAAATGGTCGTCTTGAGCTGAGCAGTGCAGCAGGAATAAGCATCTCTTCATTCACACAAGCAGACGTGGACTCAGGGATTGTGCAGTATGTGCATGACAGTTCGGAGACAACCAGTGATAGCATATCGTTGAGTCTTGCCGATGGAGGGGAGAACGGAGCCATAGCAGCCACAGGCACCTTCAGCATCACGATTACACCAGTCAGCGATGCGCCTGTGGTGACCGATGCGGCAGGGACCGTCGCTTACACTGAGAATGATGCGGCGACAGTAATTGATAGCAGCCTAAGCCTGAGCGATGACGATGATGTGAACCTCGAAGGTGCGACCATCAGTCTGTCAGCAAATTTTGTGAGTGGAGAGGATGTGCTGGCCTTTGCCAATACGGGGAACATCAGCGGGAACTGGAATGCGACCACTGGAGTGCTGGCCCTGAGCGGAAGCGACACCA
>CAYPZD010000217.1:0-1892 GCA_964415055.1 uncultured Verrucomicrobiota bacterium | reverse complement strand
CGACGTTTCTTTTCACGCTCGTTTTGTTGCGCCAATTTGCGTTCACGGGCGCGTTCCAGGATCATTTCGCGCAATAGTTCCCGTGCCTTCCTTCGGTTGACCGATTGACTCCGTCCTTCCTGCACGGCGACCTGTAGTCCGGTTGGGATATGCCTCAGAACAACGCGTGTGGATACCTTGTTGACGTGTTGCCCGCCCGGACCTGCCGAACGACTGAAAGTCTCCTCCAGTTCGGATTCATCCAATTCAAATGCTGTCTTGGGATCTTTGTGCATCGTCATCGGGTGTGTGGAGCGGTGGACTGAGATCGGATCTGTATCATTTCGGCTTTGAGTTGTTTGGCCACCTCTGGATAGTCGCGTATGACATTAGTCGATTGACGGGGATCTCGTCCAAGATGATATAATTGTGTTTTGGGAGCGCCTTCTATGATTTTTCCATCCTGAATATCGCTGTTCTTGTTCCCTGTAAAGGGGAATGCAGCCGGACCCCCGAATGCATGTTCTCCGACTTTTTTGGCGCCAAAGCCGCCTCCCGCTTGAGCGTTGATATACATCCAGTCACCCTTGCGCAGTGACAGATTGCTCTCGCGTGCAGGGGCAATCAGCAGGTGATCCCTTACGGGCGTATGCTCCTTTCCGGTGAGTGCTGGAAGCAGATTGAAACTGTCCGGACCTTCATCCGCTTTCAATGTTTGCCCCGAAACGGCTGCCACGGTAGCCATCAGGTCAATATTGCTGACCAAGGCATCGGATGTGGTGCCGGAAGGAATGTGACCTGGCCATTTGGCGATGAACGGCACCCGATGTCCGCCTTCCCATGCGTCGAATTTAAAGCCCAACATTTCCCCGTTCAGACGATGTCCACGTCGGATGGCTTCTTGTCCACCACGGTTCAACATGCCGCCGTTGTCACTGGTGAATATGAGAATGGTGTTGTCGTCTACACCATTCTCCTTCAGTGAACGCATGATTTCTCCAAGCATCCAATCCAGTTCCTGCATGAAATCCCCATAAGGTCCGGCCTTACTGCTGCCTTTCCAGCGTGGGGCGGGAGTGAACGGATGATGGATGGCGTGGCTGGCGAAGTAGAGGAAGAACGGATGATCCTTTTTCGATTGCTCCGAGATCCAATCATCAGCCCGCTTTACCAGTTCTGTGCCGACTTGTTCATCATCATATAATGCGTGCGCGGCGTCGGCTCCACCGATCTCATTGATACCGAATTTTTCATCAAAAATGCGTGTCTTGGCGGTCTTCTTGTAAACGAACGGATCCTCTGGATCCCATCCAAGCACCCGGTGGTTTTCGATGAACACAAAGGGAGGATGACTGTTCACGACAGGGATGCCGAAAAAGGAGTCAAAGCCGAGTTCAAGAGGTCCCGGTTTTAATTCAGCATTCCAGACTGTTGGGGTTTTTGTCCCGAATCCCAAATGCCATTTTCCAATGCAGGTGGTCGCATAACCGCCCGCCTTTGCCACGTCTGCAATCGTTTTGCGATCCGGATCAATCACCAGTGGTCGACGGAGGAATATCGGACTCCACAATGTACCGTGTCTTACCGGATAACGTCCTGTGATGAGTGCATAACGGGAAGGGGAACAAACAGCCGAGGCCGAGTGAGCATCGGTGAAACGTCTGCCCTGGTTCGCCAAACGATCAATGTTGGGTGTGCTGATATGAGTGGCCCCGTAACACCCCACATCGCCGTAACCCACGTCATCAGCGAAAAAAATGACAATATTGGGCTTGGAACCGGAAGCAGGATGGACCTCAAGGATGGGTAAGGAAATGCAACAGAACAAAAGGTAAACATACCCCATGCGATTCATGATACTTAATTTGGCCTGCATGAGCTTCATGAGAACAAAAAGAAACATACCCGACAAG
>CAYPZD010000216.1:0-1895 GCA_964415055.1 uncultured Verrucomicrobiota bacterium | reverse complement strand
CTCCCTGGGCATTTGCGAAACCGCATATCCATTTCAGATACTCGTCTCGCCAGGACACTTTCCATTCGGTCTGCTGACTTTCACTCATGGCATTATAGTATCTCTGATTTCGCCGATCATGCACTAATCATGCTGAAGAACCTCGTCCGCGAAGGCCACTGGTTTTCCGGTGGTTTTGTTGATGGGCATCAGGGCCTGTTTGGATCGAAGTTCTTTGCCGAGTTCTATGGCGAGTTGTTTAACGCGTGCCGGTTGTTCAGCTGCATGGTTGTGTTTTTCTCCGATGTCGGTTTCCAAGTTGAATAGCTCCATGCGATGGTCGGCGTGATGATGGATCAGTTTCCAGGGGCCTCGTCGGATGGCGCTGAAGGGTTGCTGCCCGCTATAGTTGTGGGGATAGTGCCATATGAAATTGCGGTTCTCTGACTCATGTTTTTTACCCTTTAGAAGTGGAACAAAACTGCGACCGTCGACGGGTTGCTTTGTTTTGCCGCGCCAATCCACATTGGCCAGTTCAAGCATGCTGGGAAAAAAATCTTCTATGATTAACGGCACGTCACAACTTGAAGCAGGCTCTGTGACTCCGGGCCATTTAACGATCATGGGTTCACGTGTGCCTCCTTCGTAAGGAGTGATTTTGTGTCCGCGTAAGGGTAGGTTTCTGGGGCATTGGGATGGTGAACCGTTGTCGGACATGAAAATCACAATGGTGTTCTCCTCAACACCAAGCCGCTTGATAGCCGACATGATATCCCCCAGCGATTTGTCCATTCCTTCGATCATGGATGCCAGTGTTGCTTCAAAAGGTTTCAGACCCGCGTCGATGTATTTTTGATAAAACCGATCATCCTTTTCCCAGGGCGCATGCACCGCATAATGGGACATGTAAAGGTAGAACGGTTGTTTTTCAACAACAGATTGCTCGACGGCTTTGATCGCTTCTATGGTGAGGGCTTCGGTGAGGTAGATGTTTTTTCCGTGGTAGGATTCCAGGCCGGGGACATCCCAGATCACGGCGGGCGGATCGGTTCGCCAGGCTGCGCTGAAGTTTTTCATACCCCAATAACTACCCGGACCTCCCGCCGCATGTCCGGCGATGTTGACATCGAATCCCAGGTTCAAAGGATCATTGCCCGGTGTTTCCTTGGCGCCGAAATGTGCCTTGCCGACATGGATGGTTCGGTATCCCGCTTCCTGCAACAGACTGGGTAGAGGGGTGACTTGAAAGGTGCGTTCAATCCCCTGCTCCATGCAAATGCCATTCACGTTCCAAGCAGGTGGTTGGAGAGTTTTATGAGGATTGTCGGGTGAGGCGTTTTTGCGCAGGGTCCAGTTGGTGACCCGATGTCGAGCTGCATTCATGCCAGTGATGGCGCTGACGCGTGTCGGTGAACAAACCGCCGAGGCATAGGCCTGAGTGAACTTCATCCCTTCGGCGGCGAGATGTTGCATGTTCGGCGTGCGATAGCGGCGGTTGAGTTCGGTGACTTCCGTGTGGAACGGAACGGAGGTTTCCTGCCATCCCATATCGTCCACCAGAAAGAATACGATGTTGGGTCGAGTGTCGGCATGGATGTGCGCTGCGCACATCACTCCCAAGGCCACGAGCCAGGTGCTCATCGATTTCGGAAATGTCATGCCGGAAGCCTATTCGAAGAACTCGATGTCTGCAATGGTAGGTCCTTCGCTGGCATCCAGAATATTCAGCCGAAAGGCGCTGTTTGTGATGGGGGTATCGAGTTTCTTTTGAAACCAACGTCCGATGGATTCTCGGGTGAATGCAGTCTTCCATGCCTCACCGCTTTTGTATTTAAATTCGAAGGAGCGTACGCGTTGACCGAGTGCTTCCTCGATCCGAATGCGTTGAATGGTCCTGGGTTTACCCAGATCACCGG
>CAYPZD010000215.1:0-1912 GCA_964415055.1 uncultured Verrucomicrobiota bacterium | reverse complement strand
ACGCAGATATTGGGTATAAACAAAGATTTGATCTCTCCAAAGGGATTCACCAAATAGTGCCCCAAATTTCAGTTGCCATTCGAATGGATCTTCCTTCTATATCTGCGTAAATCTGTGACATCTGCGGATAAACTGCATAGACACTGCTTAGGCACAGCCTTGCACCCACTTCAAACCTTCAGAACATCCAAGCTGTTATCAGGATGCTATGGAAACGCTGCAGCATCTCGAAAACCTTTGGCTGTCCGCATTCCATGTTTATTGCATAGAAATGCCCCAAGGGAGAATTATGGGACGAGGTGGCACTCATCCCTCCATGCTTTAAAAAGGAAACCCAATCACTCCCTCCGGGAGTTGCACATGGAACAGCATTCCAAAAAGCAATTTAATCCCGATCATCAAGGCAAGGATCATGGAGGCGGACACATACCAACGACTCCCCTGCAACCAAACCAGGGCAAATCCGAATCCAAGGGAAGATAAGGTAAAACCCAACCAGGAAATCAAAAAAATATAAGCGCCAAAACCCAATAAGAACCCTAAAAGCGCTTTGGTCCTTGTCGTTTCCGACTTGTTTAATGCATCAGAAGGGTGAGTTCCTGATTTCCATTTCGCGAATATGCCGCTCCCACACAAAGCAACACCACCTGCCACCATCAGCGTTCCCAAAAGGATCGGGAAAAACTGGGGCCCGGGATCCTGATTATTTGCAAAACCGGGTTTCTTGATGGCGCCCGATAAAACAATGGCGGCAAGTCCAACGGACAACCAGACCAAACCCGACAAAGTCTGTCGCAACGGCTTGTCGAAGGTCAGGTTCATAGCTGACTGGCGTATCCGGTCGCTTCAATGACCTTCTGCCATTTGGCATCTTCTGACTGAAGGAAATCTTTGAACGCGGCCCCTTGTTTCAGCTCGATACCGAAACCGTTTTTCTTCATGAAAGATTGGTAGGCCTCGGATTGAGTGATTTCAGAAAACGCCTCGGTCAATTTGGCCACGATCGGTTCGGGTGTCTGAGGCGGCAACAACAATCCACGCCAACCCACCATTTCCCAATCAATCCCCGCTTCTTTGCAGGTTGGGTAATCCGGATACTCAGCCAGTCGTTCACCGGACATCACGGAAAGCACCCGCAACTCCCCGGCCTCAATCTGGGCGGCCGCTTCGGGAACACTGCAGCAGACCACATCAATATGCCCACCCATCAATTCCACCAAAGATGGTGCCGAACCCTGCGTTGGAATCCAAAGAATGGAATCGACCGGTAAACCGGCCGCAATCTGAAAACCTGCCCTTGCCAAATCCCAGGCGCCTCCGGTAGCGGTTCCGGACATCTGCACTTTTCCGGGATTGGCTTTGACGTGATCGAGAAACTCCTGGAGCGAGTTCCAGGGTGCGTCCTTGCGAACGATCAACGCCGCCGCATCGGCGTTGACCTGCATGAGGGGCGTGTACTGCTCGTAGGTCAGATCCGAAATACCCATCCAGTGCATGGTGCTCAATTCAAAGGTGCCCATGGTGACGGTATACCCATCCGGCTTGGCATTGGCGCCAAAGGAGTGGCCCACAGCTCCACTTCCACCAGTCTTGTTCTGCACCACACATGGCACATCCAGAGAACTTTTGAGCGAATCCGCCATAAACCGCGAGACACGATCCGTGCCGCCACCCGCATTCCAGGGGCAAATAATGGTAATGGTCTTGGTAGGGTATTCTTCGCCCGAAGGACCGGCGTTTTGCCCTGATTGTGGACCACAACCAATCAACAAACTGGCTATCAACAAACCGACACTTTCCCGCCTGATAATAGCGGACAACCATTTTGGGTAAAAAAGCTTCATGAGGTGACCCCAGCATGCTTTAAAACCGATGGAGTGACAAGACCCCATTCTCAAGTCCCCCAGCGAAA
>CAYPZD010000214.1:0-2060 GCA_964415055.1 uncultured Verrucomicrobiota bacterium | reverse complement strand
TGGTCAACTGGAAAGCAGCCTTGAATTCCATCGAAGGAACAGGTGAAATGATCCTATGGCAGGACACGGGAGCACCCAACACGGCCCCAATGCCTTCCGAAAATGGTCAAGGCCGAATATATCGCATTGTCAAGCAACAACTGGAATAGGCTCATGAGTCGCAATATATCAAGATATAAACGTACAACGCCCGCCTCACTGATATTGGCTGCTGCCGGTTCGCTGAGTGCACAAGAGATTCATCAACCATTCGAGATCAATGAAAGCCTGCTGGCCCTCACACATGTGGAGTCCATCATGCTCGCGCAGAGTAATGGTATAGGGCAGAGAGAACTCATGGCCAGTGGTAACATCGTTGAGTCGAATACCATTTCGGAGGATGTTTCGAACATGGGTATTGTGGAACCGGAAAAGGATCGCAAATCCCGCATTGGAGTAGGTTTTTCCCTCTTGACCAATGTGAAAGCCTCCATCGGTTCGCTGTCGACATTCACCGCAAACAGTGGGCCTGCCACGGGCAGCATGGTGAATCGTGATTACCTGGATGGGTTTGTCCATCTGGATTCGTCGGACAATCTCGGTGACTTGCGGGTGCCGTTTCGCACACACAATTTTGGGTTTGTAAGCAGGGGGCAAGTGCAGCCTGCAGCGGGGGCAGGCACCATTGATTTCCACGATGTCCGCCTGGATGGGGGAAGTTATGCGTCACCCGAAAAATCCGGTTTTGCTCCTGGATTTGAAGTGCATTACAGCCACCGGCTTAAACGCACTGACAAGTGGAAATATGAACTGGAACTTGGACTTGGAATTCAGGATTTTGATTTTGATATCAAAGACAAGCCAGCCGATTTCCAGGTTCTGACAGACTCTTATCAACTGGGTGGTGTGGACCCAACAGTGTTCGGAGTTCCCTACACGGGAAGTTTCTTCCCGAAACCTACCGGATCACCGAAAATCGGATCGACTCCCACGCGCACGTTCGGAGCGGCAACGGGTACCATGGCCGGAGGAGCGGAAATCGAATCCAATGCCATCATCGGTCGGTTGGGCCCAAGTGCCCGTTATGATGCGACCGAGAAACTGGATCTTACCATGATGGGAGGCTTGACCCTGGCTTACATGCATGCCGACGTCACTTACGATGAATTGCAGACACTCAACCTTTCTGGTTCCAGTTTGACTTTCAATCAAGCCGGGGCGTTTAGTGAATCCGGGACCTTCTGGGGGTTCTTCGCTGCAGCTCGGGCCACCTATGACCTGAGTGAACGGCTCGGTGTTTACGGTGAAGCGCGTTACTTGCACTTGGAATCCTTCGATCTGAGCGATGGCGTACGCACTGTGGAACTGGACTTCGGAAGTGCCCTCGGTTTTCTGGTTGGTGTGACCTACGATTTCTGATGCGGTTCTCCTAAAAGATCTGGATCAGAGCTTATTGCGTAGTTCAGAAAAAACATTTCCTGAAGGCTTTTCAGGAAGGGTTGATTGCCATTGTTTCAACTCGGCTGCCAAACCGGTTGCGACTGTGGCTTGCTTTTTCAGCAGGTTGTTTTTCTCATAGGGATCCTTCGATATGTCGTAGAGTTCCATGTAATCCAGATCCCGGTTGGCAACCAGTTTCCAATGATCATGCACGATCGCCCAGGAAACCCAGTGATGAGGTCGGGTTTTATTGGCCGGCCATGTAGAAGGAAACTTCCAGAACAGTGGTTTGGGGCGGGAGAGCAGGGCAGATCCCTGGAGTACCTGGGTGATATCGACGCCATCTGGTTGGTAGGTTTCCGGCATGGCAGTTCCGCTGATGGAGCAAAATGTTGGCAGCAGGTCAACGGCTGAAAACAATGATTGATCGTCCACTTTCCTTGCGCTGATTTTTCCTGGCCATCGCGCAATGAAAGGAACCCCGATGCCGCCTTCAAAAAGGGATGATTTATACCCTTTGCGGCCTCCGGTGATTCCTTTGGAGGCTGCAATTCCCCAACCGGCGCCGGTGGCGGTGTCGTATTGCAGTTTGAGTTCCGTCGGTCCGGCGGCTCTTGCAGGTCCGTTGTCCGATGTGAAAA
>CAYPZD010000213.1:0-2130 GCA_964415055.1 uncultured Verrucomicrobiota bacterium | reverse complement strand
CAATTTGCCGATGATGAAGTAATTTCAAGTCGTGATCACGTGCATGAAGGGTCTTGAAGAATCGGGGTCTGCGCTTTTCCAACGGACCGTTGAAGGTTGCATCAAGGAGTCTTCTGGTCCGGGCATGTTCATCCAGAATGATGGACATGCATCGATCACGCAACTCAGGATCCGGAACCAAGTCCGCGTAACTTTTCATGATCTCGATATCGGCGCTCTCCAGACTGGATTCCACATTATAAATCAAATAGCGCAGGAAAGGATATTCAGCAATGCCCTGACGCAAGGTTTGTATAAAGTCAGGTTCCTGATCCGCCAGTCCTTCTATGGCTGTTCCCACGCCAAACCAGCCGGGAAGATAAAACCGGGCTTGATTCCAACTGAAAACCCAGGGAATGGCGCGCATATCCTGCACCGTTCTCAATCCGCTGCGAGCCGCAGGCCGGGAGCCCATGCGACTGTTTTGAAGTACATCCACCGGTGTGGCATGGCGAAAGAAACCTTCAAACCCTTCGGAATGGATCAATGACTGGTAGGCCTCGCGACTGAATCGGGCCAATTGATCCAATCTCGTTTCCCATTCATCGGAAATGGCCGAGCGCTTACCATTCACTCTGCCTGCGTGTGTGCCCGCAAACCAAAGTTCCAGGTTATTGGAAGCCGTCAGGACGTTGCTGTATTTTTGTGCAATGGTTTCTCCCTGTTCCGTGAGCCGAACGCCTGATTGCAAACTCCCCGGAGGAAGGGCCTCAAGAAATCGGTCCGTTGGTCCGGCCCCCCTGCTGACCGTTCCTCCTCGTCCGTGAAAAAATTGAAACTGGACTCCACTGTCTTTGCCCAACTGAATCAAGTGGGCCTGCGCCCTCCTCACATGCCACAGACTGGATAAAATCCCACCGTCTTTATTGCTGTCACTGTAGCCCAGCATGACCGGTTGAATACAGATAGGTTCATCCGTTTTCGCCAGATCGGGTGAGATTTTACCGGGACGAGCTTGCTCATCCCATTTGAAATGCCACAAAGGCAAACTGCTCTGTGTCACAGGATGCGATAAAAACGAGTGCATGATGTCGCGACTGCGTTTGAGATCGTCCAGAGTTTCAAAGAGCGGCACCACCGGAAGGAGCGAGGCGATTCCGTCATTGCCCTCAACCAGCAACCCTGCCTCACGACAGAGCAAATAAACGATCAACAAATCCGAAACACTGCGCGTCATGCTGACAATCAAATACCCAATTCCTCCGCGACCGTATTGTTTCATATGATCGGCTAGAGCAGACAGCGCACCAATGGTCGCACCTGCTTCGTCAGACAGAGTTGTAGACTGAGAAGTGAAGGGACGAAGGGATTGAAGCTCCCGGCTTAAAAAGTCAACCTTCTGTTCCTCTGACATGTTCAAAAACGTTTCAGCTTCATCCATGTTGGCCAGTTCCAGCAATTGGACGAATGCTTTTTCATGATACGAGGAATTCTGCCGCACATCCAAACGCGCCATGTGAAATCCATAGACATCAATCAAGCGACGCAACGGATTCAATTCATTGAAAATAAGTCTCTCCGCATGAACCTCCCTCAAAGAGGATTCCAGAATGTCCAAATCGGCCTCGAGTTCACTGGGGAACCGGTAGGACGTGTCGTCGCATGACTGATTCTTAAGATGACACTGCATATGGAAGACAAAATCCTTCCAGGGTTCCTCCCCCACTCCTTCTCCGTCACCATGCAACCCCACAAACTGGTTCAATCGCCCGATCAATCGTTCGGTGGGTTGCTGACTCATACGGGACAAAGGCAATCGGGCTCCCAAGTGCCCCAATGCCTCACCGATAACAGCAAGGGCTCCTTGTCGCAGTTCTCCCAGTGTCTCCCGGGTGACTTCCGGTGTGACGAACGGATGCCCGTCCCGATCTCCCCCAACCCACATCCCCAATCGCAGTCCGGGCAGGACATCGGAGTTCATCAATCCATCACGATCAAGCCCCCACCGCTTCAGTGTATTCAACAAGCGTCGGTCATGCATTCTCAATGCCTGGGGTAGTTTCGTGCGCAAATAGTATAGAATATTATCACGCTCAGAGACCAGATCCGGCTTTGACAGAGGAATTTCCCCGGTCCTCCAAAGCCGTTCCA
>CAYPZD010000212.1:0-2141 GCA_964415055.1 uncultured Verrucomicrobiota bacterium | reverse complement strand
GACTTCGGATCAGAGGGTTGGGGGTTCGAATCCCTCCCGGTGTACCATAATGGCACTTCCTTTCCTGAATTCCATTTGGAGGCATGAACTGGATTTGGAAATGTTTGATCAGGAAATAAAATCGAGGCATGACTGATCTTGATTCAGTGGATGTTTGAAGATTTGCAATGTGCTGTCTTACCTGCGAAATTCGTCCCGTATGTCTTCCGCGATGCTCATATTAAATCTACCGCTGTTCATTGGGTATTTGTTAGGACTCATTGCTTTTGTCAGAGGGGTTGAAAATTTCCAATTCTGGATACTCCTATCAATGCTCTCTGTATGGTGGTCCAGGGGGGCAATCAATACGGCCAGTCAAGGAATAGCAACCGGAAAAATAAAGACCAAGACGGTGCAACTCACGATCCTAATGCATTGGGTCTTGTTGATCGCTCTTTACATTTTATGTGCTTTTTCCCTCAACAAAGAAGCGTGAAACGAAATCTCAAGATGGCTTCTACTTAGTGATAGGCCTTTCAAGCTACTCAAAGAGATCTTGCCAACTTTTAGCGTATAAGGATCTGTGCAAAAATTAGACCAAACGGCATGAGGCCCCATACTCAAAGAGCAATCAAGCATCCACTCCGCACGCCCTTACCCCTTAAACTCAGCCACCAAACCCTGGAGCGTCTGTCGGGCGTCGCCAAAGAGCATCCGTGAATTTTCTCGAAAGAAGAGGGCGTTGTCGATGCCGGCGAAGCCGGAGGCCATGGAGCGTTTCATGACGATCACGGTTCTGGCTTTGTGGGCTTCGATGATGGGCATGCCATGGATCGGGCTGATGGGGTCTTCCGCCGCCGCCGGGTTCACAATGTCATTGGCCCCGATGATCAGGCAGACGTCGACGGTTTCCATCACGGGGTTGATGGCTTCCATTTCCACCAGTTGTTCGTAAGGCACGTTGGCTTCGGCCAGCAGAACGTTCATGTGCCCGGGCATACGGCCTGCAACAGGGTGGATGGCGTATTGGATGTGGGCGCCGTTGGCTTCCAGGATTTCACCAAGTTCATGCACGGCATGCTGGGCCTGGGCCACAGCCATACCGTATCCGGGCACGACGGCGACGGATCGGGCGGCTTCCAATAGAATGAAGGTATCTTCAACTGAGATGGGTTTGACTTCGCCTTCGATTTGATCCTGTTTCTTTGATGCGGATGCCGAACCAAAGCCGCTGAACAATACATTGCCCAAGCTACGGTTCATGGCTTTGCACATGATCTGGGTGAGGATGATGCCGCTGGCTCCGACCAGGGATCCGGTCACCACCAGAACGTTGTTGCGTAACACAAAACCGGTCGCACAGGCTGCGAGTCCCGAGTAACTGTTCAACAAGGCGATAATGACAGGCATATCAGCGCCGCCGATCGGTATGGTGGTCAACACGCCCAACAGCAATGCCACTCCCAGGATCGCGTAGAAAAAGGTGGCGTTGGCTCCTCCCCCCAAACAGAAGGCAATGGCCACTCCAATCACCCCAAGGATCAGTAGAAGATTCAAGGGTTTCTGTCCGGGAAACAGGAAGGGGCGACCCGGAAGTTTGCCGCTGAGTTTTCCCCAGGCAATCAAGCTGCCGGTGAAGGTAAGCGCTCCGATGAATACAGAAATGAGTACCGTCGCATTTTGAAAACCTTCGGCGGAGGGCGATCGTCGATGGGCTTCCCATGCAACCAGCATGCTGGCCAGACCTCCGGATCCGTTGAACAGGGCCACCATTTCGGGCATCGATGTCATGGCAATCAATCGGGCGGCCAAGGCGCCGATCACCGAACCGGCCACCACACCGACGACGATCCATTGAAAATCCAGGATCCCTTTATTGAGCAAGGTCACAATGATCGCCAGCAGCATACCGGCTGATGAGAGTATGTTGCCGCGCCGGGCAGTTGCGGGCGAGCTGAGTTGTTTGATGCCAAAGATGAAGGCGCCCGCACTGAGCATGTAGGCTATGTCAATCCAATGATTCATTGCTTGTCATCCTTCTTCTTGAACATTTCCAACATGCGATCGGTGACCAGATAGCCACCCACAACATTAATGGTGGCCGCTATGAGAGCGGCCAACCCCAGCCACCGACTCAATGAATCATCCGTACCTGAACCAGC
>CAYPZD010000211.1:0-2156 GCA_964415055.1 uncultured Verrucomicrobiota bacterium | reverse complement strand
GGCTCATCTCATCCGTTTATATGCGAAGTTATGATTGACTTTTTTGACACCGTTCGAATGCCCGCTGCCTGTTCGAGGGCTTTCTGGATGTTTTTACTGGAACCGTATTTTTCGAGGCGTCCGATGTGGTGCAGGATATGGTCGTCGAAACTTTGTACACCGACGCTCAGTCGGTTGACACCTCCATCCTTAAGTCGATTGAGATGATCCCTGGAGATGTGGTTGGGATTGGTTTCCACGGAAATTTCCCGAAGATGAAAGTTCTTCGTGATTTTACCGAGCAACTGCATCAGCAGGTCCATGCGGATGGTCGGAGTGCCGCCGCCGACATATGCCGAGGTAAATTTAAATCCATGTTCTCGGTAGAGGTCGATTTCATTGTTCAAAGCCTGAAAATAGGCTTCCGTCGTCGGGGCACTGTATTCACACCGGTGGAAAGAACAGTAAGGGCACAGGGAATCACAAAAAGGGATGTGAATGTAAAGAAGGTAATCGTTTTGAGTCGGGGGAGCGGAGAATTGAAAGACTTCTTCGGTAACGGACCTGGGCCTCAGGAAAGCTGACATTTCCCTGCGGAACACTTTGTTTAATATGGGAGAGATGAGTGACATGCACGGCCTCACCTAAGCCTGCATATTGTGTCATGAATAGACGGAATAGACAACTGAATCCGGAAAACAAAATCACCTGCAAGCTTCAAACTTGCAGGTGATTTCAAAGTGTCATACTCAACCTTGAAAAGGCTGCCTATTTTTTCCTTTTGGCGGTTGCCTTCTTTTTCTTTGCGGTCTTCTTCGCCTTTTTGGCTTTGGCTGGACCGCGCCCTTTGAAGGTCAGTTCTGCGACGCCGGATTTATCCAGATGCCCCAGGCCGATGGATTCCATCTTGGCATATTGTCCCAGCGCGGCCTCCGCTAACGGGAGCTTGAGTTTGGCGGCTTTGCCGAGTTTGAGGGCGATGCCGGAATCTTTGGCGGCATGGGCGGCTGAGAAATAGCAGTCATGATCGCGAATCTGCATGTCTTCGCCGTCCGTCTCCAGCACTCTGGAATTGGCTCCTGTCTGTGAGAAGACTTCACGCAGTGTGTTCAGGTCGAGTCCCAACGCTTCCCCGAGTCCCAGGCCTTCGGCTAGGCCTGCGGTATTGATATTCATGACCATGTTGACCAGCGCCTTGACCTCGGCGGCTTTTCCGGCCTTGCCAATGTAGCGCATGGAGGAGCTGAGGTGTTTCAGTAATGGTTCCACGCGCTGATAGGTGCGGCGTTCTCCCCCGCACATCAGATAAAGCGTGCCTTCGCGGGCCTGGGTGATGCTGGATGCCATACAGGCTTCCAGGGTCTTGGCCCCGACTTTCTTGGCGCGTTCCTCTACCTTGACGTGAGTGGCCGGGCTGACGGTGGCACAATTGATGAAAATGCGACCTTTGGCTCCTTTGAGCAAGCTATTGCCGGTGGCCTTGAAAATCTGGTTCATGGACGCGTCGTCCGTGACGACCGTGATGATCACATCGGCGTTGGCAGTGACTTCGTCCAGTCGTTTGCAATGGAGGCTGCCCAGTGATTGTGCAACGTCTGCGGCTGTTTGGTCATTGGCATCGTATACGGCCGTGACTTTATACCCACATTCTTTCAATCGGGTTGCCATATTCGCACCCATGCGTCCGACTCCTACAAATCCAATTCTTTTTGACATATGCTTGACTTGGTTTATTTCATCCGTTCCTGTTACTCCAATGACTCGTTGATGTTAGGAAGTGATCTCAATTTGAGCATCCAATTTTACAAACACCGTCAACGAAGTGAATTGGAATTGAGATGATCTATCATTTTTCAATGATGTTGCCAAGGAAGGAAATGTATTGAAGGGGCGGGCATCGCATAAGCTTATTGAGAACATACAAACATCAGGTGAGCAAATCCCTAAGTTGTCGGAATGGGTGAAACAGGTTGTTCCGGCAGAGACTGTCATGCCTCAGCCGCCCATGCGACCCAGTGTGCTGTCCGCATTGTTGAAGAACAGTGAGGATCGTAGTCTGGATGAGACCGTTGCTCTGGTTGAAAACGATGAAGCGACAACGGCACGCATCCTACTCTGGGCGAATTCAGCTTCCAGCGGAGCTGTGGAGCGGATTACCGACTTAAAGACCGCTATCA
>CAYPZD010000210.1:0-2185 GCA_964415055.1 uncultured Verrucomicrobiota bacterium | reverse complement strand
TACGTAGGTTCGGCGCACCAACCATTTTTCACCCCCGGCACGGCCGCGACACCTCGCATAACGATCAAAGTCACCCTGCCTCAACCATAACAACGGGCGCCATGGATTTCTAGGAAGGATTGGGCTTGGGTTCGCAACACAGTTTACCGTCTTCCATTTGGAGTGTACGGTCAAAGACATCAAGCGCTCGATGATCGTGAGTCACCACAATGACGCCCGCGCCGGTTTCGTGGGCTACTTTGGAAAACAGTTCCATAACCTGGCGTCCACGATGGCTGTCGAGTGCCGCGGTTGGTTCGTCGGCCAGGATGAGGTCCGGTTTATTGGCTAGCGCCCTTGCCACGGCAATACGCTGTTGCTGACCGCCCGACAACTCGTCAGGTAAATTGCCGGCCCTGTCTGCCACACCGAAAAACTCCAGAAGCTCCAACGCCCGCCGCTGAGCCTTCCTTGCCGGCCAGTCGTTGATTTCAAGCGCAATTTGCACATTCTGCAGCGCGTTCAGGAAGGGAATCAAATTGGCCTTCTGAAATACAAACCCCATATGGCGCCGACGAAAAGCACGTAAGTCAACCAACGAATGTGCCCCCTCCTGCACAGTGGACCCTCCGATTTTGATGGATCCTGAGGTAGGGGTATTGATCAGCCCCATCACCGTCAAAAGAGTGGATTTGCCGGCGCCACTGGGTCCAAGCAATGCGACGACCTCCCCCAGTTTCACCTGCAGATTGACGTCCTTCATCGCGACGACTTTCGTGTTGCCACTGCCATACACTTTGGTCAGGTTGACCACTTCGATCGCCGGCGATCTGTTCGTGCTTGTTTTTTCATGACAGAACTTTATTAGGTTCCACCTGCATGGCTTTTCGAATGCCCAACAAGCTTGAGAGAACGGAAATCACCACCACCATGAGAGCAAGCCCAAAGAGGTCTTCTGAAGTGATCAAAGCCCTGCGTGGGAATTTGGGAAAAAGAAAGCCCCCCGAATACCATGCTATGCCAAACCCGATCATGCCCAGCAACAGAGACTGCTGAAGAATGAGTCCGATCACCATCGAGTTGCGCGCTCCCATGAGCTTCAGCATGGCAATATCGTGAATCTTGTCGAGGGTGAGCGTGTAAATGATCAAAGCCATGATAATAGTCGAAATGATAATGAGCAGCATGCGAAACAAACCAATCTGGCGTCTTGCCTTGTCAATCATCCCCCGCACCATGAGGTGGCGTTGTTCTGCCTGAGTATGAACCGACACGTCCGGCCATGAAGAAACAATGCTGGCAACGGATGCCGGGTTCGCTCCGTCCTTCAGGCTCACGACCACAGCGCTCACCATCGGGGGCCCCATGGCGGGAATGTCAGCGGACAAACCAGCCCCGCGTTGTACGAGCAAGGGCTGGATCTGACCGATATCCTGGTCAGCAGCCCGTTGCACCCTCGCAGCTCGTTCCAAACGGATGGATTCTGCCGAGTTATCGAATTGGATGCTTTGGGCATCACGCATGGTAAAAAACGCGATCCCGTCACCACCGGAGGAAACCATTCCCTTCGTCAATCCCACAACCGTGTAAGTGTCTTTCCCCAGATCCAACTTATCCCCCAGTTGCAATCCGAGAGCCACATCTGCAATCATCTCGTAATGAGCCTGCCCCAACGACCTGCCGGCGACGAGTTTCACCCAATGCCCCTTGTCTTCAGGCCACGCGAGACCTTGAACATTCATTCTTAGCGGCTTCCCCTTGTATTCCCGCTGGACATTGTGCGATACGAAACCTCGCGCATGCTCCACCCCCGGAACTGCAAGTAGTCGATGTTCCAGATTGGCCGGAATGCGGGATACTTCAGCAAAGGGACCACGTGTTCCCTGCTGAACCACCCACAGATCAGCGCCAATATGGTCCACCACCACCAGGGCATCGTCTATCATCCCCCGATAAATGCCACTCATTCCCAGCACAATCATCAAAAGCAGCCCGATTCCTACAGCAGTCAGCATGAATCGACCAAACTGATGGCGGATGTCATGATAAGCCAGATTCATGGTGTTTTGATTTTGGTTCCGGACTTCAATGGTTTCACATTGTCCCCGACAGGTTGAACAACTGTTTCACCCTCCTGTAAGCCTTGGGTGACTTTGCCGGCCGTCGACTTTCTGGCCCAAGTTGAGTGAGAAGTTAGGGTGATCAT
>CAYPZD010000209.1:0-2259 GCA_964415055.1 uncultured Verrucomicrobiota bacterium | reverse complement strand
GATGGATGACCATAGGAAATCTACTGCGCCTTCTCCTTTTGGCCCTATAATGTAGCGTTTGTCAAAAACTTCATCGACAGGATCCAATTGAGTGATGAAGATATTATTTCCAAAAACGAATCGATTGGTCTCATCCTGAGTGATTATCCCCCATCTCTCAAACATTGATTCATCATAGGATGTATCCACATAGGGCATGAGTTCTTTTATCGATTTTGGGAACTCTGAAACGTTCGATTCTTTGTATAGATGAACAGCTTTGGTTAAATCTTGCACGATATGCTTTTCTCCAGAATCACGTAATTGACTCATGGCAGATCGTAGTTGCGCATCGGTTTGAATAGGTTTGGCGGCAGCCTCCAGCCAGTCACTTTCCGTTAATAGCTCCATTTCAGGGATCCATGCGTTAGGCATCTCATCGAATTTTTCGCGAAGTGTTCTCACACGGTCGATCAGAGCTTGTGCGGCATCTTCTGTTTCATGGCGTTGTTGTGTGTCGTTTTCGAGTTTTTCGAGTGCGAGCTTGTATTGGGTGGCTTCGGAACGCAGTCGATGGATGTCCGCTGTGGCTTCCTTCAAGCGTTCTATTTCGTTTTGCGCTTCCTCGAGAAGGGAAGTTTTTTCGGCCAAAGCCCCTTGCAGGTCTTTCATGGTTTCTGCACGAGTAGTTTGGAGTTGGCGGACTTCGGCCTGTAATTGATTCGCCTCGTGTTTGGTATAGATTCCTACACCGAGGCTGATGGTGACAACTGAGGTGGTGACGGCTTTTTGTAAGGTGGTCATGCTGATGGCTTGTGTTGCGGAAGCGGCTGTCGTTGTCGCGAGTCCCGTTCCAAATAAATTTGCAGTAGTTAAAATGGATGGAGAAAGCCCGGGCGGCGCGGCTTGGATGGTGTTAGCGAGAAGCAATGATGGCAGAGTGGTGGCTCCCACTCCCAAACCCCGCTTGCCAAGAAAGGAAGAAAGATGTTGGACGGCTCGTTGAATCCGTTTCTGGGCCGCGTCTTCCGATATGCCTAATGTTTCCCCAACTTCCCGGTGGTTCTTGTCTTCAAAAAAACGGAGGATCACTGCGTTGTATTCTTTTTCACTTAACGATTCCAACGCTTCTTCCAAATGACCTTCAATTTGCTTCCAGCATGTCTGGTCGGTTTGTTTGTTCTGCATGTCGGCAGCGATGCGTTCCCGATTGCGGCGACGCTTTTCGGCTCGGATCATGTCCACACACCGGCGTCGCGTCACCTGGTGGAGCCATGCTCCCAAGATGGTTTGAGTAGGGAGTTTGGGCGCTGCTTTCAGCAAATCCAGGAATACATTTTGGGTTGCTTCTTCCGCCAGATGCCAGTCGTGCAATTGGCGCAGTGCAGCAGAAAATACCAGATCAACATAACGTTCGACGATCGTAGCAAAGATCTGTTCATCCTGCGAAAGCGTGAATTGCTTGAGTATCTCGATGTTGGAAGGTTGTTCCATCTTTTTATTATTGTCGTCACCGAGGTTCCAAAAGCCGACATGTTTCTCATCAATAAAATGTGGGGTATTGAAATGACATACTTGGGTTCAGAAAAAATAGGGGTATGATTGCGATATGGGAACTTTTCATACAGGCTGTAAGGTGGTAAATCACCTCGACCGGAGCAAGGGGCTCCGAATCACCAAAGCTTTGGTGGATACGGGGAGTGAATATACCTGGATTCCGGCCAAGCGTCTGGAATGGATCGGCGTGGAGCGTGAGAGAAAAGATCTGCGGTTTGTGATGGCCAATGGTGAAGTGATTACCCGCAGTGTCGGTTTCGTTATTATCCGGGTTGGGAAGGCTTTTACCATCGACGAAGTGGTGTTTGGAGAACCGGGTGATCAGGTTCTGCTAGGGGCGCGCTCGTTGGAGGGATTGAATCTATCAGTCGATTCCAGACGAAAAAAATTTGTTGCTTTCGGCCCTCTTCCTGCAGCGGTGGCTTGATTTGAAATGGGTTTGGTTTTCCTTTGATGGGTGCACCGTAAGAGAAGGAAGCCATGAGGGGAACGCGCCGAGCCACGCTCTACCAGAGGACGACTGTAGGTAGAGTCCCAACGAGTCGGGATCTTGCTCTGCCCGCTAGCGCTAAGTATGCGGATGGGTGGGATGGATGACATTGGGGTTGTCCGTTGGGAGTTGAAAAGCAGGGGATGGAAGCCTCAAGGATTGCGCGCCGAGACGCCACGCTCTACCTGGGGACGTCTTTGGCTCTTACCTCATTTCACTATTCACTATTTTAA
>CAYPZD010000208.1:0-2341 GCA_964415055.1 uncultured Verrucomicrobiota bacterium | reverse complement strand
GTGTGCAGGGTGCCCCGATGACAAACAACATACCCTCACAGATTTACGCAGATATAGAAGGAAGATCCATTCGAATGGCAGTTGAAATTTGGGACACTATTTGGTGAATCACTTAGAAGAAATCAAATCTGGCTTTTATACCCAATATCTGCGTTCATCTGTGACATCTGCGGATTCCCAATTGAATGATTACGGCTAAGGTGGTGTAAGAAGTTTTAGGTGACGTCCTCCTGCGATGCGATAGATGTTGAAATCCTTTTTGTCGAAGGTGAGAACCGGTATCCGTGGCTGTATTTCTGCCATACATACTAGGCAGGCATCCGCATAATCCATTGGGAGATCACGATATTTTTGAGAAAATTCCAACAGTCTTTTTGACGCATTCTGTGAATCAAATTTAGAAGTAATCAAACCTTCAACAATCAATCTTAGAATGGAAGTGGGACCGCCTAAAAAATGCGATGCTTCTGTTAACACTGCATCGCAAGTAATCAATGGCCTCTCAAACGATCTGATTTGCTTCCTCGCCCAAATCTGGTCCGCAGCATTACCTCGAGACAAGGCTGCTACCAGAGGGCCGGCATCTATTAAGCACTGCATGGATTTGGCCTATTTAGACCCCATAATTCGGCGAATATCCTCATTCCGGGGGGAGGTGATTTGATTTGAGTCGACGGCGCCAAAATGTGTTTCCCAAGCATCGGTTGCTTCTCCTTCGGCTCGCTTTAGGGCCGCTTTTCGTACAAATTCCGCCAGAGATTCACCTGCTCTGTTTGCAGCTTCTTGAAGCTGTTGCTTGTCCAATTTTGGTAACCGGACACTTAGTGTCTCGCTCATGTGAAAAATGTAATACACATCAACTGAGGTCTGCAAGCATGGAAACCCAATGGGTGTCAGTACGTCAGTTTTGTGCTTTGTGGTGATTATTGAGGGCGTTTTTTTTGCAATAAGTGCAGGATAATGAGGCAAGTACCATAGTAATGACAGGGGCGAATGTGCTGGTGTAGCCGTAGTAAACATACATATTCCCGATTCCTTTGGGTTCAAATGCTTTAGTAGCGAAAAGCGGTGCCGTGATCACCGCAGTCCAAATTGGCGCTGTGGACTGCGTGTGACTTGGCACCGCTTTGGATCTGGTCCGCATTCTCGTGAGGTTTGCTTTCTGCTTCAATGTTACTTTCATCCCCGTCGTTTTGATCGGGGTGTACACATTTTTTGTTGACTGACTGCATTAACTGTCATACTGACACATGACAGTAGATAAATCCCCTTGATCGATGTTCATCGAAATCCATTTTCAATCCGGAAAGCCCACTTATCTGCAGATCGTGGATCAGGTGAAGACCGCGGTGGCTTCGGGGCGCTTGAGGGAGGGGGATGCGTTGCTGGGGATCCGACCTTTGGCGGAGCGGTTGCGGATCAATCGCAATACGGTGGCCAAAGCTTACACGGAACTCGAACGTCAGGGGGTGGTCGCCACACAAGCGGGCAAGGGGTGCTTCATTGCTGAAAGCGCTTCCCCGTTCAACAACGAGGTGCGGGAGAGAATGCTGCTGGAGGCCATCGATGCCGCCATTGTGGAGGCGCACCATCTTCAGGTTACGGACGAGGCTTTTCTCGATGCCGTTCAGAAACGACTTCAACTTTACGCAAAGAAGAAACAGGAAACAAACGCAACGGATGACGTCGAATCCCGGGAGGCGAAGCGATAAGGATCCGTTCAATCCATTCAACCATTCCATCACATGAGCACACCTGTCATACAAATCAAACAATTGGTCCGAACTTTCAATACCACCGATGCCGTGAACGGTCTCGATCTCACCGTTCAACCCGGAAGATGTTATGGGTTGTTTGGACGCAACGGGGCGGGGAAGACCACAACGATCAAGTGTCTGTTGGATCTCCTGAAACCGACTGGCGGTAAGGTGGAGTTGTTCGGGATGAATCCCGCCAAGCACGAAGTGGCGACTCGATCGCGGTTGGCGTATGTGCCGGATCAATTGGGGTTCTACCCGTGGATGAGCGCGCTGGATCACTTTCAACACCTGGCATCGTTCCGCAAACTTTGGAACCTCCAACTCCAAACGGATTTGCTGGATCAGTTTCATCTGGATCCCAATCAAAACATCAACTCGATGTCCAAAGGCCAGAAGATGCAGGTGGCATTGATCGGTGCCTTGTGTCCGGAACCGGAGTTGTTGATCCTGGACGAGCCGACGTCCGGACTCGATCCCTTGATCCGGCGCGAATTCATCCGGACGGTCATCGGGGCCTATCAGGATGCTGATCCGGAAAACCGCACCGTCTTTGTGTCGACGCACTTGATTACTGAATTCGA
>CAYPZD010000207.1:0-2450 GCA_964415055.1 uncultured Verrucomicrobiota bacterium | reverse complement strand
CTGGAAGAATTTGCCTATACAACCAAGTTGATTGAAATATTTGGTGAACCCTACGCTGGCGATATTGGCCCAGGAAAAACTTACCCTCAAGGATATGTAGGTCCTGATTTGCTACACTGGTCCTGGGTCGAGGGGTTTGATCCAATAGCTGAAACGCGCACTGCAGAACTTGCCAAAACATATAGGATCAACAAGCAAAGTCTTCCTAGCGAAGGTATTACAGCTGATACCGACTTTAACATGTGGAAGCTACCAGGAGAGGCTGAAGACGACACCCTTGCTTTATCGTATGTCCTTGCAGATCACGGCTATCCTGCAAAACCAGATGACCTTAAGGGTACTCGTGGTGCAGTCGGCTCTATTCAAACATTAGTGGTTGCTGCCCAGACCCAATACTTTCTTCTTGCCGACCAGTTAGACGCAATGGAGAAGCTGATGAAATTGATGGACACCAATGTCCGCGTTTTCAGGGCGATCAACGATAAGAAACAGGACATTCGCAACGCACAGGAAGCGAACCTGGCAGCTGAGCATGTTACTAGGTCTGTCGAGACCGCTAACGAAATTTATCAATCTTGGCAAGATTATGTGATTGAGAATCTGGAAAGGATTCAGGATGGAGTAACGCTCTCATTTCCAACAACTACTATTGCAGGTCTGGCTGCTGGAGGTGATTTCCTTAGGCCCGCGATAGGGGGGGTTCGAGCAGGTTTCACCTCGACCTTAGTGGCAGTCGATGCTTCCTCCCGAATTCGAAACGGCATTGTCTCTCTGCTGAGAAAGGCAACCGATTTTGGCGTCGATTTGCGGGAATTTCATGACATTTCTTTGCGAGAGTGGGAAATCGAAAAGATTGAGCAAGTCAACGACCTTGTCGGACAACTCAATGACATTGAGCTCGCAGCGGCCGACATCACCCTGATAGCGGGTGATTATCAAGATGCTCGTGAGGCTGTTAATTTAGCAGCCTGGGAGGGGGCTCGGCTTCTTGAAGAGCGGGAGATTTTCAGAAAACGCGCTTCTGCCATTATTCAAGGATTCAGAACTCGGGATGCTGCGTTTCGAATTTTCCGGAATGAAAGACTCGAACGCTACAAATCGCTCTTTGATCTGGCCGCTACCTACACATTCTTGACAGCAAAGGCTTTTGACTATGAAACGGGCTTGCTCGGCAGCAGCGATGGCGAATCTTTCGTTGAGAGGATTATCGCTTCCAGAGCTCTCGGTATCATGAAGGATGGAGAACCACAATTTGCTGCCAGCAGCACAGGAGATCCAGGACTGTCCAGTATACTTGCTGAAATGGCTTCAGACTGGGATGTGCTCCAAGGACGTTTGGGTATCAATAACCCTGATACCTACGGGACCTCAGTCTCGATGCGCACTGAAAACTACCGTATTTTCCCTGACGAATCAGGTGATAGCAATTGGAAGGATGTTCTGTCGCGCTCAGCAATATCTGATTTGCGTCGAGACGCGGACGTCATGCGTTACTGCATGCAGGTTGACACGAATGATGGTCTGCCAGTTCCTGGATTAATCCTTGAATTCTCAACTACAATTACAGGAGGACTTAATTTGTTCGGGAACTACCTATCTCCAGGGGACAGTACTTTTTCTGATAGTTCTTTTGCCAATAAAATTTTTGGCGTTGGAGTTGCCTTCGAAGGTTACAAAGGTATCAACGATCCAATCGCCAACACACAGGTCGTACAGGGTTCCGGTGCTCTATCGCCGGGAGGTGGGGTCAGTTTTATGGATCCTGACGGTATGTCTGCTACCCCGTATATATATCTTATTCCTGTGGGTACAGATTTCATGCGAACCCCGCCCTTGGGTGATACAAGCGGAGTGCGGAAATGGAAGGTTGCTCATGTTAGCCTACCCCTACCATTCAACGTAGGAAGCTCAGACTACAGTGCTAAGCGTTATTGGCAGTCGAGTGACTCGTTGAGCGAAGATTTATACACTGTGCGTAAACATCAGGCTTTTAGAGCTGTCTCCACTGCTGATGCCTTTGATCAAATGAACATCAGTATGGACAATTACACCAACAACCGCCTGATAGGCCGATCGGTTTGGAATAGCCGATGGAAGTTGGTCATTCCTGGAAAGTCGTTGCTGAACGATCCGGATGAAGGGCTTGAGCGTTTCATTCGTTCGGTTAAGGATATTAAGATACACTTTAAGACCTACTCTTACTCCGGTAATTAACTCGATTCCCCACGCATCCATGAAAAAGCTCCTTTTCTTGATCTGTCTTTTATTACTCATGCCCTCGGTTGGTGGCTTTCCACCAGCCCCTCATCACACCTTTGAGGGAATGGTTCGAGACGAATTTGGTAATCCTCTTTCTGGGGCAGATACTGTGGTTCGATTCATTACTAGTGATGGTGCTCCCATTGAGGCTAGGACACTTCCAGGTCAACCCGGAGGTGTGAATTATCGTT
>CAYPZD010000206.1:0-2601 GCA_964415055.1 uncultured Verrucomicrobiota bacterium | reverse complement strand
CGCCACAGGCCCTCGAACACCCAGGTCTTCCCACGTTCCACCTCTTTTGCTTATTAATGTTCTTAAGGGAGAAGTATGGGCACGAGACGGAGCTCGTCCCTCCAAACATCCTGTAAATCTCGTAGATCCCGATATTCGGGGCTGTTCATCCCGTCTAAAAAACAAAAAAATACCACCCACCCAGACCATGCTTGCCCACCCGCACAAGGAACGATAGTTTTCCCCCATGCACTCCCTTGCTTCAGATCTCCTCCGCGTCATGGTGTTCGCGGGATGGATGCTCGGTTTCGTTTTCAACGGGTTCGCCCAGATCGAACCCGCCACCGACGGTCCCAAACCGTTGTCGCCCGAAGAGGCGGTTCATTCCTTCAAGCTCCCACCAGGCTTCCAGATGGAACTGGTTGCCTCGGAACCCCTGATCGAAGAACCCTCCGGCGTATGCTGGGACGAACACGGCAACCTGTATGTCAGCGAACTGCACGGCTACAATCTGGAAGGTCAATACGACATCGACGCCCTGAACGAAACCGGAGAACTCGACCGCATCGTGCGACGTATCCAAGCCAACGATGAAGCCAAGGAACGCGCCGAACTCGAAACCTTCGGCCGCATCAAACAACTGTCGGATACAAATGGCGACGGACGCATGGATCACGCCACACTTTTCGCTTCCGGCCTGCCACCTTGTTTCGGCATGGTAGCGGCACGGGAAGGCATCATCGTCGTCTGTGCGCCGGATATTTACTATCTCGCGGATCTCGACAGTGACGGTGTGGCGGACGTAAGAGAACGCCTGTTCACAGGTTTCCGAACCGGCGTATTGGAGCGACGCATGAACGCCCCGCAATGGGGTCTCGACAATTGGATCTACATCGGTGCAAACGGCCAATCCGACGCCATCACCGGACCTTATCTCAAAGAACCGGTGTCTCTAGGCCGAACAGACTTCCGCATCAAAGCAGACGGTTCAGCCATTGAACCCGTCCCAGGCAGCACCGGCACCTTTGGTCACACTTTCACGGCCGAAGGAGATCGATTGACCATCAGCACGGGCACTCCCGGCTACCAGGTGATTCCCCTGCCCTGGCGATACCTGACCCGCAACCCGGAACTCCCTATCCCGTCCACCGAACGCAACGCTGCCAACTATCAAATCACCTTCCCTGCATCCAATCCTCACCCCTGGCGCACGCGCCGCTACAACGACCCTGGTTTTTCGAAATACTACACCGATCACTATGGCAAAGCGGAATCCATCCCCAACGGCTACCTGACTTCCGCCTGCTCTCCATTTATCTACCGGGACATCGCCTTTCCGGAAAACTACCGGGGCCACAACTTTTCCTGTGAACCGGCACAAAACATGATCCACCACTCGGTCCCTCAATGGAAAGGACCGGAACTGCACCTCACCCGGGAAAGCAACAAAGAAGAGGAATTCCTCGCCTCCACCGACACCTGGTTTCATCCCATGAACCTGAGTCATGGTCCGGACGGAGCGATGTACATCACCGATTTCTATCGCGAAATCATCGAAGACTATTCGGCCATC
Organism: uncultured Verrucomicrobiota bacterium; assembly: GCA_964415055.1. Lineage (GTDB taxonomy): Bacteria > Verrucomicrobiota > Verrucomicrobiia > Limisphaerales > AAA164-E04 > AAA164-E04. The sequence continues at coordinate 1,049 of CAYPZD010000206.1, read as the reverse complement.
CCACGGTACCTGCAGCAACTCTATGGCCTGACCAACGGCATGCATCACGGACGCATCTGGCGCCTGACACACAACGATGCCCCTCAAACACCCCCGGCCGACATGTCGAATCTCTTCGACAAGCAGTTGGCCAAAGAAGTCGGCAGCTCACACGCCTGGCGAAGAGAAACCGCCCGCAGATTGCTGATTGAACGACAGGCAGACGAAACACCAAACACATTGATCCAACACCTGAACCCGGACACCCCACCCGCAGCAGCCATCAATGCGCTTTACACATTGGAAGGATTGAACGCATTGGAATCCGGCGTATTGACAAAGGGGCTGAGTCACTCCCATTGGTCGGTCAAACGCCATGCTCTACGGATCGGAGATGCATTGGACCGGGATAGCCCGGGTTCGCAAGAGATCGCGACATGGTTGTCCGACATCGTCAACTACGGAAACGAACCACGACTGATCCTGCAAATCGCTTTAAGTCTTGGTGTGTTCCAAACCGATGGCGCGCTCAACGCACTGGCCTACCTCGTTGAGCAGCATGGTGACCTTCGCTGGTTGGACACAGCGGTTGGAACGTCCGTTTATCGACGCGAAGAAGCACTCCTTGGACGTATCCTGCAACATCGCAAACCGAACGAAGCTTTGGCGGAACAGCTCGTTGCAATCATTGCGACCCGAGGAGACCGAATCCAGATTCAAAAGGCGCTGGCATCTGTTAAATTCCTGACCAAACCACCCCACCGCGAAACCTACACCCGCATCCTGGAGTCAGGACTGGTGGATGCACAAGAAACACTTGAACGCATCGCCCTGCCTGCCCCCGAACCACCCGACGAGGCAAGCCTGAAAAAACTTGAAGCCAGGTTACCAGACTTTCTGGAAGCATTGAAAAAGGATACGGACATGGAACAAGGACGTGAGCTGTTCACAGAACACTGCTCCTCCTGTCATCAGGCGGGCGGACTCGGCAACCTGGCCGGACCGAATCTGGATTCAGAATTTCAACGCGCCCCGGAAACCATCGTTCGCGACATCCTCTTCCCCAACGA
>CAYPZD010000205.1:0-2611 GCA_964415055.1 uncultured Verrucomicrobiota bacterium | reverse complement strand
ATCCACTCTTGTTCATCGGCATTGCGAACGGTTGCCAAATGCCCACCGAGTTCGCGAGCGAATGCTTCTGATTCCGTCCAGCTAGCTGCGCTGAGAAGGTAGTATTTGTTTCCATTAGTTTCGTTGGTCAGAGGACCTGTCAAAATTGAAATTTCAGATGCAAGGACCAGCACCGTTCGGGAAGCAGATACAGACAATCCTTGTTGATCGCTCACCGAGTATCTCAAAGTGTAAACCCCAGGAACAGAAGTATTCACCTGACCATCAATCACCACCTGGTCAGTGAGATCACCATCCTCTGGATCTGTGGCTGAAACGCCAGGTTCAGTATATGTGGCACCTTGTGATAATTCGAACAGAGCATCTCCAATCAAAGCGATGGTGGGGGGTGCATTTTCAACAGGTCCTGATACTTGAACCATCGCTGACCCACTGAGGACTTCCTGAACGCCGTCTGAAATGGAGACCGAATAACTACCGGCATCCTCCAATCCGATGACCGGAATGGTGAATGAGGAACTCGTTGCACCTGGAACCGCAACACCGTCTTTAAACCACTGAAAAGACAGGTTTTCAGATTGATTGACCACCAGGCTGAGACGAAGCTGCCCCCCAACAGAAACAGTTTGGTTTTGCGGAGGGGTGATGATGCGCAATGGATCTCCTACGGCTTGAATTTGCAGGTCGAATGTTTGAGTAAAACTTGGAATCCGTTCTTCCAAGATAAGCCGTGCCTGGGCTTGTAGTGAACGCTCGTTGATGGACGCATCAGCAAGCAGGGGTGTCATCACGTTCCCCGAATAACGGGAAGCAGGAGGTTCGATCGCCTGCGCTCCCGTAGCAATCACTTCTTCTCCCTCCACCACAGACCACTCAATGCCAGTTGCCCGAATATCAGGCAACTGCAGGAAGTTATTTTTGGCAGGCATACTCCAATTTCCAAAGGAGTCTTGGGCGCGGAATTGAAGCGCATGATGCCCAGCAGGCATCGGAGGAACGTGGACGGAAAAAGCGACGGTTCCTTCTATCCGCTCGGTGGGTGATAAGGGAATCCCATTACCCTCACCCGGATCTTCTCCGAAAAAGTATTCCCCTTTTTCTATTGCAGGGACTGTCTGGGCAGCAAAGGGTGTCACGAAGAATGTGTGTTTGTGAGCGATACTCCATTCATCTCGACCATTCAATGCCCGAATGAACAGTTGGTGCATCCCGACACTCAATCCATCAAGCGGGAGGTTGAGATCCATTTGAATGCGGCCTTGGGCATCCGCTTCGAAATCGACCGCAACACCCTTTCCAAAGCCCGGGTCCTGATCGTAAAAGTATTCCAATCGGGTCACCTGCTTTTGTGGGTCCGTCAATTCAGGGACAGTTGCCCCATGCAGCCGCGGCAAGGCGCAGAGCATTGCCAACAGCATGGCAAATCCAACATTACGAGAAAACATAAGCGTGCAGGCTTAGTTGTTGGGTTGGACTTCGATTTGCAGGGAAAGATTCTCACCGGCACCCACAATACGCGGTGCCTGGAGTTTGGTAATAATGGGAACGGGCGGTTGATGATTGAGATTCCAGGCATGAAGCCCACCTAGGATGCCAATGTCTTCGCCATTCATGCCGGCTCCTTTGAGCGGACTGTCTGGAGTAAGGACATGTGACATCCCCCAACCGCCCTTGTTAAGAATAAGGTCCTCCAAGTTGTCATATTTTAGATTTGAAGGATCAGATAAGCGGCCAGAATCCACAAAGGTTGAGTAAGCATTATGGGTTCGGACTATTCTATCATCTGCTAGCGAACCTCGTTGGATCAAATTATTGTAAAAACGACCACGAGAATACACCGTTCCTCCGGTAGCGCCGTTCTCTCGAAACCAAAGCGTGTTGAGATCAAAGTAGTTGTTGTATACTTCCCCATCACCATTTTGAAAATAAAATCTACCGCGTAAAACGATATTGTTGGCGAAAACGAAATCAATCACTTCTGTAAAAATGCCTTTTTCATCCAACCCTGAGTGAAAAAGATCTACCAGAAGATCATTCGTACTGAGGGCAGAAAACCTATTGTTGATGACATGCAGGTGGGAGATGGTGGTTTCAATGGATGGCTCCTCCACAGCGTATGCACCCAAACGCCCATCATAGATCCTGTGATCAAAATGGTTGCGAAAAATGGTAATATTACTCGAAGGCGCAAGAACAGCCAAGTTCTCAGCAAAAACGAAGCCCGTCAAAAAAACGTCACTGGCTTTGATGGTGACCTCACCTAACCTGGATTCGAGACTGGGCGCTGCCGGAAAGACAGCTTCCTTTGCCATACCCGCCCCAATAAGAGTCAGCGATTTCTCAATGGTGGCATTTTCGTAAGTTGTTGCCGATGGCATCACATAAATCGTATCCCCCGCTTGTGCCGCATCCATCGCAGGCTGCAATTGCTCATAATCAGCTGCTTGATTGCTCGGATCCTGGTCCACGACCAAAATGCCTGCATGGGTTAAAGTAGCCAGGAATGAAAGACACATTGTCAACAATGCGCCGTATCTCATTTTTCCGTTCATATTAATGTAATTGGTTTCTTTAGTTGGTTTCGCCGAACATTTAATCCCCCTGGCCGCCG
>CAYPZD010000204.1:0-2652 GCA_964415055.1 uncultured Verrucomicrobiota bacterium | reverse complement strand
CTTGACAAACCAAATATCACCAGCGCAGGTAGGAGACATCCTTATGAATAAAGGAAACGGACATTACGCAAAACAAATGAGCTGGAAACGCCACGCTGCGGGCGTCATGGCAGGCGTATGTCTTTATTCCCTTCCAACCATCATTCTAGTTACCGCGAAGGAAAGGCAGCAGGAACCAAGATAATGAAGTAACCCTACTTAGATTTATTTGAAAAACCCTGCTTGCCGATCGCAAGCAGGGTTTTTTGTTTTTAAATCAGGGATCTTCACCTGGACGATCATGAAAAACACAGCGCCCAAACCGAAACCGTCATCCCAATCCATCAGAAGTCTGGCTTCCAGCCTTCCCGCTTCCGTGTGGGTTGTTCTGGTTGGCATGTTCATCAACCGATTCGGCACCTTTGTGATTCCCTTTCTGGGACTCCACTTGCGCAAATCGGGATATTCCGAAGCCGAAGCGGGCATCGCACTGGCGTTTTACGGTTCGGGCCACTTTGCTTCCTCCATCATCGGCGGTTACATGGCGGATGCTTTGGGCAGACGTCGATCCATCGTGATCAGCATGGCCCTGGGAGCCATCGCGATCTGGACTTTGTCGAGTGTCACCCACATCGCATTGATCAGCCTTTGCGCCTGCATGGCAGGTTTGACCGCCGAAATGTACCGACCATCGGCCAGTGCCCTCATCACGGATGAAGTTTTAGAAGAACAACGCGTCACCGTGTTCGCAATGTTGAGATTCTGCATCAATCTGGGATGGTGTTTGGGCCCGGCCACGGGAGGATGGTTGGCGTCTCATTCTTTCATCTGGTTGTTTCGATTGGATGCGATCACCTGTGTGGCCTTTGGATTACTCGCATGGAAATGGTTGCCGCGTTCGGAGAAAGTCCATGTGGCGATGAAAAGCATCACGGATATCCCACGAGGATTAGTGGATCAATTCCGCATCACCATGAAGCACCCGGGATTCAGGCGACTGATTTTTGCCAATGTGCTAGTGGCTTTCTGCTTCATTCAATGGATCAGCACCCTGGGCATCGCCATGGAACAAGCGGGGCTCCCTGCGTCCTTCTATGGAATCGTGCTGGGCTTGAACGGTGTCATGATCGTTATGATGGAGATCCCCTTGTCGACATGGACGCGTCGCCACAATCCCGTCTGGGTGATGAGCTGTGGTTACGCATTGATCGGTTTGTCGGCCTGCCTGTTGGCTTTGCCAAAATCGATGCCGCTCTTTTTGATTGGCATGGCGGTTTTTACCATCGGAGAGATGATCAGTCTCCCCGTTTGTATGGCCTATGTGAGCAAAATATCCGAACCGTCCCAACGTGGACGATTCATGGGAATGAATGGAGTGTCATGGTCCTTCTCGTTCGCGGTCGGTCCGAGTATCGGAATCATGGTGTGCAACCAGTTTCCCAACGGTTTCTGGGCAAGCGTGGGAATCCTGGGATTGTTGTCAGGCTACATCCTGATCGCCCCTCAGGCGAAACGTGTGGGAGAAAAAGCGCCCGTATCCAAATGCGGCGTGACACCCTGAACCAGCTCGGACAACAAACGCCCGGTGGCCGGAGCCAGACTCAGCCCCAGCATGTTGTGCCCGGTTGCAAAGTAGGTGTTTTCCAGCCTGGGACTTCTTCCGATGATCGGGAGACTGTCCCAGGTCATGGGACGCCAGCCATACCAGGTTTCGAGCACCTTTTCAGTATGAGGTTCGACCAGGTAAGGTTCTGCCGAATGCCTGAGCTGTTGAATGCGTGATGCCGGAATCGAGGTATCAAAACCGACAAACTCCATCATGGATCCCAGTCGATAAGCGCCATCAAACGGAGTGACTCCCACGCGATGTTCCGGAAAGAGCATGGGATACTGAGGGCAGACACTCGGACGCTGCATGGTCACCGAATATCCTTTGCCGGGTTGGATGGGAATGGAACAGCCCAGTTCCTTTCCCCATTCCCCGCTCCAGGCTCCGGTGGCAAACACGTAGGTATCGGCCTCCATGGGGCCCTGGTGTGTGATGATGCTCTGAACGCGGCCGCTCTGGGATTCGATGGATAAGACCTGGTTTTGTTCGACAAATTTTACACCCTGGGATTCCAACTGAGATTTCCAGGATTGGCAAAGAGTGTCCGGCCTCAACATGGTGTCCCCTTCATACAAAAATGCGCCAGCAAGTCCTGGACGTAAGGCTGGGTCCAGGGAAGATAATTCGCTCCCTTCAATACGCCTGGCCTGAACTCCAAACACCTTGGTCAGGAGTGCATCCGTTTCGGCAAATTCTTTCATCCCTGCGGCAGTTTGAAGAACGTAAAGCAAACCGGACTCTTTCCATTCACAATCGAGAGATTCCTCACGCATCAAACGTCGATACTCAGACATGGAAGCATCCAGAATGGACTTCAAATGGTGTCCCGCTTCAATCATGGGTCTGTGCCGACAGCGTTTGGTAAATTCCCAGAACCATTTCCAAACCGATCGGTCCAGTGTTGGTTTGACGCGGAAGGGAGCATTGGGTTGAAACAAAGATTTGATGGCTACGCGAACCGCTGCTGGTTCGGTCAAAGGCAACACATGACTCGGACACACATATCCACAATTTCCATGCGAGCACGCCCCTCCGATACGCCCCTGATCCACCACCGAAACTTT
>CAYPZD010000203.1:0-2910 GCA_964415055.1 uncultured Verrucomicrobiota bacterium | reverse complement strand
GGCTCCGAAAAGGAGAAAAAGGACGTTGTTATGTGGTGTCGCTTCCCCTTTGACATTGATATGAATCCCGCCCGATACGACGTATAGCGATCCCACCAGAGCGATAAACTGCACATACTCAACGGCCGTGTGCCAAATTCTTTCGTTGGCATGTAGTCCAAAGAAGTAATAAACCAGAGTAATAGCCCCCAGCACGTATGCGACCTTGGGGTAATGTTTCTCCCACCAATGCAGAAAGAACAGCGGCCCCAGGGCAATTGTTGCAAGCAACAGCCCAAACGGCAGCATCATCCAAGGATTCGGTATTATGGCTTCGCCATGTCCCATAAGCCCGCAATAAGTACTATCCCTTACTTGGTCAGGTCAAATGCTTTTGGCCTTTTTTTACTGAAACGGCGGTTTGTTCAGGCGGGTTGCGGTCTGTTTGATGGTGTCCAGGTTTTGTGAATTGTCTTTGTAAACCACGAAATCACGAAATGCGCGAAGGTTGTAATGGTTTTTGCTGTAGGTGGTTATATTTTTTATGCTTTGTGCGGATGCTGCCTGGAAGATGAGATGCTCAGGTTAAAGATTGGCCTGTTTTGTTCCCAGGAGTAGGGATTCAATGGTTTCGTAGTCTTTTACGACAAAATCGGCCTGTTTCAGACTGTTTGCGTCCAGGCTGTTCGTGATGGCGATGACCTGCATGCCTGCGGACTTTCCTGCCTGCACGCCCGCCGCCGAATCTTCGATCACGCAAATTTTTTCCGGAGCTTCTCCCATGTCCCTGGCTGCCTTCAGGAAAACGTCCGGAGCGGGTTTGCCGCGGGGAACGTCTTGAATGCTGACCACAGTGGGAAAGAAGCGCCTGAGATCCTGGAGTTCGAGGACCGCGTCGATGACCGGGTGCAATGAACCGGACGCCACCGAAAGGGTGAAGTGTCTGGATAGTTTTTCAACCAGCTCGGGCAAGGTCTCGAAAATGGGTTCTTCGGATCGGATCAGGTCGATCAGTCTGTCTTGCTTGCGTTGGGTCAGGTCTTCGATCGAAAAGGGTGGTTTGTGTATGTCCATGAAATCCACCCAGACCGATTGATCCGATTTGCCCAGGTAGTTTTCGAACTGAATGCCATGGATGTCCGCGTAGCCGATCTCATGAAAGACTTCCATGAACGCTTGTTGGTGACGAGGTTCGCTGTCGACGATCACGCCGTCCATGTCGAAGATGACGCCGGTGATGTGTTCCAGAGAAGGGTGGGGGGATGTTTCTGATGCCATGATGTGGATGTTCAGTGGGGGGCGCTTGTTGTTTTAACTACCCAGTTTGACGATTCTTTTGAATTCGGCCGATGTCAGGGGCATGACCGAAAGACGGGAATGACGGACCAATGCGACTTCACTCAAATCCGGATCTTCCTTGATCTGAGCCAATGAGACCGGGTGTTTGAGTGGTTTGACCGGTGAAAGATCCACCGCAGACCAGTCACCTTTCTCAGCGGTGGTGTCCGGATAATGTTCCTTGACCACCTCGGCGATGCCCATCACGCATTTGCCGGTGACACTGTGATAGTAAAGCACCTGATCGCCCTTTTTCATGGCACGCAGGTTGTTTCGCGCCTGGTAATTGCGCACGCCGGACCAATCTGTCACGCCGTCTGCGACGAATTGATCCCACGCATAAGCCTCCGGTTCCTGTTTCACCAACCAATATTTCTTAGCCATAAGGCGTCCTATTTCAGAGGGGATCGAAGATTTTGCAACGAAAAGTTTTGTTGTTTTTGGACAGTCGCCGCAGTCGCGGGATCTGCGAGATGAACTGGATTTACAGGATGGGATGTGTGAAGGAGTGGGCTTGGGGTCTTATTGAACATCGTGTTAGTGGATCGATCGACCGTGAAGTAGGTGGGACGTGCCGTCCCCGGCGCGTCACCCTTTAGGTTTTCATCAGCAAAATAAATTCAGAATGGTAAGCCAAAAACTATCCAATCTCCCACCCCATCCTGTACATCCTGTTAATCCTGTCAAAAATAACACGTCAATTTCCGTTCTTGGCGTCCATGTCGATCCGCCAGAGCTTGCGTTGAGTGCGCCACACCATCACCACGAGGCCTGCCAGGATGCTCCAGAAAAAGATAGGAACCGTCACCGGCCACCAACCAGTTCCCAAGAACACGATGGACGCATTGAGCGCAATCACAATGATGCGAATCTCTGTGGGGCCTATGCCGAAGAAATAGATCTCAAATTCATTGGTGGCGGCAAAAGATAGAAAGGAACTCACCATGTAACCGCTTGCCATCACCAGGATGCCAACAAAATACCAGGTCAAACCCGGAGGGGAGATCATCATGTAACCCACCACCATGGAGGACTGGAAAATGTAATCCAGAAAGTGGTCCATGTAGTAACCCCACTTGATGAGTCCCGTCTTCCGGTAACGACCCACGGCACCGTCGAACAGGTCGCTGAAATACTGGGCAATCACCATCAAGGAAACCAGCCAAAGCCAGTTTAGATTGTTCTTTGCCTGCCAGCAAAACACCAGAATCAGGCCGGACCAAATCAGTGTCAGATAAGTCAGATGCCATGTTTCGATCCAGGAAGGCAGTCTCGGAACCCATTTGCCCCGAAACCGATCCTCCCACCGGGTCATGATGGATGCACCGACTTTCTGATCCCCCTTGAAAACCTGCTTTGCCATGTCCGGACCATAGCCCTTCCCAAAAGAGCGGGGTAGAAAAAATTCAAAAAACACTTGCAGCGAGCCCTGACATTTTTTAGTTTCTCGCTTCCTATTGGCGCACCCGTAGCTCAATTGGATAGAGCGCCTGACTACGGATCAGGAGGTTTGGGGTTCGACTCCCTACGGGTGTACCATTTTTTTTCTAACCACAGATTGCGCCGATTCTCGCAGATTTTTTTCTCACGCAG
>CAYPZD010000202.1:0-2915 GCA_964415055.1 uncultured Verrucomicrobiota bacterium | reverse complement strand
GAAAGGGTTTTCTGCCTTTGTATCAGTCGCGGAGGGGGAGTTGTTTTTCCACTTTTTCTTTGACCAGTTTGGCGAACTTGGGAAGTCCGTTCTCGGTTGGAACGGGGTTTTCACCCTGGATGAGCGGGGTGACGTACTTCACGAAGTTGTCGTTCGGCATGAAACCATCCACGGAGATCCAGGCACGGGGAATCAAGTGTTCCACGTTTGCGATGTCTTCCAGCGGTTGGAGTGCGGTGCCCCATTGGTAAGGCTCGTTGTTCAGTCGGACGAGTTTGACCATCTGACCGCTCTTGCCTTCCAGGGCTGCTTTGACCGCTGCCACGCCGCATGCGAATGCCTCTTCCACGTCGGTGGCGCTGGCGTAATGGGCGGCGGCGCGTTGGGCGTAGCCGAGTTTGACGGTGCGGGTTTTAAGATTCAGTTTGCCCTGCACCATTTCCTTGAGCGCATCAGCGGCACCGGAAAGCACGGCATGGCCGAATGCGTCGAGGCGTGATTTGTCCGCTCCGATTTCTTCGCCGGCTGCGTTTTTGACGCCTTCACCGGTGACCACGATGCAGTAGTTGAGGCGGTCGACCGTTTCCTGGACTTTTTTGAGAAAGGCTTCTTCGTCGAGGCGAATTTCCGGCAACAGGATGATGTGGGGGGGATCGTCATCATCGCGTTTGGCGGCCACGGTTCCGGCGGCGATCCAACCGGCGGCGCGTCCCATGACTTCGATGATACAGCAGGAACCGTCATCGGTGGCCATGCTACCCACATCGGCGCCGACTTCCATTACGGTGGCGGCATTGTATTTGACCACGGATCCGTAACCGGGGCAGTGATCGGTTTGGGGAAGGTCGTTGTCGATGGTTTTGGGAACACCGATCACACGCATGTTGTAGCCACGTTTGACGGCTTCTTCATGAATTTTGTGCGAGGTATCTTGTGAATCATTGCCACCAGCGTAAAAGAAGAAGCGGATATTGTGTGCTTCAAAGACCTGGAACAGGCGGTCCATGTCGCGGGCAGCTTGTTCGGGGTCGCTCTTGAAATTGATCTTGTAGCGGCAGGTGCCGAGTGCGGCGGCCGGTGTGTGTTTCAACTCTTCGATGGTCTTGGCTTTCTCCTCGTTGATGTCGATGAGCTCCTCGTTGAGGATGCCGTAGATGCCGTTCAATCCACCGTAAATCTCTTCGATTTCGCCGTGTTTGCCTGCTTCTGTAATGACGCCGGCCACGCTGGAATTGATGACGACGGTTGGGCCGCCGGACTGTGCCACCAGCAGATTCCCGCTCAATGCGTTTGATGCTTCGTTATTTTCCATAAAATTCAATTCACTTCTAGTTCAGGCGCTCAACTGTCCAAACAGTCCGCCTGTAGGTTGATAAAGCTCGCGTCAACAGCTCGGCAACATGCCAAGTTGACGCGCCAGTGTCAAAAAGGAATTGTCGTTCTTGGAAGAATCTCTCGCGGCTTTCCGGGGCACCGGGAGGGCGATTATTGTTCGAAGCTGATCACGTTTTTGATACCTGTGGCCTTGTCGAGGAGCAAAGATCGGCTGTCCTGCGTTCCGAAGCGGCTGGTAATAACGCGCTTAAGCGCTTCGGGCCAGCGTTCCATGAAGACTCCGAGATCTTTGATGGCCGAGATGAATGCTCCCTGGTCGGCATTGACGGTCCCGATCACGACCTGATTTTTAAGCACGACATTTCGCATGATGAGATCGGCGTCCACTTCAATGGCTGGTTTGGGGGCGGGGATGCCCGTGAACACGTAAATACCGTTCAATCCCAGAATACTCAGCACTTTGTAGGAAATACTGGAAACCCCGACGGCTTCATAGACCAGATCGATGTTGCCAACCCGCTCCGCCAGTTCTTCCAAGGATGTTTCCAAAGCGGAAATGTATGGCACACCGAAGGATTCCACCAATTCGGCTTTCGGGTTGGGTGCTTTGCTGCGGGAGTAGACGAAGGTATTGAATCCTTCGGCTTTCAATTTCATGGCGCCGAGGATACCGACCGGGCCAGCCCCCAGGACCACTGCATTCAGGCCTTTCCCGGTTGGGCGACCTTTGGCGTCCTTGTGTTTTGCCCAGGGAAGGCGGCATTGGGTGGGCCAGACTTGTGACATGGCTTTTTCCACAATGGTCAGGGGTTCCACCAGAACGGCCACGTCCTTGAGGTTGACCGGCACATAGTTGAGGTATTTTTCCTGTTCCGCCCAGAATTCGGTCATGTAGCCATGACGCATCTTGATACCGCGTTCGACAAAGTCTCCTGTTGAACAGAAGTCCTGCAGATCCTCTTTGCAGGGGGCGCAATGACCGTGCGTGCAGGGACGTCGTACCGAAGGCACGACCAGATCGCCTGGCAGGAATTCCTCCACTGCCGAGCCGACCTCCTGAACGATGCCCAGGCATTCATGCCCCAGCACCAGATAATCGGAGTCTTTGGGAGGATCGCCGTAGACAAAGGTGCAAATTTCGCGGTCGGTGCCGCAGATGCCCACATCGATACTTTTGACGATCACCTCGTTGTCCGAACTCAAGACCGGTTTCGGATGGTCGAGGATTGCGACTTCTTTCTTTTTTGGTATGGCGCCGACAGCTTGCATGTGTATTTCTTGTACTAGGGTCCAAGGATTTCCCGTGACAATGAGGTCAAGGAAAGCGACGAACATCTTACATTTCCTGGCTTTCGGGCAAACAAAATTTTTCTGCTTTCGCCATTCCGTAACGACTCAAGCCGAGCAGGAAAGGGGAGGTATGTGGAAAGCAATCAGAGCTTGATTCAAATTGTTTGGATGTTGCATTGTTGGTAACAAATTGGAAATCAATAAATTATGTGGTATTTGGATTCGTTGGAACATCCAGAGAGTTCGTGCCAAAACAGCGGTTGGCAAGATCAAGGCATGCGGATGATTTG
>CAYPZD010000201.1:0-3135 GCA_964415055.1 uncultured Verrucomicrobiota bacterium | reverse complement strand
AAATTGGCACTTATTAAACGGGCTGCTAGGCTTCCTGCTTTCGGTTTATCTCGGACGTTGGCAATGGAAACACTCCCTCCACACCTCCCACATGCAGGAAAAAATGATGACCGGAGCCTGGATGCTGCTGTGCATCGTGCTACTGGTTAGACCCAGGTTCTGACCCCTCCTTCGGGTAGGGCCACGCTGCCGCGTGGCCGCGAGCGCGAGGAAAACATCCAAAAACCTACCCCAGAATGCGCAAACTTCCGCAAACGCACTGCGCCCACACACATCACAACTCACTTTTTTCAAACCACTTACAAATACCAAACTGTCAACCACTACAAAGATCGAACGCGGATCTGTGCTTTCGGGAACCTTGTAAATCTGGAATTCAATTCCAGATTTACAAGGTTCAGCAGAACCAAAGAACCTTCTTGCAAACAGCACATCCGAACCTATCTTTGATCCCAAACCATTTCAAAAACATGATCAATTTAACAAAAACCGCCTTGTTACATAAAAAATGGACTTTAATTGGCCCTTGGATGCTTACCTGCCTGCTGACATCTCTCATCCATGCCGCTGAGAAACCAGTATTGGATACCTCCGGCCAAAACAAGGACGCACGACCACAAGATGATTTCTTTGAGTTTGCCAATGGTGATTGGATCAAGAACACCGAAATCCCGGCCGACAAAACACGCTGGGGATCGTTCGTCATGCTTTATGAGGAAAGCCGTGACGCCGTCCAGGCCATCATCGATGAACTAAGTTCCAAAAAGGGGCTGGAGCAAGGATCGGACGCGCAGAAAATCCGCGACCTCTTCCAGAGCTTCATGAATGAAGATCGCATCAACACATTGGACATCGATCCGATCCTTCCCATTCTGGACGCCGTCAATGGCATCGACGACAAACAGGTTCTCGGCCAGGCATTCGCTCATGCCGGGCGGATGGGGATTTCAAATCCTCTTGGAGGCTACATCAATCAGGACGCCAAGGATTCCACCCGCTACAAACTCTATCTCACGCAAAGCGGTCTGGGACTCCCCGACCGTGATTACTATTTCCAGGACGACGAACGGTCGGTTGGACTGCAAAAAGCCTACCGCGAGATGCTCACCGAACTCTTTAAACTCGCCACCCTGAACGAACCTGAAAACCGTGCCAACCATGCTTACGCATTGGAAAAACGCATTGCCGAACATCACTGGACCCGCGTTGAAAACCGCGACCGAATCAAGACCTACAACAAGAAATCAATCGACGAAATCAAAGCCCTGCTACCCTCCTTTGACACGGATGGCTATCTGGAACTGACCGGTGTGGCGTCAGAAACTTCCATCATCATCCGGCAACCTTCCTTTCTGGAAGGACTCAATCAAGTCATCGACACCGCATCGTTGGATCATTGGAAAGATTATCTGCGAGCACGCGTGCTGGTCGATTTCGCTCCATACCTGAGCGAACCCTTCTTCCAGGCACACTTTGAATTCTTCAACAAAACACTCGGCGGACAGGAAGAACCGGAACCACGCGACCGCCGCGCCATCAACCTGGTCAACGGCACGCTCGGCGAACTGGTCGGCAAGGAATACGTGCAACGCCATTTCCCACCAGAAGCTAAGGCACGCATGCTGGATCTGGTCGCCAACCTTAAATTGGCCATGAAGGACAGCATCTACGAATTACCCTGGATGACAGGCAAAACCAAAGTAGCGGCGTTGAAGAAACTGGAGAAATTCACCACAAAGATCGGTTACCCGGACAAATGGAAAGATTATTCCGGACTCGACATTGACCCCAACGACCTGATCGGAAATATCATGCGATCATCCGCATTCGAACATGAACGCGAGATCAACAAACTCGGCAAACCCGTTGATCGCACCGAGTGGTTCATGACGCCGCAAACCGTCAACGCCTACTACAACCCGTCCATGAACGAAATCGTTTTCCCCGCCGCCATCCTGCAACCGCCTTTCTTCAATATGAAAGCGGATGATGCGGTCAACTACGGCGCCATCGGAATGGTGATCGGACACGAGATTGGTCATGGCTTCGACGATCAGGGCCGCAAATCCGACGGCGACGGCAATCTGGTGGACTGGTGGACTGAAGAAGACGCCAAAGCCTACGAAGAACGCACCGCCAAACTCGTCGCCCAATACGAAACCTTCGAACCCGAACCCGGCTTTTTCGTCAACGGCCAGCTCACCCTGGGAGAAAACATCGGCGACCTCGGCGGACTCACGCTGGCCTACCGTGCCTATCAGAAATCACTCGACGGCAAACCAGCACCTGCCGTCGATGGGCTGAGCGGCGAACAACGCTTTTTCTTATCGCTTGCCCAGATCTGGCGCATCAAATCACGCCCCGAAACCACCATCCGCCGACTCAAAACCGACACCCACTCCCCCCCAAAATTCCGCGTCAACGGCCCCATTCGCAATTTCACACCATTCTACGAAGCCTTTGATTTAAAAGACTCGGACAAACTCTGGCTGCCTACTGAAGAACGAGTGGAAATTTGGTGAAATTGAATGAAGGATGGTACCTTTGGAATAATGAATGAATTCCGCAAGGAGGGGGGCTGCCGCACGACTCGGTAGATCGTGTCGTCTCGACGCGCCCCTTGTGGCTTCCATCCCCTGCATTTCAACTCCCAAAGGCAAGCCAGACAGCATACAACAACCCACATCCGCATAGCTACGCTGGCAGACGGACCGAGATCCACGCAGGCGCAGGACAAGCTCGTCCGATCTACCTAACGCACCCACCAGGTAGAGCGTGCCGTCCCTGGCGCGCATCCTCATCGCATCCGAAATCCCGACTGCATCCGGCTTGGGAAGCCTTCGGTATTCTCACCTTTCATTCACCATTCACCATTTTAAATTCACTATTCAATCCCCCCACATCCGCATAGCTGCGCTAGCGGGCGGACCGAGATCCACGCAGTCGCGGGACAAGCTGGTCCGATCTACCTAACGCACCCCCAGGTAGAGCGTGCCGTCCCTGGCGCGCATCCTCATCGCATCCAACATCCCGACTGCATCCATTTTGGGAAGCCTTCGGTATTCGATTGTTTGTGGCGTTTCCATTGCAGCGGAACAACCATCCGAATGCCTCGAGGTTTGAAGTGGGCGCAAG
>CAYPZD010000200.1:0-3165 GCA_964415055.1 uncultured Verrucomicrobiota bacterium | reverse complement strand
ATATGGTAAAGATTGCTCCACGAGCTGTTTTTAAAATTCGGAAAGCCTTATGAATCCCCACCCTACCCCACTCACAGTCAAAAGAGCCGTATCGTCACAGAAAATGTCACTTTGCAAAGCTTTGACGGTCCTCATAGCCACCTTCCTGGTGGCATGGAATACACAGGCACAGTCGCCAGATGTCGTGAATACCGCACTGGACACCAGCGGCCTGGAATTTGAAGCTGAAGGACGGTAATAACGCCTACGGATTTTATGCGGCATTGGTCAGCAACCTGGAAACGGAAGATCCCAACGAACATGTTTACCTGGGAGAAATTGCAACCGGTTTGGCGGATGGTCCCGGAGAATATGAACTCTATTGGGACACGACAGCCGTAACCATTTCCAGTTCGCCGGACGATGGACAACCTTACCTGGGAGGTTGGTATCAGGAATCCGGATCCAACATCATGATCAGTTATGCCGACTACGTTGCCCCGGGAGAAACCGAACCCGTTGAAGTGATTCTGATCACCGAACTCGGAGAAGAATCAAGACAGATCATTCAGGTATTGAACTCCGCACAAGATACTCTTTCCGCAGTTGCGGATGTTCAACTGGCGCCAGGCGGAAAACTGATTCCCGTCTACTACACCGAGAATCGAGTGGGAGATCCGGAAACCAGGGATGTCTATGACGTCTATTTCGAAGACAATTTTGTAATGATTCCGGAAGATGGATTGACTGGGATCAAAGTGGAATACCTCCCGGTCTTTCTAGGAGATTACACCGTGGAAATTGCTGTGACCGATATTTTCGACAACCAAAGCGACATCCTGAACTTCCCTGTCCTGGTATTGGAAGACATCACCAAGCTTCCAAAAACCCCTACCCTGGCGATAAGCCAAAACATCGCAGGGGAACTCAGGATCAGGTGGATGGCGGATTGTTCACTTTGGAGGTTACGTCCGATCTTGGAAGCGAATGGACCCCGGTTGACAATGCCAATATCGGATTCGACGAAACCAACGGATTGGAGTTTTTCACCGCATCGACAACGGAGCAGCAACAATTCTTCCGCTTAAGCCGGAAAGTTGCCGAACAGTAGGCATCATCAAGTTCACCCATCGAGGGCTTGAATCATTTTTCGATCAAAGCCCCAGGTGATGGCCACCAGAGCCACTACCAGTTCCACACACACAACGCCCCTCCTTTTTTGAGGGGCGTTTTTTTATCAACTTCCCCCGATGACTCTCTTTGTTCAATGCTCATCGAAATCTCACAAGGATCTCAGGTGGATCTCATCAACGGTTTCGGAGGGTCGTGATGTTGCTCATCACAAAACGTTGTCCGGAAGTGCATGCGAGACTACCGCGATTGTCTGGAACAGAATTCTTCTATTCGTCGTGAATAAAATTCAGATTACTCCACTTCTCCCAATTGCCTGAACGGTAATAGCGAAAGGAAAGGGTTTTGAGAAAACTGGTCGTATCCTTGTTGGGAATGAAGATTTCGAAGGCTCCCTCTGCGGGAGGATCAATACCAGGCGATTCCTTGGTGACTTTTCTCCCGACAATTCCCCTGGCAGGTCCAACTTGATCTTTTCTGAGAATGACAAACAATGCACGTGTGCCGTTGGGATAGAGTTCATACCAGAATTCGTCTCCCACCCTTTTCCAATGACGCCGGCCTGGATCGGGTTGATGGTTGTAGTCGTAATAAAACCGGCGTGTGACCTCCGAATCCTCGATCGGTTTGTCGAGCATGGCCTGAATTCTCTCCGCGGTGACAGTTGGTTTGGAACTCCCCCTTCCACACCCGGACAACATGGGAAGCAAAAGAACCGCCGACAAGACAGCAACCAGCAAATCAGTTTGACCGTAAAAGGATGAATGCAAGCTTCGAATCCTTCCAGATAGATATGTTTTCATTTTCATGGGACGCAAACATTAGACACCCTTTCCCTGATTCTGTCGATTACAAGCGGTATATGGGATTGTAACCAAATCACCATATGTTCATGATCTTGTTATTGGATCGTTCCCCGCAAGATCGGTTATTGCATCACGCCATGGCCATGGCGTAGGCCGAGGTTATCTGGTGATTCCCACCAAAGCCGAAGGCAAGCTTGGAACCGCCTTGGTCGGCCATGAAAGCCACCAACGTGGATTACACCATGCACATGTATCCCAAAGCAAACCACGGCTTCCACAACGATTCCACCAGCCGTTACGATGAAGGACAAGCTCAACTGGCCTGGGAACGAACCATCACGTTCTTCAAAAAGCATCTGGCATAGTTGCAGTTTTTTATTTTAACCGCAGATTTCACAGATTGTCGCAGATAGAGAGAAGAGTGGTAGGCTGAGCCATTCGAACTCTGAGTTCGAATACGTTAATTTTAGAGTCTACTCTAATTTTTACATGTTTATTTTCGAGTTGACTCTACTTTTTACATGCCTCAAATCTCAGCCCATCGAGCCCGCATTCTGCCAATGCAGTCGCTGACGACCGTGTTGGGGATTTAAGAATTATTCTACTTTGACCAACTTCAACGTATCTGCGTCGAAGCAGGCACGAAGTCTTGACCAGCGACGCCTTGCCAGATAGAAGCCACACCAAACGTTGCGAATACAATCAATGTGCAAAACACATTTCGACAACTAACTCGATAGTTTCGGATCATGATGAATCTACTTTAAATGTAACCGCCAAAAACTAACCATAACAATTTTTCATTTAATCACCTCCAAAGGTTCAACAACGCGATAAAATATTTGGAGTGCTGTAGCTCGATACAGCTTTGGATACCGTCCCCTCGCCTGCCTATTTTCGAACCCCTCCAAAAACATTCCCTCCCCCCAACGTTTATCACCGCCCGAAATCGTGGAAACAATCAGCTACAGGTTGCAGATCACCAAAGCCCTGCCAGACCGTATGCAAAGCGGTTCCTCTAAATCGGGACACATCCTCCACAAGGCCTCACACCATTCGCCTCTCCAAAAGAATCGGCACCATAAATCTGCCCTATCATCACTCCTCGATGTGATAAAGAATAAGACAACCGGGCAATTTCGCATGTAGGTATTCAAATCCTTTCGCTGTCACGCGCGTATTGTAAATCATCAGTTGCCGCAGTTCTTTCAATTCCGCCAATGATTTCAACCCGTCATCGGAGACTTCC
>CAYPZD010000199.1:0-3303 GCA_964415055.1 uncultured Verrucomicrobiota bacterium | reverse complement strand
ACACCGTGGAAATTGCTGTGACCGATATTTTCGACAACCAAAGCGACATCCTGAATTTTCCGGTCCTGGTGTTGGATGACATCACCAAACTTCCGAAAACCCCTACCCTGGCAATAAGCCAAAGCATCGCAGGCGAACTCAGGATCAGCTGGCCGCAAGTGGATGGCGGATTGTTCACTTTGGAGGTCAC
Source organism: uncultured Verrucomicrobiota bacterium (assembly GCA_964415055.1). Taxonomy (GTDB): domain Bacteria; phylum Verrucomicrobiota; class Verrucomicrobiia; order Limisphaerales; family AAA164-E04; genus AAA164-E04. Next base: position 3,113 of record CAYPZD010000199.1, on the reverse strand, counting down.
ATCCGATCTTGGAGGCGAATGGACCCCGGTCGACAATGCCACTATCGGCTTCGACGAAACCAACGGATTGGAGTTTTTCACCGCATCGACAACGGAGCAGCAACAATTCTTCCGCTTAAGCCGGAAAGTTGCTGAGCAGTAGTCGCCGTCTCAATCGCCCTGAATAGGCTAAAATCTCGTTTCAATTTCAGCCCGGGAAGAAATTCCCGGGCTGAATGAGTTTAAGGGTATTGATGCCAGAAGTCATACGTTGCAAAGTCGGGATCAAGCGGATAGATTTCGGCCACATAAAGTACTCATAGCGCAACCTTCATCAAGATATGTCCAAAGCCAAAAAACCACCCGCATCCTACTCTATTCCATCTTTTCGCTCCGGAGACTATGCCGCCGTCCCGCAACAATTGGATAAGTTGGCTGCTATGGGCTTTAAGTGGGTGACATTCACTCCGACCTATGAAGTAAAGGAGATAAAACAGACTGCCAAAAAGCGACTTGAATGATGTGTTCAACCCATTTGTCAGACTTTGGCGTGCCATATTCGGACAACCTACCATCACCAATCACTACCTCGAACTTAATGATGGACAAACCCCGTTCAAAGAATTGAGAAGCGCCGTCCTGTCCGCGATAAAGAAAGGATTCAATGTAAAGATAGAACCGCACCTTGACTGGGCTTCCACGCTCTCAGGCACATCGGAAAAAGATTGGCGCATGACCATGTATTTTGATCCGGTGGACGCCAAAACACTCTACGAAGGTTATGAAGAAAAAATCTTCACCCCCATCCTGGATATCATTGAAGAAGCAGAAACCATTACCAGACCACCTGATTCGAAAAAGCCCTGTTAAGCTCTAACCTTGGGATCTGAATTGGATGTATCGCTGTATGCCTTCATAGCAGGCTGGGAACTTTTGAAGATCCGCACTCAGAGAAAACGCAAAAGTCTTGGATTGGAAAAGCCACGACGATTATCCATCGGACACAAACTCAACTACGATGTCTTCGAGAAAAACGGAGCCCTGCGAATACATATGGATAAAGTTCGCGCAGAATGGAATGAAAAGAAGGTAACCCCCAAGGAATGGCAATTATGGGGGCAAGCCGTCATGGGTTACTTGCGCGATCTTGATTACGCGTCATTCAGCTTTTATCCGCCGATGACTCATTTAATACCGTCCGGATTTGATTGGACCAAGGAATCAGACCCGGCATCTCTGGACAAGATTTCCAAAATATTCAAAGGACATGCAAAAGCACTCAGGGATAAACTGGGGAAAAAGGTTCCATTAGACATCGGCGAATTTGGCCTGGGCAGCACGGATCCAAGCAAACCATTCGGGGATAATCCCGAAGATTTCCTCACGCCTGACGGCAGTTCCTTCAAAACAAACGAAAAAGCACAGGCCATGCGGAGGTTATACATCAAGGCGATGGCAAAATTCATGGCGGACAACAAATCCTGGTTTGAAGCAGTGGGCAAGACCGAATGTTGCAACTATTTACCCGGTACGTTTTGGACGGTAAAACATTATGATTTCCTTGGGATCTGGGATTATAAGGTTCAGGTTGGTCCCAAGAACGAGGAAGGGCACATTCCCACTGCCGAACATGAACTCTTTGTGGATGAACAGTTGATCAAATTCATCAAGGAATGCAACCAACGCACCTACGAGTAACGCGCACCTGTCCCAGGCGAAACTCTCATTGCATGTAGGATACCTTTAGCCCTCAGCAACCAGCAAATCAGTTTGACCGTAAAAGGATGAACGCAAGCTTCGAATCCTTCCAGATAGATATGTTTTCATTTTCATGGGACGCAAACATTAGACACCCTTTCCCTGATTCTGTCGATTACAAGCGGTATATGGGATTGTAACCAAATCACCATATGTTCATGATCTTGCTGTTGGATCATTCCCCGCAAGATCGGTTATTGCATCACCATGACCAACAGAATAACCTTTCCACTATGAATCATACACCTGAAATTTCGAGCGCACCCCTAACTCACCATCCCATACCACAGGAAGCATTCGATTGGTATGACGAGTATGCCCACGGAGTCATCGATCGTCGCACCTTTATCACACGCCTGGGAACGATCACCACCGCGACGTTAACACTTCCCTTATTGATGAACGCCTTGATGCCCAATTACGCGCTTGCCGAACAGGTGTCTTTCAACGATCCGGACATCAAGGCTCAGTATCAAACCTTTGCATCACCCCATGGTCATGGCGAAGGCCGCGGATATCTGGTGATTCCCACCAAAGCCGAAGGCAAGCTTGGAACCGTCCTGGTCGTCCATGAAAACCGTGGTCTCAACCCCTACATCAAAGATGTCGCCCGACGTGTCGCAAAAGCAGGATTTGTCGCCTTTGCCCCCGACGCATTGCATCCCAAAGGCGGTTACCCGGGAAATGATGACGAAGGCCGCAGCCTCCAATCCTCATTGGATCGGGCCAAAATCGAAAACGACTTCATCGCTGCTGCCCAATTCCTCAAAGGGCACGATCGGAGCAATGGCAAACTGGGCGCTGTCGGATTTTGTTTCGGTGGTTACATCGTCAATATGCTGGCGGCTGCCATTCCGGATTCCTTGAACGCAGGCGTTCCTTTCTACGGAACTCCCGCCGCCAAGGAACTTCGAAGAAACATCAAGGCGCCTCTGCTCATCCAACTCGCCGAACTCGACCGACGCGTCAACGGGTATTGGGCTGAATACGAACAGGACCTGAAAGCCGCCAACGTGGATTTCACCATGCACATGTATCCCAAAGCCAACCACGGCTTCCACAACGATTCCACCAGCCGTTACGATGAAGGACAAGCTCAACTGGCCTGGGAACGAACCATCACGTTCTTCAAAAAGCATCTGGCATAGTTGCAGTTTTTTATTTTAACCGCAGATTTCCCAGATTTTCGCAGATAGAGAGAAGAGTAGCCTCTGTCTAAAACTATTTAATCACCCACCTGGTACAATATCAAACAACCCGGAAGTTTTGCATGCAGATATTCGAATCCTTTCGCGGTCACTCGGGTATTGTAGACCATCAATTGCCGCAGTTCTTTCAATTCCGCCAATGATTTCAACCCGTCATCGGAGACTTCC
>CAYPZD010000198.1:0-3426 GCA_964415055.1 uncultured Verrucomicrobiota bacterium | reverse complement strand
AGTTTGAGTTCCGTCGGTCCGGCGGCTCTTGCAGGTCCGTTGTCCGATGTGAAAATGACCAGGGTGTTGTCTGCAATATTCAATGCATCCAGCGCATTCAGCACTTCTCCTATCCGGTCATCCGCATGCGACAGGACCGATGCGTAGATGCGATCCTTTTCACTTTCCGTGTGACGAAATCTCCATTCGTATTTTGGCACCGTGTGGAAGGGAGTGTGCGGTTCGTGGATCCATAGGTTGATATAGAAAGGTTTGTTTTCTTGAACCGCTTTTCGGATGAAGGAGACGGCATGTTGGGAATCTTCATGCACCGGCATTTGTTCGCCCGCACAATTGAATGCGCCATAGTCATCGTAACCATAGGCGCTTGGTAAAGGGGAGTCCGGAATCATGTCATTCGCCAAGTGCCATTTACCGTAGTGTGCGGTGGCGTAACCAGCCTGCTTCAACATGCGGGGCAAGGTCGGTGCCTCGGTATCCAACCAGTCTGGCATGTTCCTTTTGGCATTGCTGGGTACCCATGCAAAGTGGCCGTCGATGTTGTAACGAGCGGGGAAATGTCCTGTCATGATGGCCGTGCGACTGGGAGAACACACTCCGCTCGCAACGGTGAAACGCTGGAAATCGGTGCCTTCACGTGCCAGACGGTCGATGTTGGGCGTTTTGACATAGGGATGGCCATGACAACTTAAATCTCCCCAACCCCAGTCATCCGCCAGGATGAATAGTATGTTGGGGCGGGGTGATGTTTCACCGTTTAAAGTTCCGATCAGGGCAATGAGGCATGCAAAAAGATGATGCAGTTTCATGTGGGTTTCCGGTTTATCGTGATGATTGAACTCTTAATATTCCCTGCATGGCCATCCAATGTCCCGGAAAGGTGCAGATGTAGGGATAATCACCCGGAGTCTCGGGTGCTCGAAAATGAAGGGTGTGGGTTTTTCCGGGATTGACGATGGGAATGAATTGCAACACTTCCGCCAGATCTGGAACGTAGCTTTTTTCACCGGCTTTGGGATCGTTCAACATCTTGAACGATGCTTCTCCAACGCTGCGCGTCGAGCCCGGTTTTACGATGACCAGGTTGTGCGGCATGACATCGGTGTTGTTCAGGGTCAGCGCCAGTGCTTCACCGGGTTTTGCGACGAGTAATTTCTGCTTGTACTGCAGGCCGCCGATGGCATCCACGACGAGCTGGCGTTCATTCGTCTCTGCAGTACCTGATTCATGGTCGTCCGAAGTCGATGCTTCTTCTCGAGCTACTCTCAAGGCAATGGCCGTGGGTTTTCCAACCCGGGCGGGGTCCAGTCCGGTGGCATCGAAGTGCGCCCCTGGATACATGGGGGAGGCGAACAGATCTGTTTTAAATGCCTTCCCGTCAATGGAGGTCAAGTGCATGCGGATGTGAAGTTGCATCACGGGGCGCATGGTTGGCATTTCCACAAACAGTGAACTTCCATCTCCGAGCAGGGTGATCGAACGGATGGAAACGGGGTCATGTCCAAGTGATTCCGGATGGTTCGGCGAAAATTCGGGAGATCCGTAGCGGTTGGCGTATTCGTAGTTCCACCCATGCGCAAAAAAACTGCCCAAATCACCCCGGGTGTTCGGATCCAGTTTGGTGGTGAAGTCAATGCGGATTCCATTGCTGTGTACCCGGAATCCCTTGGGTTTGTAAACTGGTTCTCCCGAGTAACGAACCCGATGAAAACATCCGTCCTTGGTGGAGTAATCACCCCAGCCATCCAGCCCCACTACATAAAGTTGTCCGTCCTTGGGATGAAACGCCCCGCGCATCGAACCCGCCAGGAATTCCCCTTCAAGCGGAACGACTGCTCCTTGAGGTCTGCCTCCTGTTGCGTCGCGCAAGATCAGGTAATGAACGCCGGAGCCGTAACTCAAGCCGATATGGGAACCTTGAAAAGGCCCCCAACGATTACTGGTGATTTCAAGCATGCCGCCGGTGGAGTTGTCCACTCCTCGAGGGATAAAGCATAGTGGCGCGGCGATGGTGCCGCTTCTGCCGTCACTGGAGGGAAGTCCGTAAAACTCTCCCTGGTTTACCTCGATGATGGCGGAGGCTGGGGTCCAGGTGCCCTCCTGAGGGGCCACCCAGAAGAAGTTGTCCGATCCTCCGATACCCATGCAGTTTCTCACACCCCAACCTTGTTCGGTGGTGACGCGATCGGGGCCGGTGCGCAGGATGTTTTCGCGTTGAGTAAAATGGAAGGAGCCATCCGCCGTCCGATGCAGACCGAATGTGTGGGAATGGCTGCGATTGTAACCTCCGAAATCATGCGCGTAATTTTCATAGAAATCGGCTTCTCCATCGTTGTTGGTGTCATGAAGCCGATAGATCTGCCCGCGATCGAGAACGAAGATGCCGTCTTCATCAATGTGGATGCCGATCGGCTGATTCAGTCCGGTGGCGAAACGTTGCCAGGTGACCTCCTGCAAATCTTCCGTGATACCGGATACCAACCAAATGTCCCCAGGGAGTGTGCAAACCAACGCATCGCCATTCGGAAGGAAATCGATGCCGCTGATTTGCATGACGGTGTGGTAAGGGTTATCGTACGGCACATTCAAAGTGTCGACCACGTATGCAGTATCTGCTCTTGGATTGCCCTGGGTGCCTGGAACTTTCAACGTTTCCGGCCAACGCCTGGTCAGTTTACGCTGCCCTTTGAGGTGGGCCAATGCGGGCTTGGTGTGTCGGGGGGCGGGAGTTTTTGTGATGCTCAGGATGACATATGTGTCCTCCTTGGTATTGGTTAAATGGATGTGACCGTCCTTCCAGATTGCGCGGTCGACTCCATGCGTGACTGGGAATTGAACTTCGAATCCCTCTCCAACCGGGCAGGGAATTTGGATGGTGGCGGCTGCTTTTTTAATGTCAATTCTTCGGAAAAAGGTATCGGAGGTCGCCCAAGGCTCGTCCGTCATGGGGACGTCATTGATCGTGTAATCAAAGACAACCCGTTTTCCGTATCTATGAAATCCGTGATAGACGCCTCCCGTTGGCATGTTGGCTTCCGGAACAACGAACCAGGGATTCCCTTTGAGTTGAGCATTGCGTGAAGTGCCCCATCGAAACGGATCAAATTGAACGAACCCATCTTCCCATACTGCCCGATAGGTCAAACTCATGGGATCAAAACAGGCCGACAGCTCGCGTTTTTCTCCCAAGCGAAGGCTGATGCCCTTTAGGACCACAAGATTTTCAGCGCGGAAGACCTGGGTGACGACCTCGCCCATTTCTATGTCGTTCCAACGTCCGTCTCCGTAGTTGTTTTGGTTGTGTTTGCCCCAGTGCCCATGCTGTCCGGCGTCCAACCCCGGGTATGCCGGGAGAATCTCCGGCATCTGGTCCGGATGTTCCATGTAGAAATCGGCCTGACGCTGATAGAATTCGTAGAGCCGGGC
>CAYPZD010000197.1:0-3516 GCA_964415055.1 uncultured Verrucomicrobiota bacterium | reverse complement strand
GGCCAGCAAACCTCCAGTTGATCTATTTGGCTTGCCGGACCGATCACCTGAATCATGCCCATTTGCGAGCCATAGCTGCTTCCTGCGGTCACGCAAAGCCATGGTCCATGGTGACCGTTTGTCTGAATGCCGCGTATCTGGGCGCCAATGGCGCCGGGGTTTGCCGGGGAGCCAATGAGTTGAGTTCGTATTCCGGGAATGGCTTCGCGATTGGTCAGTAATACGGTTGAACCACGATTCTGCCCGACCACCAGATCCAGGCGTCCATCACCATTCCAGTCCGAAACGGCCGACCCCCGTTGTTCTCCCAAGATTCGAATGCCACTGTCGTGTGGCGACAATGGAGTGAAAGTTCCTGATCCGGTTCCGAGGCATACGAGACCCAGCCCGGCATCCATGCGGGGTGTCATGGCATCCAGCTGGAAATTGTTTTGAGCCAGAAAGACGTCCAAATTTCCGTCCCCATCGAAATCACCACTCGCAACACCGAAGACAGGCGCCCATTGAGCTTCGGATGGGAGTGGATGCGCTTCAAACTTCCCCTGGTTGTTGATAAAGACCATGGTTTGGGAGGTGTTGACCTCCAGCATGTCTGCTTTTGCCTTTAAGGATGTCAGGACCTTGGACACGGTTTGTTGGCTGAATGCCTGATAGGATCTGTAATGGGAGACCAGAGTGGGGATGCCTCGGGCGAGCATGCCCAGTTGTTGATCCGGCGCGTCATCATTCAACGTTGGTTCAAAGTGAGCCCGGATGATGTCGTGCGTCTGATTTTGGTCGAAGTCACCATGGTAAAGTCTGACCGGATGATGCAGGTGTTCCTGGTGGGGGCCGTTCATGCCCCGGTTCCCGGCAATAAAGTCGATTTGTCCGTCGTTGTTGAAATCGCCCGGCGCCAATCCGCTCCACCAACCCTTCAGGTGGGCCAGTCCGCGTTTGCTTGTTTCATCCACCAGCAGGCCCTGGTTGTTTTTAAAAAATGCCAGGGAGTTCCAGTCACGCGTGACCAGAAGTTCAGGAAATCCGTCCCGATCCTCGTCGAACCAACAGGCACTTCGGACCATTCCCAGGTGCTGAAACAACTTGGATCTTTCTTTATCCATTACGAACGATCCTTCTTCGTTCAGGAACAGGTGGCTGTCGGGTGGTGTTGGAAATTTCCCGGGAAGCACACGGGAGCCCACGAACAAATCGAGGTCACCGTCCCGATCCACATCCCCCAGTGCCATGGGGCCGATCGAGTCGGGTCGACCCGGAAAGGCGTCGAGGGTTTTGCCGTCCCTCAAGCGATATTCGCGGATGGGCGAACCCAAGGGCAGGCCGTCTTCGTAATTGGATGAGCCTGCAAGCAGTCGCACGTTTCCACCTTCGTCCCGCCATCCCACAAGGCTGACTTGATCTCTTGAAGCAGGGAGGTGAAAGGGAGGTTTGGTGATGGGTTCGAAGGATTGTCCTTTCTGGTTGAGAAATGCATTGGGTTTGCCTCCCCGGCCATTGCTCAGGATCAGGTCTTCCCAGCCATCATGGTTCAGGTCCAGCCATGCCACTGCCGGACCTTCATATGCCAGCGAAGCATCAATCAGGGGTTGGCGTGCCCAGTCGTCAAAATCCGGATCGTTGTGCTGGTGATTTAACAGGTGACTTTCATCGACAAACAAGGTTGTGCTTTTGGCGGCATCGTCCGTTGCCGGGTTTGAGTTCTCCGTCGTTTGCCGCTTAATTTCAAAAAAACGGTTTGGGAGAATGTCCCGTATGGTTTCCTTTTGGCCTCCGGGCCAGTGTATGGTGAGGGTGACGTTTGCGTTTTTTTTGTATGGCCAGGCAAAGGTGCGGATGGATTGGTCGTCGGAAAGGTATTTTCCTCCCGCAATGATCTCCTGACTTTGAGTGAACGCGCCGTCAGAGAGTTCCAGTCGGGTTCCGATGTCGTGGGCGCGGACCGCGATACGCGGTGCGCTGGTGTGATTCTGGTAGATGCTGGCCTGGGCGTTCAGGTTGTTCACCGCGACGTCCAGGTCTCCGTCTCCATCCAGATCAGCCAGACAAATGCCGTGGGAAACATCATCGAGATCAAATCCCCATGATTCGCTGATATCCTCGAATGTGCCGTTGCCTTGATTTCGCAGGGCCATGTTGGGTGTGTCGAATGTTGGAAAGAGCATGCGTTTTTCAAAGATCTCGCGGTCGCTCATCTTCTTGGCACGGCGCATGGCTTTGAGTTGATTGGCTACATCGATGTTTCGGCCATCCCGTTCATGGCCGTTGGTGATGAGGAGGTCCTCGTATCCGTCCAGATCCACATCCAGAAATGCCACTCCCCAGGCCCAGTCGGATGCCGCCACGCCCGCCCATTGGCCCACTTCGGCATAGGTCATGTCACCCCGATTCATCTGAAGGGTGGTTTTCATGAACTGGGGGCGGTGGCTGGCTTCGCGGATGAGGTGCATGGCGGGTTTGACGTCGCCCAGTTGGTTCAGCCGTGTCTGATGGGACCGGGCCAGCATGTCGAGCACAAGGATGTCATCGTCCCCATCTCGATCCACATCCGCCACGTCCAATCCCATGGCAAACCAACTGGTCTGCCGAATGGCATGGGACGGCAGGGCTTTGAATGTTCCCTTGCGTGTGTTGATCCAGATCCTGTCGGGGGTGTCAAAGTCGTTACATACATAAAGGTCCGGATATCCATCGTGGTTCAGATCGCGAAACATGGCAGCCAGCCCCCAGTCCCGCGGTATCTCAGAAAGGGGATTTCCGTGTTCGTCCAAAAAGGTTCCGCCTGTCCAATCGACGGGTTCGAAGGTGAGGTTGCCCAGATTGCGATAGAGGGTGTCGGGTTCGCCGTATTCGCCGATGCCTCCGCGTTCGTCGATGTAGAAGCGGTGTTGGAGGTCCGGTTCAGCGGTCGGGCGTCCGTTGAACTTGCTGACGATGCGTTTGCCGCCGACCTTTTTGATGTCGACGTAGGCGTTGGGAACGTCCATCAGGGCGGAGGCGCGATAGCGTGAGACGTAAATGTCCGGTTTGCCGTCCAGGTCATAGTCGGCCACGGTAACGGTCATGCCTCCCAGTGCAGGTTGCATGCCTGCTTCCAGCGTTCGTTCTTCGAAGGTTCCATCGCCACGGTTGCGGAAGAGTCGCAGTCCCCGATACATGGTGTTGACCAGCAGTTCCGGTCTCCCATCTCCATCCAGATCTGACAAGACACATGCGGTGGAGTCCGCATCAGGACAGGCGACACCCGCTTGATCGGTGATGTTTTCGAATTGCCAGTTTCCTTTGTTGCGAAAGAGACGGTTGGGATTGTCTAGGGAATTGAAGTAAAGGTCGCAAAGGCCGTCGCCATCGATGTCATCCGCCGCAACCCCGGAGCCATTGAGTAGCGTTTGATTCGTCATGTAACGGGTGACGGATAGCAGGTTGGTGAATTGGATGCCGGTTTGTTCCGGCTGCATGTTGATCAAGCCGGCTTTGGGAGCAGGGGATGAATCGACAGATAGCAGGCGATATCGGTGG
>CAYPZD010000196.1:0-3614 GCA_964415055.1 uncultured Verrucomicrobiota bacterium | reverse complement strand
ACCATCCTTGGGACATGGGAACGGAAACGAATGATCCATATTTGTGGTTGGAGGAAGTGGAGGCGGAAAAGGCATTGGATTGGGCAAAATCGCTGAATCAGGAGTGCACGGTCGAACTGACCGCCGCTTCCGGTTTTGAACCTCTGGAATCCCGCTTGCTGGCGGCCCTGGATTCGGATGCGCGTATTCCCGGGGTCACTCTCTACGGGGACTACCTCTATAATTTTTGGCGGGACAAACAGAATCCAAAGGGTATTTGGCGTCGCACCACGATGGATTCCTATCGGAAGGATCATCCGGAATGGGAGACCGTGCTGGATATCGATCGTTTGGCTGATGTGGAAAACGAGAACTGGGTCTGGAAAGGTGCCACCATGCGCCGACCGGATTTTCAACGCTGTCTTCTTCGTCTTTCCCGAGGTGGCGCTGATGCCACCGTGGTGCGGGAGTTCGATATTGAGAGTCGTTCTTTTGTTGATGATGGCTTTCAATTGCCCGAAGCAAAATCTCGAGCGACCTGGATCAATGATGACACCATTTTCGTTGGAACGGATTTTGGTCCCGGCACGATGACAGATTCCGGTTACCCCCGTCTGATCAAGACCTGGAAACGCGGCACGCCCCTGTCTCAAGCCAAATTGGTGTTTGTCGGCAAGAAAGAGGACGTTTCGGTGGGGGCTTCGGTGTCGCATGATCATGGATGGCGACATGAGGTCATTGTGCGCAGCGATACCTTTTGGACCAATGAATCCTTTATTCGAGTCGACCAGGACTGGATCCGTATCGACAAGCCGTCCGGCGCTGAGATCAGCTTTTTTCAAAACCACCTTTTGCTGACACTACGCAAGGATTGGTCGGTTGAAGGGCGGACGTTTAAGGCCGGATCATTGTTGGCCAAAGAACTGCCCGCCTTCCTGAATGGTGATCGCGATCTGGATGTCCTGTTCGAGCCGACAGACCGCACTTCATTGGATGGCTTTTCTTCCACCAGGCAGTTTCTCATGATCAACATCCTCGACAATGTCCGCAATCGGCTCGTGCGGGTCCGCAAGGATGGTGACCGCTGGATCAGCGAGGATCTGGAAACTCCCGGGGTCGGGACCGTTAGCGCCTGGGGAGTGGATTCTGAAAAGTCAGATGCATACTGGATGTCCATCACCGATTTCCTCACCCCTCAAAGTCTTTACCTCGGTGACCTCACCAAAAACTCACAAGAAAAACTCAAATCACAACCGGGATTCTTTGACACAAGCGGATTGACGATTCAACAGCGTGAAGCCATTTCTAAAGACGGAACCCGTGTCCCCTATTTCATGGTTGCCAGGGAGGGTTTGAACTTGGACGGATCCAATCCGACTTTGCTTTATGGATATGGTGGTTTTGAAATCTCGATGCTGTCCAGTTACCGGGCCATCACCGGAATCAGTTGGTTGGAGGCAGGTGGCGTTTACGTCCTGGCAAACATACGGGGTGGCGGCGAATTCGGACCGCGCTGGCATCAAGCGGCACTCAAGGAAAACCGGCAGCTTGCTTATGACGATTTCATCGCCATTGCCGAGGATCTGATAGAACGAAAAATCACCTCCCCCCAACATCTCGGCATTCGGGGTGGTTCCAACGGCGGGCTTCTCATGGGGAACATGCTGGTTCAGAGGCCTGATTTGTTTAAGGCCATTGTCTGTCAGGTGCCGCTTCTGGATATGTATCGTTACAACAAACTGCTGGCTGGCGCGAGTTGGATGGGTGAGTATGGGAATCCGGACATTCCGGAAGAATGGGCTTATTTACAAAAATATTCCCCCTATCAACGAGTGAAGTCCGGCGTAAAATACCCACGGACCTTGTTCACTACCTCAACACGTGACGACCGGGTGCATCCGGGGCATGCCCGCAAGATGGTGGCCAAGATGAAGGATCAGGGCCACGATGTGTTGTATTACGAAAACATTGAAGGAGGTCATGGCGGAGCTTCGGACAATCCCCAGAGAGCGTTCGTGGAATCACTCATCCACACTTTCCTTTGGAACGAACTGAAGTGAATTCAATCATGGAGGGGTAAATTCCGCTTTACCCCACTTCAGCCCTTGAGGCATCCGAACTGTTTTCAAGCAGCGGTGGAAGTGGTGCAGGTTTTCGAACACACCTGACTTCCCGCGTTCCATGTTTATTGCTGAGGGAAGATCTGAGGAGGAAGTATGGGTCGAGGTGGAACTCGTCCCTCCTGTTAAATTAAAAAAAGGCGCGGACCTGTTGGATCCGCGCCTTTTGCTTTTGAGATTGTTTCAGACAGTCAATTACATCTTGCCGCCGTAGATGGCATGGCGACCGAGGATTTGCTCGATGCGAAGCAATTGATTGTATTTAGCCAGACGATCGGAGCGGCTCAGAGAACCGGTCTTGATTTGTCCGGCGTTGGTGGCCACAGCGATGTCGGCGATGGTTGCGTCTTCGGTTTCGCCGGAACGGTGACTGATCACGGCGGTGTAGTTGTTTTCCTGAGCCAACTCAACGGCGTCGAGTGTTTCGGTCAGGGAACCAATTTGGTTTACCTTTACCAAAATGGAATTACCCACACCTTCATCGATCCCCTGCTGGAGGAACTTCACATTGGTCACGAACAAATCGTCGCCGACCAATTGAACGCGGTCACCAATCTTGTCGGTAAGCAACTTCCAGGTTTTCCAATCGTTTTCATCGCAACCGTCTTCGATGCTGATGATCGGGTATTTGCGGGTCAATTCGTCGTAATAGGCCACCAGATCAGATCCGGATACTTTTTCTCCGGTGCTTTTCTTGAAGACGTATTTCTTGGACTTGGCGTCGTAGAACTCGGAAGAAGCGACGTCCAATGCCAGGAAGATTTCCTTTCCGGCTTTGTATCCGGCTGCTTTGACAGCTTTCAGGATGGAGTCCAGAGCGTCTTCGGTGGATTCAAGATTGGGAGCGAAGCCTCCTTCATCACCCACAGCGGTGGAAAGACCGCGTTTCTTGAGAACACCTTTCAAGGCGTGAAAAATTTCAGTGATGGCCTGCAGACCTTCAGAGAACGTGTTCATGCCTTTGGGCATGATCATGAATTCCTGAAAATCAATGGGGGCATCGGAGTGTGCGCCACCGTTGATGACATTGGCCATGGGAACCGGCAACACTTTGGCGTTAGGTCCTCCCAGGTATTTGAACAATGGCAAAGCCATGGATTCGGCGGCTGCCTTGGCCGTTGCCATGGAAACTCCGAGGATCGCGTTGGCGCCGAGTTTGGACTTGGTGTCTGTTCCGTCCATGTCAAGCATGATGCGATCGACTTCCAGTTGATCGGCGGCGTCAATCCCCTGCAAAGCGGGACCAATCTTGGTTTTGATGTTCTTAACAGCCTTGGTCACACCTTTGCCGAGGTAGCGTTTTTTTGCTCCGTCACGGAGTTCCAGGGCTTCGTTTTCACCGGTGCTGGCTCCGGAAGGAACAGCGGCGCGACCAATCGCTCCACCACTCAGGATAACGTCCACTTCCACAGTAGGATTACCGCGGGAGTCCAGAATTTCACGTGCGTCAATTTCGTAGATAGTGCTCATATTAGGGATCTTTTTGCGTAACAACAAAGCGGGCATCTTACGAGG
>CAYPZD010000195.1:0-3703 GCA_964415055.1 uncultured Verrucomicrobiota bacterium | reverse complement strand
TTGACCAAAATCTTCCGGTTGCGGACCAAATCGTTCCTCGGCCATCCCATGCACCTCGGGGACCAGGCTTAAAACGCCCAAACAGACAAGTAAAGCAGCCAACATTTTCCTCAGGATATTGTAACAAGAGTTTCTCATAATCAAATGTGAGACACAGGGAGATGGAAATCATTAGAAAAAAATCATAAACTTTCTGAGGGATGGCGCACAAACGAACATCTCCAGATGAAGGAATCCTCAAACCAAGGTGAAACCTATGGCTTTCGCGAAAATTGGCGTCCGGATGGATCAAAATAATCCGAAAGAACGATCCTCAGGCGGTCTATGAAAGTTCATCTCCAATACTTTCTAACTCTCCTTTTTCTATTGGCAACTGCACACGGAAACATGCTCCACCTTCGGAACGGTTCCAACCTCGAATCGTGCCCCCATGCCGTTGAACGATTCCTCTTGTAATGGTCAAGCCCAGCCCCAGTCCCGATTCGCTGTGTTGTTTGCGAATAGAGAATTCCGACTCAAAAATGCGTTCTTCAAGCCCCTTGGGAATACCACACCCTTCATCCTGTATTTCCACATGGATCTCATCAGCCTCCCGTTTGGCAAGAATGGTGATAATGCCTCCTACTTCGGTCGCTTCCATGGCGTTAACGATCAGGTTGGTCCACACTTGGTTGAGTTGGCCTTGGTGTGCCCGAATTTTTGGAACTTCAGCCAGCTCGGACTTGATCTGATAATTCTTGAGCCGATATTTCAACAACTGAAGGGTATCACGCAAACCATCTCTGATATCAATCCACTGCCACCCCATCCCCTGGGCTTTGCTGTAATTCTTCAGGCTTGTCACCAGTTGCGTGATGCGATCAACCGAAATACGTTGCGATCTCAAACACAATCCCAATTCAAACGCATCCAGGGCCGATTCAAATTCAGGAGATAAGGTTTCATTGTGTCCGAATGCCCGAAACCAGGAATCCACCATATCATCTGGTGCCTGAGCCAAACGTCGACACACCGAACGGGGTAATCCGGGAAACCTTTCCTGAAGCGTTGCCATGCGATCTCGCCGTTCCTCCGGAGTGAAATGGGGTTGTTCAGTCCCTGCCAGAACCATATCCATCGGGCTCACGCCCTGAGTGGTATCACCGGGAATCAAGCGCGGCAAAAGTCCCAGCAAGTGTTCAAAATGACGCGACAGCGCGGCAGCTGGATTATTTAATTCGTGTGCCAAGCCTCCAATCAACTGCCCCAGAGTCACCAGTTTTTCCTGACTGACCAACTGCTGCTGGGCTGATTCCAGATCGTTGATCGCATTTCGTAGTTCCTTGCTTTCCTTTTCCAATCGTCGACTCAAGGTGGCGACCTGACGATTCAAAGTGATGCCCCGACGATAACGATGGGACAAATTGGAGATAAATAGATTTTGGATGGCTTGATTGAAATCCACCTTTTGCCGGCTTAGCTGATGAAAACGATTTCGGTCCAGCACCAGGCACTGAACCTCGGTCAAGGCACGTGAGTCCGCCACATTCGGTTGTTGGTTCCAGAATGAAGCCAGGCCAAGAAAATCTCCCCGACCAAAAGACCCCACCTTCAATGACAAAGCCTCAGCTTCCGACTCCTGCATTTCGAGATTGCCATGCCCCTTCAAAATCAGATAGATGCCATGATTCACCTCACCACTCCGGAGGATCAGTTGCCCCGCATTGAAACTCAATATGTGCTGCTCAAGATCAGGATCTTCGAGCAACATGGCTTCCATTTTTTCCAAATCTGATTCGGACATAAGCAGCGTGGCGGTCAACTGTCGCTTGTCATACCGTTTTTGTGAATAGCTTCAGCAATCTTTTGCGCATCCAGCACTGCCATAAAGGACATGGGATCGGGAGAATGTTCCAGCACATATTCGGTGAGCAATTTGCGAACAACTTCCTGCAGATGCTCCCCTGTCCAGGGTTTGGATATGTAGTAATCCAGTCCGGCCCGATTGATGGCCTCAATGGTATCCTCATGCCCCGCCTGTCCGGTCAGGAGAACTTTCCGAGCAGATCCTGCTGTGGTTGAGTGGTCCATCGAGATCAACAACTCCACACCGGTTTCCCCTGGCATCAGGTGATCGCAGACAATCAATCCCAGTTGATCTCCTCTTGAATCAATCTGGCCCCAAAGGTTTCTTGCCTCTTGAGCAGATTCGGCAATCTCGACGGGAAACACATCATCGAACTCAAGAAGATCCCTTTCAATGGCCTCGAGCACCTCGGGCTCATCATCGACACAAAGTATGCATATCTGGTTCATAAACTCACTTTCTTAACCTGTCATGTCATAGAATCAATGGCCAGTAAAACAGGGCACACGCCAACAAGATCAAACCACCGATCAAGCCCACGATCAATCCCGCCTTCATCATGTCTTTCGTCTCAATCAATCCCGAACTCATCCCTATGGCATTGGGTGGAGTGGAAATAGGCAAAGTCATTGAGAAACTCACAATGATTCCAACAAGGACGACATTCTGGGTCAAATCGGTTTGTGCCATTTGAATACCTGTTGCAAATCCGATCACCAGAGGAATAAGGATACTGGCGCTGACAGTATTAGAAACAAGGTTCGCCACGATGGAGCCCAACAGACAAAAGTCCAACATCGCTCCGACCGGACTGAGCGCATCCATCGAGACACGGGTCAACATCCAGTCCGCAACGCCGTTTTCCTTGAGAGAAACCCCCAATGAAATTCCTCCGGCCACCAACCAGAGAACTTCCCACGGGAAATTGCGGATCTCCTTTTTCTCAAGCACGTTTAATGCAGGCAAGAGTGTCACAGGCAGGAATGCCACCATGGCTGAAGGAACTCCATGCAATTTTTCAGTCACCCATAAAAGCACCGTGCCGCCAAAAACCAGGTAGGTCAGAAGGGCCTTCCCATGCGTGGCAAATTTGCCATCCAATTTAAGAGAAACGGTTTCGGTTTGCGGAGGAAACAGTTTCAACAACAATTGCCAGCAAATCAACAACATCACGATCACCAGCGGTACCGCCAACAACATCCAGGTGGTAAAACTGATCTTCACCCCGATTTGATTCAATGCGGCCAATGCTATGGCATTCGGTGGTGTCCCGATGGGAGTCGCGATACCACCGAGGTTGGCGGCGAAAGGAACGCTCAAGGCCAACGCTTTTCGAAAGGGATCCCCCTTGTCCAGAACACTGACCATCGGCAAGATCACGGTCATCATCATGGCTGTGGTGGCCGTATTGCTCATGAAAGCCGACAACATGGCGGTCGCCAGCATCAATCCGAACAAGATGGCGGCCGGAGCCTGACCAAACGGACGGAGGAGCCAACGGGTTAAATTTAAATCCAACCCTACTTTTACCGCCGCGCTTGCCAGGGAAAACCCTCCGAGGAATAGCACAATGATGGGACTTGCCAAAGAGGCATAAAAGGAACTGTAAGGAGGAAGAGAACTATCTGTTCCTCCTTCAAAAAATCCCGCGCTGCTGAGAGTGAACACCTGCAGCAAAATCACCAAAAGAGAAGTCGCAAAAATCGGAACGGGCTCGGTCATCCAGAAGATGGCCGCAAAAATAAAAATACCCAATGTTCTGGCACCTTCAGGTGAAAGCCCATCAACGGGAACCAGCCAGGGAATCACCAATCCCAACAAACCAAGCGCCATTCCAATTTTAGGCATGTAGGACAT
>CAYPZD010000194.1:0-3727 GCA_964415055.1 uncultured Verrucomicrobiota bacterium | reverse complement strand
GGCTCGAAACTGTTTCCCAACAGCCATCCCATCCTGAATCCTTCCAAAATAACTAACCGTCTGCTGAGCTGGAATTCCGAGGATGGTGAGCCGTTCGTCCCCCAGTTGTCCTTCGCCTTGTGGGTTGCGTTTGTAAAAAATATCCGAGTCCTGGACCAGGCCGCTTTGTTTGCCTTGCTGATTAAACGTAACGTTAGAAGCTGGGATCCGAAACGATGCATTCACAAATCGCAACTGGTCGCCGGAGACTGTAAAATCGCCCACTTGATATTCGACAGCCTGCCAGGTGTTTCCCTCGATTGTTTGATTCAAACCTGTATTACGGTTGTTCCGTTGAAGATACCGATGCCATCCTTTCGACCAGCGATCCCCATCATCATCATGGGTCGTTCCCAACTATAGATCTCGGCGAGTTCCTGCACCTGAAGATATCCAGGAAGCTTTTCAATATATCGCCCTCCAATCTCCAATGTTCCCAATTTAACTGTGAATGCCACGCTTTGATAGGAAGCCGATTCAAGAGGCGCTGCAAGCACCTGGGCTTTCTTTGCTGCCTGATAATAATCAAAACGCCCCTCATTTGTCCAAAGGCAAAGAATGGCTCCCAACATGATGATGGGACCAAAAACAACACCCCCTTTATTTCTACGATTTCTTCTTCGTCTTCTTTTGCTTAGGAACATAAAACAAAGAATGAGAAAAAGATGCTGTCAGGCAAATTACATTTTCAAATGAGAATTATATGAACGTCTTTGATTACAACATGTGCGTCTGAGTTTTGCCCGCTCTTACTGTAATAGTTTTTGGTCCAGCCCATGAAAAACCCTATTGTCACCATCTTGTTTCGCACAACAAATTCCAACAACCCATCATTGGAAGGAACTCTGTTAACAGCCCTATAACAGCAAGAATCTAACACTGGCCGCGCTTTTGTCTCGTTTCAAACTCCAGTTATGCCGCGATCATTTGATTCTGCTTGTCCTTCATCGGGGGCAAGTATAACTTTCGTTCATTCCATTGGCTCAATCGCGATGAACAAGTCGCATGCTTTCTTCACACAGATCGTGCGAAAGAAGACCTGAGGCCAATAAACAACTATTCATTCAAAAGACGCATATGTCACCTAAGTGGATTCTGCTTATATTAACGTGTGGTCTCGTGGGAACATCGGTAGCCCAGGATCGTCCGAGTGGACCACCTGCGGGACGGCCAAGATTTAACATACCCAAGCCGGGGCCACGCCCCCTGCCCATCCTTCCCGCACTGCCTTCGATGGAGGACAGTTCATTTTTCGCAAAACGCAATGTCCCGCACGGAACTGTCAAAAAAGTGCACTACAAAAACCCGCAGGGAACGGAGAAACGGATGCATGTATATCTCCCTCCTTCTTACGAATCGAACACAAATGAAAGATATCCCGTCCTCTACCTCAATCATGGAGGAGGAGATGATGACTCAAAATGGAGCAATACCGAAAAAGATGGAGGGCATGCTCAAAGCATTCTGGACAATTTGATCGCAGATGGAAAAGCCAACCCCATGATCCTGGTCATGCCCAACACTCGAGATATTGTGGCAGCTGTGCCTCCTCCTATGAATGAAGACGATGCATGCACCAAAGAATTCGCGTTGAGCATCATTCCATACATGGATGCTCACTATCGCACGATTCCGGATCGCAACGGACGCGCCCTGGCGGGTTTGTCCATGGGGGGTTTTGTGGTGATGCACACAGGGTTTTCAAGATTGGATCTTTTCAGCGAATTGTATGTCTAGAGCTCAGGTCATTTCAATGATGGCAGGGCCGCTTTTGAAGAGCGATTCAAGGAGTTGTTTTCCGATCCGGAGACAAATCAAAAGCTCAATGTTCCGTTGTATTTTGCATCCGGAGAAACCGACATCGCTTTGCGCAACGGACAAGGCGATCTGGCCATCTTCAATCGATACGGTTTGCGCCTTTTCTGGGTACTCAGTTCGGGCGGGCATGAATGGGGCAACTGGCGACGTTACCTGCACCAGAGCGCTCAAATCATGTTCCCATCAGCCAAATAATAATTAATCTAAAAAACTCCAAACTCATTAAACAAACATGAAAAGTATCTACGCATTCATCGCCGCAACCAGTCTGCTGGTTGCCTTCCACCCACACGCTCAACTCGAAGCACAAGGTTTCGGCCGGGGGCCCCAAGTCACTTCGCCTGAAGTCAAAGACGGTAAAATTACTTTCCGCATACTGGCTCCCAACGCGAAAGAAGTGCAGCTTTCCGCGGGGGACATTCCAGGCGTAGGCCGGGGAACGGACATGACCAAAAATGATGAAGGCATCTGGGAGACCACTCTGGACGTCGCCCCGGGCTACTATCGATACAATTTCAACGTCGACGGTGTTTCGGTCATCGACCCGCGCAACCCGTCAACCAGTGAATCCAACAACAACACCTGGAGTCTGGTGGGGGTTGAAGGTTCCGAATGGATGGACACGCAGGATGTGCCTCGTGGAGCTGTGGCAGAAATCACCTATCACTCGTCGTCCCTCAAGCGCTTTCGACGCATGCATGTTTACACTCCTCCGGGTTACCAGAAAGGTGAAGGCTCCTTCCCTGTGTTCTACCTCCTCCACGGTGCCGGTGATTGTGACAATTCCTGGTCCACGGTTGGTCGCGCCGGATTCATTGTCGACAACCTGATCGCCGCCGGAAAAGCCAAGCCCATGATCATTGTCATGACCGCGGGTCACACGGGCGCCCGCATGTTCGGGGGACCGGATGAATTTTCCCAGGATTTCGTCAACGATGTCATGCCTTACATTGAGAAAAACTACCGCGTTAAAACAGACCGAAACAGTCGCGCCATCGCCGGTTTATCCATGGGCGGAGCACAAACGTTGAATGTCGGCATCCCGCATCTTGAAAAGTTTGCATACCTCGGCGTTTACAGTTCAGGGATCTTCGGAATCATCCCGAACCCCAACCGCCCCCAACAGGGCCCATCCTTTGAAGGACGTCACAAGGAAATCCTCGACAACACAGAACTCAAGAAAGGACTGAAACTGTTCTGGTTCGCCACCGGCAAGGATGATTTCCTGGTGGAAACCTCACGCGCCACCGTTGAAATGTTCAAGAAACACAAGTTCGACGTCGTCTACGAAGAAGGCGAAGGAGCCCACACCTGGATTGTCTGGCGTCAATACCTGAACAAATTCGCTCCTCAGTTGTTTCAATAAGAGGCTTCACGAGATGGCAGAATTCTTAACAGCAAATTCAGCTGCCTTTTGTCGTTTAACATCTCCGCCTGAGCCTACGGCAATCTGGAGTGCGGCGTGCAGCGCCGCTCTGGATACGGTCCGATTGCTCGAACAGTTTTCAATAGTTGAGTCGGCAAGCTTTCGCGTTGAGAGGAAATGAAGAGAGGTAAAACAGTTTTTGAAGTTGTATGTTCTGACGTTTTCCTGAGGTATCCAGAGCGGCGCTGCACGCCGCACTCCATAGGACCATTGACCTTTTGTTATCGTTAGGGGTAATAGGGAGATGAATTCTAAACACCAAAATCCAATGATAATACTATTTCACCTTATTGTTCTAACCACTACTTGCTCCTTCCTGGAGGCACAAGGCGCAGGATCATTGCCTCGCAGCACACCCGAAACTCAAGGCGTTTCTTCCGGCGCATTACAGGAGTTCGTCGACGCGTTGGATTCGGAAATTGAGGGTATGCACAGCATCATGGT
>CAYPZD010000193.1:0-3740 GCA_964415055.1 uncultured Verrucomicrobiota bacterium | reverse complement strand
TCCCCGCGTTCCATTCCTTTTGCTCAGAAACGTTTTCAAGGGGAAAGTTTGGGGTGAGGTGGAACTCTCCCCTCCATTATCTAAAAAATGAACTGCGCCCTACTTCGAATTACACATTCTACTTTTGTTGGCTATAACGTTTACCAAAAGTAAATTCATAAAAACCTCTGCGTCACTGCGTCTCTAGCGTAGCGGGCGTGAGACTAAGAAGCATCTGCGCTAATCTGCGAAATCTCGAAGATCCCTCGACTGCGGTGGTGCGGTTCCAAAAAACTTACAAACTCCACCCGTCGCGATACTCGCGCTTGATGTAGGCGTTGGCTTCGGGAGCGTTGGTGACGCGCAGGTTCTTGCTGTCCCATTCGATTTTCTTACCGGCCCGAATGGCCACATTGCCAAGCAAGACCACTTCCGAGAAAGGTCCGGATCGCTTGAAGTTGGAAAGCGGTTGATCAGGATCATTGTTCCGGATCGCCTCCTGCCATTCGTAATCCTCATTTTTGACACGGGGAATGGACTTTGGAATATGAGTCACATCCGCCATGACGCCATTGGCCTTGATCAACCACTTGGTGTTGCCACGATTGAAATACAACTTCCCTTTGCTGCCCACCAGCACGGCGCCGTATTTGGAAATATCCTCACCATCGACCACGTCAGCGGGTGGGAAATGTTGTTCCCCGTTCTTTTTGCCATCATACCAGACGAATTTCACAGGCGGCTTCTTGCCGCGCTTTGGAAATTGATAGGTCACGATGGATGAGGTGGGCGGAGATTCCAAAGTCATCCCCTCCTGTTCAGCCTCCACAGAATCAGGAGCGCCAAGCTCGAGGGACCAATAGGCCATGTCCATGATATGACAGGCCATGTCTCCCAGAGCGCCGGTTCCGAAATCCCAGTAACCTCTCCACTTGAACGGAGCATACTCCGGATGATAAGGCCGCCACGGAGCTGGCCCGAGAAACAAATCCCAATCCAAGGTGTTCGGCACCTTATGATCACCGGTGGGACGGTTCACTCCCTGGGGCCAAACCGGACGGTTTGTCCACATGTGAGCCTCAGTCACATCACCAATGATGCCGCCCTGCACCAATTCCACTGCCCGGCGAATCGGCTCCCCAGCATGCGCCTGATTGCCCATTTGTGTCACCACACCGTGTTCCTTGGCCACCTGGGTCATGACACGTGCTTCGTAAACGGAGTGGGTCAGCGGTTTCTGACAGTAACAATGTTTCCCCATCTTCATGGCCATGACTGCCGCCACGGCATGCGTGTGATCAGGTGTGCTGACCGTCACGGCATCGATACCCTTGTGTTTTTCCAGCATCACCCTGAAATCCTTGTAGCGTTTTGCAGTAGGAAAATTTTTGAAAGTTTCGGCCGCACGCACGTCGTCCACATCGCAAAGGGCAACAATATCTGCCCCGGCATCGGCGTTGTTACTGATTTCCCCGCGCCCTTTGCCTCCCACACCTATGCCTGCCAGTGCTATACGGTCATTGGCACCGAATACCCGGCTGGGGAAAAAATTGAATGCGAAAGCGGTCGCTGTGGTAGCGCCGACGAATTGTCTGCGTGTATACTGTTTTTTCATAGAAAATACTCTGGTTAAAACGCGATGAGTGGAATGGAAATATCATCGGATGCGAAGGCGAAACGGGCAAGAAAATTAAACCTCGTTGCAAACATGGAAAGATGCCGTTAAGTTCCCGACCTGATTTATGGAAAATGTTGTCATCATTGGAACCGGATGCGCGGGATTGACCGCCGCCATTTACACCGCACGCGCCAACCTGAACCCCTTGGTCCTGACCGGCACCATGCCCGGCGGACTATTGACGACCACCAGCATCGTGGAGAATTTCCCAGGCTTCCCTGATGGTGTGGATGGGTTTGAGCTCATGCAGCATCTACAGAAACAGGCCGAACGCTTCGGAGCACGCGTCCAGTTCGGCACCGTGGAGTCCGCCGATCTGTCCGGCGATCACCCCAAACTGGTGGTGGACGGCAAGGAGCTGGAGACAAAAACCCTGGTCATCGCCACCGGTGCAGGACACCGTCACCTCGGACTCGAAAACGAAAAGAAACTTGAAAACAAAGGCGTGACCTACTGTGCCACCTGCGACGGCGCCCTGCCCATGTTCCGGGACAAACCCCTCGTCGTGGTGGGAGGTGGCGATTCAGCCTGTGAAGAAGCCACTTACCTGACCCGATTTGCCTCCAAGGTTTACCTGGTCCATCGTCGCGATGAACTACGCGCGAGCAAAATCATGGCCGATCGCGCTGTGAACCATGAGAAGATCGAAATGGTCTGGGATTCTGTTGTCAGTGAAATCCACGGCGTCGAAGAAGACACCGTCACCGGCGTTCAGCTCAAAAACACCAAAACCGGAGAAGAATCACGCTTGGACTGTGCTGGCGTCTTCATCGCCATCGGCCACGTTCCCAACACCCAAATCTTCAAAGCACAAGTCGAAATGGACGAAGCTGGTTACGTCACCCGCACCGAAGGCAGCAAAACATCCGCCAAAGGAGTCTTCGTCGCCGGCGACTGTGCCGACAAAGTCTACCGCCAGGCCATCACCGCCGCCGGCATGGGCTGCATGGCCGCCATCGACGCCGAACGCTACCTCGGCGAACAAGACTGATCCGATTACATTCGAACACCACGAATAATGGGAAGCCCCCAGCCCATTATTCGTGCCTCAGCCCTTTCCCATTAGCAACTATTTCGCAATGGGATTCGTCCACCTGAGATCTTTTAATCGAGCAAAATCACCATCCGGAGAGCAAAAGGTCAAAGATTCAGCAACAGCATCCAGATTCTCCATCACACAGGTCCCCAATGAAACAGTTTTGGTTTTGAAATGCATTCTAGGGGTGTTTTTTGAAACAAAGCTTTTAATCCGCGTCTTAGCGCATCGTCCAGGATCTGTTCGAGTGGGGCGTTTTGATGAGGCCGAATCTTCTCAAGCTGAATCGCGATGTCATCGTCAATGGTCAATGTCTTCCGCATGATAACATAGCACAAATCCACGTTATAAATGGCATACTTTGTGCTAGATAAGAATCATGCCATGAAAAAACTAATCATTATAATACTCTCCGTGAATGTTATCCTCGGTTCATTTATGGCCGTAGCGCAATCTACGATCATCAGTGATCCGTTTCTGTATTCATTAATTGATCGTATGATACGGAATAGCGGCGAACTGAATAAGGAACATTTACAGAAACTTTTGGAATTGGATGCAAGCATTGGAAACTCTGCAGGCAGGCCTGAACGGCGTCAAGTCATCCAAAGTTTGGAAGGTTTGCAATATGCATTGAACATCACAAGCCTGAATCTCAGCGGATTGATCTTAAACCAAAATGAATTCATAAGCCTGGAAACCAAAGATTTTTCCCCTTTAGATGGACTTCCTGAATTAGGATTTTTGGATCTGAGCGTCAACCGTGTGGCGCATCTTCCATTCAAACGAGAATTCCCGAAGTTAAAACACCTGCTCCTTAACCACAATCAACTGAGCGACCTCACCTTTCTGCACTTCATGCCTGCACTGGTTTACTTAAATTTGGATAACAATATGGTATCAAACATAACCATTCCAGATCACCTCACAAAGCTTAGATTCCTTTCAGCAGCCAGCAACCAGTTGATGACCATTTCTTTACCACACCGATTGGTGAGGTGGCCCCGGAAAACTGGGCCAGATGTTAAGCTGAATTGAACGTTAGCC
>CAYPZD010000192.1:0-3781 GCA_964415055.1 uncultured Verrucomicrobiota bacterium | reverse complement strand
AATGGATTGGAGATGCGTTCGCTTTATGTGAACAGCAAGTTGCATGAAGCGAAGGAAGCCGAAGCGTCCATTGATTTGGTGTTGGCCATTGCATCGGAAGCCTCCAAGGCAGGGGCAAAGATTGTGGTGACAAATCCGAGCCCGATCCGATGGGGCGGACCCGAAAACAAGAACGATCTTCAATTACATACCCAGGCCACTGCACTCGATCATCTAGGAGCACGGCTGCGCGAGCGTGGGATGATCCTGGCTTACCATAATCATGACGCCGAACTGCGTGAAGGAGCCCGTGAATTTCATCACATGCTGACGGCGACCGACCCGGCCAATGTCAAACTCTGTCTCGATGCCCACTGGGTATACAGAGGATGCGGTAATTCTCAGATCGCGTTGTTTGATGCGGTCGAGCATTACCATGAACGGATCGTGGAACTCCATCTGCGACAGTCCGAAAGAGGCATCTGGACCGAGGTGTTCAAAATGGACGGTGACATTGATTATCGACGTTTGTTTGATCAATTGGAAAGTTGGAGCATCAGTCCTCACCTGGTATTGGAGCAGGCGATCGAGAATGAGACTCCAGATAGTATGACAGCCGTCGAAGCCCATGTTCGAAGTCGTGAAAACCTGCTCGCCGCTCTCTGATATGTTGGCTCGGTTTGGTATCCTATGCTGGATCGTATTGCAGGCTTTCTGCTTGCGGGGGGCGGCCGATGCTTCTCGACCCAATATACTACTCCTGTTTGCGGATGATTTGGGTTACGAGACTTTGGGTAGTTACGGTGGCTTGGATTATGTGACGCCTCATCTGGACCGATTTGCGGAGCGTTCGATTCGATTTACACGAGCCTATACCAGTCCCGTTTGCACGCCGTCGCGGATGAGTTATTACACCGGTCGTTACACAGCGAACCACCGATATACCAAAGTGCTGCCTGTTCATTTGGGAACCCGGGAGGCTGTTTCCTTTGATGAGGATCCAAGCATCGCGCAGGTATTGCAATGTGGCGGATACGCGACTTCGGTCACGGGCAAGTGGCAATTGGCGACCTTGGAGTATCATCCAAATCATATCCGTGATGCGGGATTTGATTCGTGGTGTGTGTGGCAGATTTGGCGGAAAGGTGAAAAGACCACAAGGTATTGGGATCCGTGTTTCAACCAGGATGGGAGCATCCGCCCGGATATTACCGATCGATTCGGACCTGATGTGCTGGC
Organism: uncultured Verrucomicrobiota bacterium; assembly: GCA_964415055.1. Lineage (GTDB taxonomy): Bacteria > Verrucomicrobiota > Verrucomicrobiia > Limisphaerales > AAA164-E04 > AAA164-E04. The sequence goes on along the minus strand of CAYPZD010000192.1, from coordinate 2,563 downwards.
AGATTATGTCATCGAGCGCATGCGTCAGGCAAAGGCTGCGAATCAACCGTTTTACATACATCATAATATGTTGCTGCCTCATTGGCCCATCCTTCAGATGCCTTCGGATAAGTTAGCTGGCAGGGAGGCTTCGTTGAAGGAGATGGTGCGTTACATGGACGGGCTTTGTGGCCGTTTGATCGGCGCCGTAGATGATCTTGGATTGCGTGAAAATACCTGGATCATTTTCATGGGGGACAACGGAACCGATTCGAAAGAGCCACGGCAAACAAAAGCAGGACCAGTCACAGGTGGAAAACATCATTTGGTGGAAGCAGGCATGCATGTGCCTTTGATGATGGTTGGTCCGGGAAGTTTGCGCGGAGGAACGGTGATTGATGATCTGGTGGATATGGCCGATTTCTTTCCCACTTTGTGTGAACTGACGGGATTGTCTGTTCCGGCGTCCGCTCAATTGGATGGTATATCTTTCGCCCCTCGCTTGCTTGGGAAAACAGATCAACCGCATCGCCGATTTGTCACGGCGGGTATCAACGACGATCATTGTGTGTTTGATGGCGATTGGCGCCTACATCAAAAGGGCACTTTGTACGACTGCCGAGCGTTACCAGGGGAATCTATTGTAACTTCAGGGCATGAAGAGATCAGGGATCGGTTGGGGGGGCTACTTGATGGAATACTGGAAACACCTTAGCCGCGTCTGCGGTGGTGCGGATTCCCAATTGAATGATTACGACTTAGACATGGGTTTCACGTTGGGACAACTATGGACTGCGGTGGCTTGACACCGCTTTGGATACCGTTGCAAACCCTTTGGCATTCGATTAGCACGGAAATCTCTCGTCCCCTTAATGCGCAAATCACTTTGAGGGATGTAATGCGGCATGAGCTTTGTGGTGCTGACAGTGAATGTTCCCCGTATCCAGAGCTCCGACAAATCGGAAACACTCCATAGGCATCACTGTCAATTGTAAGAGACGGGGTGAGGGCTTCCTTGCTGAAAATGGATGATTCGATATACTTTCATCCAAAGAAACGGGTTTTATGAAATCTATTTATTTCCATTTCATTGGTTGCATGACCTTGTTGGTATTGGTTTCGTGGCACGAGGTGTACGGAGCAACTCCGCATCTCAAAATCTCCGACAATGGGCGGTTCCTGGAATACGCCGATGGTCAAAGGGCTGGTAAGGGATTTTTCTATCTGGGCGATACCGCTTGGGAATTGTTTCATCGTCTGAATCGGGAAGAGGCCTCTTCGTATCTTGTTAACCGGGCTAACAAGGGTTTTACGGTAATCCAGGCGGTTGCCTTGGCTGAGCTGGACGGTTTGAATGCACCCAATCCCTACGGTCATCGACCTTTCATTGAGAACGATCCCAGGCGTCCGGACGTAAAACAAGGTCCTCAGAATGATTATTGGGATCACGTGGATTACATCGTCGAAAAAGCGGCATCTCTTGATTTGTTCATCGGTATGCTTCCAACATGGGGGGACAAATGGCAGCCAAATGGTGGTAAAGGTCCATTGGTGTTTGATGAAGCTAATGCGCGTACCTATGGCCAGTGGTTGGGGGCACGTTACCGTGATCAACCGATCATCTGGATTTTGGGCGGGGATCGAAATATTTACACTGACTCCGAAAAACGCGTCATGGAATCCATGGCTCTTGGACTCAGGAAAGGCGATGAAGGAAATCACCTGATCACTTTCCATCCGCGTGGGCCCGGATTATCATCGGATTACTTTCATAACTCGGAATGGTTGGATTTCAATATGGTTCAATCTTCACATGCAGCAAGAGATCATGATAACGGGCTGTTCATCGAACATGATTACGCTCTCAATCCCGTCAAGCCGACACTGGACGGGGAACCGCGTTATGAATCCATTCCTGTCGGTTTTTATAATCGAGATGTCGCCCGCAATTTAAAGTTCGATGATTACGATGCGCGTCAGGCTGCCTACTGGGCATTGATGGCAGGGGCATGTGGGCATACCTACGGAAACGGAAACGTCTGGCAGATGTGGGATCGACAACACGCGTCCGTGCTTGGAGCCAGCATACCTTGGCATGAAGCCATCGATCATCCTGGTGCGTTTCAAATGAAGCACGTTCGAAAGCTTTTCGAATCCCGTCCATTTACCCGTCTTGCTCCGAAAGATGGTTTGGTTCTGGATGGACCGAACCGTGGAGTAGCCAAGGTGCGAGGGGTGGTGGCTGGTGATGGTTCGTTTGCGTTTGTTTATTCACCTCGCGGTGAGCAGTTCAGTGTGAATATGAATGAAATCGCCGGCGGCAAAATCCGGGCAAGTTGGTATGATCCGCGATATGGCACATCCGTGCTGATTCACACTGGAGATACGAAGGGTATTCAATCGTTCGTGCCTCCGAGTTCAGGGAGAGGGCAGGATTGGGTGCTTGTTTTGGACAATGCGGACCTTGATTGGGCTTTACCGGGGGAGTTTACGCTTTCGAAGCATTAACCTTCGTTGCACATCGAAAGATAAAGGATGTTCAGGTAGATTTCCAATGATGTTGGGATCTCGATGCGCCCGCTAG
>CAYPZD010000191.1:0-3871 GCA_964415055.1 uncultured Verrucomicrobiota bacterium | reverse complement strand
GGCTCATCTCATCCGTTTATATGCGAAGTTATGATTGACTTTTTTGACACCGTTCCGAGACGCAGAGGCGCGGAGTTTTTATGTCATGGGTGTTGATATTCAGTTTGAGCTGTTTGTTCTGCTGTTAAATAACCTTTTTTTTGCAACAATGATGTGCACTCGCTGAAATAGCGTTTAATCATATCATCCTGTGCATTCCTTCTTTTCACAGCTGTTGACTTGGCCAGATTGTAAGCATCCAACGCTTCTGATTTTCTGCCCAATTGAGCTAGAGCCATGGAGCGGAACATTTGAGCAGGGGCTTGTGTCATGATGTGTGAAAAAACGTTGTCCACAGATTCGTGACCTATCTCGGTTTCTTGATTTGCATTCAGGTATTCAATGCATTGGTGGTATTCGTTTTTGCGATAGCTATGCATCGCTTTTAAAAATGGCAGTGTCAGTTGACTCCAATTATAGCTTGTATTTGATGAGTCTTCTAATTCTTGAATAAGATCTCCTGAAATATCCAGAACGGCTGGGCTGCTTGGGCGAAATAGGAGTAGTCGAACCATTCGGTATATGAACTTACCCTGGATACTTGAAGCGAAAGAGATGATTCCTTTTTGCCGCAATTTGTCTATTTCAGAAGGTGAGCCATTCAAAAGGATAAGATCCATTGCTCGTCGCCAGTCTTCAAAACCACAATCCGAATGTGTGCCTATGACCATGGCAGTCGATACAGCGTATGACATGTTTCCTTTTTGAGCTTCCAGTCTAGCTTTTACCATCTTTAGTGAGCGGATATCTTTTTGAGGCCATTCCTGCTCGGTCATTTGTGTGAGGATTCTCTCCAACCATTGCGATTTTATTTTATTGGGCTATTCAATCCTGTGATGCATATCGATCCAATGATGAAGAAGTCCTATGAAGTTAAGTTGGAACTGCCAGTTTGGGGATTGGGGAATGCCAGGATACTTTTGGATCAATTTTCCAAACAGTTTGTGATTTCCCGACAAAAGTAACTTTTCTGCAAGTCGACATGTTTTTCCATTGAGTCCCCATTTGAAGTGATCAGACTCAATCGTTGTCCCGGTCAGTTGCAATACTCTTGTGAGATGGTCTTTGGATTTGGATTTGATGTACAGATCTATCAAACTTGCCAGCGAGTGGTGAATTTGAGCGCTCTCATCGCTTTCAGATGAAATGCTTAATGTCAGAGCTTCCTCGTAAGATTTGAATAGGTCTGATAAATTTTCAGAATTGTTGTTTCGAGCATGCCATAACTCCCAATCCAGCAATTCCAGATTTACTTCCCTTTGGAACTTTTTAGTTGCTGAGGGCATCGTCGAAAGAAGCTGTCGGATTCTTTTTGCTTGCCGATTGGAATCTACGGCATCATTCAAGACGTACTGATGGATGATACCTACAAATCTTCTTACTTTAATTTCAGCGAACGGAGTGTCTTTTAGGATCTTTGATGCCAGTTGATCAGCATGTTCGAGAAATCTACTTGCTTCTGATACATTTCCTGCGCGTATTAACTCCGGAATGGCTTGCTCCAATAAATGGATCATGAACTGTGCTGTTTGATCGGCTTTGACGGTTTCTTTTGCCGCGTGGTCTTCGGCTTGGTTTGCTTTTTTCAGTTCTTCATCGGCTTTCTTTTTCGCCAGTTCAGCAATCCTTTGTGCTTGCTCTGCCGTGCGTTCTGCATTGATGGCATTGATGAATTGAAACGAACCCACAGTTATGATGATGATCATTGCTGCGGCGATTTTCAGTTTCTTATGTTGGCGGTTGTAAAACTTCCTCAAATGATAACGAATGGACGGCGGCACAGCGAGGATGGGCTGGTTGTCGAGATGGCGTTGGACGTCTTCGGCCAGGCTGTTGGCGGTTTCGTAGCATCGGTTGCGGTCTTTCTCCAGAGACTTCATTACTATAAGGTCCAGATCGCCCTTGAGTTGTCGCGCCAGGGTAGACGTGTCACCTGAAAGGTTCCTGGTGATCAATGCCTGTTGTTCGCCCTGAAGGGTGCTCATGCGGAAGGAGGGTTTGTCGGGTTCTTGTTCGGTGATGATGCGTTGCATTTCGCCGTAGCCACGACTGAGCAGTTCTTTTTCCGGGAAGGGTGTCGTGCCGGTCAGCAGTTCATATAGGAGCACCCCCAGGGAATACACATCGGAACGGGTGTCTACATCCATGGTGCTCATTTCCGCCTGTTCGGGGCTCATGTAGGCGGGTGTGCCGATGAGTTGGGCGTAGTTGGTGAACAGGGTTTTCTCGGTGAGTTTTTGGTTGGTGGCCTTGGCGATACCGAAATCAATAACCTTGGGCAGGGGATCGCCATGGTGCAGAGTGACCAGGATGTTGGAGGGTTTGATGTCGCGGTGAATGATGCCTTTCTGGTGCGCGCTCTGGATGGCTTTGCAGACTTGCGTGAAGAGCTTGAGGCGTTCCTTGGGGGAAAGCTTGTTTTTGTCACAGAATTCGGTGATGGGGACTCCCTTGACCAGTTCCATCACGAAGAAAGGACGACCGGTCTCGGTGGAACCTCCGTCCAGGACCCGGGCGATGTTGGGGTGATCCATGATGGCCAGGGCCTGACGTTCCGCTTCGAAACGGGCGACCACATGTTTGGTGTCCATGCCCAGCTTGATGATCTTGAGGGCGACCTTCCGTTTGACCGGTTCGTTTTGCTCGGCCATGTAGACGACGCCCATACCGCCTTCACCGATCTTTTGAAGCAGTTTGTAACGGTTGATGACTGTACCGGGGCCTTCGGCCAATGGTTTGTCGTCGAGGGTGACGGCGTCGTTTGCTCCTTCAGCCGTTTTTAAGAAACGGTTATCGGTGGCCGAGGAGTAGGATGCGAGCAATTCCTGTACGCGTTGATAAAGTTGCTCGTTGCCCCTGCAAGCACCGCGCACATAGGCGTCGCGGGCTTCGGCGTTGTCCATGACGGCGGCTTGATCGAATATCTCTGCGGCCAATTTTTCCTGTTTGTCCATAAGCGTGAATCGTTCTTCACATGGAGTAACGAGATTTTACCTTCAACCGGTTCAAAAAACTCAAAAAAAATTATGCCTCGGCCGATTGCATGCGCTTGAGTTCGCTCATCAACCAGGCCCGGCTGTAGGTCCAATACCGTTTTGCTGTTGCAAGGGAGATGTTTAGAGCTTCTGCTGCCTGTTCGTTGGTCATGCCCACATAGAATCGAAGTTTCACCAGTTCCGCCTTGTCGGAATCCAGTTCGGCCAGACGTGACAGGGCCTCATCCAGCATGATGCGGAGGTCGGGGGCGGTGTTGACGGCGATGTCGATGTCCTTGAGTTCCATTCGGACCAGGTGACCACCATGGCGTTGGCTCAACTTTTTGCGGGCTTGATCGATGAGAATGCAACGCATGGCTTCCGCTGCCGCTCGAAAGAAGTGGACCCGATTCTCCCAGCGTTGATCCTGATTGCCCGCGAGTTTCAGCCATGCTTCGTGTACCAGGGCCGTGCCTTGCAAGGTTTGAACCGGCGGTTGTTGGGACATCTTTGCATGCGCCAAGCGTCGGAGTTCCTCATAAACCAGGGGAAGCAGTTGCTCCGCCGCTCGCTCGTCGCCGGACTGGGCTTGCGTCAATAACAAGGTGATGTCATTGGCCGGTGGTGTGATCATGATGGTTTGTTGGCTGTTGCGTTAGCGTAAGCCTATTGAAAACCATCAAATGTGCAACTCCTCGTTCGTATCACCATTTTCCGCCGACACATACAATGCCATGGAGTCCCTTTGGAGTGCGGCGAGCATCGCCGCTTTGGATTTGGTGCGCATACCAGAGACGTAAGCAAATCCCAAAGGTTTTCAAATGCAACGGTTGCGCCCGGGTTGCTGCCGTAATTTA
>CAYPZD010000190.1:0-3970 GCA_964415055.1 uncultured Verrucomicrobiota bacterium | reverse complement strand
GATCGAGAAACTTTCTCACATGCCCAACAGTCGGCTCGAACCAGGGGTGCAACAACCAGAACGGATGTGGGGAATCCCGATGGGCATGCACCTCCGAATAGATGCCCAAGGTGTCGAGTTTCTGAATCAAATCGTCTCTACCAGCGTGGAACCTTGGTATGGAACTGTTCACAAACAGGATCGGTGGCATGCCTTTGCCGACATGCTCCAGTGGAGACGCATCCTTCCACAGATCAGGATTCTCATCATATCACAAGTAAAACTACCGGGTTTCAGCATGCAATTGATCTTCGATTACTTCACTGCACCATCCCTTGATTTCGGTGTCATTGAAGATTTTCCCGATCAAGCGTCGGAGCAGACCTTTGAGACTTGGATTATCAAGTTCGGCAATCGAACGGATCGCCTGCTCCTTGTAGGCTTCCAGCAGCCGCTCCGAACGATCCAGGACTTTCAATTGCTTGCATAGTTCTTCGATATCCTGGTGAGAAACCTTCCCGTTCAGCTCGCGTTTCCAGGCAGTTTCCAATTGTTCCTTGGCCTCACCTTTCGCTTTCTCATGGGCGAGTGCGAGAGGTAAATTCGGCCGAAGCTGCTCCAGATCGTTTGTTTCACCTTCTTCACCGTGATCCGACAAATCATCGCGGATCTGATAAGCGATTCCCAACGCTTCACTGTAAGCATGTATGGTTTCACGCACTTCTGCATGGATCCCAACACCCGCAAACACAGCTCCCATTTGAAGTGCCACCTCGAATGCAGGCGCCGTTTTGCTGCGGAAAATGTCCAGCACTTCAACGGATTTGAGAGGACGCGGTTGACGCATCCAACTTAATTCGGCTCCCTGTCCCCGACAGAGCTGGCGATGGCCTTCTGAGGCAATACGAAGCATCGCGGATTTCTGTTCAGGACTTAAGTCTGTTTCGGCAATCAATCGGTAACCTTCACCGATCAACAAATCACCTACATTCAAGGCAAGCGGAATCCCGTGTGACGCATGCAAGGTCTGTTCTCCGTAGCGTTCATCATCGTTGTCTTCAATATCATCGTGAATCAACGAAGCTTTGTGGAAACATTCCACCGCCACACAAATTTTCTGCAAATCCGGAGATAGACCGTCTTCCTTGTTATCAGAAAGGGATTTGACGACCGATGCCGTCAAAAACGGACGCCACCGTTTGCCGGCTCGCATGAGCCATTCCCTCGCCAGTTTCTCGGTTTCACCACTTCCCGACCCCATGATCAGTTCAAGCGAAGCCGGGGTAAAACAGAAATCAACTTCCTCTCGCAATCCCCCCAAATCCAGACGCAAACTACGATCTTCACTGGTCAAATGGATGTAATCCCAGATCCAGTCAAGGTCCACCGTGGTGTCGATGCAATCATCCTGAAGCAAAGGAATGGCCACGCCCGGAACCGCCGCTGCCTCCATGTAGGGAAAAGCACGTTCCAAAACGCTCAGGCAACTCACCCCCACGATCGCTTCGATCTTACCGGTCTGGATCAGGGACATGACAATGGCCGATCCTTCCGCCACCAGCACGGCATATCCAAGTCTTTCCGCTTCGTTCTGAAGATCCTGAATGGAGCACAATCCACATTGTTTGCACAACAAACCGAACTCATCAAACGGAGCAGGACATTTGCTCTCAATACGCAGGCACTTGGGTAACAAAAGCAAACGACGCTCATAAGGAATGGCGGCGAGCGAATCGCGCCACATTTCGTTGTTGATCAACACCCCGATATAATCACGGTAAACCGGATCACACCCCAACATTTCCACCAGCTTGTCCGCATGCACCTTGATATCATCCATGGGCATTGGGGGAACAGGGTTGTGTTCAGCCACGTAATTCCGAACGGACTGAAGAATCGCAGCGCGCTCCTCCGGTGTCTGAGGGAGATTTTTCTTGGGAGCCCTAAACCGTTGAGGAGGCGTCAATTTAGGCAACTTCAAAGGCGCCGTCCCGAGTATGTCATTTCCTGAATCCATTCAATCGTCCTGTGTTCTAATCCTTTTCCACAACGGCTTGCGTCGAGGAATCCTGTTGGTTTTCACTGCTATGACCATTCTGCTCATGCAACGGTTTCATATTTCGGATATTTTGATACACACCGAAATCGGTGTAGAAAAATCGCTTCGCCCATCGATACATCCAGTGTTTCTCCGGGATTTCATCTCCCGGCAACCATTGACTATGTCGTGGTTTCATCGCCTGAAGCTCTTGTAATGCTGTTTGACGTATCGTCACATCCTTCGCGTCATGACGCTCAATCAACTCCTCCACCAAATCCGGACGTTCCAGCATGACGCATCCACGTGTCTCGCGCGCAGTGGCTTCCCTGAAATCTTTGAGGAATTTGGACTGAGTCAAAGTTTTGTATATACCACGTTCGTCATCAATCGATTCGCTGGCAAATTGGATGATAGGGCAAGGTTCGATTCCGCCTTTTGGATTCACATGGTGACTGATTCCCGTCGCCATCGGGCACAAAGCATTGCCGTCATGATCGTAATAGGCATCAACGATGGCAATGGGTTTCTTGGCGCGCATTTCAGTAATAAACTGCCGCGTCTCAACCAGTTCCTCCCTGGTTAACCCCAAATCCTCATGCATCATGGGTCCCACAGGCCGATAGGAATGAAACCACACGTAGTGCACCCCCCGATCAATCAACTCATCCAACCAGGATTCGGTCAGCAAATCACGGATATTGGATTTGCACACACTGGTCGCCACACCTGTTAATAATTTGTGGCGAATGGCGGTGTCCAGTCCTTTGAGTGTGCGGTTATAAACGTCTTTTTTGCCGCGCCGTTGGTCACTGACCACCTCGCGCCCTTCGATACTGATCAGTGGCGTTGCATTACCCAATTCACGCAAGCGGGCGGCAACTTTATCCGTGATCAACTGACCATTGGTAAAAATCTGAAAATAGGCATCCTGCTGATGGGCCAATACATCCAGCAACTGAGGATGCATGAACGGTTCTCCTCCAAGCAGACCGAAGAAACTGTTACCATGCTCCTTGGCCTCATCAATCAAACGGTTAAGCCGATTGATATCAATACTTTCCCGAGGCGATTCGACGTCCACCCAACACCCCTGACAACGCAAATTGCAGCTGTTGATGATGCTCAAATAAAGAAAGGGCGGGAAAAAAACACCCTTTTTCGCCCGGCGCTTGAACTTTTCCACCGACAGCATGCCCTTGATCCCAAACAGCCATGCAAATTTCATCAAGGCCCTGGGATCCGTCGTACGCACCACTCGCATGGTTAGTTCAGGTAGCATCTGACCATTTTTATTCCACGAAACAACAAAATCCGCAAATAAAAACCAGAACTCCTTTTACCTTGGCCTTGGCTACATTTCCCCATATGTGCTCCCGCCCCCATCAAGCAAGTCACCACTAACATGGAGAAATCTTGCGCACCCGACGAATTCGAATAGTCTGCTGGGAACTCATTCCATACATCCATGAAACGACTAATATTGGCTTTTTGCAGTTTCTTGACGACCGGTCTCATGCTGGTGATGGCTCAGGAAAACCCCAGCCCACTTTCCTACCTGTCCGAAAACTGGATTGAATGTGATGGTGTCTACGGCGGCCACCTCCAGGGTGTCGCAACGGATGGACGCTTCATTTTCTGGTCCCACACGGTTCAACTCGTCAAAACAGATCTCACAGGAAATGTGATGCATCGCTTGGATGTCGCCAGTCATCACGGAGATCTGACATATCATGACGGCAAAGTCTTCGTCGCCGTGGAACTGGGATCCTTCAACCGTCCGCCGGGCGAATCAGATCCCTGGGTTTATGTTTACGATGGAGCCTCGCTTGAGTTCATCACCAAACACTCCGTTCCGGAACTGGTGCACGGGTGTGGCGGTATGGCGTATCATGACGGTCGGTTCATTCTGGTGGGCGGTCTACCAGGGGACCATCAAAAGAATTACCTGTT
>CAYPZD010000189.1:0-4047 GCA_964415055.1 uncultured Verrucomicrobiota bacterium | reverse complement strand
GGTAGATCGGATCAGCTTGTCCCGCGACTGCGTGGATCTCGATCCGGCCGCTAGCGCAGCTATGCGGGTGTGGGGTGTTCGAATGCCAGTGGCTTCCCAAAACGGCAAGCATCATAGGTGATGCACGCCACAAGGTGCGCGTCGAGGACGACACGTTCTACTTGGAGGAAGTCTGTAGGTAGACCGGAACGTCTCATTCACTATTCACTATTTTAAATTTACCATTCAAAGCGGGAACTCCCGCTTTGCCCTCAGCGGGTGGCGGTAGGTGTATCCAAATTCTTTGAGAAAACTGAGGTGCTTTTCCAAGCGTTTCTGAAACTTATCCCAGTTTTTCTGTTCGGGAGAGGTCCACGCAACTTCTGATAAGGCGCAGAGTCTGGGAAGGACCATATACTCCAGCAGTTTCCAGGATGGCATGCGTTCGGTCCAGATGTTGGCCTGGACTCCCAAGACCCTCGATGCGGCGTTGGAGTCCAATTCATCAGGCACCGGATCATAGCCGTAAACGGTATCAATCGGGATGATTCCGAGATTGCCCGGTTCTTCCGGTTCGGTGGATTGCCGATAATCGAAATAGCAATGGGTGGTGGGGGACATGATGACGTCGTGACCCAATCGAGCCGCCTCGATGCCGCCGGCGACACCTCGCCAGGACATCACGATGGCGGTTGGCGGGAGCCCGCCTTCCAGGATTTCGTCCCATCCAATCATGTGTTTGCCCTTGGAATCCAAGAACCGTCCCATACGGGAGACGAACCAGCTTTGGAGTTCGTTTTCGTCCTTCAATCCTTCCTGCTGCATGCGGGATTGACAATCGGGGCATGTTTTCCATCGGGTCTTGGGGCATTCATCTCCTCCAACATGAATGTAGGGACCAGGAAACAACTCGCATACTTCGGTCAGGACGTTTTCAAGAAACTCAAAAGTGGCTTCCTTGCCTGCGCAGTAAACATCATCAAAGATGCCACAGGTGTTGGAGACCTGGAAAGGCCCTCCGGCACAGGATAATTCCGGAAAGGCTGCCAGCGTGGCGAGGGCATGTCCGGGCATTTCGATTTCGGGTACGACCTGGATCTTTCGTTCGGCGGCGTAGTCCAGGACTTCGCGAATGTCCTCGGCGGTGTAGAATCCTCCATACGTTTCACCGTCCTTATCCCGCCAGGCGGATGTTTTTGCCAACTGAGGGTAGGCCTTGATATCGATTCTCCAACCTTGATCATCGGTCAGGTGCCAGTGAAAGGTGTTCATGCGATGCAGTGCCATCACATCGATTAGACGTTTTACCAATCGCACGGGGTAAAAGTGACGGCAAACATCCAGGTGCATGCCGCGCCAAGCGAACCGGGGCGCATCTTCGATATGGCATGCATTCCACCCGTCCTGGTCCCACAAGATCACCAGGGCCGCAGATGCGCGCACCCATCCGGTTTGACTGCCCTTGATGACAATTTGATCAGGTGTGATCGTCAGAGTATAGGCTTCTTTCTCGTTTGAACGTTCTTCAACAAACCGTATGTCCGAAGTCCCTTCAACAACATTGCATGTCTGATTGGGCTTTCGTTGTCTGAGCCAATCTTCCAGCAATTGGCCTGCGTGTGAATCTTCATCAGAACAGGTTTCAAAAGAAAGAGTCAAAGTGGGTTTGCAAACAAACCTCCCTTTGTCTTTGCGATAGGATTTCGGTAATGGAATGAGAGGGTGAGTGAGTTCGGTCGACATGTTTTTTTAATCAGGATGCTTTTTGTTGCGGGAAATACCTGGCCACAGCGCCAATGCAAATGGAACCGCCGATCAGCAGCAGGATGCCCACCCAGCGTGCTGAGATGCCGGGGCTTTCCGTGAAGGCGTCTCCAATGATGAGTTTGCCCAGTCCGATCAACCAGAAACAAACGCCTGCCGAGGACAGTATCCACAGGGCAAGGTTTCTGAAGTTCAGAGGTGAATGTGCCTTGAATGTTGGGTCTTCCGCGCGGACGAGCTGGTCGATTTTTCTCCAGCCCCATCCGCCGGCCTGGACTTTTTTGTGGAAAGCCTTGAGCACTGACACATCCGTTTGTGGTGTCACATATGTTGCGGCAATGGCCAGCAACACACTGAGAGGCACAGTCACCAGCAGACTGAATGGGAAATCAAAAAGGGATGCAATGGGGATGGCGAATGCCGTTCCTTCGAAGAGGACCCGGGTGGACTCACTGATCATCGAGTCTTTGGACGCAAACATTCCCAGTGACAGCAGGAGCAATGAGATCAAACAGACCAGTTCGGTCCAGGCGTTGACCCGCCACCAATACCAGCGGAGCAAATAGATGACACCAATCCCGCCGTTGAAACCGGCCAGGAAAAACCAGGCTCCTGAAACCGTGTTCATGAACAGAGCCACCACAATTCCGGCCAGCGCAATCAGCAGCGTGGCGAAAATGCCCCAACGCACATAATGTTTTTCAGAGAAAGCGAAGTCCGCATTTCCGGTCGATTGCTGGATGCGACGTTCACGGCCGGGAGCGATGAAGGGGCGGTAGACGTCATTGATCAAATAGGAGGCTCCCAGGTTGACCCACGTCGAAATGGTCGACATATACGCGGCAAAAAGGGATGCGACCATGATGCCCAGGATGCCGGTCGGAAGCACTGCCAGCATCACCCTCACATATCCGGCTTCGGCCAGCGATCCGTCCGGCATGGCGCCGTTGGCTGAGGCCACGTGTGGAAACATGACCGCCGCCACAAACCCCACCAACAACCATGGCCACATGCGCAGGGCATAATGTGCCACGCCATACCAGAGATACCCCAGGGCAGCCTGACGTTCATCTCTGGCGCTCAGCATGCGTTGGGCAAAGAAGGATCCGCCATCGGTAAAGGCATAGGACCACCAGAAAACCAGGATCAACAACCAAAACTCGGGTCGGGTGAATAATCCGAATTCAGCCGAATTTGCCTGCGGAAAAAGCGCCATCATGGCCGCAGCGCGATCATTGCCATAGAGCTCGTTCATTTGTGTGAACAGTGATTCCAATCCACCCACCTGATTCACTGCCATGACCGCCAGGATGATGCATCCCACCATGGCGATCCAAAATTGAATGAAGTCCGTCACCATGACACCCCACAAACCGGAAATGGCCGTGTAGGCGATCACCACGAGAAAAAGCAGGAACAGCACTTTGTATTGATTGACGGTTGAGCAGATCAAATAGATTTGGTGCGTGAATTCCAGCGCATCCCAGCTTGACGGCACAGCGTTGTCGGATACTCCGGGCAAAGATGCGGGGGAGTTCAGATCATACGCAGCGCGCAGTTGCAGGTCGCTCCATGCCTGCTGGCGGAGTTGTGCATCACCTTCGGATGAGGACGTAGGACCATAAGATCCCGACTGAAAGGTCGACCAGAAAGCGGGTTGTCGCAGCATGCCCGTTTGATAGGCGATTTGCATGGGTTCCAGTTGATTTGATTGGACCGCCTGGCGGATTTCCGAATCCACATTGCCGGATAAAGGAGTCGCCATGACCAGCCATAGAATGAGGGAGTCGACAATGGGTATGCGCGGAAACTCAGGGACCGTGTAATTGATGATCACCGTCATCGCCTTGTTGACCCATCCCATGTTGACGCATCCAAAGGGGAAAGCCAACCAAAGTGCTTTGCCAACTCGTAGCGCGCTGGCGGATTTGCCGGAGTAACGTTGGTAGACGAGTTCCATGTCCGTTTGCGGATTGGCGCGTTTCCAGAGGGGCGCATAGAAGAAAACGCCCAACATGGTGATGGGAACCATCGACCACCAGAACCAGTTCTGGGAAATCCCTTTGGTCACCACCCAGCCGGTGAGGGCAAGGGGTGTGTCCGCCGCAAAAGCTGTTGCCACCATGGAGGTGCCGAGCATGAGCCATCCCATGTTGCCGCCTCCTTTGAAGTAGTCGTTGGTGGAGCTACGGGCTCGTCTCGCCAGGAAAATTCCGATGGCCAGTGAGCCGAGAATGAACAAGGCAATAATGACCCAGTCCAATGTGGCTAAAGGTTGTGCGAGCGCTTCTGTTTCCATGATTG
>CAYPZD010000188.1:2357-4123 GCA_964415055.1 uncultured Verrucomicrobiota bacterium | reverse complement strand
TCCTGAGGGAATCACTCAGCTCACTGGAACAAAACCTGGATCCCGCCCAATTCCTCCGTATCAGCCGGGGAGTCATCGTGAATCTGGATTTTGTTCGGGAGTTATCCGTGCTGTTCAAAGGGGAGTACGCCGTCATTCTTAAGGACGGCAAAGAACTGACCATGACCCGCGGGATCCGCGAAATGGAACAGGCGCTTCGGTTTTCATGACTGAAGCGAATGGCTCCCAAGAGCATGAGTGAGGCATTGACATAAAGCAGCTCCAACGTTTGCCCGTGGTATCCAGAGCGGTGATGCTCACCGCAGTCCAAAGCATCCTTGGCTTCAGTTCAATCTACTTTTTATTTCCCGTTTCAGATTTCAGGAAGTGATCGAACCATTCCCCGAAATGATGAATGTCGAACATCATAGTGTACCAGCCATGCTGTCCACCTGGATGCACTTCCAACTCAATCTCACAACCTTGTTCGCGAGCTTTTTCAACATACCACTCCGATTGTTCCAGAGGTGTCAAGGTGTCGGCATCTCCATGATAGATCAGAGTGGGAGGCATGTTTTTGTGCACGTGATAAATGGGAGATGATTCTCGCCCGATGGTTTTCCAAAGCTCCATGTTGGTCGAATCAGGACCAAACGCTTTTACAAAACTTTTCGGCGGTCCTCCGTCTCCCGGGTTTTCCGTGGAAGCGCCCAAATTCAATAAATCTGTCACCGGATAAAAAATGGCCACGGCTTGAACCGCGCTGCTTTCACGGTCGATGGGATCTTCGGCATCCGGATCACCGGGACCTCCGGTCGTCGCCAGCATCAGACTTAGATGACCTCCAGCGCTACCGCCCGTCACCCCGATCCGGTCGGGGTCAACACCGTATTCATCAGCATGATGTCGAACAAATCGAATCCCCCGATGCATGTCATCAATGATCTCCATCACCGTGGAATCCGGCTGTGATATGTGGCAGATTGCGAAGATAGTGTAACCCCGTATCAACAAAGGAGCCATTAACCAAGTCGGTGAATCCCCGGGCTTACCGGACTTCCATCCCCCACTGACCATCAAGGCCACACCATAACCGTTGGCCCCCTTGACCGGCCGAATGATGTCCATAGTGAGATCCTGCCCATGGCGTTGACCATAAACCACGCCATCCGTCCGATCCACGGCCGGATGAAACTGACGCCAAAAAAAGCCAAACGTCACCGCCATCGCCAATACCAGCAACAGCAACACACCCAGCAAACGTAAAACAACTTTCCAAAACATCTTCATAATAATCAGTAAAAAACACCCCATGCGATCGGGCAGAGCTGCTGCTCAGCCACATACCACCCAAACCTTCCAACGCACCCCACAGGTAGAGCGTGCCGTCTCGGCGCGCAACCCTTGTGCCCCCCATACCCTGCATATCACCTCCCAAAGGAAAATCCCACAGCACTCAGCACCCCAAGGGTAGAGCGTGTCGTCCCTTTTATAATGGTGAATTGAGAATAGTGAATGGTGAATGGGATCCCGGGTGAGGTAGCGCATGTCGTTTCGGCGCGCAACCCTTGTGCCCCCATACCCTGCATATCACCTCCCAACGAATAAAAACAAATTCACCATTCTAAATTCACTATTCACCATTCAATCGCCCCACACCCGCATAGCTATCGCTAGCGGACGGACCGGGATCCACGCAGTCGCGGGACAAGCTGGTCCGATCTACCTCTACAAATCACTTCGGTAACGCAAAGCAATAATAGGCATCCCCCTTCTTCGTCCCGGGT
>CAYPZD010000188.1:0-2257 GCA_964415055.1 uncultured Verrucomicrobiota bacterium | reverse complement strand
AAATCACTTCGGTAACGCAAAGCAATAATAGGCATCCCCCTTCTTCGTCCCGGGTTTGCCACCACCACCTGCCGCAATGACAATGTATTGCCTGCCGTTCAGCTCATAGGTGGACGGAGAAGCATAACCACCGGATTCCATTTGATATTCCCAAATCAATTCCCCAGATTCTTTGTCGAACGCATGAAACCGTTCATCCATCGCAGCGCCGATAAACACCAAGCCACCTTTGGTCACCAAAGGTCCGCCAATGTTGAACGTGCCCGTCGGCGGTTCACCGCGTTTTTCCAATTCAGGGTAGGTGCCCAACGGAACCTGCCACTTCACCTGACCACTATTCAAATCAACCGCATTCAAGGTACCCCACGGACGTTTGTTCACCGGAAACCCCTCCGGATCCCGCCAATCATGATGACCGGTCGTGACGACAGGCACATCTTCCGCATAACTCAGGTTGAGGTCTTTGGTCTGGATTTGTTCATTCTGGCCTTGATCAAATAGAAATGCGATCACCGCACGCTTTTCCAGTTCGCTGAACGATGCAAAAGAAGGCATTTGCCCCCGTCCGGTTTTCATCAGTTCCCGAATCTGTTCTTCACTCAAACGCTCCCGCACATTTTCGAGAGAAGGTGAAGCAGGATTCACGGGCGAACTCATCCCATGACAAAACGCACAAACCGCGCGATAAACATGGCCGCCCAATTGATTCAAGGACATCTGTTCCTTGGGCCGCGAATCCACCATGGACGTCCACTCGGCCTCGTTGCTGACATTGACAATGACCGTATTGGACTCCGGATCAAAAGCCGCCCCACCCCACTCACAACCGCCATTGAACTGAGGCAACACCACCGACTTCTGATACGTCGGTGGTATAAACACATCACCGGTCAACATGTCTTTGAGATCATCCAATACTTTGGCGCGAGCGGTAGGGTTGAGCTGCGTGGCGTTCTCCACATCCATACGCGTGTTGGCCAAACGAAACTCGGCAGGTGGAAAAGGTTGTGTGGGCCAACTATGTTCACCCGGCATGTCCGAAGGTGGAACAGGAACTTCCTCAACCGGAAACATCGGCTCCCCCGTCTCCCGGTTCAGCACGAACAAATGCCCCATCTTGGTCGGTTGCACCACCACATCGACCGTCTTGCCATTTTGTTTCATCTGACCAAGGACCGGAGGAGTAGGCAGATCGTAGTCCCACAAATCATGATGCACCGCCTGAAAATGCCAGATCCGTTCTCCGGTCTCCGCATTGAGCGCCAGTGTGCAATTGCCAAAGAGATTCTGTCCCGGCCGATTTCCACCCCAGCTGTCGTAGGCAGGGGATCCGGTTCCACAGAAAACAATCCCTCGCTCGGCATCCAGAGTAAAACCTCCCCAGACATTGGCGCTGCCGACCTGCTTCCAGGATTCAGGGCCCCATGTCTCATATCCAAACTCACCCGGGTGAGGGATCGTATGAAAAATCCACTTACGCACCCCGGTCCGAACATCAAAGGCCCGGATATGACCCGGAGCACAAGGCTGCGGCCCTTCACCGGTGGTGGAGCCAAGAATCAACAGATCCTTCCACACCACACCCGGCGTATTGTTGCCGATGGAAAAGAAAAAGACATCCGTGTCGAAACCATCCCGATGACTGATACGTCCGCCTTCACCGAAAGATTCAACAGGTTTACCGGTTTTGGCATTGAGTGCATACAAATAATCACCCGCCGAAAAAAAGATGCGATGATCCGATTCACCATCGGACCAATAAGCCACACCACGATTGATACCTCCCCCCCGTCGACCGTCCCAGGGATCGAAGCGCCAGACCTGTTCGCCCGTTGCGGCATCCAGCGCCACACAATTCAGCCGCGGTGTGGTGGCATACAACAACCCGTCGATCATGATGGGATTGCATTCGATTGTGCTTCCCGTGTCCCCCGCATGCCAGATCCAGGCCACTTCGAGGTTTTTCACATTGGACCGGTTAATCTGATCCAACGCCGAGTAATGCGATCCGCCATAATCACCGTGGTAGATCGACCAATCGGTTTGGCTCGAATGCAGTTCTTCCTGAGCGAGCATTCCTTCACTCAAACAAACCACTCCAACCGCAATCCATACGGGAATATAACGTGCTTTCATAGGAAGCAGTCAGACTAGAGCCAAACGCCCCCGAAGTCAAAAGCACAATCCCCCAAGAAAACATCCACCGGAGGTCCGGGATAGGCCCGCCTGACTCATAGGAGTCAGACGAGGCCCCCCG
>CAYPZD010000187.1:0-4173 GCA_964415055.1 uncultured Verrucomicrobiota bacterium | reverse complement strand
ACAGAACCTTGACATCTGGGTGAAGGCTTTCGGGTTTAATGGATTGCAGATAGTGGGGGCGGATCCTACTCTTCGATCCAATCCAATTACTGAAACACATGAAAACCATGCGGTCCATCGAGTCCAATACGCCTCGCTTTTCCTGGCGGGCCTGGTTGTCTTTGGCTCCCGTTGTGGCCTTGGTGGGCATTGGATCGTGGATCGTTTACCAGGAAAGAAAACTTGCTCGTCAGGAAGCATACGAAATCATCCAGCAAGCAGCGTCCAGAGCAATCAAACGAGTGGATCACAATCTTAGGTGGGCTCCTTCTGTTAATCCACATGTAGAGACTCCTGTGTTTCCTCAGCAATCAGGCGATCAAATGCACCTTTTGATCGATCCAACAGGGGAGTGCCTCTTACCCGAGTGGCCCATTGCTGAAGTGTTGCCCGACCCGAAACCTCTGCCTTGGGAACGGTTGAGCGAATTTGAATCTCTTCTCTGGCAACAAGCACATTCGGATATGGATTTAAAAACCGCATACAATAGTGCGGAGGTTTTTCAGAAACAGAATCCACCAGAGCCTTTTGATGCCTTAATGATTTACCGCAAGTTGGTATTAATGCTTCGATTGGGGCATTTTCAAGAAACCCATGACCTTTTAAAATCCTTTCGAGAGACAGTCGCCGATGATCTTCTTATTGAATCGGGCATGCCACTGAAAGTGGCTCTGGATTTTCTCGAACTACAGTTGATAGAGCCCTTGTTTGATGGGATGCCTGAGGGCATACGGCGAAAGGGGCTTTTAGCCGCGCATTTTACCCCAATTGCTTCGCGACTAAGCCGAAATCCGAATCCATGGACAACGCAAATAGTGAAATATTTAATCGAAGTGGAACAGAAGGTGGGAGAATATCACTACGGACGACCGATATTTAATTATCTTGATCAAACAGCGGTGGTACGAGGTTTCTACCAATTGATTCCCAAAGAGCAATGGGGAGAGTGGGCACAAGACCAATCCTTTAAACCACGATGGGTGGAATTGAATGATTTCTCCTATCTTCTGTTACGTTCCAAAGGAACAGTTGAGGAATCCGTTTTTTTACTCACCAAAAAACAGATGATCGAAAGATCTGTTGGTCATTGGTTGAGAGAGGGGCTTGGGACCATTGCTGATGCATCCTTATTTCAACTCACCATTGAGATCGCTGGCAGAGATATCCTGACTCTCCCGCCTCAAGATGGATCATGGTTCGATGATGAAACCAGTGAATCGACTTTGGAGCCTATGGAGGTGATATTGGATTCCGAGACATCGGCTCCCGTTCGTTTGCGTTGTGTGCTCAAGAATCCCGAATCCTACTTCGCCCGCTCACGTCAGCGCACTCGATCCATGCTGTGGCTCATCGGTCTCGCTGGTGTCACCGGTCTGGTGGGTTGATATGGGCAATGGAAAGCGTTCAGACGTCAGGTGGAACTGGGGCGGATGAAGAGCAATTTTGTGGCGAGTGTGTCCCATGAGTTGAGGGCGCCGATTGCTTCGATTCGGTTGATGACCGAAAACCTGAGCCATCAGAAGGGGCGCACCGATGCCGAGCGTCAGGATTATTTTCAATGGATCGGACTGGAATGCCGTCGCCTGAGTGCTTTGGTGCAAAACATCCTCCAGTTCTCCCGGCTTGAATTGGGGAAACGTGAATTCAGCTTCGAAGCCGTCGATATCACGCGTTTGTTTGAGGAAACGCTGAGGCTCATGGAGCCTTTGGCAGCCAGTGTTCAGGTCAAGCTTCAGTCGGAGGTGAGGCATCTGTCTCAAAGTGATAACCCAGCCTTGCCCGATGCCATTTGGGATGGACAAGCCATTCACCAAGCCTTGGTCAATCTCATCGATAATGCCGTCAAACACACTGCGAAAGGAGGCATGGTGCGTGCCGAGCTTTCCTTTCGTGAGAAGAATGCGTGCGTTGATTTTTGTGTGATCGATAAGGGGCCCGGAATTGATCCCGCAGATCGCGAGCGTATCTTCAGGCCATTCGAACGATTGGGATCCGAAATGACCCGCAAGACAAAGGGTGTTGGCATTGGACTCAACCTGGTCTGGCATACAGCGCAGGCACACCAGGGAAGTGTTCGAGTGGAACAAGTGCCGGACGGCGGGGCATGTTTCGTCTTGTCCCTGCCGCTTCAGCCGAAACAGAAAGGAATGCTGTGAACGATTCACTGCCGAAAGCACGTATTCTGATCGTGGAAGATGAGCTGCCCATGCGCCGCGCCCTGGAGGATTGCCTGTCGCATGAGGGGTATCGAATCATGACAGCCTCGGATGGTCCGGACGGTCTGGAGAAGGCCCTCCAGGAGAAACCCGATCTGCTTTTACTGGATGTGATGATGCCGGGCATGAGCGGTTTCAACGTCTGTGCTTCGTTGCGTCAGGCAGGTTCCTTGGTTCCTGTCCTGATGTTGACCGCAAAAGGACAGGTCAACGACCGGGTGCAGGGACTGGACGCCGGCGCGGATGATTATCTGATCAAACCCTTCAGCACCGAAGAACTGCTCGCCCGCATCCGGGCATTGCTCCGACGCAAACAACGATCGGAAGGACCAACCATTCTAAATCTGGGCAATATTCGAATTGATCTGGCACGACAGGAAGCTACTCGCAAAGGACGTACTTTGGAATTGACCGCTCGCGAGTATGCCATGTTGCGTCTGTTGGCGCAGGCGGAAGGTTCGCCGGTGAGTCGGGATCAGTTTTTGGATCAGGTCTGGGGATTCACGGCCTTTCCCTCCACGCGCACCGTGGATACCCACATCCTGCAACTGCGAAAGAAACTGGAATCCAAACCGGACGAACCCCGCTGGATCCAAACCGTGCATGGGGTTGGTTATCGGCTTGTTTTGAAGGAAACATTCACAAAACCCTGACAACTTGCCATGCACAATCCATTTCAATGAGCTTGAAACAATCATCACATAATGACTGTCATGAAAGATTATCAAAACCCGTATCGTCGCCATCTGTTTATCTCACGCCCGCTGCGCTCGAGGCGCGGAGGCGCAGAGGTGGGAAAAAGAGTTGATGGGAGACTGTTTCAACTGGACAAAGAATGCGCAGTCCTGTTTCTTCTTGCCTGTTTATCTACTCTGTCTATTTTTTCGGCCGAATTGAGTTGGCGTGAACAATTTGATCAGGGTTTGATCCAGGAAGAAGTTCATCAGGACCTGGAGAAAGCGGTCGAACATTATCAATCCATACTCACCACCTACGATTCCCAACGCGATGTGCTCGCGATGAGCATGTATCGACTGGCCGAATCACTCCGTAAACTCGGCCGCATCGATGAAGCGGCTCCGCTTTATGAGCGCATCGTCAGGGAGTTTCCTGACAAGCAGAGTCTCATACTGTTGAGTCAAAGGTTCGTCCCTGAAAGTGAGGAACCTTCATCAATTACGAAACCGATCCTGGAAAATCAACCTATGTTGAATCATCCAGAATCGTTGAGATTCTTGATAGATCAAATCAAGAAGTCGGAACCGGAAGATGCCTTACAGATGTTGATTGAATTTTTAGATGATGACTCTGCCAGATCCCTGATGTCTCAATACAGACAGGCGCAGGCTGATCTTGCCAATCTAAGATTGAAATACCTCGATAAATGGCCTGCTGTTGAAGAAAAACAGCAGAGTATTGTCGTGTTACAAGGACAGATGAAAGAGCATGCCGAGCAGTCGGTGAGACTCTTGGAAATACGTGTGAAAGCGTTGAATCAAGTGGATCATCCAGATGCGCTTCGTGCTTTGATCGCCGAATTGGAAAATGCTTCGACCGATGTCGCCCTTCAACTTTTGCAAAAAGAAGCCGAAATAAAAATTCCAACTGAATTGGTACAGGAAAAATTGGATGCTGAATTTGAGCTGTCAAAGCTAAAGGAAAAACATCCGATGTATGAGGAACACAAAGCGAAACGTGATTTCATTTACGAACAATTTGAGGCCATTATAAAAACCTCTCTGGAGCAGTTGAGAATAAAACTTCGGGTCCTCGAGAGCGCCAATAAACCTGACAATCAGAAAGAAAACACTCCCTCATCAAACCTTGTCGACAACTACGCAACACTCAAACTCTTCATCGAAGAACTGGAAAAAGCCTCTACCGACCTGGCCATCCAGATGCTCATCCAGGAAACGGA
>CAYPZD010000186.1:0-4193 GCA_964415055.1 uncultured Verrucomicrobiota bacterium | reverse complement strand
CTGCGTGTGACCTGGCACCGCTTTGGATACGGTCCGACATCTCAAGGAGCATTCGAAACGCCATTTCACCCAATATCTTTCCTACCCCATTCTCTGTCACATGTTCCTTTGCGCCTTCGCGCCTTGGCGTCTTGGCGATAAAATGACGGCACCCAACGAAAACCTTGTAGCCACTTAAAGGTTCGATTCCATTTTCCTTCAACGTGACCTATCGCTTTACTGATTTTGATTGTCGATATTGAATCTGCAACCCTCAACCCCTTTTCTCGCAAAGGCGCTAAGACCGCCAAGGACGCAAAGTTTATTATGGCACTCTAATTGCAGTCACCACTTTGGACTGCGTGTGACCTGGCACCGCTTTGGATACGGTCCGACATCTCAAGGAGCATTCGAAACGCCATTTCACCCAATATCTTTCCTACCCCATTCTCTGTCACATGTTCCTTTGCGCCTTCGCGTCTTGGCGTCTTTGCGATAAAATGACGGCAACCAACGTCTACCTTGTAGCCAATTAAAGATTCGATTCCATTTTCCTTCAACGTGACCTATCGTTCTACTGATTTTGATTGTCGATATTGAATCTGCCACCCTCAACCCTTTTTCTCGCAAAGGCGCTAAGACCGCCAAGGACGCAAAGTTTACTATGGCACTCTAATCGCTGTCACCTCTTTGGACTGCGTGTGACCTGGCACCGCTTTGGATACGGTCCGACATCTCAAGGAGCATTCGTCCACCAAACACCAAGTCGAACAATCTATGCGGAATTCATTTGAGCGCTCGGAAAAGCTACGTTGTATTGAATTTGAGAATGATAGCCTTTCGCAAAGGTATCCAAAGCTCTGTCAAGCCAGAGCATTCATATGGCCCCGGCAATTCCAAAGATAAAAAGGTTTTTAGTCTGACTGATTGTTTGTGAAAGGTTTTTTTGTGACCGCTAAGGACCACCCTCGCACCCAAGCCAGAGTAATCAGAAACACACATATATCAAAGGTGACCGCTACAAAAATTCCAAGAGGTGGATTTCGGAATTTGATCAGGGAAATTAGGAATATAAAAAAATCAATTACAAATAATGGTCCACATAAAGCAATCAAACATCCTACCGCCGCAGACAAGTGTGGAGCCTTACCATTACGAATCCTTCTCAGCGTCTTAAAACCAAATATACTCGACAAACAACACAAAAACATGGAGCTGCAGATGAGAGTCATATTCCGCTTACTAAGCCTTCTTGTCACTTCTGTGCGCTTCAAAAGAGCTTGGCGAACAGGTTCAAGCTGCTTCAGTTCATTGTGTGAATCATCGAGACTGTTTTTCAATTGGGAGATGTCCGTCTCCAATTCATTGAGCCTATCCGTTACAGCTTTCCTAAAGGTTGGATCTGTCGCTTCCTCCAATACAGCGGTCATTTGAGCGTAGATTTCTTCGCGTTCAAACAAAGCGGAATTAATCAGCCTTTGACGTTCTCTAGCAGTTTCCAATTGATCTACAAGCGGGATACCAACATCTGCGCCAATTACTGAGCCATTTTGATATGGAGCTGAAATCCGATCATAATCAGACTCAAACACCAGCAGTTTTGTTTTGCGATCAAAATAATCCCAGGCGCAGACGATAAAACAAACCGTAATAACAAAAATTGATAAGATGAACTTTATTTTTTCTTCTTTTTGACTGGCATTGAGAGAGTTAGACTCTATTTCCTCTTCACCCTGTTTAACAGATTCCGGCTTAGTAGAACAAAAACTTTCATCAACTTGATCCATCCCTGTATTCAACCAACTGAGCACGCGTCGAACGAGCCACACGTCTACTGCGATGATCGCAATAATGCTCAGTGATATACCGGCATTTACCCATACTCCATGATTGAATGGCAACAATATCAGCGCTCCCACAGCGGCATCGACAACCAATAGCGTCAAAGGCATGGCTGCCAGCATTCCTGGTAAAATGTAGTCACGTCCAATGACGCCTCTCCGAATTCGGTTTAGTATTCGCCAGCCGTATAGGCTCGTGACGACAAGTGTCATGGGCACAAGGGTTGTCAGCATCATTGCCCAGGGAATCGGTGTTTCGATATAATGGGTGTCATGCGATTGTGTCCTCAAGTCGAGAACCCTTTCTTCGGCTTTCGATATCAAGTCCTGTTGTTGTTGTAATTCTGAAGCACTCTTTTGCTGTTCAAGTTCGATTCTGGATTTCTCTACCGGATCATTGATTGATTTCAGAACCTCGGCCCTGTGTTCCATTTCGGCCTGCAACTGTTTCATTTCCGCACGCATCATGGCAATCTGTTGAGTCTCCTTCGTCTGCATCAGTTGCTGTTCTGCTTCGAACCGATGTGCGTTGGCTTCAGATACACGCATCATCCAAAATCCCCAACCCCACAGTAATGCAGGGATGATCAATACTGAAACAATCAGGATGGTCATTCCTTTTGGACTCAGGTTTCGGAATGTCACGTGCCCTAACTTTCTACGACCAGCCTCCCCCTTTTTCGCATGACTCCATTCTATACCATACATACATAAAGCCAGTATCTGGCTCGCAGCAAAGCAATGGAACAAAGGAATAGGGGCAAAGCCACCGTATAAAGCAATCAACAATCCAAACAGCAAGAAGGAAAGCAGAGCCATATACAAATGCTGCGTCAAGGCAACGGAAATAAACCGCTTTCTCCGATCATCATGGGAAAACTGCCCCCCTCTCCCCAAGGGCACACAGGTGACACCTTTTCCCCATTCTTTCCTCGCCAAAACCATCCATAGAGACCAAACCAAAAACGCGCCGATCCCTGCCTTATAGCCTCCGATGGGGGAAGCATATCGATACCTTTCCCTGACCCCGGATGCTTCAGGCGTTCGATACAGTTCAAGCCAGGGTTCCGCCCTCCTCCAAAAGTCCAAATATCGGTCATTTCAGTTTCACCTGCATTAATAGACATTCGGGAATAATGGTGTGGATACATGAAATAAAGAGACAAAATCCAGGCCACCAAACCAAGCAGTCCCAACAAACTGCCACGAACATTTGAATGCATCCCACTCCACCCTCCAACCACTTCCTGTCCTTCTTCACGCTGTTCGTTATCTTTAATGGTTGTGTGCTCCCGAAGTCCCACCTGATCAGACTTCGGTTGCCTGGACACGGTTTCCACCTGGGTTTTGACCTCAGATACCTTCTGCTGACGGCGTTCCTTTTCCTTCGCCAAGGCCTGGAACACAATATCGTCGACACCAGCATCAGCTCCTGATTTTTCCGAAGGCGGACCGAATCGACCGAGAGGTAATTCTCCCGTCAGCAACTCGTAAAACACCACCCCCAACGAATAGATGTCAGCGCGGTGATCGACTTCCGAAGGATTTTCAATCTGTTCGGGAGCCATATAATGAGGCGTCCCCATGGAGGCTCCGTGCCTGGTCAAACCAGTGACATTGGACGAACCATCATCCAACATTTTGGCGATGCCAAAGTCAGCAATCTTGATGCGCCCCCTGGTGTCGAGCAGGATGTTCTCCGGTTTGATGTCCCGGTGCAACACGCCTTCGTCATGAGCAAACTGAAGGGCTTCACATATGTTGGGAACAATCGACAGAGCCTTCTGAGGAGCAAATCGCTCGGTGCGCATGGCTTCGCGCAGATTGACTCCCTCGACCAATTCCATCAGGAGAAAAAAGAAATCCCCCTGTCGACCAAAATCATACACCGCGACAATATTCGGATGATTCAAACGTGCCAGCAACTTGGCTTCGCGTTCGAAACGTTTGGCAAAATCAACATTTTGCGCCAACGAAGGCGACAGCACTTTCAAAGCCACCCAACGGTCCAGCTTGGGTTGACGCGCCTTGTAAACATAACCCATTCCCCCCTGACCGATCAATGAATCGATTTCCAAACCGGGGAAAACGGCACGCATCGTTTCCAGGGAGGGAGGGTGAATCGGCACGCTATCGGTCATGTGAGTCTCAGTCGCCATGGAAGCGCGACCCATCAAGCAAGCCGGACACATACCCTGCGGCGCCCCCTCCGGGATAGGTTTACCGCAGGTCGGACAATTGGATTCATTTGAAGCATGTTCTTTCTCCATACCTATTCCTGAGACATTTCCGAAAAGTGGTTACCGAAAAAATGCAGTTTTTTTCAGGCAAGTATTCTGCGCAATACATGCCCCCCCACGTTTGTCAGCCGGA
>CAYPZD010000185.1:0-4367 GCA_964415055.1 uncultured Verrucomicrobiota bacterium | reverse complement strand
CTGCTGCAGACGAAGCATTGTTCAAAGGCATCAAAGATCATCTTCGCTCCGACATACCCGTGATCGAACAAGATGCGGAAATCAACGATCCAGCATTCGCGAAAGCGTGCGCCGAAGCATTGCTGCGCAGCCTGGAGGGGCAAGCTCTGTCTTGAACCCACTTCAGACCTTGTGGCTTTTGAAATCCATTACTTGCACAATGGAAATGCCGCAGGCGATCGGCAGGGTGAAGTCTTCCCGCGTTCCACGTCCTTTGGTCAGGAGATATCCAGAGGTCGAAATATGGGCACGAGTCCCGCTCGTGGGATTATCCGAAAACATCCTTTCATTTTTTTTGGAGCTGTCAGGGGGATATAAGCCATGAATTTTCACCACGAAGAAAACAGGAGACAGGTATGCGTGGATGCACGTAATCTGAGAGGTGATCACTCTTTGCCCAAAGAATTCTCGATTGTCTGAAGGCTTTGATTCAGCTTCATGGCAATTGACCCGATGAAAAGCGGCAGTTTTTTTGATTCCTTGATGGCATCGATCGCTTCATTTTCGAATCCGCTTCCGGGAATGATTTTTTCGAGCGCTTCCGCAACTTCACCACGATTACCCATATGAAAGTGTTGAGGTTGTTCTACTTCTTCGATCAAAAAAGGAATGGCCCCATAAGCCTCAGGTCCCATATCCCCCAGCACCTTCAGCATAAGATCATAGTCGCCGCTGGGCCTTTTACGGTTACGCGGAAGCAGGCTACGGAACGGCTTGAGGTACTTTGATTGGCCGGTGGATCGAAAGAATTCGGCGACGACATTTCGTTTCCGGTAAGTTCTCTCCTTGAGCGCCGAAGTCAGATAAGGAACCGCGTCGCTGCCCATGGCTTGTAGCGCGTTCAACGCTTCTTGATTCACAAAATCCGGTAGCTGGTAAAAATCGTGGTTGTGCAAATGATCCAACCAGTAGCTGACACTCTGGCCCTTGTATTGGGGTTTTGGTTTCTTCTTGCCCGCCTGGAACGATGAAACGCATCCGAGAACGAGTAACGTTCCCCAGATGACGGGCTTTGTATATCGTCCTAATGACTGCATGTTCGTCTCGCCTTAATGGTTTAAACCTTGCTGCCCTGTAGTATTTCATCACATGACGACGAATGATGCAATACTTTGAAGACATAGAATGGATCCAAAACCCGGATGCTTCAGAATGCTCCCTCCGGAGGAGCGGCGAATTTCGGATAGAGTAAATGCTTGAAGGGTTGTGGCAATCGATCGATCGAACCGGTCATACTTCCTTGAACATTCTTGGAATTCACATACTTCAACTCACAACGATCGTCGCCAAGTTTTGTGAACTTTACCCGAAAGGTTTTATTACCTTCATTCACCCAGAGATGATGCAGCATGGGCCTCAATAACAACAATTCATTTGAAGGATCCTTTTCGAGCTCTTTCATCCGTAGTTGTTCTTGCTGAATAAATGAGAGTCTGGTCCGCATGAGGTCGTTGATCATTTTACCCCTGAATTGGCCAAATGTTTCAATCAGCACATCCATCCATTGGCTCTTGAGCTTATCCGCTTCCTCAGGGAACGAGTCCAGTTGATAGTTGTATTCCGGGTGTTCGATGGGGTGGAAATGTAATTTTTCCAACGCCTGGAACCGGTTTTCAAAATCGCCGTACTGCGCCGTAACGAAATTTACATCCTCTTCAGTCAATCCAGCCAGAGCAATCGCATCCAGAGAAATCCGTTGAAATATATCCAGTCCAGAAAGACCCAGTGTCGAGATCGTGGACTTCGGAAGATCCACAAAGGAAGCGTGATCCGTCCAGACGACGCCAGAAGCGGTCAATTCCGAATAATCCTCCGGCACTTCATCATGAAAAATTAAAATAGGCTCATCATCATCGTTCAGACTTTCCCGGACCAAACTTCGCCAACGGGACAGTATCGGTTGCATCATGGCAGGAGCATAATGATCCCATTCGTGTGGAAGAGGTCGTCCATTCATGCTTCCCCTCCCTGAGGCTCGGTGAAGACCAATCTCAAGTTGTGTTCCTAAATCTTCAAGGCGGAAGGTAAAATACTTGCTAAATAGAGGCATGTTGAAAGGGAGGGATCCTTGCCAGAATATGTCGGACCGTTCCTTGCCGATGATGGTTTCCATTCTCGTTTTGGTGTCTGCACGAATGGCGTCCACTTTCTCTTGATCACTGGAACTCGAGCGAACGAAAGTATGCGCCTCCATAATCTTCTTCACAAGTCCTCCAGTTTGAATGTTCTGTGGATGATTCTCTGCCTGTTTGATGAGCCCTGAAAATTCGAGGAGACTCAATTGATGAAAGTCGTCTGCCAGAACCTGATTCACCTCCGCAACCTGCTCTATCGATAATCCGAAAGCTTTGGCAAACTCTTTGGAAACCAGGACACCATTGGTTCCCCTGAGGCTGATAGAGAATACCTGCATCGCTGGCCATTCCAACAAATCTCTTGAAATCCTGTGGTAATCTGATTCCTCCACCCAAGGATAGATCTCCAATTTTCTTCCCAAAATATGTTCATGCATGTAGGGCTCAAGATTTGCCGGATACAACTTGGGCACCACTGGGGCAATTTGTTGTGAAGATTGAAGAACTTGTCCATCGTGTTGTGCCTCTTTGGCAGAGGTGATACGCGGAGTATCCACGTATAATCCAGAAACAACAGTGATGCTGGTCAATGTCAATACACCGATGAAAGTAGCGGAGAAAAATCTCCCTTTTGACCTCAAACCCATCCGATGATCAACGCTCTCATCAAGGATCGATTCCACACGTTGAACAAGCTGATGCTTTCGGAAGCCGATGGCCAGGCCGTCTTGTATGACGTTTGGAGTGGTCCAGATCTTTGAAATTCTGGATAAGGTCTTGGCGTATTCCAATCCGCTCCAGGTTTTGAGAACATGATTGTCACAGAGTTCTTCTCGCGCACGATTGAGTTCGGTGTGAAGCCAGTGGAACAAAGGATTGATCCAAAAGACGAGCCGACCTATCCGCTGCAAAGTCCAAATCCAGGAATCGAGCCTCTTGATGTGGGCGCATTCGTGCTCCAGGATTTGTTGCAGCTCCGTTTCCTGCAATGTTTCTGTGTCCGGTAAAAGGATGCAGGGGTTCCAGGTTCCAACCACCATTGGGGTTCGGATGCTTAAAGACTGTCGCAGCTCCGGCATCCGTCCCAAACCCGATGCGTCAGACACCCGATGGAGGGCGTCCCTTTCTCTTCGGTTGGTTACGTGTGTTGACTGATTGACAATGCTTGCCAAGCGCCGGGCACCAACTATCCATCGTAAAGCCAGAAGAATGGAACCTGCCTCCCAGATCCATAGGATCATTGCCTGGACTTCAGGCTTTGGTATCCATGTGGAGCTATGAGGCTGAACTAAAAGATCGCTCTGATGTGCGTTATTCGTCCTGCCGGTAACCGTAGGAGCTTTTGTTTGAATGATTGATGTTGTGGAAGTGGTGGTGAGTGCAAGAATCTCTTTATCAGCAGTGGTTGCGGTTTGACTTAAGTTTTGCTCGGCCGATTGAGGAACAAACCGATCCCAAGTGATGACCGTGCCCATGTTCAAAATCGAATACAACCATGTCAGTGACGGAACCAGCAGCACCGCAGCCAAAATGCTCAACCAGATATGGTGCCG
Source organism: uncultured Verrucomicrobiota bacterium (assembly GCA_964415055.1). GTDB lineage: Bacteria > Verrucomicrobiota > Verrucomicrobiia > Limisphaerales > AAA164-E04 > AAA164-E04. Next base: position 700 of record CAYPZD010000185.1, on the reverse strand, counting down.
CCAAACCGCACTCTTTCGAAAGACTCCCTGCGCGATGATGCCTCCTATCAGGATCAATCCCGTCGAAACGGACATCCATTGGATGAAGAGGTCGAATAAGGTTGAGTTGTTCATTTGCTTTTACCTTTCTTTTCGGCGTTTTGGATGAGGGTTTGGATACGCTCGGATTCTTCTTTGGTCAATTCGCGGCTTTCAAGGAGAGTTAGGACCAGATCTTCGCTCGAGCCAGCGAATGCCTTGTCGATCATTTGATTAACCATGTCGCTTAAAGTGCGTTTACGGGCGGTGGTGGCCGCGTATAGGTGGACTCCTTTTTGGAGACGACGTTTGAGCCATCCTTTTTGAGTGAGACGGTCCATTACGGTTAGCACGGTATTGCGAGCGATTTTGCGTTTGGTCAGCAACGCTTCCCAGACATCGCTGACCGTTGTTTCATCTCTTTTCCAGACCTCTTGCATGATCTCAAGTTGACTGTCGGATAGGTCGGGAAGGGAAGTTTTCTGTGTTACTTTGATTTTTTGCATTTCCTTTAAATTTGGCAGGCTGCCTACTTTTGTAGTTATAGCAAACTACTATTGTAGGCAAGTCAAATAAAAAATAATTTTCGTCCTCCATTACGCGTCAGTCAGGTTCCTTAAGCTTGAACTGTTCCTGTTGCGCCTTCTGGAGTGCGGTGAGCATCACCGCTCTGGATACGGTG
>CAYPZD010000184.1:0-4455 GCA_964415055.1 uncultured Verrucomicrobiota bacterium | reverse complement strand
TTGTTTATTCAAAACTTCTCACTCGCTTTGGGCCAGTTTTTCAGGCGGCGGACAATTTCATTGACCCGGAGCCAATTGGTGGATTACTCAAGGTAGTCGCCTGAGTGCCGATGTATTTGCGTTGGCACGTATGAATAAATGAACCATCATGAACTCTTTTAAATGCGGATGTATTTTCTCGTTGCTGCTAATGGCTTTGGGAGTGATCGGGCAAGATGCCAATCAGCCCCCTGCGACAGCGCCTTCACCCTCAGCGCAACCTTCTCCTCAAGATATCAAGATCAATCCAGAGGAACCACCTCCTATCAAACAGGTGGAGCCCGGAGTGCTTGAGCTTGGAAATGTGCGCTTGAATCAGGCAAAACGAAGCATCACCTTTCCTGCAAGTATCAACATGCATGAGGGGCCAATTGAATACTTCCTGGTGACCTCCTATGGCAAAGTACACGAAAGCGTGCTGAAAATGGATGTGATGCCCTATCATATTCATGTCTTTGCCTTGATGTTGAATGCATCGGGAGCTGATTTTGATGCACTGAAGGAGCGATTCAGCAAATTGGAAGAAAATGAAATCGTTCCGACTGCCGAGTTAAACGAAATGTTGAAAGCAGGATTATTTGGACAACCTGTCAAAATGACAGTTCGTTGGGAAAAGGATGGACAAAAGTTTGAACACCAAGCTGAAGAATTGTTTGTGAGCAATTTGGATGGCAAACCCATGGAGGCAGGGAAGTGGTTTTACACGGGTTCCAGAGTCAATAACAGCAACGTCTTTGTGGCCAATCAAAGCGGAGACGCTGTGACGGTGATCGGCGACTACGGTTCAATGGTCAAATACATTGGTCCGGGATTCAAAAATGATGAACTTTGGAAGGCCAATGTGCCTGTTCTTCCTCCCATCAACCACCAAGTGACGGTTACCTTCACTTTTCCTGTTTAAAAGAAAAGCAGCAGCGAAGCCTCAGAAAAAGAATAACAGAATCCGCTTTATCATCCGATAATACCTACTATGAAAACAAAATCACTCTCATTCGTATTTAGCGCCTTGTTTGGATTGTGCCTTGTCTCGGCCAGTCAAGTTCAGGCAGCGGATCAGTCAGCTCTCAAATCGCAGGTGGCAGGTTTGATCAAAAAGGGAACCGGTTGGCTGGAATCTTCACAGGACAAGGATGGCTGGTGGTCCACCACGGATCATCCGGCTGTGACGGGAATGGCTCTGGTTGCTCTGAAAGGAGATCCTTCGGGCAAATACGATTCCAATAATCAACAGGCTGTGAGGCAGGCTTTGAAATACATTGATTCCTGTTATCATGAGGATGGTGGTATTCATAACATTGGCCTGGTAACCTATAACACCGCTATTTGTCTGATGGCCATGGCGGCGGTGAACGATTCTGATTTGAATGATCGCATCCTGAAATCACGTCAATATCTGATCAAAATGCAGTGTGATTTTGGCGAAAAGGGGATTTTGGACAGTCCCATGGACGGTGGTATCGGTTACGGATCCAGCTACGAGCATTCCGATATGGGGAACACCCTTCAAGCTTTGGAGGCGCTGTATTACAGCCGTCACGTGGCTCAGGATAAGCCTGCCTCAGAAGGACAGGAATTGAACTTTGAAGCCGCCATCAAATTTCTTCAGAACTGCCAGAACCTGACTTCCGTGAACAAACAGGAATGGGCTTCAGACGATGAGGCAAACAAAGGTGGTTTTGTTTACTATCCGGGTTCCAGCAAAGCAGGTGAATACAAAGATCCGGTGACAGGCCGCGTGGCTTTGAGGTCCTACGGAAGTATCAGCTACGGTGGGATGTTGGGATATGCGTATGCGAATTTGAAAAAAGACGCGCCTCAGGTGCAGGCTGTTCTGGAGTGGTTGCAGTCCAATTACACCTTGGATGAGAATCCCGCCATGGGGCTGCAAGGACTTTACTATTACTACCACACCATGGCCAAGGCTTTGACCATTTACGGCATTGATACATTGGAACTCAAGGATGGCCGAAAGATTGATTGGCGAAAGGATCTGGTGGCAACTTTGGCGAAAAATCAAAGTGCCGACGGTTCCTGGATCAACGATAATGGTCGTTGGTGGGAACGTGATCCGGCCCTGGTTACCAGTTACGTCGTTTCGACTTTGGAGAAGATTTACTACAGCCTTGATTGATTGAAATACAAGGGTGACGCTCTGTCGGAAGCCCAAGTTATACAATTTTATGCCACTCGGAACTTCGGATGATCGACAAGCCAGACCAGGTCTGATCCTGGGCTTGGGGGCAATTGTAGTGCTTGCTGTTGTCGCCGCTTTATTGTTGAAACCTGCTTCCGACAAGTCTCAACGGTCCGCTGAAGGAGCCTCAACTTCGAACGCATCAGTTAATGCTGACTCCAGTGCCACGCAGCAGAATGGTGCATCAGGGATGCGTTTGATTCAAAAAACAGGAGCGGGTAACAAGAGGGTTGCCAATAGCCAAGAAAGCGTTGATGAAACTCCGCAGGAGGAGGTGGAGTTGGATTCGGCCTTCCAGGAGTCATTAAAGAATCCTGTTGCTGTCAAGCGTGACGAAGGGCTGACGAGTCTCGCTGATCAGTTTGCCCAATCGGATCCGGATTTGGCCGTCGCTATGATCAAGGAAGGCTGGGAAGATGGAGCACGTAATAAGGGGCCTGTCCTTCATTTTGCCAGGGATTTTGCAACTGCTTATGCCAAAGTGGATCCGGAGGCAGCTGCTGGCTTGCTGGATCAGATGCCTGCGGAAGTGCAATTTCAATACGGAGCCTCGGTGGGCTCAGAGTGGGCGACTTCCGATCCTTCCGGCGCCATGGAATGGGCTTTGGGCATGGAGGATCAACAGCTTCGCAACGGTATGATCACATCCATCTCAGGTTCCGTTGAGCGTACAGCGAATCCTGTTCACATCGATGAGTGGGCCAACACCATAATTCAATCACCGATTGCTATGGAGTTTGCCGGTCAAGTGGCTCGAACCTGGTCCATCTCGAACGTAGGCGGTGCCATGCAATGGTTGGACACATTCGAAGATTCCACCCGGCGTGCCATTGCTTATCAGGAGATGGCAACCTCCATGGCTGGTCGGAATTATCTGGATGCGGCACATTGGATTTCCCAGTTCCCCGAGCAGATGGGGATTCGTGATCAGGCTGTGGACAGCGTCAGCTACTCCTGGTCCAAGGAAGACTACGCTGCTGCCAAAGGTTGGGCCGAAAGCATGGGCCGCACCTTGCTCAACAGTGACATGTCTTCCGGTACCTCGGTGACGTCTGGACCTTAGGTTTATTTTCTGAACCGCAGATTTCGCAGATTGACGCAGATTTTTTAATAGTGCGTGATGTTTCTGTTTTCTGGTGCCCTGCCTTTTTGGTTCTTTGTTATTCAAACCAGTCACCCCAAATTCCATGCGATTCCCTATTGGAAAAAATGAAAAATCTGCGTCAATCTGCGAAATCTGCGGTTTAAAAAACAATCATCCAGGTCCAGGTTGTTCCGGGGGTTGGTGAGGATTTAGCTACCCATTTTTGTTTGGTTTTCCTAGTCTTTCCCGAGCGTCAACCTTCCGGTGGAGGGCGGCGCTTGTAATCATTGACACAGATTCTCATGAAGAAAGATTTTTTTTACGGGTGCATTCCAGCGCTGATGACGCCTTGTGGTCCGGAAGGACTTCCGAATTATGATGCCTTGGTATCGACAGGAAAAACGCTGATGGAGCAGGGCATGTCCGCGGTGGTGTATTGTGGATCGATGGGGGATTGGCCGTTGTTGACAGACGAGCAACGTCAGGAAGGCGTGCGGCGTCTGGCAGAAGCGGGTATTCCGGTGGTTGTCGGTACCGGAGCGCAGAACACCAGGATTGCTGTTGAACATGCAAAGCACGCAGCAGAAGTGGGCGCCGTTGGTCTGATGATGATCCCACGCCTTCTATCCCGCGGCACATCACCGGTTGCTCAGAAGGCCCATTTCACCTCTATTCTGGAAGCTGCCCCGGACTTGCCGGCGGTGATTTACAACAGTCCCTATTATGGATACGAAACCAAGGCAGACCTGTTTTTTGAATTGCAACGCAAGCACGCGAATTTGATCGGATTCAAGGAATTCGGAGGTAAGGATTCGCTTTCATACGCCGCGGAACAAATCACGGGTGTGAATCCCGATCTGGCTTTGCTGGTTGGAGTGGACACACAAGTCTTTCATGGGTTCGTCCATTGCGGCGCTGTGGGAGCCATCACGGGCATTGGAAATGTGCTGCCCAAGGAGGTGTTACATTTCATGAACCTGTGCCAAAAAGCTGCCGATGGGGACGCCCAAGCCAGGGCATATGCTCGCGAACTGGATGAAGCCTTCACCGTGTTATCCTCCTTTGATGAAGGTCCTGACCTTGTCTTGTATTACAAACACCTGATGGTGCTGGAAGGGAACGAAGCATTCGAAGGACA
>CAYPZD010000183.1:2876-4503 GCA_964415055.1 uncultured Verrucomicrobiota bacterium | reverse complement strand
ACTAAAAGAAATAAATGATCAAACTAAAAATGCGAAAATCCGACATTGCAAGTGCCTGAATGAGGGTGTCTTTGGAGGTTCCATGGCACGGTTCTTTTTGTCAGAAGTCGATCTTGATGGAGATACCTTGTTCTTCTCCAGAAAGTTGCGATCGGATGGATTTTTTTCTCTCACGCACGAAACGTTTTAGCTGGTGAACAGGGCGGTTGGGATCCATCGGGTTCGAGTTGTCCATGCCAGGTTGGTCGGTGTCCAACGATGACTTTTTGAATTTTTCAAAGCGGTGTTTCGGTTCCTTTTGTACGACAGGTGAGAGAATCGTTGCCAATTGATCCACCTCGCCTGACAGCACTTCTTCGTTGAAAGATTTAGCCAGTTGGTTGCGAATGGCTTCAAGATAAGCTTCCTTGAATGATTCTGCCTGAAAGAGCTTTTCCACAAAGAAATTATCACCAACCCAGGGTTGATGAATACTCGCATGAATACGGTCAGAATAAGTGCCGGTGAACGGAAACTCACCCCATGAATGATCCAAATCCCATGGTGCAAAAGAGATGAGGTTTGTTTCCGGAGCCATTGTCATGAGGAAGTTTTGACCATTGAACAGGATGCCGTCGTAATTTGATAGAATCACCTGACCAGCGAAAAAGCGGGCGGTCAGGTCGATATCAAAATAGTGTCCCAATTCAGTGGCCATGGTTTCCGGTGAAGCACTTGAAAACCATTTCGCGGTCGCCATCAGATGCTGCTTTTGATCATCTGTCAGGTCGTTCTTCGCACCGTAGACAGGTGCATAATCCGCCCAGTCCTCCCCCAGGTGTTTGAACAGTGTCAAAGTCACGGGTTTTAAAACGGCGCCGCCTTCTTCGCCGAAAAAGTTCTCCAGCCACTTGTCGTCTGGTTTTTCGACCATGAGGTAGAGCCCGAGGGTTGAGGGGGGCAGTACATCATCAATTTCCAAAGTCATGTCCACAAAGGTGGTGTGGGGACTCGGAACGCCGATTTTTTGAAAGTAACGGTAACCAAGTGCGTCATTCATACGACTGCGGTCGGCCAGCAGGTTGTGGAAATTGATGGTTTCCTGTTTGGCCAGTTTTTGCCCTTTGACGAATTCGTTCAGATCCAGTTTGAGGGATCGCTTGTAGTTCTGTTTGGATTCCAGAAAGGTGCCGTTGCCTTTGTAACGCGCCGCGATATTGGTGAAGGTTTGGCCGTTGAAGTGAAGGGCTTCGGCTTTCGACCATGGCAGATCCCATCCCATCACGCCCAACAATCCTGCCCGACTGGCTTTTGGATTTCGTAAAGTCATCTTGGGAGAAAATGCTCCAGGCGAAGGCGGAATCTTTATGGGGGACAGTTGGTGCCACTGATTGCTGCTAAAGCGAATGTGCGCTTGCCAGACCTGATCCCATTGAAACAGCTCACCAGCGGTTTCCGGTTGAGGCAGGATGCTTGAGGCAAACGCAGGCGGCGTCGCTGTCTCCACAAGGGGCGGTTTTTCACTTGGGAAATCCTCCCACCCCATCTTCAACATCGTTTTGAAAAACAATCCTGATACCGCCGGGATTTGAAACGCACCGATGATGCCCGCAATCAACAGCACCAGCAAAATGAAGCTGTAAACTCC
>CAYPZD010000183.1:0-2776 GCA_964415055.1 uncultured Verrucomicrobiota bacterium | reverse complement strand
CTTCTATGACTGCGTTCATGGTCAGGTAGTGGATGCCGTTGATGGTTTTGTGATCATTCACATGGTTGTGACCTTGAAAGACCGCTACAACTTGCTGGGAATCCTCCAGAATCCTGCGGACTTCCTTTGCGCTGTGCACGCCGTAGGATCCTTCGACATCCAAACGCTGATGCACAAAGACCAGGGTGGGCCGTTGATCTTCCGACAAGACGGACTTCAACCAATCACGTTCTTTTGCGGGAATTTCGGTGTCCGTCCATGTATAATTCTTTCGTCCGTAATCCTCGCCCGCCTTCGTGAAACATGCGTCCAGGAATACGAGCCGGATTCCATTTTGAGTCAGCGCGTCGTAACTGCGATCCTGTCCGACACCCTTTAGAAACTCCTGTTTGGTCAAGGTATACACACAATGATTGCCCAAAACAAACCGGCTGGGCGCGTTCAGTTTTTTGAACTCATGTGCCATGATTTCCAGGTGGGCATACTCCTTTTCCACCGTCGCTCCGGCATCGATCAGATCACCGAGACAAATGACGATGTCCGGTTTGGCCTCATTGAAGACCTCCACTGCTTCGCGCACCTTGGTGATGGAATCCCGGTAGTGCCGTGATCCCGCGGTATCCAGATCCGCATAGTGGATGTCGGTGATGAGTCCGATACGGATGGGTTCGCTTGTATGTTCGTCACCACGAATCGGCGTGGCGAGTGCGAGTGATGTGGCGCCGCTCATCTTGATAAATGTTCTCCTCGAAATGGAGGAGGGTTGTTTTCTTTGTTGATCACGGGATCGCATGGTAAGATTCTGCACTCTCGAGCGAGATGCGTCCAGATTTGAAAATGTCTGCTTGACCGAAGCCGTTTGATCTCAATACTAACCCACCGGCTTTCAAGGCCCTTTTAAAACTCATGAAAGATTTGAAAACTCATCCGAATCATTGCGCCAACCTGAATCGTTTCACGCGATGGTTCATCGGAATTTTTTCCGTGTGTCATGTGCTTGTGGTGTCTGCCAATGTCCTGGTCGAGTTTCAGCAGGGTGATCAGGTGGACAAACGCGTGGACCGGCACCCTTCCATCTATGTCCCGGCAGGGAGCGCTCCAACACCATTTCTTGATCAAGGGCCGTTCAAAGCCAGATTGACCACACAGCTGACCTTGAACGCCCGACAGCCGATGACCTTCGAAATGAGAGGTCGCGGGCGCGCCACCTTGTTTGTGGATGACGCAAATGTTCTTTCCACCTGGAACACTCCCTCCAGGACCTTGACTCTGTCTCAAGGTGAACATGCTTTACGGATCGAATACACCAGCCCAAAGGGCAGCGATGCCCAGGTGCGGTTGTTCTGGAAAAGCGATGCCTTTGATTTCGAACCTGTCCCTGCCAGTGTATTGAAATCTCCTGAAGCCGGAGTGGATGCGGTGTTGAGAGCCGCACGAAACGAACTGGCCAACCAAAAGTGCGCCGCTTGTCACCAACCCGGATTGGAAATCAAGATGCCGGAAGCATTGGAAAAAGGACCTTCTTTCAATGGTATCGGGAGTCGATTGAATGCGGCATGGATGGCGGACTGGATTCAGGATCCCCAATCACTGCGGAAAAGCGCCCACATGCCACGCGTCTTCCGTGGAGACGATGCCTCGCAAAAATCAGCTCACATCGCCGCCTTCCTTGCGACTCAAACAGGTCGCACGGATCGTCTGGGGCAGGGGAATGCCGAGGAAGGAGGCCATCTGTTTCAGGAACTCGGATGCTATGCCTGTCACACTCTGGAGGAAGACACCGTTGATCGTATTTCCCTGGCAGGAGCGGGACGCAAGTATGGTCTGGGTGTGCTGGGAGGTTTTCTCCTGCAACCCGCACAGCATTACGCCGACACACGCATGCCCACGTTTGAATTGTCCCGTAGCGAAGCTGAAAACCTGGCGGCTTTCATTCGCTCCATGGACAAGGACACCGGAGCAGCTGCCGAGTTGACCTTTGGCGATCCAACACTAGGAAAACAATTGGTGGCTTCTTCAGGCTGTCTGAATTGTCATGAGCTGAATGGTCTTGAAAACACGTTCGAAGCGCCATCTCTCGCCGCGGTGCTTGGATCAAAGAGTGGGTGTCTGGACTCCGGCAATACTCGTTCGGAAGCCCCTTTGTTTCACCAGGACTTGAGTGCTCTGAATCAAGCCATCAATCCGGATACCTCCAAACAGCTTGTGGCATCATTGGGACATTCGGTTCCCCATGAATTTTCAACGCGTCAATTTGAACGCCTGCGATGCGCCGCCTGTCATGAAAGAGATTCTGTTGCTGCCTGGCGCGATCAATACAGCGAAGACGTCGCCCACCTGGTGCGTCCGGAAACGCCCGCCGCAGACGACGAGGAAGCCCTTTCCCAACCACCTCAAAAAATACCGTCACTGGATCATCTTGGATTCAAATTGCAGGCCGACTGGACGGCTGCCCTGTTCAAAGGCGAAGCGCCTGAGAAAACCCGTCCCTGGCTCAATGCCCGCATGCCAGCCTGGCCTTCACGCGCTGAGAATCTGGCAACAGGTTTTGCTCATGCCGCTGGTCTATCAGACGCGCCTGAATCACGCGAACCGGGCAGTGCGGATCACATCGCGATCGGTGAGAAACTGGCGGGAATTGAAGGGTTCAGTTGCAATGCTTGTCATGCCATTGGTTCCCAGCCCGCAGTGGCCGTGTTTGAAGGCGCCGGACCCAATCTAAAACTGGCTCCCGGTCGCCTGCGCTCGGAATTTTACCAACAATGGATGCGCAATC
>CAYPZD010000182.1:0-4511 GCA_964415055.1 uncultured Verrucomicrobiota bacterium | reverse complement strand
GGTAACACTTTAGGTTCAGAACATGGGTAACACAATTCGGGTTGGGGTTACATGTTTTCTTTTTAGGGTTTTCCATTGGATGGTGAAAAGCAGGGCATGGATGCCACAAGGTTACGCGGCGGGACACCAGGTTCTACCTGCCACCTGCTTGTGCAGGCGGCTGCGGGGGCAATTCACTATTTTAAATTTACAATTTACTATTCAAAACCGCTCCCCATTCGTTCAGTGAAATTTCTTCTCGGGGGTAGGTGTCCGGATCCAGTAGAGGCAAGACGCCGCCAATTAAATAAAAGGAACCGGTGATCAGGACCGGACGTTTATTGGTTCCGATTTTTTCCAGGGCGCTTTCCACTCGATCATATTCATCGACCTGCTTTCCCGGTGTAACGTGATTCAGGTGTTCCGCCATGACAGAGGTCGATTCGGCCCGTTGACTTTGCGCGGGAACCAGGTGGATGGCTTCGCAAAGCGGCGCCAGGCGAGTCAGGCACTCCCGCCAGGGTTTGTCGTTGAGGGTAGCGAAAATCAAATCACAGGATTCTGTGCTGAAGCATGTTTTCCAACTGTCCACCACAGTTTGAATGCCCGCGACGTTGTGTGCGACGTCCAACACGACTTTGCGGCTATTCCATTCCAGAATTTGAAAACGACCTGGCAGGCGGGTGTTTTCAATCGCTTGGTGCAGTGTGGCTGTCGGAACTGGAAAGTTATCCTGAAGCAATTCGGTTGCTTTAATAGCCGTTGATGCGTTGAGGTGTTGATGAGGTCCTTTGAGACCTGGTGAAATGCCATCCGGCAACAGGTTCTTGTCAACTTGGTGAACCGGGGAGTTTTGCTTGAGTGCCACGTCGTTGATGACATTCAGCAGGTCTTGCTTTGCTTCCGCCGTGACAAAGGGGCGCTCTGGTTTGATGATGCCGGCTTTTTCCCTGGCAATATCGCTTAACGCATTTCCCAGCCAGGCCTGATGGTCTTCCGAGATGTTGGTGATGATGGAACATTCCGGCAGGATGATGTTCGTCGCATCCAGTCTTCCCCCCATGCCGGTTTCCCAGATCACGATATCACAGGATTGTTCGGCGAAGTATTTCAGAGCCAGGACGGTGATGAATTCGAAAAAGGTGGGGCAAGTATCCTTGGGCCAGTCTGCAATGGCATGTTGAAGTTGTTCCACCTGACGAACCAGTTCCTGCGGCGCGATGGGGGTGCGTTGGATCTGCATGCGTTCCCCAAATTGAACCAGATGAGGGGAAGTGAACATGCCCACTTTGTATCCCGCAGAGCGATAAATGCTTTCCAGATACGCGCAAACCGAACCCTTGCCGTTGGTCCCAGCCACATGGATAAATCGTAACCGGTCCTGAGGAGAACCCACCGCGTTGGCCAATCGCAACGTATTCTCCAACCCCAGTTTTGTGCCGAACAGCCGCAGTTGGTACAGATACTCAATAGCTTCGTGATGAGTCATGGTATGTTCGTCTCGGATACACGGTCATATCCCCCCGACGCGCTCTGGAGTGTCCCGATACATCGGGACTTTGGATACGATCCGGTTTTCTATTGAAGGGTTCAACATTCAGAACCAGCGGCCTTTATTTCTAGAACTTTAAACAGTTTGCCAACGCAGTTAGTCAGGACGATTTGACGTTGATGTGAGGTGTCCAGAGCCCCGATGTATCGGGACACTCCAGAGAAACGCCACCGTTATATCAATCTGAGTGGCCACTTGGTTGTCCCTCACTTGTCTCGAAAGGTGAAGTAGATGCCGACTACGATCGCCAGCAACAGCACTATCCCGATGAGCATGAAACCACTGATGAACATGTCTTGAGAATACCCCGGGCTGACTGAGGTTCAATAAGTAAACCCTTAATCTTCCTTCTCCTTGTCTGAAGGTGCAGGTTTTTCCTTCTCCGGCTCCACCATGCAGGCAGCGATAAATCCAGTGAACAGGGGATGAGGTTTGTTGGGTTTGCTTTGGAATTCCGGATGAAACTGGCAGGCGATATAAAAAGGGTGATCCGGCAGCTCAACGATCTCCACCAGTTTGCTTCCAGCCGTGGTGCCACTGATACTCAGGCCGGCCGCTTCAAACTGATCGCGATATGTGTTGTTGAACTCAAACCGATGCCGGTGACGTTCTTTGACGATTTCTGCGCCATACAACCTGGCCGCCAGTGAATCTTTCTTGAGATAGCAATCCTGCGATCCCAGGCGCATGGTTCCGCCTTTGTCTTCCACCTGCTTTTGCTCTTCCATGAGCCAGATCACGGGGTGGGGGGTGTCCTTGTCGAATTCCTGTGAATGTGCTTTATCCAAGTTCAGGACATGACGGGCAAATTCGATGGTGGCAATCTGCATGCCTAAACACAGTCCCAGGTAGGGAATGTTGTTTTCTCTGGCATAACGTGCAGCGGCGATTTTACCTTCGGTGCCTCGTTCGCCGAATCCGCCTGGAATCAGAATGCCGGCCAATCCTTTCAGCGATTTTTCGGGGTGCTCCGGATCGATATCCTCCGCATCGATTTTCTCAATGGCCACCCCGCAGTCATTGGCGACACCGCCATGGATGGTGGATTCATAGACCGATTTGTAGGCGTCATTGAGCCCGATGTATTTTCCGACCACGCCAATACGGACACGGTGTTGAGGGGCGATCAGCTTACGGATGATTTCCTGCCAGTCCTTCATGTCCGCAGCCGGCACATCAAGACGAAGCAGATCACAAATCAGGGAATCCATTTTCTCCCGTTGCAACATCAAAGGCACTTCGTAAATGCTGTGGTCGACGTCTTTTTCCTCGATCACCGCATTGTAAGGCACGTTGCAGAACAATGACATCTTCTCACGCAACTCCTTTCCGAGGGGTTTCTCGGTTCGGCAGACCAGAATGTGTGGGGCAATACCGATTTCACGCAATTTGGCGACGGATTGCTGGGTGGGTTTGGTTTTAAGTTCCCCGGCCGCCTTGATGAAAGGAACGTAGGTCACGTGCACGAAAATGGCGTTGTTGTAACCGACATCCAACGCGAACTCCCGGATGGCTTCCAGAAAGGGCAGGCCTTCGATATCGCCCGTGGTGCCGCCGATCTCAGTGATCACGACGTCTGCCTCGGTGATCCTGGCGACTTCCTGGATGCGTTCCTGGATCATATCCGTCACGTGCGGGATCACCTGGACGGTTTTCCCAAGGTATTCGCCGCGTCTTTCCTTCTCGAGAACCGCCTGATACACCTGACCGCTGGTCAAGTTATTGAACCGGCTGAGTTTGGTATGGGTGAAGCGTTCGTAGTGGCCGAGATCCAAATCTGTTTCCGCCCCGTCATCCAACACATACACTTCGCCGTGTTGGAACGGGCTCATGGTGCCGGGATCGACGTTGAGATAGGGGTCAAACTTTTGAATCGCCACCTTCAGCCCGCGGTTTTCCAGCAGGGTGCCCAAAGCGGCCGCCGTCAGTCCCTTGCCAAGAGAACTGACCACGCCGCCTGTTACAAAGATATATTTCGTTTCGCTCATTCCATTTAACCCAAGTCAAGGTGTTCTAAAACCCGTTTTACATCCTCCGGAGTATCCACCCCAATACTCTCGTAGTCGACGACTGAAACATGGATGGGAATGCCATGATCCAATGCTCTCAATTGCTCCAGCTTCTCAGCTTGTTCCAAGGGAGATACCGGCCAGCCGACCAATTGGAGCAGGGTGTCTCGTCGATATCCATAAATCCCCAGATGCTTCAGAAAAGGAAAAGCAGCGAGTTGGGACTCCAGAGGCTGATCGAGTTGATCCCTGACACAGGGAATCGTTCGACGGGAAAAATAGATCGCTTCCGACCTTTGATTCAAGATCACTTTGTTCACATTCGTGTTTTCGTAATCCTCCACCTGTCGAATGGGCGTCGCCGCCGTCGTCATGGGAGCCAGTGCGAGCGCTTTGGCGACCTCATTGATAACAGATGGATCAATCATGGGTTCATCGCCCTGAATGTTGACCGCTCCCTCGCAATCTGCCAGCCGTTCAACGACTTCCGCTACGCGATCGGTTCCGCACGGATGGTTTGGATCCGTCATTTCCACCCGGCAAAAGTCGGATGCATGGTCGGCGATGCGCTCATCATCGGTGGCCACAATGACATCCGAGAGAGACTCCGCCCGCCGGCATTGCTCGACGACACGTTGGATGAGAGACTTGCCGCCGATATCGGCCAGGGGTTTGCCTGGGAACCGGCTGGATTGATAACGCGCAGGGATCACGCCGACAATATGCATGGACCGTAGGTTAGCGATCCGGACCGACAACATCAAGCGATGAGCGCATTAAAAAAATATCCCTCAAAAACCCCGAAAAATCATTGCACACCCCGACCGAACCCGACACAATGCCTCCCCCACACAACCGGAGAGGTGGCTGAGTGGTTGAAGGCACACGCCTGGAAAGCGTGCGTGCTCTAATCGGGTACCGAGGGTTCGAATCCCTCCCTCTCCGCCATCCTTCGCTTGCGAGTCTTCGAG
>CAYPZD010000181.1:0-4532 GCA_964415055.1 uncultured Verrucomicrobiota bacterium | reverse complement strand
GTATCCCTGGGTGGCTTCAGAGCAAACTTCCGACGCCCTTGCCGCCCGATCTAGTTTCATTGCATGCCCTTGAACTGATTCAACGATTAGGTCCCACTGCCGCACGTGCTTGTTCTGAGGCGGTCATGGAGGGAGTCGACCATTCTAATCCAACAATAAGGCATGTTGCAGCCCTGGCTTTTTGGTATGTGTTACCGGGTTCAGAGGTTGCGCTAAATAAATTGTTGGCGAAAATGGAAAAGGGTAACGAGGAGTTCTTTGGCGGCAGTTGGAATCATCGTTCCATCTTGCGATGGCAATGGTCTCAGGATTTTCCAAAAAGGATGCAGATGATCGATGGGCTGGAGCATGTCGCGTTGGCTGACGACATGTTTTTTATTCTGGACGAAATGGGAGATGATTCTGTGCCCGCGATTCCGGTCGTGATGGATAAAATGAAATATTTAGATCAATTAGGTCGCACCGATCCATATGTAAGGCCTGATCATAAAGAGCGTTTTCGTCGTCAAGCATTGGAATTTCTTGGGAAGTTTGCCGAAAATCGTTCAGATGTTAATGAGTTTTTACTTCAATATGTGGATGATTCAGATCCAACCGTACGTGCGACATCCGGGCCCATTCTTGTCGAGAGTGCTGTCCGCTCCCCAAACCTCGTCCCGGCTGTGCTTGAATCCCTTTTGGAAGCTGATCTGAATGCATGGGTGGCCAAAATGAGAGCCATCGGTCAAATGAGGGGTGGCGCAAAACAGTTGCTGGCGGATGTGCTGCGATTTACTTCCGAAGACTATATCAAGTCCTGGTATGAGGACTTGCAAGTGCCCTACAAAAAAACTCTTTCCCTGACACACCTTATGTCCATGAAGTTGGCTGCGTGCGTAGCGGTAGGACGCATCGATTCGGAAAAAGTGGTGGACCACTTGCCCTTTTTAGTTGAAGCGATCGGATTGCATGGAGACCCGGTGTCATTTTTGAAGGAGGCGACGACCCATTCAGAATTGATTATTCCACTCGTGGAACCTTATCTGAAATCTCCCGTTGATAATAAGCAGATCATTGCGGCTAATATTTTGTTACACCACCAACCTGATCACATGGAGGCATTGTCTACGCTGCATCGTCATCTTGTATCCGAAACCAGAGGCGTAAATACGTCGGTGGCGAGCTTGTTGTTGGAGCATGATCGTGTCCGACTGCTGGAAAACAAAGATCTGTTGAACAAGGTCAACGATGGAAACATTTCTGCCGCTCATCAACACGCAAAAGTGCGTCAGGATTTTCAACTTCTGCTACCTTTGATTGAGCAAAATCTGCAATCCGATCAACCAAACGAAGTGAATTCATCCTTGAGTGTGCTACTTGAAATGGAAGATAGATCTAAACAGTTCATCCCTCTTGTTCAAGAAGCCCTCAAGTCAGAACACATGGCGACCCGTTCCAATGCCTTTATGCTTTTGCTGGAATACGGCGTTGAACACTTGCCGCCCCTTGGGCAGTGATCATTCTTTGTGGATGATTGAGAAAAACTCTGCTGTCTGTTCAGGAGCTATGGTTCGAGTGACGGCAATTCCTGTGCCTTCGATCACTTCGGATTCTTCCATGGAGTCCAGGTGCGATCCTCTCATCAATCGGTAGCTTTGACCCGCTTCGGTTTCAAAACTCAATTCCAGTTTGCCTGAGTCATTCCAGGTGAGAGTAAGGGGGGAAGCAGTGTTGTGGTTCCCTGGTGGTGGCTGGATGACAGCAGCCTTGACCGCATAATAGGCCGTATCGGGAAATCCTGATGGATAGTAGGTGGCTGAGTAAATGAACGTACCTTCGGGGTGGGGGGCGATTGATGTAATGCTCATCGTGTTCAGTGAAGGAATTGATTCTTCCTGGATCGGCTGAAAATCAGTTAGCCGGGGAGGTGTGTCCTCAAAGATCGCAACATGTGGAATATCATGGTTTGTACTCAGTCCGGAGACTGTCAGTGCCATTTGACCATCGTCTTTCCTTGCGAGGTTAAATCCATTTATTCCTATGTTGGCAGTTGAAATAGGAATGGAAACATCCTGAATTGGGTCTTCCGCGGCAGGTTGGTACGCTCCTTCAATTTTGGCTGCGAGAATTTCGGGACCCACCAATCTTTCGGTGTGGGTGGTCAGGACGATCCAGCCGCCTTTCGATGTCTTTTGGATCACGGGCGGCAAATGCTCATGGATCCCTTCAATTTTTTCCTCCATGACCACTTGAGATGACAGCTCATTACCGTCAGAGTCAAAGGTTGCGACATTCAAAGTGATATGCATCTCGATGGCGGGAAAAGGGGGGAAGGTGCGGTTTAACCAGGCTATTGCGAATCCCCCTTCTTCGTCCATACTGACGCTCACCATGGACGGTGATTCATTGTCTTCTGGATCCTCTGGGGTCACACTGATTACGGAACCGTCTTTTCTGCCTCTTGAGTCAAATCTTTGGGCATAAATACTGGATTTGCCATTAATGAAACTGCCGTCGTTTTCGCTCCAAGCGACGACAAATCGGCCGTCAGTGATCATGTCTGCATCGAACGTTGTCGTGTTACCGCTGGTGATGATGCTTTCCGCACTCGTTCGTGCGACACCGTTGGCATCATATCGTCTCATGAATACCCGTCGAGAGAAGCCGGAACTTGGCCAGAAACAGGTGTAATTTCCGCGTTCATCCGTCTTGACCACCGTGTGCGTCCCATCGTCGCTGATTTTGAACTCCGATGACTTGGGAGTGCCGTCAGCATTAAAAACCCGCCCATATTGACTGAAGGGCGCATAGATGGGCAATGGATTCCCCTGACCAGGAACTCCTCTTGTCCAGGTGATCATGAATTCGCCTGTTTGACTGACGGCAATCGTCTTGCTGACTCCGGAATCGGTCACTTGAATGGGTTGAATCTGTGCTTCCTGATTTAGTGTGCTGATGATTGCCAGGAATATGAACAGGCAGATGCGTGCCCCCAGGTTATTTGCCTGTTTTTTTCCCGACAACCCGGAGATTTCAATCGGTCTGCAAAAAAGTTAAGCAGAAGCATAGGCCTACTGGGTAACATGCTTTTCACGTGGGGTTTCATACCATGGTTTTAGCACGTTCAGTGCCAAATGTGAGTGAGGGTGTCAAAAAAAGGATTGTACAATATGAATTAATGACGTTGTTGCGATATGGACACTATAAGGAACTTAATAAAACAATATTAGGGCAGGGTTTGTGGATGTTTTTAAAGTCTGGAAATTTTTTTGGCAGGAATTATGCTAAACATTTTCCATGCAATTGCCTCCCCGATTCCAAGATTGCTGGCATCGTTCTTCGGTGCAAGTTCGCCCCTTTCTACCCATTGCTTGTGGCTGGATGCGAACCGTTCATCAGGACTTGATGCATCTGTTGATGTGTGTGTTTTCGCTGGGGATTTTGGCTGCAAATGGTCAGTCACCCATCCTTCCCATCCGTGATAGCTTGGTTGCCGAAAAGGCGTTGCGCCCTCAGGTGGCTGTTTCCAATAAGGGGTCTTATGTGGTGACCTGGTATGACTATTTACCACTTGATGCGGATCGTGATCTCAATGGTCCAAGAAGCCCCTGGAATGCCCGACTTTACGGTTCGGGTGGGCAGCCTCTGTCTTCACCGATGGAAATCAATGCCAGTGACCGCCCTCTTCCTCTCGGTGTTCCGTCCAGGACAGTAATGGATGAACAGGGCAACTTTTCCTGTTTCTGGATGGAATATTCACCAGAAGCGAATGAGACAGGGGCCCCCGTCGCGTTTAAAATCGTCGCCAGTCGATTTGATTCGTCCGGGCAACGGATCGTGAGGCATGAGCAAGTGAAACAAATCGATGCTGTCGCGGGAGGTCCTGATTTGGCGGATTTTGACGTGGGCGTGACGATGGATGGTGGCTTTGTCATTGCCTGGGCGGTCAGCGAGTCCGCTATCGGACCGTCCAGCCTGATGGCTCAACGTTTTGCTCAAGATTTAAGCCCTCAAGGTGAAGCCATCAAATTGAATAAAGATCCTTGGTCTGAATTTGAAACCCATTCCATGGTGGATCTGGCAGTGGATAAGGATGACTCGTATGTCGTGGGATGGCTGGAACGCGCCTTCCTGGATCTGCCGGAACGTACGAAGGAGACTTTTGTGACGATGAGTGTAACCCAGGTTACTTCAGCGGACCGCATTAAAACCTATAGCAGGCAATTGGCCAGACCTGTTGCCGAATCGGATGACTATCTGCCTCCGAGTATCGAGATGGTCGAGGGCAAGGGGTATTTTATCTTGCTCCCGTTTTGGCAACAGAGTGGAAAAGATTCGAGTTATTCGACGGTTCTGGCTTCACGGTATATTTCCACGACAGGTTTTCAAAAGGTCAATTGGGACATGTTATCCGGATTTCCCATCGATTGGGCGTCGCATATCAGTGGTACGACGACATGGGACCAGCGTTTGGTTGTGGTTTTTGAAGATCAATCATCTAGGAATACCCGTTTACGTGTCGGTTCACTCGATCAATCGCTGGAACTCGGCAA
>CAYPZD010000180.1:0-4555 GCA_964415055.1 uncultured Verrucomicrobiota bacterium | reverse complement strand
CCAATGAGGTTGCAGAGGACGCGACGGAAGTATTCGTGTCGCGGATAGGACATGAAAGAACGGGAATCGGTAACCATACCCACAAAACGGGACAGAAGCCCCAGATTGGACAAGGCGTTCATCTGCCATTCCATGGCTTCCTTTTGATCCAGGAACCACCAGCCTGATCCCAGTTGGATCTTACCGGGGATGGTGCCGTCCTGAAAGTTGCCGATCATGGTGGCGAACAGGTAATTGTCGGCTGGGTTCAAGTTATAGAGAATGGTTTTCGGCAGTTTGTTGTGGGTGTCGAGACGATCCAGGAAGGCGGACAGGGTGACACCTTGTGGAAGATCACCGATCGAATCAAATCCGGTGTCCGGTCCCAGAGCTGAGAGGAGTCGGCGGTTGTTGTTGCGCAGCGCTCCGATGTGCATCTGCATGGTCCATCCTTTTTCGGCGTAACGTTCTCCCAGGTGGCCCAGCACAAAAGTTGTGAATTGTTGCTGTGCTTCCGGGCTGGCTCCGCGTCTGGCGCGTGCTTCATCAAATATGGATGACACGGCTTGTTCGCTGCTGAAACTGGCCGGGCATTGTCCCAGGCCGTGGTCGGAAAGTCGGCAGCCTTGTTCGTGGAAGAAGTCCAGTCGATTGTCCAGGGCTTCGATGAATTGGTTGAAGTTTGAGATCGAGATGCCGCTTTGTGCTTCCAGTTTGCCCACCCAGGTGTTGAAAGCTTCCGGGTTGTCGACTCCGAATGATTTGTCCGGACGCCAAGTGGGCACAACGGTGGTTTCGATGCCGGATGCCTTGATCGCCTGGTGATGTTGAAGATCATCGGTTGGATCGTCCGTGGTGCAGACGGTTCGGACATCGAATTTTTTCAGGATACCGTGTGTGGTCAGGTCATCACCGGCAAGTTGCTCCCGGGTTTGATTCCAGATGCGTTCGGCGCTGTCTTCGTTCAACAGTTCGGTGATGCCGAAATAGCGTGCCAATTCCAGATGCGTCCAGTGGTAAAGCGGGTTCCTCAGGGTGTGAGGGACCGTGGCCGCCCAGGCCTTGAATTTTTCGAACGGTTCAGCGTCACCTGTGCAGTATTTTTCAGCCGCACCGTTCGAGCGCATGGCGCGCCATTTGTAATGGTCGCCTTCCAACCAGATCTCAAAGAGGTTGTTGAACTTTCGATTGTTCGCGATGTCTTCGGGTGGCAGGTGGCAATGAAAATCGAATATGGGCGCCGGCTCGGCGAAGGCATGGTAGATGCGGCGGGCGGATTCGTTCTGCAGGATGAAGTCGTCGTGAATAAAGGTGCTGTGACTCATAAAATTGTGATTCGATTTAATTCATGCCAAAAACGGCGGGCAGCCAGTTTGTCAGCGCGGGCACGAAGGTGACAAGCATCAAGGCCACCAAAAGGGCGATAAAAAACGGAATGGCAGCCGGAGCGACCTTGGCAATGCTGGTTTTGCCCACCCCGCAGCCCACAAACAGACAGGTGCCCACCGGCGGCGTGCAGAGTCCGATGCAGAGGTTTGCAATGAGCATGATGCCGAAATGAACAGGCGTCATGCCGAAGTTCTGCACGACCGGCCAGAAGATGGGAGTGAAGATCAACACCGCCGGCGTCATGTCCATGAAGGTGCCTACAACCAATAGCAGGACATTGATCAACAAGAGAATGATGATGGGATTGTCCGAAAGTCCGAGCATGAAAGTGGAAACTTGCTGGGGGATTTCCTCCAGCGTGAGAATCCAGGACATAGCCATCGAAGTGGCGATCAACAGGAAGACCACGGCGGTGGTGATGCCTGTTTGCAACAAGATTTTGGAAATGTCCTTCCAGGCAACCTCGCGATAGACCATTACCGACAGCACAAAGGAATAGGCAACGGCGATGGCTGCCGCTTCCGTGGCGGTGAAGACGCCCTTCATGATGCCGCCCAACACAATGAAAATGAGTAATAGACTGAGAAAGGCCCGGCGAAAGGCGGTCCAGACCGCACTCAGCGGCATTGGCTCCGAAGCTCCATACCCGTTTTTCCTGCAGAGAACGCCTGCGGCGATCATGAGCAGCAGACCGAACACCATCCCGGGCAAAATACCGGCAACAAAAAGAGTGGCAATGGAAACCGCCCCACCCGAAACCAGGGCGTAAACGATCATGATGTTGCTGGGGGGGATCAAGAGTCCGGTGGTGGCGGATGTAATCGTGAGCGCCACACCGAACTCGCGGTTGTATCCTTTACGCTGCATTTCGGGGATAATGAATCCCCCGATCGACGAAACCGCCGCCGTCGCCGAACCGCTGACCGCTCCGAACAACATGCAGGAAAGCACATTCACAAAGGCCAAGCCGCCGGGAAAACGACCCACCAGGGCGGTGGCCAGATCGGTCAATCGACGTGCGATGCCACCTTGCCCCATGAGCAGTCCGCTCAGGATAAAGAAAGGAATGGCGAGCAAAGAGAAACTGTAGACACCGGTCGCCATGCGTTGAGCGATGGTCGCGGCGGCGATATCCATCGTGCCCATGGCCACTGCTGCGGTGGCGAATGTGGATAGACAGATCGCCACTGCCACCGGCACATTCAGCACCAGTAACACGACGAACAGCAGTACCATAATGAAAGCTGGAGAGATCATTCGGATACCTCCCGGGACACTTGGTTCAGCGCGCCCATTTTCTCAACCGCTGTTTCGATCGAAGTCAGGGCAATGACCAATCCACTCAAGGGCAGGGCCATGTAGACATGTCCCATCTTCACCAAAAGGGCGGGGGAAACCTGCTCGGTCAGCAATGTTAACGTCACCAGTTTGGCGCCGCCCAGAAGCAGCACCACCACTGCGAACAAGCAGATAAGTCCCTGCACCAGGATTTCGCTGATCAGGCGAGGGCGGGGTTTGAGTTTGCCGACAAAATAGTCCACGCCCAAATGGTTGTTTCGGATGAAGGCCACACTGGCTCCGATCATGGCAACCCAGATGATCAGGAGAGTGGCCAGTTCATCCGTCCAGGAGCTGGGATCGTTCAGCACGAAACGCGAGAACACCTGCCACAGGACGTCCAGCACCAGTCCCGCCACCAGAAGGATCAGGATCCATTCCAGCAGCTTGACCAGTGATTCTTTGATTTGAACCAAGAGTTTTAACATGACGATCTATTCTTGTTGCAATACGGCTTCCATCCATTTGCCCGCTTCGGTTCCTTTAAAGGAATCGTGGAGTTCCTTGACCGCGTCTTGAAAGGGTTTCTTGTCGGGACGAATGATTTCCACGCCGCCTTCCTTGAGTTTGTACATGGTTTCCTGCGTTTTTTGTTTCCAAAGGTTGCGTTGAAACGTGACGGATTCGTCGGCGGCATCCTGAAGCCATCCGCGTTGCTCTTCAGTCAATCGATCCCAGGTCTCGGTGCCGATCAACACGATGTCGGGCACCATGGTGTGTTCGTCCAGTGAGTAATACTTGCAGACCTCATAGTGACGTGAAGTAAGCAAACTGGGCGGATTATTCTCCGCGCCGTCAACGACTCCCTGATCCAGAGCGGTGTAAAGCTCGCCAAATGCGATCGGAGTGGCCGAACCTCCCATGGCCTCGATCATGCGGATCGAGGTCTGGCTGTTTTGCACGCGGATTTTCAGTCCTTTCAGATCGGCTGGAGATTGAATGGGTTTTTCCTTGGTGTAAAAACTGCGGCTTCCGGCATCATAATAGCAGAGGCCACGCAGTTTCTTGTCCACGCCGAGTTGCATGAGTTGTTTGCCGATGTCCCCGTTCAAAACATTCCAAAAGTGTTCTTCGCTGCGAAACACATAGGGAATTCCGAATACCCCCATGCCCGGAATGAACCCTTCGAGAGGAGAGGTCGAGGTCTTGACCAGATCAATCGCGCCCAGTTGGAGGAGTTCGATGGTCTCACGTTCCGAACCGAGTTGGCTGCCGGGATAAATCTTGAGTTTCATCTGGCCTGCTGAGGTTTCCGTCAGTTGGGCGGCCATATGTTCCATGGCGGCATGAACCGGATGGCTCGTGTCGAGTGTATGGGCCATGCGCAGCACCAAGCCCGACGATTGCTTGCCGCAGCCAACCGTGAAAGACAGCGTCAACAGCGCAAGGAGGGCGGTCAGGTTTTTGAGATGGTTGATTTGAAAAGGACTCATGATTGGATCAGGGCTTGTCTTTCAGATGTTTTACCAGTTCAGGAATTTTCTTGCGAATTTCCTCTACCACCAGATCACATATGATTTCATACTTTGGGATTTCAATCAGCCATGTTATTAAGCGATAACTGGTAACGAATTGTCCGCGATAAGCGATCTGCCGTAAGAAAGGGAAACCGCCTGCCGAAAAATTGTGCCGGTGTTCAGGAACTGGCTCTGATTAAACGTTGATTTTGGAAGATGGCAACGGAAATCGTTGGAACCACGCTGATGCGCTTTTGTTCCATTACGCCCCTTAAATTCGACATTGACGGAAGGCGGTTGGTGATTAGTATCCGTCTTTCATTTTTTGAACTTCGTATTTGAAATTGGAACCTTAGAAATATTATGGCAGTAAAAATCGCAATTAATGGTTT
>CAYPZD010000179.1:0-4565 GCA_964415055.1 uncultured Verrucomicrobiota bacterium | reverse complement strand
ACCGGGCTAAACGATTTCTTTTGGTCACAAAAGATAGCAATTTCGGCCATGCATCACTTCAAATGGCGTTAAAAAAATGAATTACCTGGGACACCTGAATTAAGTCCACCCAACATCTAAGGAGATTTTTTTGGCGCAGTTGGTACCCACAAGTCGTGGTTATCAATGTGAGATTGCTAAATAATATCAGTTACCACCTCCGGGCCTCCGTCTGGACCCTGTTCCTTGTCATACTGCCATGGGTTAGCATGACAAGAGCCGATGAGCAAAGCCTTATCAGCCCCCTTCAACCCATGGCCTGGCAGCTCGGCACATGGCAAGCCACCTTCCCAGACGGCAAGTGGACGGTTTCCTTCACTGCTCAGTTGAAGGGTACGATGATTCAAATCCAGGGAAGCCACAGCAACGGCAACCAAATTCACGGAATGCGGTTTTACGACAAGAAAGAAAAAACCGTGAGAACTGTTTTCATCAACAGCAAGGGCGATTACTGGGAAAACAAGGGCTCCTTGTTCAAGGACAAGACCATCTTCCGAACCGAGAGCCTGAATGAGGATGGAGAGATCGAATCGCATGTCGGAATGGACATTCGACGCGACGATGAGACCTACACTTTCATCCGAATCCAGATCGATGCCCAAGGACGCGTCAACCAACTGCCATCGACCGAACACAAACGCATCGCTGCGCAGTCAGCCCCAAAAAGCTCTGAGTAGACCACCCTACCATTACAAACTGATGACTTCTTTGTAATTGACAGGCCGCAAATCAGCTTCCAAACTGATCGTGAGATGCTTTGGGTCATCTATTGCCCATCGGGACAAGAGACATGGAAGAGAAGTCAAAACAGCCCTTTCAGATTCTTGAAAAAACTGGCCAATTGCTACCTGAGGATTACCTGCGGCTTCGGCAGCTGGCCCGCTTCAAATTGCAACAGTTTGGCCCCACCCAATCCATCCAGGCAACCGATCTGGCCCATCTGGCCTGGCTGCGTCTCGAAAGCCGAGACCGGTGGCGGGAAAAGGAGCATTTTTTTGCCTATGCCTCTGTGGTGATGCGTAACATTCTCGTAGATCGTGCCAGAAAACGCTCGCGGCAACTACCGATGGCAGACATCGACAGTCATATGCTCGAACAAATTCAGACGGCCGAAGACTGCGAAGATCCACAGATTCTTGCGATGCATGAAGTGCTCCAGCAACTGGAGAAAGACCATCCTGAAGTCGGAAAGATGCTCCAAATGCGATTTTTCGTTGGCATGAACAATCAGGAAATTGCAACGGCTACGGGTATCTCTGAACGCACCATCCAGCGCAAGGTCACTTTTGGCAGAGCCTACTTGGCAAGAAAGCTTCAATCCCCTTCACCTTTCACCGAAGCCTCATGACACAAGAATCGGATCATGCGATGCTGGAGAAGTTTTTTGACCAGGCGCTGTCTCTGGACAGCGCTGATCGAGAATCGTGGCTGAAAACCGTGAAGCAATCGCACCCAGGTCTTCATGGTCCCCTTCTCTCCCTCCTGAAGGCTCATACCACTCAATCGGCTTTTCTGACCCGTGAGCCGGCAGGGATCTTGACGCAGGCACCATTCGAAGCACCCGCCGCCATTGCCCACTACACCTTGGAGGCATTGATTGGGGAAGGGGTAAGTGGCAAGGTGTTCCGGGCACTCGACAAGCACCTCAAACGCCCGGTGGCGATAAAGTGGATTCCTGACAAAGGATCCGAACACGAAATCTTTCAACACAAAGTTCAGCAGGAAGCTGAATTACTCGCCTCACTGGAACACCCCAACATCGCCTCCATTTATGGAGTGGAGCATTCGGATCGCGACCATGCCATCGTTATGGAATACATTGATGGCCATACCCTGGCAGAACGACTGCAACAGGGCCCCTTGCCTCTCGATGAAGCCATTAAAATGGCCGTTTCCATCAGCCATGCCGTGGAGGCAGCCCACGCAAAAGGGATTGTTCACAGGGACCTCAAACCAGGCAACATCAAGATCAATTCAACGAATGAAATCAAGGTGCTGGATTTTGGGATCTCGGCTCTCATCACCGACCTCAACGGGCTTCCTGTGGCTGCAGCTTCGGGTGAAACTTCAATGCAGCAGGACGAAACCGCCTCCTTGCTTACCCAAACCGCCATTATCATGGGCACCTTGCCCTACCTCAGCCCCGAACAAGCACGGGGTCGCCCTCTGGATCAACGAAGCGACATCTGGAGCTTTGGATGTGTCCTTTTTGAAATGCTCACCGGCAAAATCCTTTTCACCGGCCAGGACCCAGTGGAAACCCTTTCCAATATCCTGAAGATGGAGATTCCCTGGGAGGCTCTTCCCGCCGATACGCCGAAGAACCTTAGATGGCTGTTGGAAAAATGTCTCCGAAGGGATGTCCAGCGTCGACTCCCTGATATGGGAGCCGCCCGAATCGATCTGGAAGATATTCTTTTGCAATGGCAGCATGCCTCTGATTTTGAGTATCGATCCACACCGCAATCGATCCAGCCAAGGCGTGGGCTTTTGCCCTGGAGCATCGCCGGGTTGGCTTGCATCATTCTCTGCTGCGTCATCTGGTTGAGTCGCCCACACACTCCCTCGGCAACTCAAAAGGAGGCACAGGCCCAACCCACTCTTTCGCTTCCCATTTACTTCACCGAGAGCGATCACATTCTCAGCCGATTCACCCAATTTCTATTGACGCCACGGTCCGACCGATTGATCCTCCGCACGCAAAAAGGAATTCTTGTTCACCCATTGGATCACGTGGGTCCCACGGCTCAATTGAATCATCACTTTGTTCAAGAACCTTTCATCTCACCTGAAGGCGACCGTATTGCTTACCTGGACAAAAACAAACTCTACCTTCATTCACTGGAGACCCATGAGCGCACGGTTCTCTGCAATATCAATGGCAATGAAGCACCCAACCATGGAGGTGGGCTGTGGCGTGCCAACGGAGAGTTGATTTTCAACACAGGGGATCAGGGCCTTTTCAAGGTGCAAATCAACGGCCACGAGCCTCCGGAGCTTGTCCTTCCGACTACGGACCAGGACGACAACTTTCACGAAGCCAATGCATTGCCGGAAGGTCGTGGTCTGATATTCATCACCCACAGGCGACATCACGCCATTGATACGGTCACCATTTGGAGCGAGGAAACCGGCCGGAAGGAACTTCTTCAACTCAAGGGTTACAACCTGAATAATCCCGTGTATGCGCCTAGTGGTCACATCCTGTTTTATATCATGAGTGCGAGAAAGATGGGGCTCTGGGCCTTCCCTTTTGACCTGGCTACTCTGACAAGGACTGGCGAAATCTTTAAAGTGACCGACAAAGCTAGTTTTGGTTTTGCCGTTTCAGCCCAAAACACCCTCATCTACCATTTCAAAAAACCCATACCCACTTTTCGTTTACGCTGGATCCAAGACGACGGGACACTAGGATCCTATCTGGAAGGAACTTTGGATCGACAATGGATCAGTGGACTGGACATTTCTCCGGACCAAAAGCACATCCTCTTTGGTGCCAACGAAGATCTATCTTCGCATTTCTGGCAATACGACATTGCTCGTCAGACCAGCTCAAGAATCCGATCGTTTCAAAACATGAATTGGCTGGCATCGCCTCATTGGCTCAATCAAAAGCAAATTGTCTTCCGGCTTTGGGACGATCAAGGAGTGCGGACATTCTTCGGTGGAACCGACTACACCGACAAACAAACCCTGCTTTCCCCGGGCCATGTCGTGGCCGTTTCCAAATCCGGACGCTACGTGTTGGTTCAGGGTTACCCACGCTGGGGCAGGCATGCATTCATCGACATGGAGAGTGAGAATCGGTCACCTCAACCCTTTTCATCTCATTTGGACGATGTCTGGAATCCTGCTCTATCCCACGACAATCAATGGATGGCTTTTGTTTCAGGAGAACAGAGAAAAGACGACTCGGTCTATGTTGTGGGGTTTCCCGACGCTTCCATACGCTACGTCATCAACCAGGGCTACAGGGCCATTCATCCTTTCTGGCACCCAAGCCGCAACACCCTCTATTACATCGATCCGGAGGCACAGATTCTTTACAACACTCACTTCATGCCAGAACCCGCGCCGGCCTTCACACCGCCTGCAAAAGTGATCGATCTTCCGAAAAACATGTTTTACGGGAATCGTTATTTCCCACGCATCATGACCCATGTCCCAGCCACAGGCCAATTTCTCTACATCGAAAGGCAGCTAGGCGACGCAGCATCCAATGAAGGAAGCCGACAGCCGGATGCCATTCTCGTCCAAAACTGGAACCAAAACCTCGAACTGACACGGTAGAGGTTTCCCCTGCCGGCCGTCGACTTTCTGGCCCAAGTTGAGTGAGAAGTTAGGGTGATCATATCACGCCGGGGCGTTTTCCAAACTTGCCATTATCCAAGGCCGTTAATCGTTAATCATTCTCTTTTGGCAGTAAGCTGATGATTTCTTCTTGTTTGTGTCTTTTTTGCTCTATTGTAAATTGTTTTGTTTATCCAAAACTTCTCACTCGCTTTGGGCCAGTTTTTCAGGCGGCG
>CAYPZD010000178.1:0-4753 GCA_964415055.1 uncultured Verrucomicrobiota bacterium | reverse complement strand
TATCGCCAAGGCGCGAAGGCGCAAAGACGCCAAGGTTTGTTGAGAAGGTTTTTTTTGTGATGCTCACGTGGGGGGGCAGTTTGGTGGATGCTATTAGGGATTCCATTGTGGGGTGAATTTAGGTTCGGTTGCCATGAGGGGCGCGCCGAGGACGGCACGATCTACCTATGTCTTGAACTCACCCCTCACCGCTAATTCACCATTCACCATTCCAAACGTGGTTGCTTTGATGTGTTCTGTTGGTTAGTGTTGCTATCATGAAGGATTGCTTGAGCAAATGGTTTGTTTGTGTTGTTGCCGGGGGGCTGTTGGTTTCTTTGTGCCTTGGGGTAAAAGCCGCCAATTCGGACGTTACTTTCATGCGGTTTGTTGAACTGGCTGATCGTGAGGGGCATGTGGATACCGCGATTCAGACCTACCGCCATCCATCCGGAGTGGAGGTGGCTTTGGTGGGGGCTGTGCACATCGGAGATAAGGCTTACTATGATGCACTGAATAAACGGTTTAAGCGTTATGATTCTGTGCTTTATGAGATGATCAAGGATGATGAGGTGGATCCCTCGGAAATCTCGGGAAGCGGGCATCCGGTCAGTCAGATGCAATTGGGCATGAAGAATATGCTTGGATTGGATTTTCAGCTGGAGGGAATAGATTACAGCGTCAAGAATTTCGTGCATGCTGATCTGGATCCGGCCACGTTTTCCAAGCTCCAAGGTGAGAAAGGTGAAAACTTTTTCACCCTCGCGCTCCAATCCTTTTTTCAGGAAAAACAGATGATGGCCAACGGACAGTTATCTGGACTGAACGGCCTTGGCTTGCTCGTCGCCCTGGCCAGCAATGATCGCGAGCACACACTCAAATGGATGTTTGCGCAACAGTTGAGTGAAATGGAATCCATGATGGCGGGCATAGATCAAGGCATGGACGGCAAAGGATCTGTGATATTACGGGGTAGAAACGACAAGGCCTTTCAGGTGCTCGCCAGCGAAATACAGTCCGGAAAAAAGAGGCTGGCGGTCTTTTACGGCGCCGGGCACATGCCGGACATGGATCGTCGGCTCAACGAAATGGGGTTTAGGCGGGTGCGTGAGGAATGGCTGGTGGCCTGGGATCTGATGCGGAAGCGTTGAGGTTTGGTAGAGAACACGTCCTGTCCTGATCCAAAAAAATCTCCAAACACCCTGACTTCCTGTTGCATCCCCTCGGACTCTTGCGTATGTTCCCAAGTTCTTTAACATTAGTTGAAGTTTTGATTGATGGATATGAGCAAGGAATCTGAAGAGACAAAACCTGAAACGTCCGAAGCGAACAACGAGGTGTCTTCGGAAAACGACGAAGTGAACGTTGAAGTGGTCGACGACCCCGGCGTTGCCGACAACGAGTCAGCGGGCTCTGACGGTGAAGCTTCTGCCGAACCTGAAGATAACTCGCCTGTGACCGTTGAGCGCAAGGAATGGAACGATATGGAAGCCAAGGCACAGAAAGCCGATGAATACTGGGATCGTTTCGTTCGATTGAATGCCGAGTTCGACAATTTCAAGAAGCGCGCCGCACGCGAACGTTCCGAAGCGGTCAAATATGCCAACGAAGCCTTGTTGGAACGATTGATTCCCACCCTGGATCATTTCGAAATGGCCATGACCGCGGTTCAGAATGTCGATGACAAGAGTGTGGCTTCCATCAAGATGGGCATCGAAATGGTGCACAACCAATTGAAATCGACCCTGAAAGACGCCGGGCTCGAGGAAGTGGATGCGCTGGGTAAAGCGTTTGATCCGGTCTGGCATGAAGCGGTGTCGCAGAAGGAAACGACAGATGCTCCCGAGGATCAGGTCGTCGAACAGGCTCGCAAAGGCTACAAGTTGAACGACCGGCTCATCCGTCCGGCCAACGTGGTGGTGGCCAAGGCCCCATCTTCCGAAACTAAATCAACCGACGCTTCCTGACCGGATTCAAACGGGACAGACGACCCAAACATTCAATCATGTCCAAAAGGGATTACTACGAAATTCTCGGCGTCGAACGCAGCGCCTCGCAGGAGGAGCTCAAAAAGGCTTACCGCAAACAAGCTGTCAAATTTCATCCGGACAAAAATCCGGGCGACAAGGAAGCTGAAGACCGATTCAAGGAATTGGGCCAGGCCTACGAAGCATTGAGCGACCCGCAGAAACGTGCCGCTTATGATCAATATGGTCATGCCGCTTTCGATCCCCGTTCGCGCGGAGCAGGCGGCGGTGGAGGCGGGTTCCATGATCCGTTCGACATTTTCCGTGAAGTCTTCGGTGGCGGCGGTGGTGGCGGCGGCGGCGGTGGTAGCATTTTTGAAGATCTGTTCGGTGGCGGAGGACGCCGTGATCCCAATGCCCCGCAGCGCGGTTCCGACTTGCGTTATGACATGGAGATTTCCTTTGAAGAAGCCAGCCTCGGTTGTGAAAAGGAAATTCCCATCACCAAAATGGATGCCTGTGACGATTGCAAAGGCAGCGGAGCAGCACCCGGTTCCCGCACGGTTAATTGCACGACTTGTCACGGAAAAGGTCAGATTGCGACCTCCCGCGGTATTTTCACATTCACTCAAACCTGTCCCCGTTGTCATGGCGCAGGAAAAACCATCGAAAAACCCTGCAAACGTTGCCAGGGAGCCGGACGCAAGGAGAAGACCACCAAAGTGCGACTTCGCATCCCACCCGGGGTGGACACTGGCGCCCGGATCCGGTCCACGGGGCAAGGCGAGAGCGGGGTGCGTGGCGGTCCTTCCGGTGATCTTTACGTGGTGATTCATGTGCGGGAACATGAAATCTTTGAACGGGAAGGGGACGACCTCATTTGCGAAGTGCCGATCAGTTTTGTGCAGGCTGCGCTTGGATCAGAGATCGAAGTGCCCACTCTGTCCGGCAAGGCCACGATCCGTATTCCGGCAGGCACCCAGCCGGGAAGTGTGTTTCGCTTGCGTGGAAAAGGTGTGAAAAACGTCAAAGGTTACGGATGGGGCGATCTTCACGTTCGCGTGAATGTCGAAGTGCCTACCAGCCTGAACGCGGAACAAAAGGAGAAGTTGCAGGATTTCGCCGAATCTTGTGATGACCGGGTGAATCCCATCTCCAACGGGTTTTTCGAAAAAGCCAAAAAGTTTTTCACCGGCAATTGATCCGGTGCGCATCTTATGCATCGCTTTTTCCTGCCACCTTCCGAGTGCCAAGATGAAGTGGTGACCTTACGTGCCGCTGATGCGCGGCATGCTCTGAATGTGCTGCGTCTGTCCCGCGGGGCAGACGTTCAGATTCTGAACGGGGAAGGGGAATGTCTGTCCGGTGAAATAGTGGACGGATCAAAGAAGCAGGTGACCGTTCGGATTACTTCCAGACGCCAACAAGCCCGGTCCGCACAACGCCTCGGATTGGCTTTGGCATTGCTGAAACCCAAGGCCATGGATCTGGCTCTGCAAAAAGCCACGGAGCTGGGAGTGGATGACATCTGGTTGATCGAGTCTGACCGGTCGGTTTCACGTTGGGCTGGCAAGGAGGTGGCATCCAAACTGGAAAAATTGAACCTCACGCTGATCGAATCCATGAAGCAATGTGGCGCCGTGTGGAAACCCCGTTTACATGGGCCCATCAAACTGGAAGCATTGAGGTCGTCCCTGGGAGATGACTGGAGCATCGCTTTTGGTAATTTGCACGAAACGGTGCAACCGATGCCGGTGTGGAAAGCCGCTCAATCTTTTCAAGACACATCCATCTGCTGGTGTGTCGGACCTGAAGGTGATTTGACCGACGGAGAAGTGCAATTTCTCATCGATAACGGCGCTGTCCCCGTTGACCTGGGGCAACTGGTTTTGAGATCGGAAACAGCGGTGGTCTGCGGCTTGTCCGTGTTCGGTCAGTGGCGTTATTTCCTTAACCAGACGGAAGCCTGAGCCACGCTCCATTGGTATTTGCGGGCATGCTCCCGGATGAGGAATGGAAGGTCTTTGGTGGTTTGGAGATCAAAATCCTTTTCCAAGGTTTCTTTGAGTCCATCTAATGTGGACACGGTCTTTCCGTCACCCTCGTAACCTCCCAGCCAGTTTTCTTTGGGAGTGAATTCTTCAAGCCATGTGTAGGGGGATGTGATGATCAATTGACCTCCGCTTTCCACCAATCCCGCGAGTCGAGTCAGGCAATCTGCGGGTTGGGTCAATCGATCGATCAAGTTTGCCATCAGCACGACATGGAAGGTTCCGAGATCATCCGGCAGGTTCATGGCATCTCCCTGCTGGAAGCGCAGACGGGATCGGTCGATGGAAGGATCGATGACCGCTTCTGTTTTGCGTTGGGTGCTGCCTTCCTGCGCATAGGTGTAGTGACAGCGTCCATCGGCTTTCAGTTGATTGGCGCGTTCGACGAAGGCGTGGGAAAAATCGATGCCGATGACTTCCGTACAATGCTTCGCCAGTTCGAAGGAGGAACGACCCACGGCACAGCCCAGATCCAAACCACGTGCTGCCGCAGGAACTTTTTCAGGATCCAGGCATTCGGAAATGCAGCGCACAGGGTAATTCAACGCCGAAGTGGGGCCGAAGGCATGCGGTAACTGTTCCTCTGGTTTGCCGTAATGAAACAATAGGTATTCACTGACGGCTTTATCGGTCTCGTAGAACGGTGTGTTTGAATCTGTCATGTCGCTTCAAACCAATCTGCACGAAATTTTGAATAGTGAATAGTGAATAGTGAATAGTGAATGGTGAATGGTGAATGGTGAATGGTGAATGGTG
>CAYPZD010000177.1:0-4818 GCA_964415055.1 uncultured Verrucomicrobiota bacterium | reverse complement strand
CGCAAGATAGGATCCGTCTTGACCGGTGATTCCGGTGATGAGGGCTTTTTTCATTTTCACACAAAGGCACTAGGGCACAAAGTTTTAATTAATCACTGTTGATTTAGGTGGATGGACCATTTAACGAGTTGGCGGAAATCGTCCAAGTGTTTGGTGACGATCGAATGGACGATTTCAAGATTGATATTTTGGTAGTTATGAACAGCTAAATTCCTGAACCCAACCATTTTCATCATTTTTTCGGCCAAGCTTTTCTCCATGAGGTTTGACGTTTTCAGCAACTCAAAGGCGCCACGGCTTTCTCTTGGCAAACCTAGTTTCTTCCATCGCACAACATGCATCGCCAAGTCAATGGAGGCTTCGCAAGCCCTTTGAATATTCAGGACAACAGCATCCTGGCGCATGAAATCAGACTCAATTTGATCTTCAAAGCCAATGTAGTCTTGTTCGATACGCTGGAGGCACCGCTCGATGATCGCACACTTGTTAAGCAACGTATCATCTGCCATAGACGCTGCCACGTTGTTGTATGTCCGCTAGAATATACTTTCGTTCTTCATTCAAGCGAGCATAGCTTGAATAAACAAAGTCTTCGAAGGATTCGATTTGTTCGAAATTTGTCAGAACGTGGCGCTGGCCTTTTGTCACGATTTGTGCCTGCAGGTCGGTTGGCACTGCTCGCAAATCCACTAAATCGACGTTCCGCTTCAGCATGATAGCAAGGTTCGAACTCACGTTGAACAAATCTGCTGCTGTATAGGGGCTCTTTCCGAGAACCGCGAGGTCTACATCACTATCCGGCATGGCTTGATTAGATGCATGAGAGCCGAAAAGGTAAACAGCCCATAAAAAGGATAGTTCTTGGTCTAGTTTGGAAGCAAAAGAGCTGAGTGAGATGGAGGCCATACTGCTTGTTAGTGTGCCACTCTAAGTCTGTAGGCAAAGACGGGCGATTTTATCAAACTCAGCAATCTTTAAAGTGAGAAAGGCCTTAAAAAGAAATTGCTTACCAAGACGTTAATCTATCAGATCCAGAGCGGCGATACCTCGCCAGCACTCCAGGGAAACACAAGGGATATGGTCACCCGTTGCCCACTATATTGCACCTCTGCAGGAATGGTTCGTTTGGCCTTTGATGCCTCTCTCCCATGTAGCCCCTGCGGCAAGGAGCTTTTTCATCCTAAGGCTTCCCAAAACGTTCTGCAAAGGAGCTTATGAAAACCAAAAGGCACGCGCCAGGGACGGCACGTTCTACCTGCTCACGGCCTCGCAGCAGCGAAGGCCCTACCATGAATTCAGGGTCACTCCGTCGTCACCCCGCACTTCGTGCCGGTCGATTCGCAGGCCCCTTTTGGGCTGGCGGATCTTCTTGGGTTATTTTGTTCAGAAATTTTTGAACAAAATAAACTAAACTGTCAAGCACTAACTCTAAGCCAGCGCTTTCTTAACTTCGGCAACCACTTTATCCTGATCTTCCTCGCTTAGAAATGGATGCATAGGTAAGCTAATCACTTCTCTAGAAGCTCTTTCTGCTTCAGGTAAACTGCCCCATTCGTAACCAAGTGGCTGAAATACTGGCTGTTCGTGGAGGCATTTGGGGTAGTAAACGGCATTTGGTATGCCTGCTTCTTTGAGTTTGCCAACCAATTGATCCCGATCTCCTACCCGAATGGTGTATTGGGCGTATACGTGTGTGTTGCCTTCGTCCACGACCGGCACAACACAGACATCTTTGAGCAATTCAGAGTATCGCGCACCTATGGCATTGCGGGATTTTACTTCACTTTCAAATCCCGGAAACTTCCCGAGTAGAACGGCTGCCTGCAAAGTATCAAATCGACCATTCATACCCACCATGGTGTGATGGTGTCGCACGGCACCTCCATGATTACGAACGGTCTTCATTTTTTCTGCCAATTCATCATCGTCTGAGAACAAGGCGCCTCCGTCTCCGAAACATCCAAAAGGCTTTGCGGGAAAGAAACTTGTGCTGGCAATGGTTGATACCGAACAACTACGTTTGTCCCGCTGCGTCGCCCCGAAACTCTGGGCGGCATCTTCGATAACCGGCAATCCAAACTTTTCGGCAATGGTATTGATCCGATCAAAATCCGGCATTTGCCCGAACAAGCTGACGGGCATAATGGCTTTGGTCTTGGGGGTGATCGATTGTTCCAATAGATTGACATCCAAATTGTAAGAAACAGGATCAATATCAACAAAAACGGGTGTGGCTCCGACTTGGGCTATTGTTTCAGCAGTGCTGATCCAGGTAAAGGGAACGGTTACAACCTCGTCACCAAGCCCAACACCAAGTGCGCGCAATGCAATTTCAAGACTGTCTGTCCCGCTAGCGGTGGTGATACAATGCTTGACCCCAACGTATTCGGACAATGTCTGCTCTATTTCAGCCACCTCCGGCCCCATGATGAATCGTCCGTGACCCAACACAGCTTTCATTCGCGCGTCGATAGCTTCCTTGTAGGCAGAGTATTGTGCTTTTATATCAATAAATTGCATAGATTCCTGTTTGATGTGAAATAATGCGTGCCAAACTTGGAAAAAGTTATTCACAAGCCGTTGTGAATAGCAAGGGAATTCGCCTGGCCTGCATTGCAGTGAGCATCACAGTTATCGTTTTCATTGGACGCGTTTGAGCATGAACCAAGCCATTCTCATTATTGAGGGCTCAACTCCATTCATCGCGAACCAGCGGAT
Source organism: uncultured Verrucomicrobiota bacterium (assembly GCA_964415055.1). GTDB lineage: Bacteria > Verrucomicrobiota > Verrucomicrobiia > Limisphaerales > AAA164-E04 > AAA164-E04. Next base: position 2,100 of record CAYPZD010000177.1, on the reverse strand, counting down.
TCTTAGTTTTCAAGGTTTCGAAGAGAGAAAAATCTCTATCAGCCGTCCAGAGTTCATCCACGTCGTTTTGAAGACATATCGCAGCGATGCGCGCATCATGGATTTTTGGTCCTTTGATCTTCCCCGGATGACACAGCGATTTAAGCTGATCCAGATGAAATTCTGATTCTCCAATTAGTCTGCAATTCGCACAATTCAACCATTGGTCTATGGAGGCAAACGCCACATCAATCGGACTGGGGGGATCGTAAATCTTTGGGTGTGTCACAACGGCTAGGAACTCATGCAGACTTGGCCAAGGTATAGCCCAATTGCCCGAACGCCGATTGGCCAAATGAATAATAGCGTCAAAAGCCATTCTGTGATGCGGTGAGTCCTCACGGTGCGCGTACACCAACAAGTTGGTATCGACCGCAATCATCGTATCCTACGATCATAGGCAGCCTCGATTATTTCACCCCATGAGGCATCTCTAAATTCTGCCGAAAGACCATTTCCTTTGAATGTCACAGGACGAAAACCTGAGTCAGCCATTTTGTGTCGATGCTTCAGTACTATGGACAGACCTTCCTCAACTAATCTCTCCCACGGAACTCGCTCTTTTAACGCCAACTGCTTAGCCTGCTCCAACAAGTTGTCCGGAATCTCAAGCGTAGCCTTCATACACGTTAGGATAATGTTGTTAAGCAACGTCAATCAAGAGGGAAAAAGCTCACGTTTACGCCAAAATCTGATCCAACCGCTCAATCACATCGCTTGAAAGTTCAATCTCACCGGCTTTCACAGTCTCGGTGATTTGGTCGGGACGGCGTGCTCCTGCGATGGCTGCGGTCATTTCAGGTCGGCGTAAGATCCAAGCCAGAGCGAGTTGTGACAACGTAACGCCCAATTCTTCCGATATCGGCTTCAGTGATTCAACGGTTGCCAAATGTTGATCGAATTGGGGTTGGGTGAAATATGGATTGGATTTGCGCCAATCGTTGTCAGGGAGCTGGGCGACTCGTTCCGGGGTGAATTTGCCGGTCAATAATCCAGCCTGCATCGGACTGTAGGCAATCACGCCAATACTGTTGGCATCACAATAGGGCAAGAGCTCTGATTCGATATCTCGCCTCAGCATGCTGTAAGGGGGCTGGAGTGAAGTAACCGGGTGGATGGGTTGTATGCGCTTGAGTTGTTCGATGCTGAAATTTGAAACGCCGGCATAACGGATTTTACCTTCGTCAATGAGTTCCGATACGGCAGCCCAACCTTCTTCAATTTCCTCATCAGGTTCAGGCCAATGGATCTGATACAGGTCGATATGATCGATGTCCAATCGCTCCAAGCTGGCGTCAATTTCACGACGAATGCTGTCCCTTCTGAGGCATTTGCCGATTTCACGACTGTCCCCTTCCCATACCCGACCGCACTTGGTGGCGATGATGATGTCGTCGCGACGTCCCTTGATCGCGCGTCCCACTACGCGCTCAGCATGCCCATGGCCATAAATGGCAGCGGTATCAATCCAATTGATGCCGGCATCCAGTGCCTGGTGAATGGCATTGATGGATGCTTGATCATCCTGATCGCCCCAACCAAATTTCCAATCGCCTCCACCCATAGCCCAGGTACCAAGACCGATGGTGGTCAGATGCAAATAGCTGTATCCAAGTTTTCGTACTTTCATGGTTTTTGTTTTTTGCCATTGCCACGGTAGGGTTGAGCTATTGCTCACCGAATGCTGCCCATGATTCACAAGGTCTCCTATCACATCGAAAACTGCTCGTTTACGACGCGATCATTATCTCATGACTATTAGAAAACATCACCGCGTATGCGGTCGCGCGGCAGCTCGACCCTTTATAATGGTGAATTAAAAATAGTGAATTGTGAATGAAAACCGCCCGCAGGTAGCACGTGCCGTCCCTGGCGGCCACCTCATGGCATCCAAGTTTCCTTCCAATTCCATTTTGGGAAGCCTTACGCACCCAATTTCCAACCGTCTCACCAGACCTACACATTCAACACGCTTGGGTTTTCCTTTGATTGGCATTTTTGAATATCAAGGCTACAAGGAGCGGTCGCGCGGCAGCGCGGCCCTACCGGGGCGGTTTACGC
>CAYPZD010000176.1:0-4956 GCA_964415055.1 uncultured Verrucomicrobiota bacterium | reverse complement strand
TGTTTCAGTAGTGTGGTAAGTTTTTAGCTGTTAGCTGTTAGCTGTTAGCTGTTAGGGGGGCGGTCGTTATAAACTGTCAGTTTGATTCGGTTTTTTGGTCATTTCGGTATTGTTCCACCGTCTGGTCACCCGGGTATTTTGGCACGCCGCCGATATATGGGTAATCGTCGAACTTCACCTCGGCCGATGTTGCCCGAGGATCTTCCAAATCGACCAGTGCTGCAGTCAGGCGGTCCGATAGTTCCTGTTTGATTTTAGCGTATTCTGGGTTGTTCGCCACGTTGTTTATTTGATCCGGATCTTTCTCCACTATGTAAAGCTCTTCTGACGGGCGTTTGCCAAAGTTGAGGTTGTAGAAGTTTTTCATCGTCGGGTCGGCATTGCGATTGATCCATAGGAAATACTTCGTCGGTCCGTTATCGCAGTCCCCGAGCCAGGCATTCTTCTTGTAGGCGGTTTGGTAATGGGGTGTGCCTGCTGGCCAGCGGTCCGGGGCGTAGTTGCGGATATAAAGATACTCGTCGGTACGGATCGCTCTTGAGGGATATCCGTCGTCGTTGTCCTGTTGGCAATCCGTGTGCCGCTCGCGTCCGTAAATAATCGCGTCTCGGTTGGGTTCGATGCGACCATTTTTTTCGTTTTTAAGGATAGCCATGAGCGATCTGCCAGTCATCTGCTCAGGTATGTCAACACCGGCAACTTCCAGGAAAGTCGGTGCCAGGTCGGTGGTGGAAACGAAGTCGGTGACTTGTCTCCCAGGTTTGGTCACACCGCTACCCCAGCGAATCGCGAGCGGTACGCGGCTTCCCCAGTCATACAGGTTGCCTTTGCATCGCGGAAAGGGCATTCCGTGGTCGCCGGACATTGCGATCACTGTGTTTTCGAGTTCACCCGCTTCTTCGAGTAGTTGAAGCGCCATGAGCACATCGGAATCCCATCGTTCGGCTTCGAAGTAGTAGTCGGCGATATCGCTGCGGATTTCCTCAGTATTCGGATAAAATGCGGGCACGGGAACATTGTCGATGTCCAATCCGCTCTGTCGCCCGGTGCCTTTGTTATAGCCGCGATGTGGATCAGATGTGCCGAACCAGAAGCAAAACGGCTTGTTCGGGTCACGTTTTTTCATGAACTCCTTGAAGCTTTGAGGTTCGCCACAGGGATGTGACTGATATCCTCCCTGGGTATAATTGCCCGGTCCCCACGCCTTCCGCCAATGGCCGGTTTGGTAACCCACCTGCTCGAGTAGTCGAACAAAGGTCGGATGCTTGACGTCGAGAGCCCCATACAAATTGGCGCCCGTTTCCAGACGAAAGAACTGCTGTCCGGTGAGAATCGCATTGCGGGAAGGCGTACAGGAAGGTGACGAGATAAAGGCATGTTCGAACAGCACGCCTTCTTTTGCCAGACGATCAAACGCGGGTGTTTTGACAACGGGATCGCCATAGGCTCCGGCATGTGGCCAGCCCCAGTCGTCGGCGAAGCAAAACAGAATATTGGGACGGTTCTCAGTCTCCGTGTCAGCAGCAGTCACCTTCAACAATTGCCCGCAGACACAGGCGAGCATTATGCATGCAATGAGCCTGTTCATGTTCATGTTCATATTTAAATCTTCTTAATATTCGTTGGCAATCATTTAACCCTCAATTTGCTTCGTGGTATCCTTTTAATTGCCAATTTTGGAGGGACAAGCTTCGCCTTGTTCCCACTTCAAACCTCAGTGATTTGGAAATCTATTCAAGGTGCAATGGAAACGTCACAGGCGTTCGGTGAACGACAGTCTTCCAACGTTCCATTTCTTTTGCTCAGAAACATTTTCAAGGGGGAAGTTTGGGGGCCTCGTCTGCCCCCTGTGAGTCAGTGGGCCTATCCCGGAATGGTCTAAACAATGAACTGCGTCTGGATTCCTTTCCAACAGCTCTAGCGTCATGATGCCGCAGGAAAGCAGGAGATCCTGTAGTTGGAAGATTCGTTTTAACAACTCAAGCAATTTGAAAACATACCTTGCAAATTGAAAGTGGCACTTTCACTTTGCAAGGTTAGAATTGCCAGTCGCTTTGGTATCCCTTTTACTCGTTGCAAACAACCTTTGCCTGATGATGATGCGCCTGACATTCTTAATTTTCTCACTCATGACATCGACATACGCCATTGCCCAGCCTTACTTTGGTAATGGCATCAAGATCGGTGAAACGACAAGCGATTCAACGATCGTTTGGTTGCGCCTGACGGAGCGTATCGAGCCCCAATGGAAGGGGTTGAAATGGCTCGGTGTGGAAGATCGAGATTTCGATGTCGGGGAGCTCGGGGAAAAGCAATTCCCACACGGCGCAAAAATGGTCGACATGGAGGGAAGTTTGTTGGGGATGGAGGGTAGCGTCCGGCTCAGTTGGTGGCCTGAGGGTAAGCCCACTAACATGAATCAAACTGAGTGGCTGCCAGTTGATTCAAATCGAGATTTTACAAGGCAGGTTTCCCTTGAACATTTAAAACCGGGGCAAACTTATGTCCTGAAAATCGAAAGCCAATCGAGTGGTGGTGAGGCAGGTCAAAGGTTTGATGGATCTTTTCGGACCGCCCCTGGTGACACCGGGAGCGAGCCCTTGCGTTTTGTTGTTTCGACCTGCCAAAGCTGGAAGACGCGGGACAAGGGGACGGCAGGGCTGCAGATTTACGATCATATGCGGAACCTTGATCCGGCTTTTTTTGTTCACCTTGGCGATATCGTTTATTATGACAAGCGAAGCGCGGGAGGAGACGTCGATGCTCGTACTCCGGAGTTGGCCCGTTTTCACTGGAACCGATGGTATGGATGCTCGGATGTCGTGAAGTTTCACCGTCAGGTGCCCAGTTTCTTCATCAAAGACGATCACGACACAGTGACGAATGACAGCGCGCCAGGCATGCGGGTGGGCAACCTCACATGGGACAAAGGACTCTCTATTTTCCGTGAGCAAGCGCCCATGGGGGAGCTGACCTATCGCAGTCGTCGGTGGAGTCAGGATCTGCAGTTCTGGATTGTGGAAGGCCGCGACTACCGCAGTCCCAACAACATGCCAGACAGCGAGAGCAAGAGCATTTGGGGAGTCGAACAAAAGGCCTGGTTCAAGAAGGAGGTTCTCGCTTCGGATGCGCCGTTCAAGATATTGTTTTCACCAACGCCAATCGTGGGACCGGACAGGGCAAACAAGCGCGACAACCATTCGAATCGCAATTGGAGCTTCGAAGGGGATGAGATTCGAAAGTTTTGCTCAGCAAACAATGTCATCGTTATTAGCGGAGACCGACACTGGCAGTATCATAGTATCGACAAGGAAACAGGCGTGCATGAATTTTCCTCGGGAGCCACTTCTGAAGCTCACGCGGGAGGATTCAATTTGGAATTGAGAACTGAAGAACACCAGTACCTCGCCATCATCGGAGGATTCCTTAGTGGTGAAATCAATCCCGGAGTCGACGGTCGTCAATTGACGATCCGGCACCATCACGTGGACGGCAGCATTGCTTACGAATATACCTTTTCGCGTTGAATAAATAACCAATCCTGCCTCACGGGTCTCAATTTCTACGTGAGATCTTTATTTGTTGGCAGTGGCTATGGCATTAATTGGTCACGGTTCGGAACCCGATCGTGTGTTGCTGTTGGAGCGTTGTCTGGCAATCACTGCATCCACGCAGGGTATCGGAACGTGCGATCTCTTCCAACTTGTGCGTATTTTCTGTGCCACTTAAACGTCCAAATATCTTTCGGAGATCGCGTGGATCGTGCAGACTGATCGAAGAAAACAATATTGATGCCCTTTCCGTGTCGCGCAAAAGCAAAATGTTTTGACTCGGCTCCGGCACCAGACCATTCGCCGTTGTAAGTGGGGGCAGCATCTTTCGTAGCGTTTCGATGATCCGGGCCGCCTCCACGCCACATGGAATCCAGGTGGAGGGGGATTTCCGTTGGCGAATGATTCACATCGAATGAGCCCCAGTGATCTTCCTGCGCTCTCCCCTGAATATCGTTCTTCGCATCGTAAACCCAGTTGTTTCCGCCGTAACTGCTCAAGATTCTGCCATCGTTGAAGTCATCGGCAAAAGTTGGAAAGTCGTAAACCGTGTGAGGACCGCCATAGGTTTCGACGCCAGATGTGGATTCCAGCGGTTTCTTGATCTCGGTCCCGGTGCTTCCACTACCGCGTCGCATTTTTGCGTCGGGACACAACAAAAGAAACGGCTTTTCCTGATACGCTTTTGCAAGAGCTCTCACCCATTCACCGCGTGCCCAGCCCCCATCTCCAGTGCTGAATTTTCCATCATGTTCATCGGTATAAAACGTCCATACCAATCCCCACTGCTTCAGGTTTGAGATGCAGTGGATGCCTTTCGCTTTGCTTTTCGCCTTGCTAAGAGCCGGGAGCAGCATTCCCGCAAGAATTGCAATGATCGCAATGACTACTAGAAGTTCAATGAGAGTGAATCCGGACGCCAAACTTCGGCTCCGCTTCGTGATTGGATCTTGAAATGTCATCATAAGGATTGATACATATTTTTCTCTTGGCAGAGATTACAGTTTTTCCAGGTTGCAACTGGACAGAGTACACAATCAGAGCCAAAGCATCTGTTAATCATGTGAATACCCAATACTTGTTCCAAGCAGTAAAGAAAGTCAAGATTTTGGTGTAGTAATACAGGATCGCAGGTGTAGTTCAAAAATTAGAAACCCATAACCGGAGGGACAAGCTCCGTCTTGTTCCCACTTCAGACCTAGGAACGTCCCAAATTGATTTCAAGCTGCAATGGGAACGCCGTGGTTACTCGAAGGCACTTGTTTCCCCACGCTCCACGTTTCTTGCTTAAGGAGGATATTAGCACAAAGTATGGGATCGGGGTGGAACCCGACCCTCCGTTCGTTGAGATATTGGAGGTCCGGGATAGGCCCGCCTGACTCATAGGAGTCAGACGAGGCCCCCC
>CAYPZD010000175.1:0-5064 GCA_964415055.1 uncultured Verrucomicrobiota bacterium | reverse complement strand
CTGATTTGAACCACGATGATACAAGTGTGTTCATCCTGTTCGATGGGAGCCATCCCAAAGCGCAAACTCAAATCGATCACCGGGATGATCTTTCCGCGGAGGTTGATGATGCCCTTGATGAAGTGTGGGGCTTTTGGAAGGGGAGTGATTTCCTGCAGGCGGATAATCTCTCGCACTTTCAGAACCGCAACTCCATAGGATTCCTGAGCCAGGTTGAAGGATAGATATTTTCCGTCCGAGGACTGTGTTCTTCCTTTTGGAGTACTGTTGGCTGTGGCAGTTGTCATATGCGAATTTTCAATTGATGCCAGTCGTGTGACTCCCCTTTGCCCTCAGGATGGAGCCCGTTAACCGATTAAACTCATTTTAGTGCTTCTGGTCTCAGGCTGTTTGAGGGGCGAAATTCAGTATTTTTCCGACTTGAGCCAGCAATGCTTCCGGTTTGAACGGTTTTGCAACGTAACCGGACACTCCCAGCTCATCGGCTTTGGCAACCGCCTGGTTTCCTGATTCCGCAGTCAGCATGAGAACGTTGGTCTCCTTGGTGGCTTCTTCACCGCGAAGCACTTCGAGCACATCGAAGCCGGTCATGTCCGGCATCGTGATATCCAGCACGATCAGGTCCGGGTTCATGGACCTGGCTGCTTCGATCGCTTCCTGACCATTAGAGGCTTCAGTGATCTCACAGTCATGTGGTTTCAAGGTCTTGGTGACGATCATTCTCACCATCTTGCTATCGTCTGCAGTTAGAATTTTGTAGGCCATTTTAGTTCCTTCTTCCTTTTCTATATCGGCGATCCTTTGAAAGGGTTTAGCCGCTTTTTTTGAATTTTCCTATTTGTTCCCGTTTTCTCGGTCAAAAGACATTTACCAATTCATTATTAGAAGCTTTTCACGGGCAATGGTGACTCGTTCCCGCGATCACTTGAGTTTTTCAGCAGGAGGAAAAACCACATTTTTGAACCGGAGTCCCCCAACACCACTTCCTCTGACAGGCCGTCCGGGTTTTCGGCGTGCACGGATTCCTCGACCTCGGGGATTTGCCGGGGTTCCAGCATTTCCGGTGTGGTCAGTCTGCTTTCCATACCGTTGTTGGCCAAGTCGGTCTTGATGTTTCCGGCGACCATGTTGAGGATCTCTCCCACCACATCCAGCATGGTGGAGTTGTCCACTTCTTCCGGATTCATGCCGAGCATGTTTTCTGCGATGTGTTTGGCCATTTCCTCTTCAACCACCATTGTCAGTTTGCCCGTGACATCGTCATCACGACTGGCCAATGATAATGTTGCGGCCTGATATTTATCCGTCCAGCACGCACTGTGGGGCGTTTCCAAAGGCTTTACCTGTATCTGGGCCATCTCTGCCAATGTCGTCACAATGACTTGAACGGCGCGATCACGCAGGGACAAGAGGTGGAGTATATTCATTCCGAGTTCCTTGGATTTTGTTTGGGACCTGATGGACTTGCGTTTTCGTTAGGATGCAATTGATCCTGCTAGTTGTCTTCGTGTTCTGAGCCTTCTGGAGCCATGGGTCATGTCCACCAGAGTTTGAGCGACTTCGTCCAGTGACACCTGCACATCGACTGCTCCCGCTTCGAATGCTGCCCTCGGCATGCCGTAAACCACGCAGGAATGCTGGTCCTGACCGATGGTTTGAGCTCCAGTGTCATGCAATTGTTTCAATCCGGCCGCGCCATCCTTGCCCATACCGGTCAATATCACTCCTATTGCTTTGGGCCCTGCACATTTGGCTCCGGATTCAAACAAATGATCTACTGCCGGGCGCTGGTGGTGCACTTGTGGCCCCTGATCCAGGTCGACCCGGTACTGTGTCCGGTCCCATTGCAGTCGCATGTGATAATCACCCGGAGCGATCAATACTTCCCCCGGTGACAGATGGTCGCCATGGCATGCTTGCTTGACATGTAATTGGCAGTTGCGGTTGAGTCGTTCAGCGAATGCTTTGCTGAAAAAGGCCGGAATGTGTTGCACTATGGCGATGGGAGGCATGTTGCCCGGCAATGCCTGTAATACCCGATTGATGGATTCGGTGCCACCTGTTGATGCTCCCAGAAGAATGATTTGTTGTGAGTCAAAGCTGGATGTGTTGGAGGTTGGCGTCACATTGGTTCTTCTCTGTTCCTGTTTGCGGTTGTAAATGCCCATTTCTCTCGAATGGGATGCCGCCTTCACCTTACTGATCAACTCAGGCCCCATGCGGTTGAGATCCGTGGCATTGAGCGGTTTGCCGATGACATCAAATGCGCGGTTCATCAAAGCCTCCACCGATTTATTCGATCCCGCCTGCGTAAGGGTGCTCACGATAATGACCGGCCGCGGTCGACGTTCCATGATGAGTTTGAGGAACTGTATTCCATCCATTCTGGGCATTTCGATGTCCAGGGTGATCACATCCGGATCCTGATGAATGATCATGTCCTTTGCCTCATAAGGATCTTTTGCCTCCCCGACAATTTCGAATGCTGGTTCCCTGGTCAAAATCCGAACAATCGCCTTACGGACCATGGCTGAATCGTCGACGACCAATACACGTGTCTTCTTAGAGGGGTTCATCTGTGAGTATGCTTTTGAATTTAGAGTTGATTTCGTTATAAGTATCGATGATGGCTTCTTCGACGTTTGATTCGGATAATGCCATGACGGAAAGACTTTCGGGTGACAGCTCATCCGACAGGGATTGAAACCCGAAGGAGAGCCCGATGGAGTGGGCGCACCAATTGGCTATATGTATCAAGTGGGAAAGTTGGTTTCCCGGAGTGGGATCATGGTGTTCACCCACTGCGGCGGCAAAAAAGGGCGGAAATTTCCATTTGTTCAGGATGAGTGCTCCGACTTCACTGTGATCGGTTCCAATGAGTGAGCGCTCTTTTTCCGTATTGGACTGGGTCGGTTCAGGTGAATCGTCCTTGAGTGCTTCTTCTTTTTCCGACAGGACTTCGTTGATGGCAATTTTTCCGATGTCGTGAAGGAGTCCGGCCGTAAAGGCTGTGTCCGGTGTAAAAGGCAGGATGGAACAGTATTTGGTCAGTTCCCGGGCCGCTGCCGCTGCGCAAATCGAATGTTTACGCAGACCTGATTGAGGGATTCCATACTTGGCCAGTCCTCCGTTCATGCTGGCTCCGATGGTTATTTCCAGCACGATGTTCATGATGGTGCTGGTTCCGAGAAGTTGGATGGCCTGGTTGAGCGATGACACTCCGCCGCGTTGTGCGAAAAACGCCGTGTTGCAGCGTTTCAATACCGCTGCTGTCAGGGCCGGATCCGTCTGTAAGATGTCAATGACTTCGTCGGTATGAAATTCTTCGGCAAGGATCTGGATGAGTTTGGTGACCGCTACAGGAGGCGGTTGTATGTGGTCGATACTTTCGATGATTCGCGGGTCCACATTGGCTAGTTCACTCATGGTCAAATGGTCCTTTCTTACATCCAGATGTCTTCCCGACCCGGAGATTGAATCAATACTTTTCCGGTCATCAATTGAAGGGTCATGGTCCTTGAAATGCATCCTCCCACCTGCAGGGATTTGATTCGGACTCCGTTACGCTCCAGGATCTGGCGCGTGCAGTTCAGGTTCCTTTCACCGATCCGAAGTGTATTTCCGGTCGATTTCATGTCGGCGCCTCCGGCAACTTTGACGACGATGCTGCTTTTTGAGGCTCCCAGATCGTAAAGTGCGTGAAAAAGTCGCGGAATTCCCGTGTCCGCAAACATGTAGGGGTGTGAATCGCTTTTGGAAGGCTGGATGGATGATTCAGGGAGAAGAATATGCAGCAAGCCTCCTACCTGACGATCTCTGTCCCAGGCCGCCACCCCGATGCAAGACCCCAGGGAGTAGGTTTTCAGATACGCATTGGAGTCATCGCTGACCTGCATGTCAGAAATACCTATAACCAATACCGAGTTGGTAGACCCTATCCTGATGACTTCCATGATCGAACTAATGTGTCACGCCTTGCTTTTGATAAATACTGGAACCATGTGCTATCATTCCGTGTTGGATGCTGCTGAGGCTTTCCGAACATCCTGCAATGAGATACCCGTCCGGAGTTAGTTTTCTCTCCAGTTTGGCGACCAGTTCCTGTTGAGTGTCTCTGTCAAAATAAATCATGACATTCCGGCAAAAAATCACATCGAATGCTGAGTTGCTTATTTTGTCATTCTGCTGAAGCAGGTTGTAATTCCGGAATTGAATGTTGTCGCGTATGCTTGATTTGACGCGGTATAAGCCTTCTGAACTACCCTGTCCTTTTTGGAAATAGGTGCGAAGCATCGAGGGATTGGGTAGCTTGAGTTTGTCGTGTTTGTAGACGCCTGCTTTGGCTGTTTCGAGCGCCGATGTGGAGATATCCGTTGCCAGCAATTTCCAGCTCTGCAGGTTCTGGGGGCCGAAAAATTCACTTAAAATGATCGCCAGCGTGTAGGGTTCCTCACCGGTGGCACAGGCCGCGCTCCATATCTTGAATGGATTGAATGCAGAGAATCGTTTCTGAGCCATCATGTTGGGCAGGATGGTGGAGGCCAGGAAATCCAGGTGATGTGTTTCTCTGTAGAAGTATGTGTAGTTCGTTGAGATGGCGTCGATCAACTGACTCAATTCGTTCTTGCCACCTAATGTAGCCAGATATTCACAGTAGGTGCTGTACGAATCCAGATTCAATGCCCGAAGACGCTTGGCCACGCGCGAAGAGACCAGCTCGTACTTCTCGTTGCCCAGATTGATCCGCGAATTGTCATAAACCAACCGACGCAGGATCTCATATTCTTTGGTGCTAATTTTCAAAATCGTCTCAATTCGTTCATAGGAATATCGGCATTCCAAATCAGGCTCTTAAATAGATTCAAGTTTTGCCCGCGACAGCCGATGGATAAGAGTGTCATGGGCTGCACACGCGGACCCTTTGATACGGGCTGAACTTTTTAAGAACTGTCATGGAACCGGAAATTAAATTATCCTTGGATCTGGATCTGGAATTGTTTCGAGAATTCCTAAACGACGCGCAAGAACATCTAGATAATATCGAACAGGGTGTTTTGGTGTTGG
>CAYPZD010000174.1:0-5164 GCA_964415055.1 uncultured Verrucomicrobiota bacterium | reverse complement strand
GTTCTACCGGCGGAGGGCTGTCAGGTAGATCGTATCGTCTCGATGCGCCCGCTAGCGTCAGCTATGCGGATGTGGGGTGTGCGACTACCAAAGGCTTCCCGAAACGTAGAGCAGAATTGTTTAAGTATGCCACAAGGTTACGCAGCGGGGACGGCACGTTCCACCTCACCGGATGGCTTCAATTCACCATTCACTATTTTAAATTCACTATTCAAAATGGGACGGCACGTTCTACCGGCGGAGGGCTGTCAGGTAGATCGTATCGTCTCGATGCGCCCGCTAGTGTCAGCTATGCGGATGTAGGGTGCTCGACTACCAAAGGCTTCCCGAAACGTAGAGCAGTTTTGGTTAAGAACACCACAATTTACTATTTATAATTTACTATTCACTATTCGAAAGCATCTCGAGATAGTCGAGCAGGCTGGCCATTTCTTTGACGGAGAATCCGGCCATCAATCCTTCGGGCATGATGGAGGTTTCGAGGGTGCGACGTTCCTGGATTTCGGTCTTTCGAATGCTATGCTCCTGGGCGATGATGTCCCTCAATACCACTTCGTCGCCCGCTTCGTTCACCACAAATCCCGTCAATTCCTGACCGTTTTTCAGACTGATCAGGTTGGTGGCGAATCCCTGCGCGATGGTTTTGTTCGGGTCAAGAATGGATATGGCAAGATCGTTTCGACGGTAGGTGTTCGCGATGTTGCCCAGGTATGGTCCTTTCTGTTGCTGATCCTGACTGACCGTGTGGCAGGTCACACAGGCCGCCCGCATGAAGACGGCTTCACCGAGTGCGATGTCTCCCTTGAATTCGATCACTTGTTCGAGCGCTTTTTCTTGTGTCAGATCTCCTATTTTGGGCGTTTTATCTTCACCGGGTTCAGGGATGCGCAGTCTGCGTGCTGCCGCTTTGGCGGCGCTGGCGATGTCTGGATCAAAATCGTTCAATGAAGCCCTGATCCGTGCGTCCAGATAATGGTTGCGCATTTGTGCCGCCGCTTTCATGAGAAGCACCCGACGGACGGGATCCTGCCAGCCCAGATCTATTGCTTTTCGGACATGTACAGTGACTTCCGGACCGATGTTTTTGCGGTCAGCCAATTGGAGCAGCGCGGCGTTGGCCCATTGAGCTGCGGGCGATTCCAGGTCGTTTGCCGCCAGTTTTTCCAGTTGTTCATGTTGATCAATCAACAGAGAGCTTCTCAAAAAGGCCTGACGTCCGGCAGCCTGTTCCTTTCCGGAACCTTCGGCTTTGTCGAGTGTGCTCAGGGCGGTCAACATGGCGGCCAGCGCCGATTCGTGACGTGTCTTGGCCAAGCCTTCGATGGTTTGTGACAGCACGGCGGGGGTGGAAGAAATATTCCGCGCGGATTTGATCAGCAGGGGAATAGCCTTCGCAGGAATATCTTCAATGGCCGCCAATTGGGATACTGCGGCACTGACATGTGTTTCGTCGCTCAGGGCAAGATCGATGATGCGTTCCAATGCTTCGTTGGATTGGATGCGATTCCGGTTCATTTCCCGAACCACCATTGCCGCTTCTTCCGGATTGGCGGTTGAAAGTTCCTTTTTCAGGGCATCAAGGATGCGTTCGGATTGTCCCCAGGCGTCCAGTTGGTAATAGGGACCACGAGTATCGGGGCGTGTCCCCCAGCTGTCGCCTTTCCATTCGGCTTCCCGGTGGTAGAGCCGGCAAAGAGCGGCTACGACATGTGGTTTAATGGAAGATTTGTCGGGATCCTGCAGTCGTGCGATCAAGCCTTCCACCACATCTGATTGATGGATGCGCATCAAGGCAAACGAAGCACCTTGCTTTTGTGCTTCACTGGAAGCAGTGGAATCCAGAACGGCAAAGCATGCTTCGCTGGCTCCAAGTTTGGCCAGTGCGCGGAACGCCGTATGCGCGATGACTCCGTCCGTATGACCCAGACTGGCGGCAATGTCATTGGCGGTGTTGAGGCGTCCCTGATGGGTGGCGGCAATCAAGGCTTCGAGTCGTGTACGGGGATCGTTGCTGTCCAGTCCGGACTCGAACAGTTCCGCACTGACAGGTCCGGGTTGACCGGCGGTCTGGAGGTCCAGTCCCATGTCTCCCAACGCACGCAATACGAATGCTTGTATCGATGCATCCTTTAGAAATGGCTGAACACTGGTGATGACTTCTTCGCTGTTCCGGCTGTCGATGCCCCGTTGGGTGACCGTGTAAAGCGCTGCAACGCGGGCGCGCAGTTCCCTGCTTTTGTTGGAAGCCAGTTTTAACAATGACTCCGTTGTTTGAGGTGTCGCATCCCGACGGAGCAGGGTGCGTTGGGCTGTGAGGGCGCGGATGTGGCTGGGGGATTCGAGCAGTTTGATCAACTGTTCGTTTGTCAGACGATTGAAATCGGGCAATGGATCAGGGGTGAATCCCTTGGGCGTGACACAAACGATGTAGCCGTGATCAGGGCCTGCCCAGTTAAACGTTGCCGGCCCCTTCCAACTGGCCTGGTAGACGCGACTCATCGCATCGACATCGGCATCGGTTGGGCGTGTGACTTGAATGAAGGGTTTGGGAGCGGTGGTTTCCACGAAGGTGGCCCCGCGTCGTTCAACGCTGTGATGGAACGTGGCGGCACGTCCCCAGTCACAGGTGAACGGTGCGTTGGCCCATTCAGCCGGGAAACCGGGTTCGTGGATATATACCGATCCACAACCGGAACCACCACCGTAGTCGGCCAGCGGTTGGATGTGTTCTTCACCGAAGTTCTTGTAGAGCCTTGGGTATCCATGATCTTCGAGCCCGGTGAAGTGGTGCAGTCGCACGTCCCATCCTCCACCGTCATTGGTGTTGTCCCGGGCGAACATATCGAGCAGGGGGCTCATTGGAGTGCCCAGGATGTTGCGGGTGCCGGTCGCGAAGAGTTGCAGTCCGGTGCCGTCTGGGCGAAAGCGAATGACGCCGCCGCCACGGTGCTGCAGTTTACGTCCGTCGGTTCCCACGGCATTCATGAAGCCGAAGTCACCGCCTGCAATGTAAATCCAGCCGTCGATTCCCATTTCCAGACCGTTGGTCGTGTGATCGGGCGGGCGTTGATCGAAATCGAAGGCAATGCCGGAAATAAGTCGTTTGGAATCTTCCGCGATCCCGTCGCCGTCCCGGTCATAATGCACGCTGATGTGGGGGGGGTGAAGCAGGTAAAGACGGTCGTTGTCCCAGATCAATCCCCTGGGTGAATCAATGTCCTTGATGAATTCCTTGACTTCGTCGGCCTTCCCGTCGTCGTCAGTGTCGCGCAGGCGCAATACGCGGCCCCGGTGCGGGTTTCGTCCCAATGAACCGTTTCCATCGCTGGAAACGTAGAGGTCTCCGTTGGGTGAAGCTGCTACATAGACCGGATAATTAGCCGTGGCGGATGAGGCAAACAATGTGACGTCGAATCCCTCCGGAACTTTGACATCTTTCAGAATGGTTTCTTCTTCAGCGCTGTTTAATGCGACGATTTTCGGAGTGATGTTGCCCCCTTTTGCCATAGGATCTTCCGCAGCCTCACGGGCAGCGGTCGCTGTTTTTTGTTCGTTGCTGTCCAGTTTTGGATAGAGGCTTTTGATGCCTTTTCCTTTGACCGCGAGTTCCCAAAGACTGATCCAGCCTCCGCCCGAGGTGCGGGTGCCGGTGAGTTTGAGGAACCTCATGGTTTTGGTTGGAAAGGAGGCGGTGGTGTTGCCTCGTTTCAGGTTGTCGGTGGCGTCAAAAAGCATGCTCCAACTCTTGCCGTCCATGGAGGATTCCAATTTGTATCCGTATGCATTGGTCTGGCTTTCCCAGAGGACGTCCACGCCGGAAATTTCCTGGGGCTTGTCAAATTCAAGTTGCAGCCACTGGGGTTTGTCGGCTCCGCTGGCGCACCAGCGTGTCTCTTTTTTGCCGTCCACAGCCATCCAGGTCCAGCGCTGGTTTTGTGTGCTGCTGGCCGTGATTTTGACCAGTGTGGCGTCCTTGGGAGCGGTTCCGGTGGGGTTAACTGCTTGAGGCTTGGGTTTGGCTTCGACGAAGGTGACTTTGTTTTTGCCTTTATAAGGTGTCAGATGTTCCTCGTTCAACTGATCGCACGCCCACAGCAATCCCCGGGTGACCAGCTCCAGATACCGAGGATCGGCGACGGTCTCCGTGTTGTGCCCGATGGTGGTGCTGAAACTGCGCGCACCCTGCTTCTCATTGATCCATGCCACGACTGCTTCGGCAACGCGCTCGTTTCCGTTTCGCCGGATGACTTGTTTGCCGGATGCCAGGGGATGGGCGTCGAATAGTTTGACATTGTTGTAAAGTTCTTCACGGATGGTGGTCCAGTCCTTGAGCGTGGCGGTGATGGGATGCTTGGTGTCGGTGAAATGAATGTCAATGGGGACTTGAGGGCCGTGTCCCGAGGATTGCAGACCCAGGTGCTTGAACCAGAGGTCGGTTCCGTTCCGGAAACTGTGCATGGCGCAGTGAAGATGGACCGCCGGGATCACCTGATGCGTTCGGAGGATGTTGTGCATGACCTCCAAGTCCTTGTTTCCGGCTGCACATTCATCGTGGATGACGATGTCATAGCCTTCCGCCCAATTCGGATCACTGTAGAGAGGCAGGGGCGGGGTGGTGGAACGATCATCGGTCCAGACCACATCCACCTGCACATTGGCTCGCTCCTGGATGCCTTTGGCAAGCACTTCGTGTTGATGAGTGTAATCGTGGCAACACCCCCCCGCTATGAGCAGGGCTTTCAACTTGGCGGCACCATTCTGAGCTTGCGCCGATAAATTTGTCCCCAAACAGAGGAACAACATCAAGCGAATGGCTAAAAGTGATCTTTGGCTAAGCATGATGCCGAGAATATGCCGAGGAATCCACCTGTTGTTCAAGAATCCTTTCTGGTGGATTCTTGCGATGGGGTAGATCGTATCGTCTCGATGCGCCCGCTAGCGCCAGCTACGCGGATGTGGGGGGATTGAATAGTGAATTTAAAATGGTGAATGGTGAATGAAAGGTGTGTGGAATACTGAAGGCTTCCCAAAACGAAGAGCAGAATTGTTTAAGCACGCCACAAGGTTACGCAGCGGGGACGGCACGTTCCACCTCACCGGATGGCTTCAATTCACCATTCACTATTTTAAATTCACTATTCAAAATGGGACGGCACGTTCTACC
>CAYPZD010000173.1:0-5191 GCA_964415055.1 uncultured Verrucomicrobiota bacterium | reverse complement strand
GGTTGGATACCGGAACGCATGATTCTCTTCTGGAAGCAGGACAATTTGTCGCCACCATCGAAAAACGCCAGGGGCTCAAAGTGGGGTGTCCGGAAGAGATTGCCTGGCGCAAAGGTTGGATCGATGATCAAGCGTTGCTCGCGTTGACGCAGCATTATAAAAACAACGCCTACGGAAAATATCTGCAAAGCCTGACAGAACTCAGATAGATGGAGCAGAGTTGCTTCAAGTCCTGATCCACCCACCGGACATCAATCAAACATGCCCTTCGAATTTAAAAAAGCTTCCCTCGAGGGAATCATCCTCATCCAGCCACGACGATTCAGCGATACGCGGGGTTCATTCGAGGAATGCTATCATCTGCGGGACTTTGCCGCGCATGGCATCCCGGATGCCTTTGTTCAGGACAACACTTCATTCTCGATCAAAAACACCATTCGAGGACTGCATTTCCAGAAGGCTCCGCATGGTCAGGCAAAACTGGTAAAAGTCCTGGCAGGACGCGTGCTGGATGTGGCGGTGGATATCAGGGAGAAATCGAACACCTATGGTCAACATATCGCGGTGGAAATCAGTTCGGATACAGGCAATATGATCTATATCCCGGAAGGTTTTGCCCACGGTTTTTCTGTTTTGTCCGATTCCGCCATCGTACACTACAAGACAACCAGTTACTACCACCCGGACTCGGAAGCGGGTGTTTCTTATCAAGACCCGGAGCTTGGTATTGATTGGAAAATCACCGATCCGTTCGTTTCACCCAAAGATTCGGAATTACCGTTACTGAGGGAATTGAAGCCATCCATCCTACCAAAGGATGCTGCCGCGCAGTCATGAAGATCGCAGTGACAGGAGCGGGCGGCCAGCTCGGTGGGGCTTTCGACAGGTATTTGAATCGTGGAGGTTTTGAATTCAGATCTTTCAACAAATCGGAATGGGATATCTGCTCAAGACAGCACACCGATCAATGGTTGAAAAATCAGGACTTTGATGTGCTCATCAACTGCGCGGCGTATACGGATGTTGAAAAGGCGGAAACGTGTGCTTCAACCTGTTTCAAGGTCAATGCCGAAGGTAGCAAAATATTGGCGGAAACCTGTGCAAAAACGGACACCAAACTGATCCACTTCAGCACGGATTATGTGTTCGATGGAATGAAGGGATCACCCTACCAAGAAGAAGATCCCACCAATCCCATCAACAGTTATGGACAAAGCAAACTGTTGGGAGAAGAGCATATCAAGGATGCCGACTGCGCTTATTTCATTTTCAGAATCAGTTGGCTTTTTGGAGGCAGGAACGCCGGTTTCCTGGCCGAGGTGCGTCAATGGATGAAGCAAACCCACTCACCTCACATCACAGATGACGAGATTTCAAACCCGACATATTGCCACCATGTCCCCGAGGCCGTTTTTACGGTCATTAAACAGGCGAAAACCCGATCCATTTTTCATTTGGCGAACCAAGGATGTTGTTCCCGTTATGAATGGGTAAAATATTTCGTTGAGACATGCCTCAAACAATCTGCAAGCATTCAACGGACCACCAGTGAAACATTCAAAACCCTTGCAAAAAGGCCGGAGAACTCCTCGCTGAACATAGAGAAAGTTTCCGCATTTCTGAAAAATCCCATGCCCAACTGGAAAGAAGCCACCCGTCAGTATGCTTTGCAGGGAGACATATCTTGATTGTTCTCCGGATAGGACAGGAAACCCAAAACCGCCACGTACACATGCAGGTCTTTGAGCGCAGTCGCAAACCGGAAATCCATGGGTAGACACGTCATTATCATTGTAGCTTACAAGGGAGACGAATGGCTTCCGAACTGCATACAAAGCTTGACGGAATCCACCCGTCAGAAACTGGAAATTATTTTGGTGGACAATGCGTTCAATGATAGACTTTACGAAGGATCTGTACTTCATCACGATTTAAAGGTAATCAAAACCCCAAAGCCCATGGGGTTTGCCGAAGCAAATAATTTTGCGCTGAAGTATGTCCCGAATGACACCGACACAGTCTGTTTCCTGAATCAAGACACCATCAGCACACAAGGATGGTTTGATCGATGTCTGGAGGCGTTCGAAACCGACACTCACATCGGAGCCGTATCCCCCATGTTGCGTTCCTATGATGGAAAAGGTTGGGACATGACTTTCGTTGACATCCTGCAACAGCAGCCTAATTTCAGCGAAAATTGGTTAACCGGCAAAAAAGACTCATCACCCGAGGTTGTTGACGAACTCCCGGCGACGGCCATGATCGTCAAATGGCCCCTCTTATTAGAGTCCGGACCATTTGATCCTCTGTTTGGCAGCTATTATGAAGATTTTGATCTGTGCCTCAGACTGCGCAAATGTGGAGCCAAACTCGGAATCTGTCCTGATGCATTTGTGCAACATTTTTCCGGGTCGGTATCTCAGTCGAAGGAAGCGCAACTCCGCAGAGCGCGTTGGGTTTTGCGCAACAGGGTAATTTATCGGGTTCGCCAGGGAAGCCATTCAAGAATGAAGGCTTTTCTAAAACATTTTGTTTTCGCCTTTCCCCGGCATTTGATGCGCTCATGCATCGGTACAAAAAGTTCAAAGCCTGTGAGCGCTGTGTTGAAAGCATTCATGGATTTGCTACAAATAGTGCCACGCCTCATTTCCGAACGGATCGATCAACAGAAATGGAAGTCCTTTCTGAATGAATCGGGTTGGAATCAGGAACCATCAGAACGCGTTCATTCCAGGTCATCGTGAACATCTTGCATATCAACACGCATTCGACGCGAAAAGGCGGAGCCGAGGTTTACCTTTTGGATGTCATACAACGTTTGACGGCACGTGGTCATAACTGTCACTTGGCATATGCGGAAGACCGACCAGAAGAACTCATTTCTTCCATCCGGATACCTTCCATAGGTAAAACAGGCAGTTTTTCACCTCCTGATGACGCACATCGGCTTGGCGAATTTATCAAAACCCGGAATCCGGATCTGATTCATTTGCATGGGTTATGGAATTTGAACGTCCTCAAATTGTGTCTTTCCGCCAGACCGTGTCTCATGACGACGCACGATTACCGGTGGCTTTGTCCGGATTCCAAGTTTTACTGGAAACGTCCGCAAACAGAATGCAACCGAAAGGCGGGGTGGAGCTGCGCGGCCATGACATTGAGCAAAAAATGTCTGACACCCAGACCCTTACAGGCCATGCGTCATTTACTGCGTATCAACGGATTCAAGGGATTACTCCCAAAAATGAAGGCCGTCATCTCCCCCAGTCATTCTGCGCTTGAAAGAGTCAAGGCTGAAGGTTACAGCCCTTCTAACTTGCATCGACTCCCCTACTTTTGCGGCATGCCATGCGCGGCATCCCCCAGACCCATTCCGAAAAAAAAACGTATCTGTTTCATCGGAAGAATCGCTCCCTACAAAGGACTCCAATACTTTTTGAAAGCACTGGCAGCCTTGCCTCAAGATGTGGAAGGATGGATCATGGGTGATGTTTCTGGAGACAAAGGTGAAAAAATAACAGCTGATGCCACGTCCCTCGGATGCCAGAAACGCATCAAACTCATTCCCTGGGGAGATCAAAAAGGTGTCACAGAAGTATTGAAACAAGTGTCGCTGTTGGTCTTTCCGTCGATTTGGCCCGAAACACTTGGTATCGTCGGACTGGAAGCCATGGCACAGGGAGTTCCGGTCGTTGGCAGTGATATTGGCGGAGTAAAGGATTGGTTGAAGCACGGCGAAACTGGGTATTTGTGCGAGCCAAAATCGCATGACCAAATCGTCGAATATGCCTCCAAACTTTTATCGGATGAACAACTCATGCTCCAAATGGGGCAACAAAGCATTCAGCATGTCAGCGAAAACTTTCAACCAGATACGCATTTGAACAAATTGGTGGAAATTTACAAAAGCTGCCTGGTGGAAAAAGCATGAAATACCTTATCACAGGCGGAGCAGGTTTTATCGGATCACATTTAGCGGAATCCCTGCTGGAACAAAATCATGAAGTCACCGTTTTGGATGATTTCTCAACAGGTTCGCATGACAACATCGGGCCACTAGAACAACACCCGCGTTTTCAATTGGTGGTTGGCGATGTCCGAGATCGGAATGGCGTGAAAGAATTAGTGAAGAACGCGGACAGAGTGTTTCATCTTGCTTCAGCGGTCGGAGTCAAACTCATCATCGAGCACCCAATCAAAACCATTGAAAACATTTTGGAAGGAGCATCCTCCATTTTTTCGGCATGTGCCCGATATCGCAAACCGGTTCTCACCACCTCCACTTCAGAAGCATATGGCAAATCGAGTCAGATCCCTTTTTCTGAAGATCAGGATCTCTTAATCGGAGCTCCCAACAAAAAACGCTGGGCCTATGCTTGCTCAAAAGTAATGGACGAGTTCCTGGCCTTTGCCTATTGGCACGAGCAACGACTCCCCGTCATCAATGTCCGGCTGTTCAACACGGTAGGACCAAGACAAACGGGGCAGTATGGAATGGTCATTCCAACTTTGGTGCGGCAGGCACTCAAGCAGGAGGCGTTGACGGTTTTCGGGGATGGGCAACAAAAACGATGTTTCTGCCATGTCAAAGATGTCTGCTCATGCCTCTCACAACTCATTGAACGACCTTCGGCATTTGGCCATTTATTCAATATCGGAAGCAATGAGGAAACCTCCATCCTGAATCTTGCCGAAAGGATCGTCTCGCTCACTCAAAGCAAGTCAACCATCCGGTTCGTGCCATATGAGGAGGTTTATGGTCAGGGGTTTGACGACATGCAACGACGTGTTCCCGATTTGGGTAAAATCAAAAACGAACTGGGATTTCAGGCATCATATGATCTGGAACGGATCCTGACGGATGTCATCGAACACGAATCGGCATAGGGGAGACCTGAAACAATTGAAATTCTGCACGCGATGTGGTCGATAATGGATGCACAGGCAAGGGATCCACGAAATGCCCCAAAAACTTAACATTGCATTTTACAGCTTTTTTCATGGTGGCGGGATTGGTCATTACACCCATGAGTTGCTGAAACGCCTGAATGATCGACCTGAACTGAATGTTCAATTGTATTGTCCTCCCAATTTCCATTGGTTGAAGGAAGCCACCTACCCTGTTCGTCCTATTCTGTTTCAGTTATCCTCGCCCTATCCGTTGATACGAAGGATGCGGTTTTTAATGGGG
>CAYPZD010000172.1:0-5322 GCA_964415055.1 uncultured Verrucomicrobiota bacterium | reverse complement strand
ATTCACCATTCACTATTCAAAATTCACTATTCAAAAGGACGCCACGTTCTACCTTTGGAGCCTCTTCGAGGCCATCATCAATCCAAACTCCCTCCGCGCCTCTAGTCCCGCATGCGGGACGGGCGTGAGAATTTCTTTTTGACGCCATGATCATTCCACCACAAGGTATCCGCAATCCAAGTCAACATCATGAACACAACCAATACCTCCATTTCACGACGACCGCTGCGTCGCATCACCCTGGCGATGCTTTGTGCGATGACCGCACTGACACTTTTCTCCCCGTTCCACCTTCGCGCCGCCGACCGCCCCAATGTTGTGTTGGTGATGGCGGATGATTTGGGGATCGGTGATATTTCGCCCACCAACCCGGATTGCAAAATCAAGACGCCCCGCCTGAAACGCATGGCAGACGAGGGATTAACCTTTGTGGATGCGCACACGCCCAGTTCGGTCTGCACACCGACACGCTATGGTCTCCTCACGGGCCGGTACAACTGGCGCTCACGTCTCGCCCGCGGTGTTCTGAGCGGCACAAGCGAACATCTGATCCCGGCTGATCGCCCCACACTGGGACACCTGATGCGTGACGCCGGCTATCACACCTCCATGATCGGCAAGTGGCACTTGGGTTGGGACTGGAACAAACCGGACGGAAAGGAAATTGATTTCACAAAACCCGTTTTAAATGGACCCGACATCAATGGATTCGATCAATACTACGCCCACTGCGGATCCCTCGATATGCCACCCTACGTGTGGGTGGATACCGGTCGCATCACAGCGCAGCCTGATCGCACGGAAGGCGTCACCAAGCAAGAGGATCGTTATGGTTGGTATCGCAAAGGCCCCATTGGATCGGATTTTCATATCGATGAAGTGCTACCCCACCTGTTCGGCAAAACCATGGATCGCATCAAAGAACGCTCGGGCGAAGCCAAACAGGGCAAACCCTTTTTCATTTACCTCGCCCTCCCGGCGCCCCACACCCCTATCGTTCCGGTTCCTCCTTTCAAGGATGCGAGCGGTATGAACCCGTATGCCGACTTTGTGATGCAAGTGGATCATCACATGGGCGAGTTGTTCGACACCTTGAAAGAAACTGGCATGGACGACAATACACTCGTTGTGTTCACCAGCGACAATGGTTGTTCACCTGAAGCCAACTTTCCCTTGCTGGAAGAGCATGGACATGATCCGAGCGCGATCTACCGCGGGCACAAGGCGGATATCTACGAAGGCGGACATCGCGTTCCCCTCATTGCCCGATGGCCCGGTCACATCGAGAAGGGTCGCTCCACCAAAGCATTGGCCTGTCTCACCGATGTTTACGCCACCTTGGAAGACATCACTGGTCAAAAGCGAAAAGCTCACGGGGGCGAGGATGGATTCAGTTTGTTGCCCGTCTTCAAAGGCGAAGAAACATCGGGACGTCACGCATTGGTCAGTCATTCCATTGGAGGATCGTTTGCGATTCGTGATGGCGACTGGAAACTGTGTTTGTCGGCGGGTAGCGGAGGATGGAGTGCTCCTCGGGAGAACATCGCCAAGCAGCAAGGTTTGCCTCCCATCCAACTGTTCCACCTGGGAATTGATCCGGGTGAAACCCATAACGTGTCGGAGATTTATCCAGAAAAAGTGAGCGCTTTGATTGGGCTGTTGACCACCTATGTGGAAACCGGACGCTCCACTCCGGGCAAGGCGATTCCAAACGATCGCGACATCCAATTCCTGCCCGATGCACTGACTTCACCAAAAGCCAATTGATTTCTTCCCAAATCAGGCTTACACACATCCCATGGCAAAAGGAATCGAATTAAAACTGAAGGAAGGCGACAAGGCCCCAGCCTTTAAAGCCAGCACCAACGGAGGCGGCACGGTCCAGCTTAAGGACTTCAAAGGCAAGTTCGTGGTGTTGTATTTCTATCCAAAGGACAACACTCCGGGTTGCAACAAGGAAGCCTGCGCCTTTCGTGATCAACACGGAGCATTTGAAGGGGCCAATGCGGTGGTGCTGGGGGTCAGTATTGATTCGGTCAAATCACATGACAAGTTCGTGGACAAGTTTAACCTGCCGTTTCTGCTTCTTTCGGATGAAGACAAGGAGATTGTCAACGCATACGGAGTGTGGGGCCCCAAGCAGTTCATGGGTCGCACATTTGATGGCATCCATCGCGTGACTTTTCTGATCGATCCCAAAGGCAAAATCGCAAAAATCTGGCCCAAGGTAAAACCTGAACCTCATCCGGCGGAAGTGCTGGAAGCGATTCAGGCTTTGTAGGGAGGCTGTCCGGAGACAATCACAGGTAGATCGTATCGTCTCGATGCGGATGTGGAGTGACCAAGGTCCTTGGGTTTTCCTTTGCACGGCAGTTGTGAACATGCATGCCACAAGGCACGCGCCAGGGACGGCACGTTCTACCTTATGGCAACTGCAGGTGGATCGTATCGTCTCAATGCGGATGTGGGGTGGTTGAATGGTGAATGGTGAATTTAGAATGGTGAATTTGGGGTTTTCCTTTGCACGGCAGTTGTGAAAATGTATGCCACAAGGCACGCGCCGGGGATCCACGCAGTCGCGGAATTCTACCACCTCACCACCCATTCACAATTCACTATTTTAAATTCACCATTCTATGGGGTGCTCTACTTTTTCTTGAACCACCAGAGTTCGGGGAATTCTTCTTCGTCTCGATCTTTGGGTGGGGATTTCAACAGGATGACGATGACGGAGAGGCTCAACAGAACGGTCATCCCCAAAAGCAGGTATTTGGCGAAAGTCAGTAAACCTCCTACAATATCGGGCATTTCCATCTTTGAAACTCCAGACTAATGATGCGACACGCATGACCCGCCACGATTGCATCAAGCGGATTCGCCCAACACTCATGGCACCTGAAATCAAGTCATAACTTATCGGGCGCTTTTACGCAAGCTGTTCAGTAAGCCCAACAGGCATCCCACAACCAGTCCACCAATATGGGCGGTATTGGCAACGCGCATACCAAAACCAGCCTCAAGAGCGCCCGACACACCCAGCCCCAACCAGAGCAGCATCATGAAAACAACTCCCTGGGGCATGAACATACCGGCGAAAGGATCAAATTTTCCTTTCATCCAGATGTATCCCAGCAATCCAAAGACAACGCCCGAAATGCCATAAAACATGGGGCCTGAAATGTAATATTGCGCGAGATTGGATATGCCACCGGTCGCGAGCACGACCACAAGCAACCATTTCCAACCCTGCCGATATTCGATGATGGTCCCCAGAATCCTCATCCACATCAGATTAAAAAAGATGTGAATGAAGCTACCATGCATGAAAATGGGAGTAATGACGCGCCAAACCTGCCCCTGTCTCACTTCGGGTAGTCCAAGTCCTCCTCCACCCCGTTGATATTTGGAAATGCCAAGCAGTTTGAAGATCGCTTCTTCATCCCAGAAAGATTGTAACAAAAAGACAACACCACAGATGATCATCAAGACGAGCGTCAAACGCCCGGTGGAAACTTCCGGTCCGGGATTCGTAATCTCCCGGCTGTCTTTCACTTTTTTGGCGTAAGCCTCTTTTTCGAGGGCTTCCTTGAGGCGTTGTTCCTTGGCCTTGGAAGCAGCATCCACAAAGTGTTGACCTGTGGGATTCGATTGAAAATCTCTTAGATAATCCTTCCCCTTCTCAACCTGATCTTCGGATTGAATCCAAATTTCAAATCGATCACCCTGCTCGCGATCCACCTGATTGCCAATCCCCTGCGCATACAGAAAATCACCAAACGTGCGCGCATGATCCGCGCCTTGTATGTATCCTATCAATCTCATGTTGGCCTAGTGTCCGGCATTCCTCTTTGGAACGAACCGATAAAGAGGGGCATCATCAGACATTTCAGGTCCGGAAACCAGCAAAAGTCTGCATCTTTATGGTGTGGCTCCCGTTTCCGTAAGTGGTGGGAACACGATCTCCGCTCTAAAAAACCGTGGCTCTGCCCCCGGAGATCCCACACCCCATTTCCGTAATCCACCGCCGATCTCGATCACTTCCGATGGGTTAATGTCATTCCACTCTGCACCAGTTCCAATGCTCGAAGCGTATTTCAACTGAAAGCTCACTTTGGGATGGTGGATCTTTGGGAAGGACAGAGTGAGATCCTCACGATTGATCCGCATCCGCCATCGATCAGACCGCACGGTCGGATCGGTTCCCAGGAAAAATTCGGCTTCATTGGTCCAGCCATCGCCGTCCGCATCCTTATCGGGTTTGGTTTCATCGGCTGTCCGATTCCCAAAGGCGGTGCCTTGCCACTGTGAATAGGTCCTGTCCGGGTTGAGCGAATCAATCCAGGCCCGCATCAATTCGATGCCTGCTTCATCCACCACGTGACTCCCCACAGGCGGCATGCGCTTTGAATTCGAGTTTGAAATGCGTTGATACAACTCCGAACGATCCAGGTCAGCCGGAACAATCACGCGCTGTTCCACGGCTCCCTCATCGCGCACCAACTCACCCAGGAGCAAACCGGACTCCAGTAGAGGAGTTTCGTAACGCGCGTCCCAGTTACCGAGTGCTTCGCCGCCCGGTCGATGACATTGTGAGCAGTTGGCCGATAAATACGATTTCACGCGATGGGTCAAACTCGCAGATGTATCACCCACTGCAACCATGGCAGGCAATGCTTCTACATCGTCGGGCGTTCCTTCGAAGTAACCCATCTTGTCGAGCCATTCGAGTTGCGAAACCGATTCACCATCTCGCATGACTTCGCGATTCAACTGAGCCGTGTGGAATGCAAGGGAATGTCCGGATTCGCTTGTATGACACGCCAGGCATTCACTCCGGCTCGGATACCTCCATACTTGTTCGATGGTCTGGTCTCCATCCTGAATGGTTATGGTTTCATCCATTCCCGATGCATCGACCAATTGGGCATTCTGCTGGTCTTCGTCCCATCTGTAGGTCAATCCGTAAACCCCTTGTTCACTCTTGACCAGAAACCGTGTTTCCAATCGTCGCTTGCTGGCCGGATCACCACGCACCAGTTCCAAGTCAAAATGCTTGATCCAAACCATCCCAGCAGGAAACGCCCAAAGTCCCTGCGCGCTCCACCCGACGAGCCTCTCCGGATCGGGCACGGAGAACCAGCGGGATTTGATCGCGTGATCCGACCAGAAGGGTGTGTTGATTTCATAAGGCTCGATCCCTTCGTTGGGTTCGAGTGTTTCCAAATCCTTGAACGCTCCTGTATCCGCGAGAGTGGCGGGCAAAGGAACATCGGGAGTGGTTTCCGCAGCCACCAAACGAAGGATGCGACCCGAACCATGATC
>CAYPZD010000171.1:0-5415 GCA_964415055.1 uncultured Verrucomicrobiota bacterium | reverse complement strand
CGGTAAACTCAGAATCCCGGCTTAAGTTAATTCCACTGGAATTATCGAAGAACCACCTTTCAAATGTCCGAACAGCATGGATTCAGCCAACTCACCCGGTATTGCGGCGCAGTTGAGGCTGACGAATGGAGCTTTACCCTTGATACGCCCCTGATGAATGGCCTTGGCGACAAGTTCTTTTCCTGTGCCGCTTTCCCCGTAAAGCAGGACAGTGACTTTTTCATAGGATAACAGGTTGTCGATGCGCTCCTGCAACTCCTTGGCTTGCTCACTTTGACCGATCAAACCGGAACCACCAGTTTGTTCCGAGGTCTGCTCGGACAAAAGATCACGCTCAATTTCAGCCGATTCACGCCGCTGGATCTCCTCTTCCAGGTCACGATTCTTGGATTCCAGTTCCCGCCTCAATCGATACAACTCCACATGCGTCCGAATACGGGCCATCAGCTCATCCTTGCAAAAAGGTTTATTCACATAATCCACCCCCCCTGCTTCAAAAGCCTGTATCAGTGTTTGGGATTCCTTATCAACGGTAATGAAAATAACCGGAACCGGTGCAATTTCCGGGATTTGCTTCAATACTCTGCACGTGTCGATGCCATTCAGATTACCCGGCATACGAATGTCCAGAAGGATCAGGTCCATCGGCGTCTGACTGGCCACCTCGATGGCAAGATCGCCGTTGGGCACACAGTAGGCATCGAATCCCTCAGGTTCCACGGTTTCACGCAACAGTTCACGGTTTTCCGTGACATCGTCAACCACCAGTATCTTTGGGTTCTTAGTCTCCATCGTCCCTCCTCCCATCAAGTTTTTAAATCAACTCATCCAACGCATGTCTTCATCCATCCTTCAATCCGTTCTTCAAGTCCTCAATAAAGGCCCGAACATCCTCCTCGCGTGTGTCCCATGAACACATCAATCGGCATCCGCCTTCACCAATGAAGGAATAGAATTTCCACCCCAGACCGTGCATGTGATCAATCAATGGCCTGGGCATTTCCACGAATACGGAATTGGCCTCACGGGGGAACATGATGCGGACCTCTTCAACGGGACTCAGCAACTCATGCATCAGCGCCGCCATCGCATTCGCATGTCTGGCATACTTCAACCACACATTGTCCTGCAACATACCCACCCAGGGCGCAGAGAGGTACCTCATCTTGGAGGCCAACTGTCCGGACTGTTTGCAGCGATAATCAAATTCATGTGCCAGTTCGTGATTAAAGAACACAACGGCATCCCCCACCGGAGTTCCGTTTTTCGTCCCCCCAAAACACAACACATCCACCCCTGCCTGCCAGGTGATCTCTTTGGGTTTCAGATCAAGAGAAGCCACCGCATTGGCAAACCGGGCGCCGTCCATGTGCATCTTCAAACCCAGATGCTTGGCACGACACCCAAGCGCTTCCAGTTCTTCCACCGTGTAACAGGTCCCCATCTCCGTCGCCTGAGTGACGGAAACTACCTTCGGTTTGGGATAATGGATATCCGTGCGACGTTTGACCATCTCTTCCACGTCGTCCGGCCGGATCTTGCCATTGGGACCGGGAACCAGGAGCACCTTGGTGCCGTTGGAAAAGAACTCGGGGGCGCCGCACTCATCCCGCTCTACATGCGCATAGTCGTGACACAGGATGCTGTGATAGGACTCGGACATGGAGGCCAGTGACAAACTGTTGGCGGCGGTTCCGTTGAACACAAAAAACACTTCACAATCCGTTTCAAAGAGGTCCCGCAACATATCCGACGCATGTCGGGTCCATTGATCTTCCCCATAGGCCGATACATGCCCACGGTTGGCTTCCTCCATGGCAGCCCAGGCTTCGGGACAAACTCCGGAGTAATTATCGCTGGCAAAATGACGCTCGCGTGAGCTGTTCGCTTGATTGATGGTCATGAGTTGGTAAGTATCCTGTACGACTTACCCGAAAAGTCTGCCTTCCACACGGAAAGATGACCAGCCAGAAATCAAGAGACATCTTGCAGTTTGACCGCATTTATTGGAGTATGAGCGGCTCAGATTATTGAAATCAAAAAAATGAGCGACCCAGCAGAACAATTAAAGGCCTTTCAACCCACCAAAGATTTTTTCGTGGGAATTGATTCGGACGGATGTGTCTTTGACAGCATGGAAATCAAACACAAGGAGTGCTTTGTCCCCATGTTCATCAAACATTTCGGACTCCAACCCGTCAGCAAATACGCCCGCGAAGTGTGGGAATTCGTCAACCTTTACAGCAAAACCCGCGGTATCAACCGTTACCCGGCCCTGTCCAATGCACTCAACTTCCTCAAGGACCGCCCGGAAGTGCAGGCGCGCAACGTCCAGGTCCCCTCCTCGGACGCGGTGGACGAATGGATGTCACGCGAGACCAAACTGGGAAATGCAACCCTCGAAGCCGAAGTCCAGGGAGGCAACAACAATCTGGACCTCGTTTACGAATGGTCCAAAGCCGTCAATGCCCAGGTGGAAGACATCGTCCATGGCGTTCCCCC
Source organism: uncultured Verrucomicrobiota bacterium (assembly GCA_964415055.1). Taxonomy (GTDB): domain Bacteria; phylum Verrucomicrobiota; class Verrucomicrobiia; order Limisphaerales; family AAA164-E04; genus AAA164-E04. Next base: position 2,913 of record CAYPZD010000171.1, on the reverse strand, counting down.
GTTTCCTTTGGTTCGGGAATGTTTCGAGAAAATCGGGGAAAAAGCGGATGCCATGTGCATTTCCCAAACCCCCGTCGATGCGCTTCAACGTGAGTGGGGGGAAAACCAGTTGGACGGCTACATCGCCATGATCGCCGGACAGGAAATGGGCACCAAAACGGAACACATCAAATACGCAGCCGCCTCCAAATACGAGGCCAACCGCATCCTGATGATCGGTGATGCTCCCGGAGATTTCAAAGCAGCCAAGAGCAACTTCGCCTTGTTTTATCCAATCAACCCGGGCCGCGAAGAAGCTTCCTGGCAGCGTTTGTTCGACGAAGCTTTGGACAAGTTTTTCAACGAAGAATACGCCGGCGCGTATGAAGACTCACTGGTGGCAGAATTCAACGAATGCCTCCCGGAAAATCCACCCTGGGTAATCTAAGCGCCTCACCCCTTGGGTAGGGACCTGCTGCCACAGGTCCGCGAGCGCGCTTGAGATAACTCTTAATACTTTTGCGGAAAAACGTGTCTCTGCTTGCGCACTCCCAAAATCAATCTCAACCGGAAAAGTGCTCCCAGCCTTTTCCGGTTTTTTATTGAAGACATCCGGACACTTCAGCCCAGATCGCCTGATGCACCGCATCAATATCCCGGGTGGCATCAATCACCTTGATCCGATCCGAAGCCTCATCCGCAATCGCCTCATACCCCCGTTCAATACGCTCAAAAAAAGCTCTTTCAGACTCCTCAAACCGATCCCTCTCAGGACCTGAATCTTGAGCACGGGAAGCACGACGGGATTCGCTGACGCGTAAAGGCACTTTCAAAAGCAAGGTCAAATCCGGAATCGTCTTCCCCACCGCCACCTCAATGGTCTTTCGAACCAAATCAAGATCAAGACCACGACCGTACCCCTGATAAACCACGGTCGAATCAAAAAAACGATCCACCAGCACGATGGCCCCTTGCGCCAACTCAGGTTCGATGACCTGACGCACCAATTGAGCCCGGCTGGCATTCATGAGTAACAATTCGGACACCGGATCGATTTCCACTCCTTCCTTCGGAGTTTTAAGAATAGTGCGCAACGCTTCCCCCAGACCGGTCCCACCCGGTTCACGCAAGGCAATCACATTCCTTCCGGCAGCACGCAACCGGTCGGCCAGCAACGCTATCTGGGTGGATTTGCCACAGCCCTCGTTGCCTTCGAACGATATGAACATACCTCGTGAATCCGTCACAAATCAGATCCTTTTCGGTCTGGGACCATTGGGAGTGTCTTCAATCACCCAGCCCCTGGACTTCAATTCATCGCGCAAACGGTCGGCCTCAGCCCAATTTTTGTCTTTCCGGGCCTGTTGACGTTGTTCCGCCAGTGAAAGGATTTCTTCCGGCGTATCATCACCCTGCTCTTCGTTCCCGATGCCCAAAACAGAATCAACCCGTTCCCAGGCCTTCAACTGAGCAGCTGCCAGGGCAGCCGTCATCGTTTGATCTGCCAACTGCCGGTTGGTGTCCCGCACCCATTCAAACACAGCCGCCCATGCAGCCGACACGTTGAGGTCGTCATCCATGGCGGTTTCAAATTTGGCGATCAGTTCGGACTCACCTTCAGCCGCTGCGTCACCGGCTTGTTGCTTGAGTTTGAACAGACATTCATCCAATCGCCCCATAGCGGTGCGAGCGCCATTCAAACCTTCCATCGTAAAATTGAACGTCTCGCGATAGTGCGCGGAAATCAGAACGAACCGGATTTCACGTCCACTGAATCCCTTGTCCAACAAGTCGCGCAGGGTGAAAAAGTTCCCCAGCGACTTGCTCATTTTCTTGCCTTCCACCTGCAGATGCGAACCATGCACCCAGTGCTTGACGAAACGTTGTCCCTGCTCCTGCACCCCGGCGCCTTCGCTCTGGGCGATTTCGTCCTCATGATGCGGAAACTTCAAATCCTCGCCGCCCAGATGCAGATCAAAACTGGTCCCAAGGTATTGCATGCTCATGGCGCTGCACTCCACATGCCACCCCGGGCGTCCCTGTCCCCAGGGACTTTCCCAGAACACCTCTCCATCATCCTCGGTGCGGGCCTTCCACAAGGCAAAGTCAGCAATGGCGTCCTTCGCATATTCATCGGACTGCACACGTTCGCCGGGTCGCATTTGGTCGAAATCAAGCTTTTGCAACTGACCGTAACAACACCCGGCCTCCTGATACTTCCCGATACTGAAATAAACCGATCCATCCTTGGCGGCATAAGCCACCCCACGCTCCACCAAACGCGCAATCAGGTCGATGATCGAAGGCATATGCTCCGTGGCACGCGGCATGTCGTGAGGCGACTCACAGCGGAGTTCTTTGAGATCATTCAGAAAAGCATCTTCGTATTTTTTCGTGTATGCGCCGAGAGTGGTGCCCGAGGCCTTTACCCGGGCAATGATTTTGTCCTCCACATCCGTGATATTCATCACATGACGCACATCGAACCCCTTGAAGCCAAGATAACGGCGAACCAAATCGGACAGCACGAAGGTGCGGAAATTGCCGATATGCGCAAAATCGTGCACCGTCGGGCCACAACAATACATGCCGACCTTGCGGCCTTCCGGGTCCAACGGTTGAAAAAGTTCGATGCTTTTGCTGAGCGTGTTGAATAATTTCAATCCCATGATCTTTCGAGGCGCAAGATTACGCCAACACATCGGAAAGAAAAGCGCGAATTCACGAGAGAAGACTGAACTAAATAAATTTAACCACGATTCGGCCTTGACTTGACGGCATCAATCGTGTTTCTTTCCCAACTCTGTCCGGTGCAAACCACCAGACAGCGCCTTGAAAAGGGAATGGTAGGATACCCAAGCGGCCAACGGGGGCAGACTGTAAATCTGCTGGCATTGCCTTCACAGGTTCGAATCCTGTTCCTACCACCACTTT
>CAYPZD010000170.1:0-5540 GCA_964415055.1 uncultured Verrucomicrobiota bacterium | reverse complement strand
AATTTTTCCTTACTCAAAAAAGAGGTTCCCCCCATAGGCATATAAGGTTTTCCAGTTTCTTTGACGCGCAACATACCATCCTTATCTACGATTAAGGGTAGGGAATTTTTACGGGCACGCTCATTTGCTGATACGTGCTTTTTCCTGACATACGCTTCGTCGGATTCAACAAAGACTTCCCTGGGAACTAATAGTCGATCATCTGGCTGCAATGTCTCTCGCATGTTCATACTGTAGGCGAACAATCTACTTCCGCGATTGGACAAGAACCTGTCGGAATACATGACATTGATGATATGATCCGTCAGTGCCCAAGCTCTTTTCCTACTCATGGACTGTTTGGATGGCCAATGTCTCTCTTCATATAGAATGGAAGCAATGGTTCTGCGGCTTAACTTCACGACGTACCCCCATTTCGTTTTTCTATCAAGCGGCACCTGACCTATCTCAGGTTTTCCTGTTACCTTGTTGAAGACTGGAGCTTCCTTCGTTACCCAGCCCTCCGGATCGTGTTGAGACGCTCGATAATAAAATGCCAAGTGAGTGAAAATGTTTGCCACGTGGATGGGATTGTCATTCCGGTCACATTCTCCCAATACGTGAAATAGCCGTTCAAACTCTTTGCTGTAAATCAACGGATTCTTGTAGAATCCAAGCAAATAGACGTGATCATCAACTACTTCTCTAAAACTTTCAGACTTGATGTTGACTTCATCCAATAGTTCAGGATTTATCAAAACGGTGAAGTTATCAAGATCCACATTCGACTGAAACTTTGACGGATCGTACTGCAGTGTGGGGTGATACATTTGTTTGTATGGAAAATTCCGTTTCCAATTCTCGAGCCGAACTTTTTCCAAATGCGAATCTGAGGGCCCGAAATGATACACGTGATAGGAAACAATGGTGACAACCACCAACAAACTGTAAAAAATGAAACGTTTCATACTTTTTAGCGAAACTGTGGTTTTTGCCCTGGCTCGACAATAATGGGCTCCATTCCGGGCATGAACAGTTCTCCGGTCGCCTTGTCGTAGAATTTTCCGTCCTCACCCAGCACCAACACCTCCGGCAATCCTTCCGAGCTGTTCACGATGACCGGGCGATGAGTTTTACGAACGTATTCTTCGTACGCCTCCACGTAACCTTCTTTGGGGATCAACAATTGATCGCCAGGTCCAAGGGCTTGCTGGTGATCCATGGAATATGCGAACAAAGTTCCTCGCGGGATGGATAAAAGTGTCTCCGAGTATGTGGCCTCAATGATGTAATCGGCCAATTCCCAGGCTCGTTCAGCTTTCATCTGAGGTTTGGAAGGCCATTCGCTTTCCTGATAAAGAACGAAAGCGATCCCTTCACGGTATGACTTCATATCATCACCCCAAGTCGTTTTTCCATTCAAGGGGACGTGTTTGATACCATGCTGTTTTGTTTCCTTATCGTAAGTGAGAACTGTTTTCGTCACCAAGTCATTCGGAGCATGCTGGGCAGCTTTATGGTATTCCACCACATGTCGAAAGATCTTCGCCACATTGAGAGCATTGTCATTCCGATCAAATTCACCCAACAAATGGTAAAGTTGTTCAAATTCTCTACTGAATCTCAGTGGACTTTCATAGAAATCGGCTAAATACCCGTGGTTTACTACCGTGCGCCGGTAACTTTCATGCTTGATCGAACCTTCATGGTCGTCAGGAGCATCCCAGGTGGAAGGATCATTGGCATCAAAGATAGTTGGATCATGTCGAAGGATTGGATGATAACGCGGTTTGAATGGGAAATTGGTTTTCCAATTCTCTAATCGAATCTGTTCTTCATCGTAAGTCAGCTTCGCCCTGACAGACTTACCAACCAAAGGATGAGGATCCTGACCCACATCGCCGTTTTCTGGTAACCTTGGTTTCAGTAGCTTTTCAGATAACGAGGAACTACTTTCCTTTTCAAGTATCGGTAACTTCTTTAAATCCCATAGGATGAACATACAGACTCCAACCAATACCAACCCCATCCAATATAGGCGTTTCATGACTTTCTTTAGTTTCCTGTAGTTTCCTTTATGCGGTAAACTTCTCGAATGGTCACAGGAGCACCTCCTGTCGGCACACCCACCGGTACTGGTTGAACCATGGAACTATGCACTGTTGCCTCTCTATGTTTTTCCCAACTTCGCACTATAGAACCATAAGCATTCGGCCCTTCCATCATCCACTGTTGGCTTCCCAACAGTGTCAACTGAGCATTATCGTCAGCAATTGAGCTCAGTTTTTTAGAAACGGTGAGGGGTTCATCATCCGGAATGCGCACCATCCCTTCTTTTTCAGTATAGTTTAACCGATACACCTTAAACTTAATCTCCACTCTATATTTCCCAGGCTCCCGCAATCGGTCATCCGGACCATCTTCCATGGAGTATCTCGAAAGAACGCGAAACTTAGTGTGACTTTTTTTGGTGGTAGCCCAGATGACGTAGCTCATGTGATGTTGCAGATAGAAATCAGGTTCATACCAGCGTTCTCCCACCATGTTACGATGATACAGCCATTGACCGGGATTGTTCGGATCCTTGAAGTAGACCTTGAGGTCGTAGTATTCGAAATTGGCGGGGTAATATCGGTGATCCGTCGTGGCTTCTCCTTTGTTGGTGGAGATGGGGTCGCTCCGCCAACCGTTCTTGATCGTTTGGTGGTCTTCCATCAATTCCTCCGAATACCACACCTTCTGATGTGATTCCGAGGTGTCGATCACCATCCCGGCAGCCTCAGCTTTACCAACCGCATCAAATTCCTCATTGCCGATGTTGGTGAGGTATTTGATACCGTCATAAATCGCCTTTTCAATCAATCCACTGACGGTCACAGCGTGTAGGGAGCTAAGGTTAGAAGTAATGACCAACATCAGAATAACGATGGGCCATTTGAGAATCCTTTGGTTTTTCATACTTTGATCTTTCCTTGAATTACCGTCGTAACGAAGAAGGTGGATTATCATGTTATGAATCTTCACAATCCTGCCTCCCACTTGAGGAACGGTTTTATAATCCGTTGGCAACAAACATGAATCAACCGGAATCAGGCATAAAAAGGCGACAAAAGCTCCAAAAAACCGACACGTGAGTACTTGTTTTTGTGGTAGAAATGAAAGCGGCTCCCTAATGGTCATCCTCAGGCATTTGCCTTGAAGCGGAGAAACTGGCTTCGATAGAATACAGCTCAAGGTCGCGTCGGACGAGCGCCTGGAACCTAGCATATGAAAACGCAAGACATGCACATTGGGATGCACGTATCCCACCCGGACTTGGGTGTCGGGGAAGTCGTGAGCCTTGGCCGTGGAATGGCTGAAATCCAATTTGAATCGGGAAGCCGCGAAATCAGCCCCGAAAACAGCAGCATCGAACCTCTCCAATCAGAGGCCCACCTCAACGGACTCAAGATGCCCCTGGAAGAATTGATCGCTCATGTCGCGCAGTCCACAGTCGATGCACTTGACCTGGAACGTCCGGGTGGAGTCGTGGAAGAGTTGGCCCAACGCTGGCAGGACGGTAAAATGGTGTTACACCCCAAAGATCCAACCCTTCAGCCCAAGGAGGTGGATCTGGAAACTTTCTTCCACAAAATCGTCATGATGCGGAACAACCTCCGCGTGCTGGAACAAAAGGTCAACAACTCCAAACAACTCAGCGAAGCGGACAAGTTTGACATCCAGCAATACATTTCGCGCTGCTATGGATCCATGACCACTTTCAACGTCCTGTTTCGTCACAAAGAAGATCAGTTCAGTTCAAAGTAGCCCGGAAGGGTAGAACGTGTCGTCCTCGACGCGTTGCCTTGTGGTATTCTTGAGCTTATTAACCTCCCGCTTGGGAAGCCTGCAGCAAATGGAGTCCCATCATCTTTTCCCGAACAAGAGACAGGAGGCGGTATGGTTTTGTATACGAAAGGCTACTCTTCTCAAAGCAAATGACATTGGGAATCCCTCCAGTGCGCGACGGGATCCACTCAGTCGCTGGACAAGCTGTCACGATCCACCTTTTGAGGCATCGCCATGGAAACATGTTCTCGGTTCAAACCCAGCCTGACGCATGTATCCCTGCCATTCCGGGCCGTGGGGTTCGATGCCCAGGCCGTATCGACGAAACGCCATCCAGTGCGCGCATTCATGACAGAGGGTTTCGGTCAACAACGCTTCCTTACCTTCCTGAAGTAATTGTCCGTTCAAATAAATAGTGTCCGAGGCAAAATGACATCTTCCCAGATCGGGTTCATCCGGCGACATGAATTCAATGTTCAATGTTTTCGGCAATAACGAATACCCCCAGATCAGGGACCATTCCTTCATTTGACCAAACACATGCTCCAAAGTTTGCTGCACACGATTCGCACCCTGCTTTCTCATTTGTCGTTCTTCCCCTTCGATTGCCGCATTTTGCGAAACTGTTCCCTCCAGGCCAGCACGCGGTCACGGATTTTTCGTTCCACCCCCTGTTCGGTCGGTTCGTAATAGGTGCGTTCAACGCCCAGATATTCCTGAGCCACGAAATGCCCCGGGTAATCATGGGCATATTGGTAATCCTTACCATGCTCCAATCGCTTGGCTCCCGGGTAATGGGCATCGCGCAGATGAACAGGCACCGGGATGGTTTTACCGGATCGCACATCCGCCAGAGCTTTATCGATCGCCGTCATCGCGCTGTTGCTTTTGTTGGCGGAGGCAATGTAAATCACCGCTTCCGCGATCGGAATACGTGCTTCCGGCCAGCCGATGATCCCCACTGTTTCGTGCGCGGCATGGGCCAACACCAAGGCCATGGGATCCGCCAAGCCCACATCTTCGGCGGCGCAAATCATGACACGCCGGGTGATAAAGCGTGGATCCTCCCCGGCATGAATCATCTTCGCCAACCAATATAAAGCCGCGTCGGGATCCCCACCACGCATGGATTTGATAAACGCCGAAATGGTGTCGTAGTGCGCGTCCCCGTCCCCATCATAAACCACCGCCTTCTTCTGAATGCACTCTTCGGCAGCGGCAAGATCGATGCGAACCGTCCCATCTTTACCTGCAGGAGTTGTGAGAGCGGCGATCTCCAAAGAATTCAACGCCTTGCGGGCATCGCCATCGGCAAGTTTGGCCAGATGATGCATCGCGTCCTCCTCCACCTTAAGTGGCATATCGCCCAATCCCCTCTCCTTGTCCGCAAGAGCTTGTTGGAGCAAGCTCAACACGGCAGCCTCCGACAAAGGTTGCAGTTCAAAAATCTGAGAACGAGATACAAGGGGCGAGTTGACAAAGAAAAATGGATTGTGGGTAGTCGCTCCAATCAACTTGATCACACCACTCTCGACATCCGGCAATAAAACGTCCTGCTGGGATTTATTGAACCGATGGATTTCATCCACAAACAACAAAGTGGATCTGCCGGTGTTCACCAATCGATTGGCCGCACCGCCCAAAACGCGACGCATCTCGGCCACATTGGACTCCACCCCACTGATCCGCTCGAAAAATGCCTGCGTTCGATGAGCGATGATCTGGGCCAGGGT
>CAYPZD010000169.1:0-5808 GCA_964415055.1 uncultured Verrucomicrobiota bacterium | reverse complement strand
CAGTCGTATCCCCAATTTAAAAAAAAGATTATTGATCAGTCCAAAAAAGTGTTCACTGAAAGTGTTTCAGCAAAGCCATCCAATGGTTACACCAATCTTGCTTATTGTAGGTTTCACCCAGGCTCTACATATCGATGGGATCGTCAAGGATCAAACCTCACCCAATCCAAATCCATCAAACCACCTTTACCGGGGTTGAGGAAACGAATCACGACATCGCTACGTTTTTCTGTCTTTGTGACAAGACTCTTCAGTTCTACAAACTCATTGTAGCCTCCTGTCGGTTTAACATCGAAGGACGCCAGCAAGGGACCTTCTTCATGGCCCTCGCGCACTTCCATTTGGCACCCCGCCCCACCGGAAGCCACGCGAACGGTCAGACCGGATACTTGTCCCATAGGTATATTTGAAAAACGGACCGTTGCACTGTGCTCGATGGCGCCCAGTTTATTGCCCAGGATACGGAGCTTTTCATAGGCGTCACAGGCTTCTGCTTCAATTTGCCGATGCCTAAGCAGGATCTCCGTCGAGGCGCTCAGCGGACTGATTGCTCCTCTGCCAAAATCGGTGTATGTGGCTTTCACCATCGCAAACCGCTCATTGGGTTTGCCATTTGCCGGGATGCTTCCAGCCAATCCTCTCGAAGTGATTTGCCCCTGTTGTCCGGCTTCCAGACTGAAGATCCATCGAACCATCAACTCGATTTCCTGTTCGGCCAGCTGCGAGTGAGGCAGCATCGGCACTTCGCCCCACACACCGGCCGAACCGTCCCGAACTCGTTGAACAGAGGACGTCAATGCCTCGTCTTGATCACGATAACGATCGGCAATTTCAATCAGGGCCGGTCCCACAATCCGCTGGTTCACCGCGTGACAGTTGAAACAATCACTTCCCCGCATGGCAGCCAATCCCGCAGGGACCACTTCGCCTTGATCGAGCTTTTGTTTAAAACTTGCTGATACCTGAACTTTGGCATCCATGAATTCGTCATTGTCTTTCGAATCCCCATCCTCAACATCCACCACATGCACCTGGTAGGAAATCGCGGCTTCAGGATCAAAAAAATCACCGTTCTCAGGTGAAACAAAACGAATGCTCGGACGACTGTTCCCCACCAGTACGGGCACACTTGCCGAAGCCATCGCCCCCTGCTCATCCCGCACCTGCAACGTGGCAATATAGTTCCCTGGTTCCTTTATGTTGATCGATGCCTCCCTACCAACAGCAACCTGACGGTCACCTGGATGCAACAACCACGTATACGTCAGCTTATCTCCATCAAAGTCCATTGATCCATCGGCAGAGAGTTGAATGGTCAACGGCTCCTTACCCGCATCCGGCGAAGCGGTGGCTACCGCAACAGGAGGAATGTTCCCACGATGATAGGAAATCTTCAGCAATTGCGAATCCATATTGGCGCCCCAGGTCCGTCCATAATCCAGGAGATAAAGACAACCATCCGGACCAAACTGTGCGTCCACAGGCCGTTGGATCTGGAAACGGTTCACGTCCCCTGCTTGACCGTCATTGCGCAACTCGACGGCTTGAGTGAAAGGTTCGATGCCCGCGAGATTGGATACAACATCCAATCGTGCCCAGTTCATGAAAGGCCGTTGCCAATCCCAAAACAACAGGCACTTGTCAAAATGCTTGGGGAAACCATCGGTCGCTTCAAATTCCGGACGGAAATGAAACACGGGCCCAGCACACGCAGTTCGCCCCCCGGATCCCAGCATAGGAAACTCAGGCGAATCGGCATAAGGCCAGTATATGAAAGCCGGTTGTGCGGGAGGCAGGATGCGATTACCCGTGTTGTTTGGGCTTTCGTTGATCGGTCGCATGGGATCGTATTTGGGCCCGTTCTTGCCGGTGGCATAATCATGATCCGCATAAGCGAAATTGTTTCCCACGAAATACGGCCAACCGAAATTGCCCGCCATTTTGGCCTGATTGATCTCGTCATAACCACGCGGACCGCGCTCCGAATCACCTCCGGCATCCGGCCCCACTTCCCCCCAATACACCACACCGGTGTGCTCATCAACGCTCATGCGCCATGGATTGCGGCAGCCCATAACGAAAATCTCAGGACGGCCACCGCTTCCGTCTTTGGGAAACAAATTCCCTTCAGGTATTTCATACCCCCCATCCGCAGTGGGACGAATCCGCAGAATCTTTCCCCGCAGATCATGGGTGTTGGCGCTGGATTTTTGAGCATCCCATGGGAACTTTTCGGGACGTTCATCAATCGGCGCAGACCCACCTGTCGGGTCCCCGGGAAAGGTGTTGTCACCAGTGGAAATCAGAAGGCAACCGTCCGGCGCAAACTCGACCGTGCCGGCATGGTGACAGCATTGGAGCCGCTGAACAGGGAATTCCAGCATTACTTTTTCAGAGTCCATGTCCAGCACATCATCCTTCATCTGGAAGCGACTCAAACGCTGTCCGCTATATGCGGGAGGGGAATAAAAGAGGTAAATCCACTGATTGTCCGGAAAGTCCGGATCCAGCGCAAAACCAAGAAATCCATTCTCCTGCTCAGTAAAAACCTCCAACCGACCGGCAATCACGGACTCACCGGATTCGGGATGCAGGATGTGCAAGGTTCCCTCGATGTCGTTCACGAAAATGCGCCCGTCGGGAGCGATCTCGAGTTCCATGGGTTTCAGGATGGATTGGGCGAGTACTTCCACATGGTAACGGTAATCATCCGATACTTCCACGCTTTCAACCCGACCCGAACTCACCAAAAAGCCAAAACAAAATAACAAACAGAATAATCTCATGGGAATCAGGCCAAAACCTAATCCTGAGTTGCCTGCATGAACAGGAAAAAGAAAGCACTAATATTTGGAGCGAATCAAATCCAGTTTTGATTCGAGTTCAACGGGTATGTCATCCTGGAAGAAATAAGCATCCCGTGCCCCGCCGGTGTTCCAGCTGTGCAGGAAGAGCATGCGATCAAAATTGATCCACCTCACCGATCCATCCATATAGAGATGGTTTCCCCCTTCTGGCAATCCCTGGCTGTTCTTGTGCGGAGGCATATTCTTGAAAGCGGTGACGCGGCCACCGCCCCATTTGCCATCGATTTTCAGCACCGCATCAGCCGCCAAAGCCCAACCCGGACGGGCGGTAGATGCCTTGACCGGGCTGTGCGACCTGAATCTGCCGGCGGGATTGGTCCATTCCTTGATGCCACCAAAATACTGATAACCTATTTCCCAGGCAGGAAATTCAGCTTCGAACTGTGGAAAAGTGGGACGATTTGGGCAGGTCCAAATTTTGGAAACCCCCGTTGGAATGTTTCCCTGGTTGGTATTGATCACCAAGCCGACACTGGCGGCAGCCGACACCTCCGGGGGATTCAGTGCGACCTGTACCGAACCGAACCGAGCCTCCAGCATCGTGTCATTGTTGTCGTCGGCATACATCAACATACCGATACCAAGCTGGCGGAGATTATTCATGCACTTGGCACGCTTGCCCTTTTCCTTCGCTTTGGAAAGCGCGGGCAATAGCATCCCGGCGAGAATCGCTATGATGGCGATCACCACCAGCAATTCGATCAAGGTAAAACCAGTTGACTTGCGTTCAGTTCGAAACATGACCAAAAAAGCATGCCCGGCAACCTGTCAAACAGGACCGGGCATGCACTGATAGATTAACGCAACCGATAAAAACGTGATCCAAGAGAAGTGTCGACCTCCTCAGTGAACGTCGTGGTCTCGCCTTTGCTGGAGACGTTTTCAGCCACCACTTCCCAATCGCTCAAGTTGCCGGAAGCCTCCACGGTGTAAGAACCATCGGAAGCAGATGCCCAGGTCAACACCACCTGGACAGCGCCATTATCTCCACCGGCGCGGCTCACGGACAAAGTGGTTTCGCCACCTTCCTGGGTTTCTTCCGCTGGGCCTACGTATTCAAAACGCATCCCCAGATAAACCGTGCGAGTGGCGGTTTCGTCCTGCACATCGTCGATTAAGAAGTTGAGTGTCTCTCCTTTGGCAACGGTTACTTCACCGATCGTCATTTCGTAATCATTATATCCGGGCGTTCCTACAAAACGTCCGTCATTGGCATGCCAACGGGTAAACTCATCTCCCTCCATGGCAAAATTCAATGGTGTCTGTGTGGCGAGGTTTTCATCAAAATCAACCGCCCCTGTATCTCCCAGATTGAGGAAAACATTGTAAACCCCGCCAGTGGCAAAGGTCACGCTGGTGCGCAAGGTCGGTGCATCATCACCACTGATTGGAAAAGATTCCAAGATAGGCCCGTAAGACCCCAATCCCTCACGAATGTTCCAGAGACTGTCCGATGCGGAATTGGCATTAACGGTCAACCAATCTTCCTGGTTCGGAAAAGTGTCAGTGTCCAATGGCCAGGTGTAAAATGAGTTTCCAAACAGATCTGTAGTGGGTTCAAACGCACCGGGGCTGACGTTGAATTCGGTGATGGCAATCTGTGGTTTACGCACAAATCTCATCCCCAGATAAACCGAACGGGAAGCAGTGCCGTCTTGCACATCATCAATCCTAAAATCAACCTGTTCCCCGTCCGCAACATCGATTTGACCAATGTGCATTTCGTAATCATTATAGCCGGGAGTGCCTTTGAATTCTCCATCGTTGGCGTGCCATCTTACAAATTCTTCTCCGGGCAGCGCAAAATTAAGCGGTGTCGAATTCTGCTCGTTCTCCTCAGGATCAACCGCACCGGTATCTCCCAGACTCAAAAATACGTCATAGGTTCCACCCTGGGCAAACTTGATTGATGTCTGCAGAGTCGGGGCATCCTCTCCACTGTTGGGAAAGGACTCGATGATGGGACCATAGGATCCCAACCCCTCACGAATATTCCAGAGATTATCCGATGCGGAATTGGCGTTGACCGTCAACCATTCTTCTTGTGAAAGGGTGGCATCCAAAGCGCCCGTTTTGAACTGATTTCCACTGACGTCGGTGACCCAATCAAAAGCACCCGGACTGACTTGAATCTCGGAAATGGCACCTCCAAGCTCAATAGCTCTCAGAGTAATCCCCTGCCAGGTCGAAGTAACCCAGTCATCGGCAAATCCGTCTTCCGTATCATCAATGCGCACCTTGACCAAACCACCGTCTTCCACCTCAACCTCGCCCAATGAAACCGTCTGCCACCACATGGTACCCTGCGTGGACCCATCGAACTGAGGATACCCGGGCGAAGTGCCACCGGTTTTCGGTGTGGCATTCAATTCGGAATACTCAACCAAATCACCGTCACCAAGAGCGGCCAAAATGGTTCCATCGCCGGGATTTTCACGCGAATCCAGGAAGTGGAGTATGACGTCGTATTTCCCACCAATCGCGACATTGATATCCATGAACAACTCGGGAGAATCCTCATACCCACTGGGAGCATGTGAAACCAGCAACGTGTTACCCCCCTCTTGATAGATCAACCACTTATTGTCTTCATCAAAGAAGATGTCCAGCAACTCCTCATTACCAAAAGGCCTGGGATCAATCGCATCTTGCGGACCGACCGTATGCGTATTACCAAAACGATCAGGTTCACCGCTGAAATCGCCAGCAGAAAAGAAAAACGAGATATCCTGAGCCTTCAAACCGTTCCCCGCAACCAAGGTAAACAACAGCACCAGCAAACAGGATACAGAACGAACGTGAGTGATACGCACCACTGGATTCGACCACACGGATGCACAATTCGTAACACTGAGAGTAGATTTCATGGTGATCACAACTAGACGAATACAAACCCAAACACAAGACAAATCCCCGAATTCACCATTCACCATTCACCATT
>CAYPZD010000168.1:0-5875 GCA_964415055.1 uncultured Verrucomicrobiota bacterium | reverse complement strand
CAGCATGCGGAGCGAAAGCATAGTAACCCAGATAACCTGATTGAAAAACGCCCTGGACAATTTCACTCACATTGACAACCCCTGCGATGTCCCCCGTCTCCTGCATCACCACCAAAAACCCGATGCAATTCCGCCTGCGCAAAGCGCGGAGATATTTCAGAAACAGCTCAGGCGTCGATGGCGGTGACACCCAGCCCTTGTGCAATTCACGACTCCTCCTTACCGACCGAATAAATGAGGTCTCATACTTAGGGGATGGACGTTTAAGAGTGATCACGAAAATTAGTTGGCGTTCTCACAAAGATCCTACACCAAGAAAAACATAGGTCAAATGACAGCCAAACTAATCGGAAAATACCGTCGTATTCAATCAGGTCCCAACTAAGGTCGAAAAAACGGCACTGCACCTCCGGACTGCGGTGATTACGGCACCGCTCTGGATACATTAAGGAAACGTTATATCAGCCTCCTCCCAATGGTTCACAAATCTTTAAAAACCATTTCCCGAATCCGTTTGGGTGTTGGTTTGCCCTATTAGAATAAGCACCCACCAATTGCATGCGGACCGTATCCAAAGCGGTGATTCTCACCGCACTCCAGAGTCACATCTCATAACCATGATATCTTGTTGCAACAGTCTGAGATACTCCTATAGTTGTCAACGTCTTAGGAGCGATTTCATGAAACTGCTTGCGCGATTTACCCATCTTTTTGTGCTGTTAACAAGGATCTTGGCGGGAACAGGGATTCTTTTCATGGGTTACGTCACCTTCATGGTTGCCACCCATTTTCCGGATGATTTTCCGTGGCTTTTCAGATTGGTACTGACTTCAGTGTATGCCGTGGTCGGTGTCTATCTGGTCTTTTATTTGAAGCGCAGCAAAAAAACGATCCATCCGGAATCGGTTCGCGAGAGCACGGCACTGGTGGCTTTCATCTCTTTTGTGATCATCACAACAAAATGGAAGGATTATCCGATCATTGACATACACCCCGATCATAGGGATTGGGCGGCACTTATCCTTGCCGTCGCGCTTTTCAGTATTCATCGAACCGCCAGTTACTGGATGATTCGGTCTGTGTTTCCTAAGCAGGAGAACAAAGCCAGGGACCCAAGCACTCAATCGAACACAGAAGTTCCGCGACCGCTCTCGCCCACCAAAAACACCCGAACGGTCATGTAGTCAAGATTCAGGGGATTTCTATTTTTTGAACTGCGCTCGTCTTCCAAGACGATGACTACTTTATAATTTCCTTTTGTCGGAAACCGCTTACCATGATTCGCGTTTCAGGGGAGATACGTGTCACAATTTCCTGAGTTGATGTTGAAGACTTATGAATGAAGATTTGAAAATAGGATTTATCGGCGCGGGCAAAATGGCTTCCGCCCTGGCTGCGGGTTTTGTGAAACAGGGTAAATTAAAACCCGATAACCTGATTGCCAGCGATCCGTTCCCGCAGGCGCGCGAAGCTTTTGCCGAAACAACCGGTGGAAAGACCACGGAAAGCAACACCGAGGTAGCCGCCGCGTCCGACCTTATCTTCCTGGCGGTCAAACCCGACAAGGTCGAGGATGCGCTGTCGATGATACATCCCTACTGGAGAGAAGCTCAGTTGTTGATTTCCATCGCAGCGGGGATATCGCTGGACCAGATGGCCACGCACCTTCCTGCCGGAGCCCGCATTATCCGGGTGATGCCCAATACCCCCGCTCTGGTCGGCGCCTCGGCTTGTGGATTTGCCCTGGGGGAGTATGCCAACGAATCCGATGCGGAACTGACCGCCTCGCTGCTCAGCGCCATCGGCATTGCCAGGCAGGTTCCCGAGAAGTTGCTGGATGCCGTGACCGGTCTGAGCGGCAGTGGCCCCGCCTATGTGTATCAATTTATCGAAGCGCTCAGCGACGGAGGCGTGTCGGCGGGATTGCCCCGTGACATGGCGACACAATTGGCCGCTCAAACAGTATTGGGCGCCGCGAAGATGGTTCTTGAAACAGGAAGCCACCCAGGTGTGTTAAAGGACATGGTCACCAGCCCGGGTGGCACCACGATCGATGGTGTGCATGAACTGGAGAAAGGCGCCATGCGGGCCACAGTCATGAACGCAGTACGCGCGGCGGCGGCCAAATCAAGAAAACTTGGACGACGTTCCAAACCGAAACGTCTGAAACCATTGGGATAATTGAATGGAACTCAAAGGCCCCAGCGAAAAACAATCGAAAATTCTGTGGACGGCGGTCACCGGACTGGCCATTGCGGTCATTCTTGGCTTGATCAGCGCCATCTTCGCAGGCATCGGCTGGTTGGCCAATCAACTCTCCTCCGTACTGCTTCCACTTGCAGTAGCAGGCATCATCGCCTACCTGCTGGATCCCGTGGTGGATTGGTTTGAGAACAAACGACTCAAAAGGCCCTGGGCCATCGTCAGTGTGTTTGCTCTCGCCGTTCTGCTTCAAGCCGGATTCTTTGCGACCTTTGTTCCGCTACTAATAAAAGATACCAAATCCCTGGCCTCCGCAGTTCCCGGATACAAAAATAGTATTATCCAAAAATACAATGACTGGAGCAAAGATCACTCTCTGGAGAAATACTTGCCAGATGCGGTAAAAGGTTACCTCCCCTGGTTGAACCGCACCAACCAGACTGACTCGGCGGAAACAACCCAGACCAACCAAGTCGCACAAGCATCGCCTCCGGTCGCCCCACCTCCTTCCTCCACGGACAACACCAACACAGCTCCAAACGAAGTGACCGATACATCCGTGGCAGAACCCAAGGGCACGGCGCTGGATTTGAATGCCGATCAAATTGGAGACTTTGTCAATGCCGTTTGGAAAGGAGTGCGCAGCATGGGTGGATGGGCACGCGATAAAATCGAGAACATGGCATCTATTTTTGGCATGTTGGCGGGTTTTGCCCTGGTGCCGGTTTACGTCTTTTATTTCCTTTCGGAGAAAACAGGTATCAGCGATAACTGGACACGATATCTGCCTGTGCATGAATCCTGGATCAAGGATGAAATTGTATTCGTACTCCGCTCCATTAATGATGCCCTGATTGTATTTTTTCGAGGCCAGGTATTGGTGGCGATGTGTGTGGGTGGTTTGTTGATGGTTGGGTTTTCCATCATCAAATTGAAGTATGCCGTGCTGCTCGGATTTATTGCCGGAGTTCTGGGCATTGTTCCCTACCTCGGAGTGATGTTGAGCATCGTTCCGGCCATGACCATTTCCATTGTTCAATCGGACAGTTGGCTTCACCCGGCGGCCACGCTTGGAATTTTTATTCTGGTTCAAATGGCGGAAGGTTTGATCATTTCCCCCAAAATCATCGGTGACCGGGTCGGGATGCATCCGTTGACGGTTATCATCGCCATCATGATCGGTACCACCCTGATGGGCGGCATTATCGGTGGTGTATTGGCCATTCCCCTGACGGCGGCATTGCGAACCTTGATGTTCCGTTATGTTTGGAAGCAACCGGTGGGTGAAAATCAACCCGCGAAGGAAGAGAAACCTGCTGAAGGATAAGACACCTGAACGGATCGCTTCACTACAGTAAAACAAACTCTGCATCCCTGCGTCTCCAGCGAAGCGGGCGTGAACTTTTACGAGAGCTGTTTCCGCAATCTGTAAGGGAAGGCCAATGGCACAGGAAAACCGAAACGTTTCCCTGAGGTATCCAGAGCGGTGCTGCACACCGCACTCCAGATTTGCGACAGCAATGAAGGGCAATTAATTGGGAGCCTGGAGCATCAGGCGTATGTCCACGGCATCCATGCCGGCAGCTCTGATGGCTTGCATACCCAGGTCGGTATCTTCGTAAGCCCGGCATTTTGATGGATCGATTCCAATGCGTTGCGCCGCTTCCAGAAAGATATCCGGAGCTGGCTTTTGGTGTTGGACGTCCTGACTGGTGACAATTGTTTCGAAATAGGAGGCCAGTCCCAACTTTTCCAATAAGGGATCGATGATTTCATGCACGCCTCCTGTAGCAACGGCCATTGGGATGCGTCCATGATTTTTGCGTACAATGTCCATCACACAATCGATAGGGACCACCTTGTCCATGTGCGGAATGTAAGCTTCTTCTTTTTCATGCGCGACCGCATGCGCATCCACGTCAACGCCCTGTTCCCGGCTCAACATTTCAATAATTTGCCAGGAAGGAACACCGCCCAATGCATAAAACCGGTCCTGAGGAAACTCCAATCCATGCCGTTCGGTCACGTCTTTCCAGGCCAGCCAGTGGGCAGGCATGGAGTCGATGAGTGTTCCATCACAATCGAAAATCAATCCTTCGAACATATCACTCATAGGTTCATCTCCTGGAGTTTGTGCTGCAAATCGTCCTGCATGAGCGGCTCGATGACGCTGTCCATGTCCCCGTCCATCAGTGCCGGAAGGTTGTAAAGGGTCAATTCGATGCGGTGATCGGTTACGCGGTTTTGTGGGAAATTATAGGTTCGGATGCGTTCGTTGCGCTCGCCGGTGCCGACCTGCGCTTTGCGTTGGGCGGCGTATTTTGCGTTTTCATCGGCTATCTTACGTTCCAGCAGGCGGGATCGAAGTACCGTCATTGCCTGAAATTTATTTTGATGCTGCGAACGGCCGTCCGCACATCGAACGATCAATCCGGTGGGCTTGTGCTGAATCTGCACGGCTGAGTCAGTGGTATTGACTCCCTGTCCCCCCGGACCGGATGCGCGGCAGACGGAAACTTCAATGTCGTCGGGCTTGATTTCCACGTCCACTTCCTCCGCTTCAGGGAGCACGGCCACGGTGCAGGTGCTGGTATGCACCCTTCCCTGGGTTTCGGTGACGGGCACACGTTGGACACGATGGACACCACTTTCATACTTCAAGCGTTTGAAGACATCATCTCCCTTGATGCTGAAAATGATTTCCTTGAAGCCGCCCAGATCCGAAGGACTGCTGTCCATGACTTCCAGTTTCCATCCCTGGTCTTCCGAATAACGGGAGAACATGCGATAGAGATCAGCGGAGAACAAAGCCGATTCCGAGCCACCTGCTCCGGCGCGAATTTCAACGATGGTATCGCGGCTGTCGGTGGGATCCGGCGGAACAATTCCCATCTGAAGCGCTGCGGTGGCCTCGGCGTAGCGCTCCTTCAATTGGCCGAGGTCTTCTTTGGCCATCAACGCCATTTCGGAGTCGGCCGGTTCGGATTCGATGAGTTCTTCGTTATCGCGGATCTCGGATTCGATGCGCTGGTAGTCTTCACCCTGCGCCACCAGCGTTTTCAAGCGATTGTATTCCCGGGTCAATTCCTGGGATTTCTTCTGGTTATTGAAAACAGAGGGATCCCCCAATGCGGATTCCACTTCTGCCAGACGGCGCTGGAATCGGGCAATGAATGGGTGAAGGTCCATAAATAAATACAAATCACCCGCAGGCAGTCAGAGGAAGACCACATGCGGGCGATGTGCGAAAGGAGTTTAGCGCTTGCGCTTCTTGAAGGCGGCAGCTTTTTCCTGGGCCTCTTTGGTTTTGGCCAGACGTTGTTGAAACTTGTCAACACGACCTGCAGTATCCACGAACATTTGCTGCCCGGTGTAGAAAGGATGAGACGCACTGCTGATACCGAGGATCACCAATGGATACTCGTTGCCGTCTTCCCATTGAACCGTTTGAGTGGTGCGCGCGCAGGACTTGCTCAGGAAGCTGAATCCTGATGTCGTGTCTTTAAATACTACCGGTCTGTAATTTTCCGGATGAATGTCACTTTTCATAAATAAGGCCGGGAACGTTATCAACCACAC
The DNA here is from genome assembly GCA_964415055.1 of uncultured Verrucomicrobiota bacterium. Lineage (GTDB taxonomy): Bacteria > Verrucomicrobiota > Verrucomicrobiia > Limisphaerales > AAA164-E04 > AAA164-E04. The sequence goes on along the minus strand of CAYPZD010000168.1, from coordinate 94 downwards.
CAGCTTTGACAAGCGAAAAATAAAAAAAGGCCCCCGTAGGCGTTGACTCAAATTAAATGACACCGGGGGGTTCATGGCTGAGAGAGGAGAAAAG
>CAYPZD010000167.1:4334-5952 GCA_964415055.1 uncultured Verrucomicrobiota bacterium | reverse complement strand
TTGTGGTGGGGTAGAGGTGTTGTCATGAGAGTTCCGGTTTATTTGTTCATCGCTTTTTGGCTGTTGCAGGCTTCTTTGGTTTTGCGTGCAGCAGCGCCGGATCCATTTGATTTTGATCAGGTCTTTAAAATCAAAATCGACGTACCTCAGGAAGGTATTGCGGTATTGGGAGAATCTTCTTCCGTACGAGGCAGCTGGCGCGGAGGTGGCGGTGGTCCCGTCCATCGCCCCAAAACCAAGGCAACCGTAACGATCAACGGGGAAACCTTCAAAGAGGTGTCCATCAAACTAAAGGGAGCAGCGGGGAGTTTCCAGCCCATCTACGCCAAACCGGCTTTCACGATGAATCTGGATACACACATTGATGATCAGGATTTCCGGGGATACGACAAATTCTACCTGAACAATTCCAGGCAGGACGACACCTTCTGCAACGAAATCATCTGCCGTGAACTGTTCAATCGTGCTGGCATCCCCACCCCACGTGCCACTCACGCCACCGTGGAACTCAATGGACGCGATCTGGGGCTCTACGTGATGGTGGAGGGTTTCAACAAAAAATGGTTGCGCCGTCACTTCGACAACATCGATGGCAACCTTTACGACGGCGGGTTTCTGAAGGACATCTTCACCGAGCTGAGTGTCAACGCCGGCGCTGATCCGCTCAATCATGACGCCAAGCAGGCGTTGGAGGACACACTTTACGAAAAGGATTTGGCCAAACGTCTGGAGAAAATTGAGGAGCATTTGGATGTGGACATGTTTCTCACTCATGTTGCACTGGATGTGTTCACCTGGAACTGGGATGGATACGCGATGAAGCACAACAATTACCGACTCTATCACAATCTTGACACCGGCAAATTTCAATTCATCCCTCACGGAATGGACCAGATGTTCGAGGATCCTTACGCATCCATTTATCCACGCATACGGGGTGTGGTCGCCATGTCATTGTTTCAAGTTCCGGAAATCCCCTACCAATATTTTGAGCGCATGCGCAAATTGTATGGAACCGTGTTTCAACCTGAGCGTCTCATCAAACGCATCGATGAACTGGAAGCCGTCATTGGGCCTGAACTGGAAAAGCGAAGTGAACGTGGCTTTTCCTATCATCAAAGAGCCGTCTCACAACTACAGGACAGCATTCGTATACGAGGCGCTTATCTTTCAGAAGAACTGTCTGCTCCGGATCGCGCGTTAAAATTTCCGGAATCGGGAGTGGTTCAAATTCAGGAATGGGAGTCACATCAATACATGCAAGGCATGGAGTTTGATGAGGCAAACAAGGACGACCGACAGGTGCTGGAGGTCAAAAGCGACGGTCAAAGAAACCTTGGTCGCTGGCATTCCACCCAGCTGCTCACACACGGCACCTATCGATTTGAGGCAAGTGTTCGTTATGAACGTGTCGTTCCCATCCCAACCGACCGCGCCAGCGGGGTCCGCATCCGGGTATCGCAATATGGAGCAAACAAACCGCTCACCGGATCGCACGGATGGACCGACATATCCACCGAATTCCGTATCCACCGCCCCGTCGAAGAAATCGAACTCTCCTGCGAACTCAGATGCATGCAAGGCATCGTCTGGTTTGATCGCGACTCGTTGAAATTGG
>CAYPZD010000167.1:0-4234 GCA_964415055.1 uncultured Verrucomicrobiota bacterium | reverse complement strand
CACAGTTGCAGCTCCTGCAATTCCTAGATTGACCACTGGATGATCGTAGATAGAGTGTGGTTATGCCATTGGTAAGCATCCCAGCACACTTTGACGGTAAGCAGGTTCAACTGGACGAGAAAGTATCTCTCCCTGTGAATGCCCGCTTGATTGTAACGGTATTGGGTGACGCCGATGAGGAACGCCGAGATTTCCTTATACTATCAGAAAATGCGTTGGGTTCAGCGTACGATGATGATGAAGTCGAGTATTCCGAATCTGACATCAAAACATGAAATCAGGATCGGTCATTTTAGCAAAAATACAGCAAGCCGATGGACGGCTTAAAGCACGGCCGACAATAGTCCTGAACACCATGTCACCTTTTTCTGACCTACTGGTTTGTGCGATCATTTCCAAGCTCAGGCATAAATGCCCTGGTTTTGATGAAATGATCGATCTTGAAGATGATGATTATGTACATAGCGGACTGAAAGTTGCCTCGTTGATAAGGCTTGGAATGATAGCTACCATTCCAAAGTCAATTGTCTTGGGAAAATTAGGACAAATCTCAGAATCACGACTACAAAGGCTAAGGAAAAAGCTCTCATTCAGAATCAAATTAGAACAAGAAACAAGTTATTGATTCCGCGAATCTCTAACCGCTCCGGATAAATTTAAAAAGCTATAACCCCTTATCCAGAATGAAACAAAAACCCCATTTAAATACTGTCTCCCGTCGTCGATTTATCCAATCGGCATCGGCAGCCATTCTCTCCACCACAGCCTGCCGTACGGTCAGCAGCACCCGGGCAAATAGCAAAATTAACCTGGGTGTCATCGGCATCGGCCCACGTTGTCGCAGGGTATTGGACGGCATGCTGCCGTGGGACGATGTGCGCTGTGTGGCCATTGCCGATGTGCAGGCTTCCCGCCGTTCAGAGGGCAAACAGAAAGTGGATGATTTCTACGGAAACAAGGACTGCGTGCTTTACCGTGATTTTCGTGATCTGTTGGCACGCGAAGATATCGATGCGGTTCTGATCGCCACGGGTGATCGTTGGCATTCTCCAGCCTCCATCATAGCCGCCGAAGCAGGCAAGGATGTTTACAGCGAGAAACCCTGCGGCATCACCATCGACGCTTGTCAAAAACTGGAAACCGCCATCCTCAAATACGGGCGCGTGTTTCAAGCCGGCACACAGCGTCGCAGTGTGGCCAATTTCCAGAAAGCGATTGAAATCGCCCGGAGCGGAAAACTCGGAAAGATCCACACCATGCACGCTTCGATCTACGAACCCGTTTTACAAAACACCTGGCTGCCGGCTCAACCCCAGCCCGAACCTGAAGTCTGTGACTGGAATATGTGGTTGGGCCCTGCAGCATGGCGTCCCTTCAACCAACAGTATGTGAATGGTCGCTGGCGTCGTGAATGGGATTTTGATTCGGGTGGCGCATTGCTCGATTGGGGCGCGCATACCCTGGACCTCTGCCAGGCCGCCAACAACGCTGACGATACCATGCCGATCGAATACGAACCGCACGATGACAAGATCATCTGTCGTTATGCAAATGGCGTGAAACTGGTTCTGGATTTTCTGAAAACACCTTTTGGCGATCGCTCGCCCCACTACATCACTCGTCTCGGCACTTGTCCTGTCAGATTCGTTGGCGATGAAGGCTGGGTGGAAACCGGGGATAGCGGTGAGATCGTGGTCGATCCCTCATCACGTCATGAAGAACTGGTGGGTGGTTTGGAACGTGTCAATGGACTGGGAGTCAGCAGTCACGCCCGCGATTTCTTCGATGCCATCCGTTCACGAGGTGCCACACGCGCCAACGCAACCGTGATGCGACGTTCGCACATCGCATGTCATGCGGCGGCCATCTCCTGGATCCTGGGGCGCACCTTGCGCATCGATCCGAACACGGACACTTTCATCAACGACACCGACGCGAACGGTCTTCGCTCACGCCCTGATCGGGATTGGATCATTTGATGCAGTCCACACGCATCCATTCCGCAGCGATGCTTTGTGCAACGCTCTTTCTGTTATGGGAAAGCGGCGCCAAGGCATGGGCTGCCGCCCGGCAGGAAACGTTTAAGGTCATCCGACAGTTCCCGCATGATCCGGATGCATACACCCAGGGTCTGGTTTTTCGGGAAGGTAAGTTCATCGAAGGAACAGGCATTTATGGCCGATCCTCGCTGAGATTGGTTGATGTGGAAACGGGAGAAGTCGACCAGCTTGTTCCGCTTGGGTGGCAGTACTTCGGCGAGGGAGTTGCCGTGGCTGGAAATGCCATTATCCAACTCACCTGGCGTCAGGGCATCGCGTTTATCTACCATCTTGATACCTTTGAACGGATCGGGTCCATCAAGTATCCGGGTGAAGGTTGGGGACTGACTCACGATGGAACGCGATTCATCATGAGCAACGGAAGCTCCTCCATCGCGTATCGTGACACCACCAACTTCGAATTTCAGGAAAACATCACCGTCACCGATGATAACACTCCGGTCCGAAACCTGAACGAACTCGAATGGATCAACGGTGAGATCTGGGCCAACCAATGGCAGACCGACCGCATCGCCCGCATCTCCCCGGACACCGGTGAAGTGCTGGCATGGATCGACCTGGAAGGCATCTTCGACTGGCAATCCCTCGGAAATGCGGATGCCGTATTGAATGGCATCGCCTATGATGCGGCAACCGATCGCATCTTTGTAACCGGCAAACTCTGGCCCTGGATATTCGAAATCAAAGTGGCTGAACAAGGCTTACCTGACGCCACAGAAATCACCATTGCCACCCCAGGCAATGACGCATTGAGCATCACCTTTCCAACCTTTAAAAACGCAAGCTACCAACTCGAACGACTCACTGATCTCAACCCGACCACCCAACCAATCACGGAAGACACCATCACCGGAACCGGACACCCCATCACCCGCACCCTACCCGTGCTCCAGAATGAACAGGCATTCTACCGAATTGTGGGACTTTCCAACAACGATCCCTGATGAGATTTATGAAAGGGCAAATACTTGGCCATGGGTTTCTAAACCCCTGGAAAATCAATTTACGACTTGCACCATAACGCCATCCGTTATACTTTTCCCTTGAAATGATTGAGAGCTTTAAATGCAAAGAAACGGAAAAGATATATTTCCGTTTTTTTTCAAAGAAGCTTCCTACTCATATTCAGCGGGTTGCATTCCGCAAGTTACGAATGCTTCACAGAAGTACGAGGTTGGATGATTTACGCATTCCTCCTGCCAACAGATTGGAAGCTCTAAGCGGCAAGAGAAAGGGACAGCATAGCATTCGGATCAACCAGCAATGGCGAATCTGTTTTGTTTGGAAAGAAAGTAACGCCTACAACGTAGAAATAGTTGATTACCATTGACGTAAAATGATGAAAAAAATTACTCCCATACATCCCGGAGAAATCCTGGACGAAGAATTCCTAAAGCCGATGGGAATCAGTCAGAATCAACTCGGCAGAGACCTCGGTGTTTCTCCCCGCCGGATTAACGAAATCGTCCATGGAAAACGACGTGTAACCGCCGACACCGCCTTGCGACTTTCGATTTATTTTGGAAACTCCGCCACTTTTTGGCTGGGACTACAGATGGACTTTGACCTCGATGTGGCAGAAGATACTCTGTCTACCAGGCTTCAAAAAGAGGTTCAAAAACGTGCCGTTGCATAGGTCGATAAACCATGCAAATTAAACATTGGATGTTAAATTTGCATACTTGATTTAAAAACGACCGGCCCAAAATTCGAACACCTTCTGCACTCGTATAACCCAAGCGCCATTCTGGAGTGCTGTGGCTCGACACAGCTTTGGATACGTCTAGGAAAGGTTGTGATGTCCTACTGCCTTCCACGATCCATCTACTATTTGTGGGCCCCGCCAGAGTAAAAGTTCGCGTCTGTAGTATTCGAATACCGACTGCGTGGACGGATCGTATCCAAAGCGGTATCAAGCTACCGCAGTCCATATCGCATTTTGGAATGCTCCGAGGCATCGGAGCTCTGGATTCGTTTCCCTCGCAAAGATAAGGTCCGGACTTCAAAGGAACCTACCCTTCACCCCGAAGCTTTTGGCAAGTTGTTGGGTGTTGGATTGTGAGTTGAGATGAGTATGCGTCTGGTGTATGCGGACCGGATCCAGAGCTCCGATGTCTCGGAGCACTCCAGAGGGCGATTGAAAAACTTGCAGGTTCTTTAAAGGAATGATCAGA
>CAYPZD010000166.1:0-5975 GCA_964415055.1 uncultured Verrucomicrobiota bacterium | reverse complement strand
TTGGTATTCGATTAATTGTGGGGTCTCCATCGCCACCGTTTGGATATCCGGTTGCTCTGAGGTTTGAAGTGGGTGTAAGTCGGAGCTTACCCCTCCGGTTAAGGAGTTCTAATTTTTGAACTGCGCCCCTTTGTGTAGGTTTTGTTTATTTTTAATTGACAAATTTTAGACACGGAGCATTTTGAGGTCATGACGATTAAATTTCGTGTCTACTTTTGGCTGGCCTGGATGCTTCTGGGCGGTTTTTCAGCATTGCTCGGAGCAGAAACGGATGGCACATGGCAACAATGGCGCGGTCCCGAAAGAAATGGACAATTTGAGGGAACCACATGGCCCAAGGAAATGACCAAGGAAAACTTCAGGCAGGAATGGAAAATCCAACTCGCCTCCAGCTACAGCTCACCCGTGGTGGACAAGGAAAAGGTATACACCACGGAATCACTACCTTCAGGTAAGGAACAAGTGACCGCCTACCATCGGGCCACAGGAAAGCTCGCTTGGAGCCAAAGTTGGGACGGCAGTATGAAAGTCCCATTCTTCGCTGCGTCCAACGGAAGCTGGATTCGCTCCACCCCCGCATTGGCAAACGACAAGCTGTTTGTTCTGGGCATGCAGGAGCGACTTATTTGTCTGGACACCAGGACAGGACAAAAGCTCTGGGAAATGAACATCCCCGAAATCCTTCAAACCCCTGAACCCGCGTTTGGAGGTGTATCTTCGCCCATGATTGTCAACAACGCCCTGTATGTGCAGGCAGGAGGAGGAGTCATTAAAGTGGACACGGACTCAGGCGATCTGATCTGGACCTCCAACCTCTCCAAAGACGCCATGAACCAAAGTCCATTTGCATCGCCACGCATCCACACACTCGACGGAAAAGAACAAATCATAGCCCTCGGTCGCACATCGCTGTCAGGCATCGATCCACAAAACGGCAAACAATTATGGGAACAGAAAGTTCCAGCATTTCGAGGCATGAACATATTAACACCCACATTCGTTGGACAGAGCATCTTGACGGCAACCTATGGAGGCAAGACCCATTTGATCACCCCAGCGCATAATCCAGACAAAGACTGGACGATCACCGAGACATGGAATCAAAGGTTCCAAGGATACATGAGCAACCCGGTCGTCATCGGCAAAAACGCCTACCTCCACGGTCGAAGCGGACGAATGGTCTGCCTGAACACCGAAACTGGCCAGATCAACTGGACCTCAAGCGAAAGTCTTGGAAAATACTGTTCAATGATCAACCAAAACGACCGCATACTCGCTCTCTCGAACAACGGCAAACTACGCCTCCTGTCAGCCAACCCCAACGCATACGAAATCATATCCAGCCTGGAAATATCCGATGAAGACACCTGGGCCCACATCGCCATGGCCGACCAGCAAATCTTCATCCGCTCCCTTAATACCCTCACAACATGGCATTGGGAAGATTCCATCCCCCACTGAACCAAAACAGTCGCCATCGCAACCAAAAAGTAAAAATCCATAGTCGTAAGGGTAATATCTCCCGACGAGTCGGAACCATTTTCAGGCTTCAAAGTAATCGCCACAGTCATCCGACCCACCTCATTTTCCCACGTAACAATCTCTCTTGCTTGGAAACGTTTCTGAGCAAAGGAAATGGAACACGGGGAGACGATCGTTCATCGAATGACTTTGGTGTTTCCTCTGCAGCGTTGTAACAATTCGAAAGCCTTGAGGTTTGAAGTGGGTGTAAGACGGAGCTTACCCCTCCGGTTATGGGTTTCTAATTTTTGAACTGCGCCCATTGTGGCGGATGAGCTATCCAATTTACTTTGCACTCAACAAAAGGACTGCAACAATGGAACAGGTGGTCAAATGAACTCTTGTTACATGATGAAGTCTAAATTATTTCGTGCTCTGGCACTCATTCAAATGCTCCTGGCTCCTCCTGTTGAGGTTCATGCTGTTGAGATTTTTGTGGCGAAAAATGGTGATGATCACAACTCAGGAACACGAACACTCCCACTTAAAACAATTGTGGCGGCACGCAACAAGGTTCGTGATCTAAGATCAAATGGCGCCTTACGAGACGAAGGAGCGGTCGTTTCCATTCGTGGTGGAATCTACGAATGGACTGCCCCTCTGCAACTGGACAAAGAAGATTCAGGAACCACGGACTCACCTGTCATCTACCGCGCTGCTCCCGGCGAAAAGGTGCACGTAACAGGGGCACGCCTTGTTGTTGGTTTTGCACCTGTCAGTGATACAAGCATTCTTGAAAGGATTCGACCTGAAGCGCGTGGTCGTGTTCATGTAGCCGATTTACAGGCAAATGGGATTGAGGATCTTGGAACAGTTGCGACCAGGGGAAAAACCATCGAACTGTTCTTTCGCGACAAACCCATGCAGCTTTCCCGTTGGCCGAATACGGGGTTTGTCCAAATCAAAGAAGTGGTCGGACAATCCACCTTCAAGTCCCATGGGATTCCCGGCACCAAAGAAGGTTGGTTCACCTATGAGGGAGATCGTCAGAGCCAATGGAACAAGGAGGGTGACGCCTGGCTGCATGGTTATTGGTTTTGGGATTGGTCTGATTCGTTTGAGCAAATCGAGTCTATCGATCCGGCAAGCAAAACGATCAAACTCCATGCCCCCTACCACCATTATGGCTATCGAAATGGGCAACGCTATTATGCACTCAATCTGTTGGCCGAACTCGATCAGCCGGGTGAATGGTACATGGATCGCCAAACAAACCTGCTCTACTTTTGGCCGCCGGATACAATACAGGACGGAGACGTTCGTGTTTCAGTGCTTTCTCATCTTGTTCAATTGCAGTCTTGCGAGGGTATTGTTTTCCGCGATCTTACCTTTGAAGGAACGCGATCGACCGCCATCGAAATCAACGAATCCAAGAACTGTCGGGTTGAGCAGTGCACCCTTCGCAACACGGGCAGCTGGGGAGTGGTCATTCGCGGTGGATCTCATTGCGAGGTTGTGGATAGCGAACTTTACGCATTAGGTGAGGGAGGGATTTCTCTGAGCGGCGGTGATCGCCCTACCCTGACTCCGGCCGGGCATGCGAGTCTCAACAATCATATTCACCATTTTGGAAGAATCTATCGCACCTATCGTCCCGCCGTGGGCATTTCAGGTGTAGGCAACCGGGTCGCTCACAACGAAATTCATGACGGACCTCACAACGCCATTCAACTTGGCGGGAACGATCATATCATCGAGTTGAATGAAATCTACAAGGTATGCTTTGAAACGGGAGATGTGGGCGCGTTTTACATGGGGCGTGACTGGACCCAGCGTGGCACGATCATCCGTCATAATTACTTCCACGACATCCGTGGTCCCGGTCTGCATGGGGCGATGGCAGTCTACCTGGATGATGCCGCCAGCGGAATTCAGATCATCGGCAATGTCTTTCATCGCGCAGGTCGTGCCGCGTTCATAGGTGGAGGTCGGGATAATCTCGTTGAAAACAATATCTTTGTTGATTGTGAACCCTCGGTCCATGTGGACGCCAGAGGCGTCGGCTGGATGCATGAGACAATTTCAGGCATCATGCCAGAGCGCCTGAGAGCAGTTCCCTATCGCCAGTCCCCATGGAAAGAACGCTATCCACAACTATTGACCCTTTTGGAAGACGAGCCGGGGAAACCCAAGTATAACGTCATTCGCCGTAACATTTCCTGGGGTGGAACATGGCTCAATGCAGAAAAAGCAGCCAAACCCCTCATCACCTTTGAGAACAATTTAGTCGAAACGGACCCGCTTTTTAAAGGCAACCCACGCTCCACCCATGGCACCATCCTGGATTTCCGCCTCCCCCCCAATTCTCCCGCATTTGACATTGGATTCGAAAAACTTCCCCTGGAAAAGATCGGACGACAAAACCGATGATGTTTCTGAATATTTTCTAAGTGGGTGCATCTGGAGACACGTTTCAACATTTTGCAAACGCTACTTATTGTATGAACATTCCTTCCTCGATTCCAAATAAACTGAAAAGCTGCCTTCCCAAAAATGGGTTAACAAAATGTTGTTTCCGCTTATAAATGTTGAAAGTTGAGTTATTTTTCCAATATACCACGGATCCGTGCCAGGTATAACTTCTTCACAGTTATTTAACCCGTCGCCATCGATATCCAGATCACATACATCACCATAACCGTCACCATCAATGTCAGATTGATCTGGATTAAAAGTCTCCTGACAATTATCTTCATCATCCAGAACGCGATCACCGTCAATATCACCTAGTGCACACATGTGCATCCCAAAAAAGGAGCGAAGATGAGCCACCCGAAAGTCCCTAATCTTCATCAAGCTGGTTGTCTCGTCTCAGGCAAGCGGTTGGCCGAGAGTGAACAATGAAACAGGAAGATCTGCCACTTTTCAAACAATCGCCAGAAGAGGCTACTTGTTTTGCTGAAAAAGAATCGGCAAGCAGGCATGATCGCCGCTTCGGTAAATACATCGTATATGTCGATGAAAGCGGGGATCATGGCATGTCATCGATAGACCCAAGCTATCCCATCTTTGTCTTGGCATTTTGCATCTTTCACAAAGGGCACTATGCAGAGAATGTTGTCCCGGCTCTCGAATCCTTCAAATTCAAGCACTTTGGTCACGACCAAGTCGTCCTGCATGAGAATGAAATTCGGAAGGAGAAGGGTGCGTTTCGAATTTTTCCCAATCGGGATGCCAAAAATGAATTCTTGAATGATCTCACGAGGATCGTTGCAGAAAGCAAGTTTATCCTGGCAAGCTGCGTCATTGAAAAACATCGGCTCCAACAAGTGGCTGAAACATTTGATAATCCGTATCACATGGCCCTAATGCACTGCATGCTCAGCCTTTACGACTTTCTTTTGGAGAAGAAGGAACATCAGAAGCTGACTCATGTAGTTGTCGAACGCCGCGGTGCCAGGGAGGACAAGGAGTTGGAACTTGAGTTTCGTCGCATTTGCTCAGGAAGCAATCCCCAGGGGGTCCAATTGCCATTTGAAATCCTGTTTGCAGATAAGAAAGCAATGTCTTCCGGGCTACAGCTGGCTGATCTTGTTGCCCGGCCGATGGGACTTCAAGTATTGAGACCAGAGCAGCCCAACCGCGCCTTCGATGTGCTAAAAAACAAATTCTTCTGCGAAGGTGGTCGCCCCCAGGCAGGCCAAGGTTACGACGGCTGGGGCCTCAAAATCGTGCCTGCAAAAAAAAGCGAAGGGTCTCGATGAAACTCACCGAAACCCCTTCGCCGACCGGGTTCTCCCAATCCATTTGTGTAAATTAACCACACTCATCCACCGATATCAACCGCATTGTCGAACAAAATCGGAAGTCCGAGCTCATGAACTCCGTGACTTTTGATTAGCCTTCGGTGCCTACAAGGAATCCGACGCGACAGGCGGTTTCTGACTTTCGATTTGCTTTAATTCCTGAATCCGACGATCCACCGATTCCAGGGTAATAAAATACCGCTGACCATTTTCCTTACCACCCAAAATGGCATCAAAATGTCCACGCTTACAGGCATGCTGAATCGATCGCTCCGAACGGGGAAGCCCAGCATCCACAAACAACAAAACCACCTCCTCAACAGAAAGCGAATACCGCGACACGTCGCGACTCACCTCGACAGGGATTGGTTGGTATCTGATTCCATGGATTTAGTATACCATCATTGGAGGCCCAGGTGCCAAGGTGGGAGAGTGCATAAGGTTGTCTTTTAAGGAATACTTTGGATGTGTGGTTTTCCATATGGCAGAACCAAAAATGGATTAACAAAATGCGGTTCCGCATATAAATGTTGAGTGTTGAGACGTGTCCCCAAAACATTCATAGTTGAACTGTCGTTTATAACCTGCTGGTCTTGGCCCATTTATTGCGATGAATACCTGCATAGAGTTGGAGGGAGTTGATTTCAGCAATGAACGTATCGAGAAAGTAATTGCCAATGCCTGATTCTTGCCGTTCATAGAATGAAT
>CAYPZD010000165.1:0-6053 GCA_964415055.1 uncultured Verrucomicrobiota bacterium | reverse complement strand
CCTTCATTCGATTCCAATAGAATTTCTTTGAATGAGAAGGTTGCCACCCATGATGCGGAATACCAGAATCTACGCCGGCAGGATCAGCACGATCTTCATGGCGATCGCGGCGCTTGCCGCGCTCCCCCAAAGCTCCGAAGCCCAGTCTACTATTGATTTCAATCGCGATATCAAACCCATTCTCTCCGACCGTTGTTTCGCCTGTCACGGCCCGGATGAGAAAGGACGCGAGGCGGACCTGAGATTCGACATCAAGACCGATCTGAGTCATGATTCGGATGCAGGGATCCCCATTTTGAAACCGGGGAATCCGGATGAGAGTGAATTGTTTCAGCGCATCATCACGGAGGATCCGGATGACATCATGCCTCCACCCGAAACCTTGCTCACGATTTCCAACGCCGAAAAACAATTGATCAAACGCTGGATTGAAGACGGTGCCGTCTGGTCGGGGCACTGGTCCTTTCAGAGCGTGGAAAAAACAACGATTCCTGAGGTAACACGTGCAGCAGTCCTTCGGAATCCCATCGATCGTTTTGTCGAAAACAGATTGGATCAAGAAGACCTGCCTTCCTCTGAGGAAGCTCCCGCTGAGCGACTGCTGCGACGTGTTTGCATGGATCTGACCGGGCTGCCTCCCACCGAAGAAATGCGAAACCGATTCTTGCAGGACAAATCACCCGGCGCATACGAACGGCTGGTGGACAGATTACTAGCATCGGAACATTATGGGGAACGCATGGCGATGGATTGGCTGGATGTGGCCCGCTTTGCCGACACCTACGGTTATCAGGCGGATCGTTTCAATCACCTGTGGCCTTGGCGGGATTGGGTGATTCAGGCCTTCAACCAAAACCTCCCTTACGATGAATTCATTATTCAGCAAATGGCGGGAGATCTCATGGAACGACGCACACAGGACACCGTGTTGGCCACCGCGTTTCATCGAAACCATCGCCAGACAAATGAAGGGGGCAGCACCAACGAAGAATTCAGGGTGGAATACAATGCCGACCGATTGAAAACCACCGCGCTGGCGTTTCTCGGTTTAACGATTGAATGTGCCCGGTGCCACGATCACAAATACGACCCGATTTCCCAACGCGATTATTATCGGCTGTTTGCCTTTTTCAACAACACCGACGAATCGGGACTCTACTCGCATTTTACCGACGCCATCCCTTCCCCCACCCACTTTCTTTACAAGGAAGGAGAACAATCAAAACATCAGGCAGCAAAGTCCAGGATCAAGACATTGGAAGCCAAAGAAGACTCCATCAGAGAAGCCGCCAAACCGGCTTTTGAAGCCTGGTGGAAGGACAACAAAGATGCCAGTGCCTCCGCTGACCAGCACCAGGTGGGATACTTCAGTTTTGAATCAAGAGAAGAAAAAGGCTACCCCAACCTGGTCAAGGAAGATCACTTCGCAAAGATCAATGACAACCCAAGTCAGGTTGCTGGCAACAAAGGGCAAGCGCTTCTATTTGACGGGGAAAATTCAGTGAATATCGACCAGATTGCAAACTTCAATCGAAACCAACCGTTCTCCATGTCGGCTTGGATGGAGATCCCTGAAGTATTGGATAAACTGATTGTGCTCCATCATTCACGTGCTGGTTCGGACGCCGGCAGTCGGGGATATGAATTATTGCTGGAAGACGGACACGCGGCTTTTGCCTTGATCCATTTCTGGCCCGGGAACGCCATCAAGGTCCGCACAAAATCCAAGCTCCCCCTTCACCAATGGTTGCATCTGGGTTGGACTTATGATGGATCCAGCAAAGCCGAAGGGATACGTCTCTACGTAAACGGAAAACCGGAACCGGTGGAAATCGTCCGCGACACACTTTTCAGGGACATTACTTATGGAGGCGGAGTGCCGCTGCAATTGGCGGCTCGATTCAGGGGTAGAGGATTCAAGGACGGCAAGCTGGATGAACTCCGCATTTTCAACAAGGAACTGACACCCGTTGAGATGCTGTCTGTCTTCCAGGAAACCCCCGTTCAAAAAACCGAAAGTGGCGTGGCTGATACAGACACCTGGTTTGACTACTGGCTGAACCGTCACCACGAACCTTACCAAACCTGGACTTCAACCCTGCAGGAAGCACGACAAGAAGAAAGTCGCATTGTCGAAAGCCTCCGTGAAATCATGGCCATGGGTGAGATCAAGGGTGGAAGAAAAACCTACATCCTTCGAAGAGGACAATATGATCTTCCTTCCGAAGAAGTCACAGCCGGAACACCCGATCGTATTTTGCCATTCGATCCTTCCTGGCCGACCAACAGGCTTGGCCTTGCACGATGGCTGGTCGACCGCAAGCACCCGTTGACTTCGCGTGTCGTGGTGAATCGGTTCTGGCAAATGTGTTTTGGCAAGGGAATCGTCGAAACATCCGAAGACTTTGGAAGTCAGGGAGCGCAACCGACCCATCGTGAACTCCTCGATTGGCTGTCCGGCTGGTATATGGACAACGGTTGGGACACCAAAGCTCTGTTGAAATTGATCGTCACCTCCCACACCTACCGTAAAGATTCCGCTCCCACGGAGGAAATGATCCAAAAAGATCCGGAAAACAAACTCCTGGCGCGCGGCCCCAAACAACGGCTGATGGCGGAAATGTTAAGGGATCAGGCCCTCAGCGCAGCCGGCATCTTATCCCCCAAACTCGGCGGCCCCAGCGTGAAACCTTACCAACCCGCCGGTGTCTGGAAAGAAGTATCGGGAGCCACTTACACGCCTGATAAAGGGGAAGGACTGCATCGCAGAAGTCTTTATACCTATTGGAAACGCACGGCTCCCCCACCCGCCATGTTGACCTTTGACGCCACGTCCCGCGAGGATTGCATCGCCCGACGCGTGCCGACCAACACACCCTTACAGGCCTTGGTCCTGCTGAACGATCCCCAGTTCATCGAAGCCGCCCGCATGCTTGCCCAGCGCATGGCCCTGGAAGGTGGCGAGTCCTTGACCGACCAGATTCAATACGGATTCCGGCAAGTCGTCACCCGCACCCCACATGCGCCTGAACTGGAATTGCTGAAGACCATTTACACAGAACGTTTCGAATCACTTGCTGACGTCGATTTGTCCAAAGAGGAAACATCGATTGAGCAGATAGGTGAATTGAAATGGGAAAAAAATATGGACCACCGAAACCTGAGCGCACTCACCGCGGTATCATTGGCCATATTAAATTTCGACGAAGCCATCGTGAGAAGATAAGAAACCTTTCACCCCCTCAAAATATCCATGAAATCCTTGAAGGAATCACATTGCCAATCTTTCGATCACCACCCGTCACGACGCGAGTTCCTGGCTCGTTCGGGAATGGGACTGGGGGCACTGGCATTCAATCAACTCATTTCGGCCGAATCTCCACGCTCCTCATTAAGAGGCATCCTGCCCCACCCTCACCATGCCCCGAAGGCCAAACGGGTGATTTACCTCTTCATGAGCGGTGGTCCATCGCAACTGGATTTGTTCGACTACAAACCGATGTTGAACAAAATGAATGGCGAAGACCTGCCGGATTCGGTACGCATGGGGCAACGCCTGACCGGCATGTCGGCCAACCAGGCAAAACTTCCCATGGCCGGATCCATTTTCAAATTCGATCGCCACGGCAAATCCGGTGCTCAGATCAGTGAGTTGCTCCCCCACACTTCAAAGATTGCCGACGATTTGTGCATCATCCGATCCCTGCACACCGACGCCATCAACCACGACCCCGCCATCACCTTTTTCCAAACCGGTTCCCAGCTCGCAGGACGTCCGTCGATGGGATCGTGGCTCAGCTATGGGCTCGGGTCCGAAAACGACAACCTCCCCGCCTTTTGCGTATTGATCACTCGCAACAAGGGGGGCCAACCCTTGTATTCAAGACTTTGGGGCAATGGCTTTCTTCCTTCCATTCATCAGGGTGTCAATTTTCGTGCCGGGAAAGATCCCGTGCTGTATCTGGAAAATCCCACCGGGGTGACTCAGCAACAGCGTCGTCAGATGCTGGATCGCCTGCGAACCTTGAACGAAATCCAGATGGAAAAGGAGAAAGATCCGGAAATCACCACGCGCATCGCTCAATATGAAATGGCCTACCGCATGCAAACATCGGTCCCTGAGGTCATGGATCTGAGCGACGAACCCGAATCCACCTACGAACTTTACGGCGAAGACGCCCGCAAACCCGGAACCTTTGCCGCCAATTGCCTGCTCGCACGCCGGCTTGCCGAACGTGACGTCCGGTTTATCGAGTTATTTCATCAGGGATGGGATCAACACGGCGGCCTGCCATCCGGCCTCCGACGACAATGCAAGGAAACGGACCAGGCTTCGGCCGCATTGGTCACCGACCTGAAACGTCGCGGACTTCTGGACGATACCATCGTCATCTGGGGCGGCGAGTTTGGTCGCACCAATTACTCGCAGGGTAAATTAACCGCCACCGACTACGGACGGGACCACCACCCGCGCTGTTTCACTCAATGGGTAGCCGGAGGAGGCTTTCAACCCGGGATCACGTATGGCGAAACCGATGAATTCGGCTACAACGTCGTCAAGGACGGTGTGGACGTACACGACCTGCACGCGACCATGCTCAATCAGCTCGGAATTGAGCATGAAAAACTGACCTTCAAATATCAGGGTCGACGCTACCGCCTGACCGATATCAAAGGCAACGTCGTCAAACCCCTGATCGTTTGAATCAAACAAAGTCTGATCATTGATCGCGAAAAACACCCCCAGTCATCATGTCCGAAGAAATCTTTGATGTCGTCAACGACAAGGATGAAGTCATCGATCAACGCCCGAGAAGCGAAGTTCATGCCAAAGACCTGCTCCACCGTGCTGTGCACGTGCTGGTATTTCATTCAGATGGCCGATTGTTCCTGCAAAAGCGTTCCATGCTGAAGGACTGCTTCCCCGGAACCTGGGATTCATCGGCTTCCGGACACCTCGACACAGGCGAATCCTACGATGACTGCGCCGTACGCGAAGTCGGTGAAGAACTCGGCTGGCATCCTGACCGTCCGTTGGAAAAGCTGTTCAAACTACCGGCCAGCAAAGAAACCGGTTGGGAATTCGTCTGGATTTACCGGGCGCAATATGACGGTCCCTTCCAACTGCATCCGGATGAAATTGAATGCGGAGACTGGTTTTCCCGTGATCACATCCAGGAGTGGCTACAACAAAAACCAGAGGAATTCGCAAGCGCCTTCCGATTGCTTTGGATCGCATTTCTGAAATGGGAAGCCCATTCCCCGAACCCAGTTTAAGATGGAAAAGCTCGCCCTAGGAATCGATCTGGGTGGCACCAGGGTCAAACACGTCCTTGTTTCGCTGTCCGGACAAACCATCGACCAGGGAACCCACGATTTTAAACAACATGAAGCGATGGATTGGAAGAACTCCATTCAATCCATGGTCAGGAACCTTCAACAGCGCCATCAGCACAACACCATTTCCATCGGCCTATCTGCTCCAGGACTCGTCGCACTCGATGGTCAGTCCATCCGACACATGCCGGGCAGATTGCAGGGACTTGAAGGATTGGTCTGGAGCGAGGCACTGAATCATTCGGAACCCATCCCCATCCTGAACGACGCCCACGCAGCTCTGCTAGGGGAAGTCTGGAAAGGCGTGGCCAAAGGCATGAAAAATGTCGTGATGCTCACCCTGGGCACCGGCGTTGGAGGCGCCGCGATGGTGGATGGACATTTACTCAAGGGCCACATCGGAAGGGCAGGACATTTGGGCCACATCAGTCAGGACTTGGATGGACCACCCGATATCTGTCGCACGCCGGGTAGTCTCGAGTGGAATATTGGAAACTGCTCCATCAAAGAACGCACCGGTGGTCGCTTTACATCCACCCACGAACTCGTGCAGGCAAGCATTGCAGGAGATTCTTTTGCAAAAGAAATCTGGGAACAATCCGTTCGATACCTGGCAGCGGGCCTGACATCTTTCATTAACATCTTCGATCCCGAAGCCATTGTCATCGGAGGAGGCATCGCCGAATCCGGGAATGCATTGTTTGAACCGTTACAAG
>CAYPZD010000164.1:0-6169 GCA_964415055.1 uncultured Verrucomicrobiota bacterium | reverse complement strand
GTTTCCACCAGTCCGCTGGATTTGCCGATTCGCCGGATCCGATGATTACCAATGTCACAAATCAGCAGGTTCCCCCAGGCATCGAATTGGATACTGTGTGGTCGATGAAATGTGGCGTCAATCGCCGGACCGCCATCTCCTGAAAACCCGGCCTTTCCCGTCCCGGCAATCGTGGAAATGAGGCCGGATTTCAAATCCACCTTGCGCACCAGATGATTCGGCATTTCCACAAACAGAATATTCCCATCCGAATTAAATCGGATTTCATAAGGTTGATTCAACAACGCCTCTTTGGCCGGACCTCCATCACCGGAGTAACCGGCTTTTCCGGAGCCAGCGATGGTCGAGATCGTTCCATCGTCGGCTACTTTGCGGATCACGTGATTGTCGATGTCACAAAAATAAAGCCCTTGATCAGGGCCGATCACCAGTCCGTATGGATTATTGATCTGAGCTTCGCTCGCAGCCCCCCCATCACCTGAATATCCCTTGGCGCCCGTGCCTGCCACCGTCTCAACAATCCAGTCTGCCGCGTACGAGCGAGGCATGCCTGAGATGACCGTAACAACGCAGGTCAATGACAGGCATGCGAGTTTCGAAACGATGGAGCGCAATAAGCAAGCATGAATCTTCGGTGACATGGGAGTATCACATGACGATCAAAGATCTTTGACAAGCAAAATGAGTCGGCTCTTTGTACGGGACAAAACAGGAAATATTTGTGTATCTTGCGCTGATTGTTACTTCACTTTGGAGATTGGATTCAGGATGTCAGGAACAGAAAAACTGCTACTAATAAACTGTATCCACGATATCCACTGAATAAAACAAGATCAGGAAACTCAAAGATACATGCAGGATCAATCAACAGCGTCTAACGGATATCTCAAGTGGATCGCTCCCCACCAGGTGATGCGTCTTATTTTGATGGGATGGTTGGTGAGTTTTGATATGCCTCAAATTCTGGCGGAATCTAAGACACCACCCACGCTGGAACGCGCTATTCATGAAACACATCCTGGCGATGTTCAATGGACAAAGGGATTCTGGAATGATCGCTGGGAAAACTGTCGCACGTCAATGATTCCGGAGATGTGGGACTTGATGAAAGGTTACCGATACAAACCCTTCTACCAACATTTCCGCATCGCGGCAGGTCTGGAAGAAGGTGACTACCACGGAGCCCAATGGAACGACGGTGATTTCTATAAATGGCTGGAAGCCCTCTGTATGGCTCAATCCATTCAATTCGATCCGATCTGGGATGCTCGGCTGGATGAGATCATCGCAACCATCGGAAAAGCCCAGCGCGATGATGGATACATACATACTCCGGTTTTGGTAAAGGTTCGCAACGGCGACAAAAGCGCCAGGCCTTTTCAGGATCGATTTAACTTCGAGATGTACAACATGGGGCATTTAATGACGGCCGCCGTCGTACACCATCAGGTCACCGGCAAAGACAACTTCCTCAACTTGGCAATCAAAGCGGCATCCTTCCTCAAAGAATCCTTTCGGAATCCAACACCCGAACTGGCGCGCAATTCCGTGTGCCCTTCACACTACATGGGATTGATTGATTTATATCGCACGACAGGCAACCGGGATTGGCTGGCACTGGCAAAGCACCTCATCGATATGCGGGATCTGGTCGAAGACGGGGGTGATGACAATCAAGACCGCCTGCATCTGCGTGATCATCAGGAAATCCATGGTCATGCGGTGCGAGCCAACTACCTCTACTCGGGAGTCACCGACCTGTTCCTTGAGACAGGAGACAAATCGCTTTGGAATCCTCTACAGGCCACCTGGCAAAACCTTGTTGAAAAGAAACTTTATATCACCGGAGGCTGCGGAGCGCTTTATGATGGGGCGGCTCCGGACGGATCCTCCCAGCAGCGCATCATCACGCGCGTGCATCAGGCCTATGGACGCAATTATCAACTCCCCAACCTGACCGCTCACAACGAAACCTGTGCCAACATTGGAAATGTGCTGTGGAACTGGCGCATGTTTCAGGCATCAGGCGATGCTGCGTTCATCGATGTCCTGGAATTGGCTCTCTACAACAGTGTGCTGTCAGGCGTCAGTCTGGAAGGCAAGGATTTCTTTTACGTCAACCCTCTGCGCAACACCGATCCCCTGCCCGTCGATTTGCGTTGGTCACGCACCCGGGTTCCGTTTGTCACATCGTTCTGCTGCCCCCCCAACCTGGTGCGCACTGTTGCCCGCACACCACAATATGCTTACGCCCTCTCTGAAAACACACTCTGGGTGAATTTGTATGGTTCAAGCACCATACAGACCCAAGTTCCCGAATCTGGCGATATCCATCTCCAGCAAACCTCTCTTTACCCTTGGGAAAACTCCGTCCGTCTCGAGTGGAAAGCCTGTCCGGAAACAGCATTTTCGCTCAAATGCCGCATTCCGGGATGGACCCAATCCGCTCAAGTCTTCATCAATGGGCAAGCTTCGGAGAAGCCTGTTCAGCCAGGGCAATACCTGACGCTGGATCGAAAATGGAAACCCGGAGACATCATTGACCTCCGTTTTGACATGCCCGCCCAACTGATGACCTCCCATCCTCTGGTGGAAGAAACCCGTGGTCAGGTTGCATTGAAACGGGGCCCCATCGTTTATTGCCTGGAATCACCGGATCTTCCGGAAGGAGTCAGCATTCATTCGGTCAAAATCCCCACCGACTTTCACGCCAATGTGGAATACCTTCCACAGCTACTGGACGGTATCGGGTCTCTTCGCGGCGAAGTGGTGGTCGAAGAGGCATCAGATTGGGAAGGTGTGCTCTACCGGCCTCTCGAACAGAAAGAGCGGCGAAAGGTCAACGCACGGTTTATCCCTTACTATGCATGGGCCAACCGGGGTGCGTCCGAGATGTCGGTATGGCTGCCCCTGGCCAATTAAAAAGGAAGATTTGCTTGCGACTCGATGAATTTCATGGAGTCTTTTGGCAATCATACATTGAAGCGGTATTTCGGTAAAAACCATTGAATCCATGAGTTGGACATCCACACCTACAACATCAACTAAAAGTAAGCGCCCCCAATTCGGCGACCTGCCATCCGTCCTGATTTCGGGACTGGGCTCCGGCATGCTGTTGGCGCTGGGACTGCATTTCAGCAGCGAAGCCTCCGGTTCCACCCACTTGCAAACCTCCTGGCTGCTGGCGGCGTTCATCGTTGCCACCAGTCTCGGATACTTATGGTCCGATCGCTGGATCGCATCGAACCGTATTCACCGTTGGGGATTATTGGGATGGGCTGGCTTGTTCACTGGAATCCTGGCATGGTTGCAACCGATGATGGCCACCATTCTGGCCGGTTTCTGGACCACATCAGGATCAACACCCTTTGGATGGTTGCTGGCAACCACGGTCACATCATTGGCTCTCGGAGCGATACCCGGACTATTCGCGGGGGCAGCTTGCGGAGCCACGTGTTCACCATCATTGGTTTCAAACAAAGATGGCCACAGCAAAGACGAAAACCATCAGCAGAGGCGTGTGGGCGGCATCTTGCTGACAGGTGCACTGGGCTTTGCGGCGGCATATCTGTTTTTCCACACTTTTTTCGGTTTGGATTTTGCCGTTCCCATGACCGCTCTGGTGTGGTTGCTGATGGGGGCCGGCGGATTGGTCGCAAAAGCGGGCAGCCTTGTGGGCAGCGCAACTTCAATGGATCAGAGTTCAACAGCTGACATTTCACCTGATTCCACTCAGAAAGATAGAATGTGGTTGTATCTCGGTATCATGGGAGCCAGTGCGTTGGCGGTGTGGTTGCGACTTTCTGATTGGGTCTGGGGTGGCATTGATTTCTGGCATGTGTGCTGGACCTGTCTGGCTATCGGCGGCGTAGGATTGGGTTTAATCGCCCCTTTCGGCAAAAAACCAATCCAGGACAATGCAAGGATCTGGGGCCTTGCCATTTTTGGAATCATTACCTTTACCCTTCTTTTCTTTTACGAAAACACCCCGTTCTGGGTGGTTGACTTGAAACAAAAACTGACCGATTCCACCGGAGGATTCACCATCCACGCCTTTTTGTACATCTGCCTTTTCGGAGGATTCGTATGGATCCCGATGTATGGCCTTGGGTGCCTCGCTCACTGTGCGGGATCGACCAAAACCTTTCGCCATCATTTGGTCCGTTTTCTCGTCACCGGCAGTGTGGCCTGGGTGATGCTGCACCATGTCATCATTCCGGGACTTGGCCTATCCCGTGTTGCCGCTATCCCGTCAGCCACCACCCTTTCACTGGCTTTATTTTTCCTGCTCCGACAAAACCCCAAATGGGCGGGCATGAGCCGCCTTGCGAGTTCGATCGTTTTTGTGTTGGTGGTGTCGTATGCGGGATCCAAATTCGAACATAGTTGGCGACTGGTGTTCAGTCAGGCCGACGATTTATCCACCGGATTCTTCAAAACCAAAGAGCATTCCATGCAATGGGCTTATCGTTCGGACCAAATTCATTACCGTGAAGATCCACAGGGAACCGTGGCCATTCATTCCTACAATTACCCGGATGACACACAACTGGAATTGCGCATCAATGGCGAGGTGATCGAGCGGGGTTATGTTCACCAGATCAAACCCGTTCTCAACACGATGATCCCTTATGTCCTGCAGGGCAATCCGGAGCGGGTTGCCATTTTTGGATTGAGAGCCGGGATGACAGCCGGGATCTTTGCCTCCATGCCCGCCGTTCAACAACTGGACGGAGTTGAACCACGAACTGCTTTAAGGGAAGTCATTGCCAGATTTGCCGAATCCAACGGAAAACTGCTGGTACGGCCGAATTTCCGATACCATCCGGTGACTCCGGGAAACTTCCTCAGATCCAACAAAGCGCCCTATGATGTCATCATCAACCAACATGCCCGGCCATGGAGAACAGGTGATGTCACTACTTTTACCTTGGAATTCTACGAACAATGCCGTGAGCACTTGAGTGAAGATGGAATCATGGTCCAAAACCTTCATTTATCCCATCTCGATGATCCGGTCATTGAAACAGTCATGGCGACTTTTGGTTCCGCTTTTCCTCAAACTTCCATCTGGAATATCGGCCACGGTGAATATGTGCTCATCGGAACCCCCACTCCCCGCAACTGGTCCACGGAAACCTTGCAGCAACGTATTCAGCAACCCGATGTTCAAAGTGTCCTGCAAACCCAGGGACTGGAGATCTGGCCCGTACTCCTGACCACTCAAGTGACCTCATTCGAAAACGGATTCCACCTGGTTCCCGATGAATCCATCATACACTCGGCCCAATTTCCCTCCCTGCGCGTAACGGCCACAAGATCACATCCGG
Source organism: uncultured Verrucomicrobiota bacterium (assembly GCA_964415055.1). Classification (GTDB taxonomy): domain Bacteria; phylum Verrucomicrobiota; class Verrucomicrobiia; order Limisphaerales; family AAA164-E04; genus AAA164-E04. Next base: position 839 of record CAYPZD010000164.1, on the reverse strand, counting down.
CCCCAGCGACACCTTTGTTCTTTGAGAATGCCAACGAACAATTCCAGACAAATCCACCCCTGATGCTTTCGGAATATACGCGTCATTCCGACTGGACCATTGATCAGATGCGCGCCTTAAGTCTGCTGCAGATTGACCAGCAGTTTTTTGAGCCAAGCATTTTCCGGTCCATCGTACGTCGATGGCTGGAATTATCTCCTGAGGAAACAGCCCTGCACCTGTTGTCCGCCTCCACGTCCAATGCGGAAAGCAGCTGGGCCTATGAGGCGGCTCGACTCAGGTCCTATATCCGATCCTTTTCAGCAGAAGAACAGCCTCCCCTGGATTTGATCAAGCAAACAACTTATCAAGTCCTGATGGCCTACCGGGAGCAACGAACCATCTTTCACAAACCGAACACTGAATTACTCACGGCAATGCTACAGCACCTGATCGAGGCGGATCCGGTGAATCAGCGTGTCTACCGAATGAATCTGGTGGAATTGGCCTGGGATAATCAGGATGAGGCTTCCTTCCACCAATACAGCACAGAGGCTTTTGATCCGGATGAAACATTGTTTGGTCCCGCAGATTTTTCAGCGGATCCATTGGCGCCCCACCGAACACTTTCGTTGATGGCAGAATACTGGTGGCGTCAGGGACAACTGGACAAAGCACGGGACATTTGCATACAGGCAGTACAGGCTGGCTACATCGGACCGGAGGCAACTTTCCACGATCCGGCCCTCGAGCGCGTCGTACGCAAAGTATTGTTCGCCATAGACCTAACGCCCGAAACCAAGAATGAAAACGCCAATCAATTGGAATTAGAAAGCACCATTACGCCCCAAACGAATTAA
>CAYPZD010000163.1:0-6245 GCA_964415055.1 uncultured Verrucomicrobiota bacterium | reverse complement strand
ACTAGCCTGCAAGCTCAGATTCAGATGTAAAGGGAATTCCGAAATTACCATGGGAATTTGATGGGAATGACATTATGACCTTACTTTGAAAGATAAGGAGCAGATGCCTTAATCGGCCAATTTGAGTTCGTTATTTAATTAGTGTGAGGCAATTTGAGAAGCTTTGTGATGAATTTCAGAGATCTTGGTCGTCCGCTGTGATCGTTGTCCCCACAGCCAGCCAAACAACATGAAAAAAGGCCACGACAAGGCCGGAATGTATAGTCCGAATTCGATGGTGTTCTGAAACGCCAGTGCCACCAGTCCGATCCAAACGGTTTCATAGACAAGGTTGTTTCCGAGTGATCCCGGACGCAATATCCAGAGTGATCCGGCAATCCACACGAGATACAAGATCGCAGAAGGCCATCCGGCATCGGATGCCTGCTGAAGGTAGTCGTTGTGGGTGAGGCGGGTCATTTCGGCATCTTCGGGTTTGACATTGGCAAAGGCCCGCATGAAGGTGCCGGGACCGGATCCGAGCAGGGGATGTTCCATGCTGGTATGCCATCCCGCTTTCCAGTATTCGAATCGCGCTCCCACGCTGGTCGCTCCTTTTTCAAAGTAACTTTGATATTTCCACCCAAAGGCAAAACTGCCACCGACCACCAGCGCCAGCACAAGTGTCACCTTGAATCCTTTTGGAATTCTTGAGAGCAAAAACAACAGGCAGACCGATAGCATGCCGATCAACCATCCCCCTTTGGAACCCGACCAAACCACGCATGCGATGCCCCATACGGCCACCAAACCGGTAATCAAAGCACGTGAGGGAGTCTGTAGTCGATGTGTCACCTGCCACACGCATACCAACCCCAACGGCAACAACAACCAGATGGCGGCTGCCAGTGCGTTGGGATAACCGCCAAAGGTGCCGAAGACCCGGTTCTTTCCAATTTTCTCAAGAAAGGCCAAGTCCCGTTCCAGTTGGGATTCTTTCGCTCCCTGTGGATCCAAAAGGGGAACCAGTCCCAAGGATTGGGCGGTTTGTTGCAGCATGTTTTCATCGGCACGGAGGCTTTGCAGCCATGCCTGGTCTTCGATGGCTTTGTCAAGGAAGGCTTGTGGGTAGACCTGATTCCAGATCATCCCGGTATCGAAATACGGGGATTGAGGGATGGCTTGTTTGGTCGCTTCGAGACCACCGAATTTCTGTTCGGTCGCCGTCCACATCGCGAGGATCAGGCCCAGGGTTGCGGGCCCGGCTATTCCCTTGAGGGTTGCATTTTTTGAAAGCAGAAAATAGCCCGCATAAAACAATCCAATCAGCACAATAAAATGCGCCAGGACCATTTGACTCAGTTTTTGATCGATGGTGAAAAAAGCTGAAACAAACTGCCACCCCAACCATGCAAGCGGAAGCCACAACCATTTGGGCATCGTTTTCACTCTGAAAGGAAGCATGCGAACCGCTGCGACACCCATTATGGCAAACAGCATGTAGGCGGTTTGAATCGGCCACGGAAAGAACAGCCATTGTATCCAACCCTCTGGAGCTTCTATTTGATCCTGCAGGATGACGGGAGTGCCAAACTTGAGCAACCCGAACATCAAAAGAAGACCGGAACACCACGCGAGCATCTTGAGGCGCACATCGGCAACAGTCAGTGCCTTTGAAGTGGCTCCGACCGAATTTGCTTTGTCAGAGGGCTTCATGGATGTTTTTTTACTGTTGCCGGATGGATGCTTGGCCATGGTGGAATCAGGAAATTTCAAAGGTTCAGTTTCAGCAGATGCACTTCCAGAGCCAGAGCTTCCTGCACGTTGGTGTGAAGGGCGCGTTGCAGTTTTTCAACCAGTCGAATGTTTTCGAGCAAAGGTTTGGTTAAAATGCGCGCGGCCAGGTCGGCACTCCTGGAATGGAGATCCGGAAAGGTGAGAAATGATGTGTCCGATTGCATGGACAACATCCAAACATCACGCAGCCACCATTCCAGCGCGGTGAAGAGATCGGCCCGTTTACGACGGTATTCGGCCTCCACCGCCGCTTTGAGTTCCTGATCACGTTTTTCCAGCATTTTTGGATCAACATCATCCGGCAGATCGGAAAAGAACCGGTCTCTCAAACCTTCTTCAATCGATGATCTGGCTTCACTCAATTGTGCCATCAGGATATCCAATGCCTTGTAACGATCCAGCATGCCTGAATCCTTACCGGTTACCTGTTGAGCAAAAGCATCCAACCATGATTGGTGTTCGGCTCGCAATGCCGCTGTTTGTTCCCCCGGAAAATTCAACCTGAGGCATCGACTGCGTATGGTATCCAGAAGACGCTCGGGTTGCGTGGATAGAAGGATCATCAGGGAGCTGCCCGGGGGTTCTTCGAGCGTTTTAAGAAAAGCATTCGCAGACTGTGGATTCATGCGGTCGGCATCTACAATGGTCCAGACCTTGTAACGGGCGTCATTGGGTTTGAGATGGAGTGTGTCCATCAACTGCCGCATCTGCTGGATGGTGATGATGCGCATTTTGGATTCCGGGCGGATCCATTGCACATCGCCGTGGTGATTGGATTCGATGCGCCGGCAAGATCCGCAGTCATCACAAAACTCGGCGGTGAGACCTGCTTCGCTTTCGTTATGTCCCGTTGCGCTCTCACAATTCATGACTTTGGCAAAAGCGCGTGAGGCACGCTCCAGGACCGCTCGATCCGCCCCGGTAAACAAGTAAGCATGACCCACCCGGCCGCGCTCGATGCTTCGTTTGAGGATATCGAGTGTGGGAATCTGGGAGATCAGTTCAGCGAAGGCCATGTTGTCACCGGAAGGTTTATTGGATAGGAATGGATTTGAGCTTGGCGGATTCCAGCCATCCGAGATCTCCGTTGGAGTTTTTCACCTGTTGCCAATCGTTTTTTACGGCCATCAACATCACTTCCTCGCCAGCTTTCATTTCCAATAACACTTTCGAATCGGTGAAAGGGCTGGCGTGAAGTTCTGCTTTGTCCTGAATGATCACACCCGGATGATGATCCTGAACCATCCAGGCAATCAATCCCAGCAAAATGATCCCCGGAGCCGTTACCCAGCCCGCTATGGTTCTTACAGATTCTGTTTTTTCGGCAAGTTTGGGTTTAAGGATCCCGATCGCTTTCAAGAGACAGAAGATCCAGAGCGGAGCCAAGGTGAGCGCCGCCCATACATTGAGAGGTATTTTGCGAATCCACTGATAAAGCGGGGAGACGATACCTCCGGATGGCAACCCGGCCGAATCGCGGGCGAATCGAAGGTTGGCGCGAATATCGGGATCCAATGGGTCAAGTGACTGCGCCATGAGGTAATGATACACCGACTGTCCGATGTTTCCCTGCCGAAACCAGGCGTTGCCCAAATTGAAATGGACGGCGGCAGTTTGAACGCCATCGTCAAGAAGTGACTGGTATTGTTTGATGGATTGTTCGTATTGACCTTGCTCGAAAAGTTTGTTGGCACTGTCGAATTGAGTTTGATCCGCCTTTGCCACAACTGAAGCAATCAGCCATATGCAGGACGCCAGGAGCGTCCATTGAATGACGAAGCCTCGGTGTTGGCCTTTCATGCCTTGATGATACATCTCACCTGCCATGGTTATAATCAATACGTTGCGAATGTTTTGTTTGTTTCAACGGGTAATACTTACGCGGGGAAGGGTAGAATTTCTTTCAACCAAATGCAACCCACCTGAGGAAAATTCAGTGGATCAACGGTAAATCATGGAGGAAGCCAAAACTTGAAGCCAGCAAAGGCATCAAACCCGACGGTATTCATTGCCCACACGAGAAGGGATTACTCCTGCCAATAAGGATCAAAATAGATCCGTTCGCCCCGGCCTCGTTGGGCTTCGTGGACTTTGTCATTTTTCCAGCCTTCAATGTGCCCATCGAAGAATCCCACATTGATTTTTCCGTTATGCGTGACGAAATTCCCGCTGGCTGCCGTGCCACCAGGTGTAAAACTGGCGTTCCTCATGGTGGCAGGGTCTTCATTGAGCAGAAGAAGTTTCTCGGTCGGCCTGGGAACCACGCTGGCTTTAACACCCCGGGGACCGGTGTTTTGACGTCCAAACAGGTTTTCATTTCGATCAATTTTGGAATTCATACTGAAATTGACCCGCAGTGCTTTCCCATGTGCTTTGGTGCTTGGACAGCGATAGACATCATAAACGTTGGTGTGTCGCTCGGAATAAGGCAGACGCGCCTGTCCGGTGACATAGCTGAAAACGGATCCTGATTCCGCATGAAAACCGAAGCCTCTGTTTTTCCACTGTGACGGGGTGTCGGGATAGGTGTCGTTTTGCCCGCCGAACACCCAGTCGGGTGGCTCGTTACGGTCAACACTCCCCGACCAGGGCAGGTAATCATTATTGTCATCCACATAAAGAAGCATCCCCAGGGTGATTTGTCGCATATTGCTCTTGCACACGGTACTGCGTGCCGCTTCTTTAGCCTTGGATAAAGCGGGAAGAAGCATCCCGGCGAGGATGGCGATGATGGCAATGACAACCAACAATTCAATCAGGGTGAAAGCAGAGATTTGCCTGGTTTGCCGGCTGCCTCGAGACTGTGAAGATTTCTCTTTCATCCATCCACATTACAATTTGAATGTGACACTTTCTACAAGGAGAAAATCAACATGATCATTCTCTTGAAGATGCTTTGGGAGCCATTCCCATGGTTTGAAACAGCCAGGGAAATCCCAAAACAAGCAGAAAGGTGCTCATGAAGCATCCGACTGCGCCGACTGCATACATCAAATGTGGATCAAGCTGAGCATTGATATTCGATTTCTTGTATAAATAATAGACGCCTCCCCCCAGAACGAGACCAGTCGACACTCTGGCAAGGCGTTGAATCAAGGATCCTCCCGGTTTTAACCGATCACAACAAGCAGCCCTGACCCAATGCCAAAGTGCGAGACCTATTGACAGGGAAAGATAAAAAACAGCACTCCTAGGATTGGGAACAGAGGGAACCTTGGCTTCGCTGGTTTTATCGACTGACATTTCAATCCATGATTCGGGAACGCTCCAATCCACAAGGCGTTGATACACAAACCAGGTCATCCCTCCCAACAACATCAACACGATCATTTCACGCATCAGATCGGCTGATTTATGTGCTTTTTCGGCCCCCGGACGGGAAGCGTTCATCCGAATCCAGACAAACACGCAACTACCGATCAACCAACCCGCCAATACTTGAAGCGGGCTATGCACTCCAAGTGTCACCCTGGACATCCCGGTGGCGAGAATCACCGCAATGGACCATAATTTCAGCCCTGCATGTTGCGTGTGCACCAGAACAATGAGCCAGACACAGGCCATCATGGCATGTCCGGACGGCATGCCATATCCACCGGCACTTCCCAGGGCCTGCACGTCGGGATGAATCCAGAAGGGTCTCGGAGCCAGGATGAAGTCCTTCAGCAGGCACATGACCAAACCGCTCAAGGTCAGGAATTTCGCCAATTGAATACCGGCTTCATCTTTCCACCCCCAGTAAGTGATGAGGATCAAGGTCAGCATGGCGGGAGGATGCCCCAGTTCACTGACCCATCGCATGCTTTCGACAAAAAGAGGCGTCTGAGATTGCAGCCAAAGAATCAGCTGGCTCTCCCATTGCCAAAGTTTATGCAAGTGTTGAATCCAATCGGTCATGTGTGAAGATGTTAATACATGCTCGCTTGGGGGACCTCCTGACGATTATGATGCAGAAAAATGGACGGAAAACAACCATCGAATGCGGAAAATCAGCAACGTTTTCGCAAGGGCTTCAAGGATTCCAAAGAGGCAAAGGAGGCGAAGGCCAAGAAACAGGCTTTACGCCAATGGAATCGTGCTGACACCGAGGATCAGGAAAAGTTGATGGCCTTTCGTCCAAACCAGGCTTCAGATCTGGTTGACAAGGCATTGCAAACCCTGCGAATTGAAGATCGAACTTCCGAATCACAAATCCTGAAAGCCTGGAACCATCTCATTGATCCCACCCTGACCGCTCACGCTCAACCTGTCGGCATTCGCAAAGGAACGCTCTTCGTCAACGTGGACCACAGCACCTGGCTGAGTGAAATCGTCAGATACCGAAGAGAAGAAATCCTGGAACGGCTGCAACACTGCTTCGGCAAGGATATGATCCAACGCATCTCATTTCGCGTCGGATGACCATCGGAGGGTAGGGTTCCACCCCGATCCCATACTTCATCCTAACACCTTTCATAAACAAAAAACGT
>CAYPZD010000162.1:0-6379 GCA_964415055.1 uncultured Verrucomicrobiota bacterium | reverse complement strand
GCAACCGGATATCCAAACGGTGGCGATGGAGACCCCACAATTAATCGAATACCAATGACTTCCCGCGTTCCACGTCATTTGATCAGGGATGGCCTGAGGAGGAACTTTGGGAATCCTTACTTGTCGGAAGAACCGATCCATCCATGTTAAAAAAACTGATCTACGCCCTTCAGTGGTTGCTTGTTGAAGGGGCGTCCACATCTTCCCTGATTGGTGAAAGGAAAGTGCCCTTATAGCCGGCGCACCCGGATATCCTTCCAGTACACCCGCCAGCCGGATTGCCAGTTCTTTCCCCCATGCACCTGCAGACCGATCGAACCTGTGAATGCCACGACTTCTTTTGCTTTTCCCGGATTGAATTTTGGATGCTTTGTTTTTGAAGCGTCGAAACGACAAACCTTCAGTTCGTTGACCCAGGTCTCGATCACGAGGAGTTCTCCACCCGTGACGCGAATCCGCATGCGGTTCCAGTCGTCAGTTTTCCATGCCGCCAGGAATTCCTCCTGTGTGCAGGTTTCTTCGTAGACGCCATCGGTGAGATTTTCAGGGCGACGATCGGGTTCCATCTTCAGCTCGGGTTTCTTCGGATCGATGCGAGAAAAACCGAAGGGACGCAACGCAACACTGTAGGGTTTTGTTTCCAATCGGATGTGACCGACATTGCCGTTGTCGTGGTGGTCCACATAGATCTGCCAGCCGCCACCGCGTTCGTCGGTGCGCACAAAGATGCCGCTGTCCGGCCCCCAGTCGGGTCTTAGGGAGAGTTCCAACTCAAACTCCGAAAACTTCTCATCACTTAGTAAAAGTCCGCCATTTCCCGAACCGGGAGGCGACTGTTCGCCGAAGAGGATGCCTTCCTTGGTAACCCCCCAGTTGCCGCCGGTTCCGTGTTGTCCTTTTTCCTTCTGGGTATGCCACCCGGATAGGTCGGAGCTGTTGAAAAGTGAGATCCACTGAATCGCTGGTTCCGCAGAAAGTGACAGCGTGACCATGAGGATGAAGATGGAAAGGGTTGAGCGCATGAGATTAGATGTTGAGGTATTTAATGACTACATATTTTGTCCGCATCAGTATTGAAACCGGATCCCTTATCGACGAATTTGCCGCGTTGCTCAAGGAATTCGATGAGATTTTCAGCCGTCATGTTTTGTTGCGAGCAAGTGTAAAATCGGGCGTCTTCCCCGAAGTGCTCGATGATGGCCTCACGAAGCGAAGGTTTATCAAACGTCCGGTTGCTGGTAATCATCATTTTCATGACTTCATGGCCGTGGATTTGGTCCTGTGTATGCATGTGTGTAACTTAATGTTTATATCAACAAGTCTACCAGTATCGAATTTTCATGGTCGTTATCGAAACTCAAAAGCTGAGTAAAAGCTACGGCTTCAAATCCGCCGGGGCATCTGCTGGTCCGGCCAAGCCGGCATTCATGAGTGCGTTGTTGAATGCTTCATCCAAACCTGCGGTCAGCGTGATTCGGGCGCCGGTGGTCGGGTGGTTGAATGATATTTTTTGTGCATGCAGCAGGAGTCGTTGAATTCCAAAATGATCCCGGAAAAAACGATTGTGCACGCCCACACCATGGCGACTGTCTCCCACAATGGGATGACGAAGGTGGGCCATATGCCGACGTAACTGATGCTTTCGTCCTGTCTCAGGCCTAAGCTCGGCCCAGGAATATCGAGTTGTTGGATACCGACCAACGGCCACCGGCAACTCGGTCTGCGCGAGGCATCGGTAGTGGGTGACGGCGCTTTGACTCCCCTCTGCCTCTGAATTTGCGTAAGGATCGACCTCTCGCTTGAGTGGATAATCGAGGGTCCCTTCTTTGTTCAAATAACCACGAACCACCGCCCAATAGACCTTCTCAACCTTTTTTTCCGTAAACTGAGTCTGGATTGCTTTCAGCGACTCAACATCGAGAGTGAAAACGAGGAGTCCGGAAGTGGGCTTGTCCAAACGATGAACCGGATGCACCTTCATGCCAATCTGATCCCGAAGCCGCTGAACCGCGAAGACCGTTTCACCCGGAGCCACCGAACTACGATGAACCAACATGCCCGCAGGTTTGTTGATCACCACCATCGATTCGTCTCGATATACAATCTCCAGCATGTTGGCTTCATCTTTTTACTCCGGGATATGGGGTGTGTACCCATTCCCGAAAGTGGTTGCGTTTTGAGATCCGATTGGATGTCTGATTTTCACGCCCTCCCGCATTCGCGAGATAAAGACGCAGTGACGCAGAGATTTTCCATGAACTCCTCAGGTGTGCAGATGACGGGCATTGCATATCCAAGTTCATTCAGCGTTTTTCGGATGCGCCGCTGATTGTGCGGGTTGGCAATGTGTCGGCAGTTCCAGGTCAGAAGGTAATCGATACGGTGGACCGGATTTGTGCGGCGCTCCTTCCATCATGACACTCTGCGATCAAAGTTTTTTGACTTTGAAACTGCGAAACTCGACCGGATCATTGTGACCGGCAAACCCGATATGACCCTTGGTATGGTCCAAACCTTTGGGAGGGTGGGCGATTTTGGAGCGATCCAAGTGATCGATGTCCACGTCTAATATTTTAGTGCCATTTAGAATGACTTGAATGGTCTGGCCTTTCACCTGAATTTCCTCGAAGTTCCATTCGCCCACGGGGCGCAGAAATCCATGTTTGGCGCCGACGCAATGATAAAGCGATCCATGGTATTGATAGGGGAGGAGAGGGGCTTTGGGGTGTGCAGCGTTGTAGCCGTCGCTATCCAGGACCTGGATTTCCAATCCATCGGATGATGAATGACCTCCAAGAGGCGTCCGCAGGGCTATGCCATTATTGCCGGCACGTGGAAGTTTAAACTCAATGCGCAGAATGAAGTTTTCGTATTCATCTTTCGTCAGTAGATCCCCCCCTTTTCCTGGTCGGCAAACAATGGAACCGTCTTTCACCTGATAACTTTCCACAGCGCCCTGCCATTGACTCAGGTCCTTTCCATTAATTAATTCAACAAATCCTTCCGCATCTCGTTCCGCCAATGCGCGATTGGCTTCATCCGGCCCGATTTCACGAATAAAGGCGTTGCGCCACCGAATCTCGCTGCCATGCGTCTGAAGCTGGATGGGACCCCTTGCATAAACAGGATCTCTCATGAATTCATTCACAGGCTTGGCCGGTTGGGAAGCGTTGGCCTGTTTTCTAAACGCGACATAGCCTGCCTGTTGATTGGCGAAGTAATTTTCCAGGACCGCATTGTCGACTACCTTTTCACCATTAAAGATGACAGTGACCCGTTCGCCAATCATCCGAATTTTGAAACTGTTCCATTCTCCGAAGGGTTTATCCATTTTTTTGGAGGGATTCTTGCCGGGTGCCCCTTTGCTGTTATTCCAAAGTCCACCCGAACCTTTATCCTGACCCAATCCACGCGGATCACCCTGGGTCGAATCCCAGATTTGGACCTGAGGAATACCTCTCAGGTAGATCCCGCTATCACCATCCGGCAATGCCTTGTATTCGATCCAAAACTCAAAATCACCGTAATCCTTCTCCGAGGTCAGGTAGAGCCCCTTTCCATCATTCACGACTTCGTCGTTTTCGACGCGCCAATGGGCATTGATGTGATCATTGCTTTCATCACCGGGCAATCCTCCCTCGATGGATTGTTTCTTGTAGAGAGCCTGATCTGCCGGAGACATGTCACGTAACAGGGCGGGATCTTTGGTTCCCCATCCATACCAACCCTTCAAATCCTTGCCGTTGAAAAGGGAGGTAAAACCGGGAGGTGGCGACTGAACCTGTGCCAGAGGTTTAATGGTAGTGCAGACCAGAGCGGCGATGAATACGGATGAAAGAATTCTCATGATGTTTGATTGATAACATATTGGATGGACTGTGGCGAGTGGGTAGTTGGAGAAAAATGCCAAAGGCATCTTTTTTACTCTGGATAGGAAAGCGGTACTAAGTTGGGGGGCACTTCATATCGCTAAAACCCGTTCCTAGATTCGCAGCGGCTAATCGGCCGAAACAGTTTTTAATTTCGATTAAACCCTGGAATGGCATTCTGGCGACGAACCATCCATGAACTCCTTCCCAAATTCTTTGATGTGTTCCAAAAGCGCCGTGCTGGTGACTGTATTCATTCTTACCAGATCTACTTTGTAGGGAATAGAAAGTTCGTCCATTTCCAGGGAGATCTTCGCCTGGTCTTTCATGCTCAAATCGCCATATAAGGCGAGGTCCACATCGCTGGTTGCGTTGAACGTGCCCATTGCCCTGGAACCAAAAAGGACGACACGATCGACCTTTGAGTGCTTCGCCAACACCTTGTTAATCAAATCACGATGCTTGGCGCTCAATCCATCGCTCACGATGCGTTGGCCTTCTTATCTAAAGTTTGTAGAAGTCGATGAAGCAGCGGTTGGAAGTCGTTTTGAATCAGTTCCAAAGCCTCAAGCATGGTCTCCTCCTCATAGGTATGTGTGAGCAGATTACGTTTCTCCAGAGCAATAAGGGCGGTTTCCGTATCGTCAGCACCCAGATACTCTGATTCAAACGCCTGGCGAATGACTTCGCGCGGTGATTTGACATTGAACCCTTCGTAAAAAAGTAAATCCTTGAGAACTTTCCACCCCAGCTCGAAGGTTTATTCGAAACGTTGAATCACACCGTCCTGTTCAAGGCGGCCAAGAACATCATAGCCATTGACCAAAGCTTCAGAAAGCCGTGTTTCGGCCTTCCTGAACTGCTGGAGTCTTTGCTTCCAGCGGATGGGATCGCTATTGCTCATGCTCTTCCTTTTTGGACGATGGATTCAGCCATGAAAAACGGCGACTCATGGTTAGAGCGGCATGCATTCTTTCCTTAACAGTCGTTCCAGCCCACTGCTCAAATTGATGTCGACGAGATGCGCTGGCGCAAGAACTGCGGCGCGGATTCAGTTGAGGATTTTCATGACTGTCTACAAAACTCATTTGCTGAACCCAAACCTACTGGTTCCTATCAGCTGGGTCAACCATGAGGCGATTTGAACTTGAGATGGGATGGCTTAAAGGCAATGCCTTGCCGTGTGATATCTTGATTGAGTTTTAGAGGATTTCCGATACCAGTTTGCTTCATTGCGAAGCACAGGATAAAACAATCCCCTTTCTTTTGAGATTTGCATGGGTGCGATTAAATGTGCGAGGTGAATGGATTGTTTTTTAACCACAGAGGACACGGAGAGCACAGAGTTATCATGTTTTTCATTAGTATATTCCAACTTTCTGTGAGCTCAGTGTCCTCTGTGGTTTTAATAGGTTTGCCCCGTGGAAACAATCGTGCCCGAGTTGCATCCATTATAGAATTCGATCTGGTTGATGAGCGTGAATGATGCTACCAAGCCATTGTGCTCTTGATTTAAATTGGCGTGTTATTTGAGAAATGTTCTTAGCGGTAGACATAGGTGGGACCAAGACGATTGTCGCTTCTGCTGACAGCGAAGGCAACATCGTCGAGCGAGTCCAATTTGCAACACCAAAAGAACTGGGACCTGGAGTTGAGATGATTCGATCCGCGGCCTCAACGATAGGGGGAAAGTCAAATTTTGAAGCTATGGGTGTTGCGATTGGGGGACCGTTGAGCATTCAAGAAGGAAAAGCAAGTCCATTGCATCAACCTGCCTGGTCAGGCTTTTCTATTCGAGAGGTCTTTGGAGGCATGTTTCAGTGTCCGGTATTCTTCGATGTCGACACGAATGTCGCAGCAGTAGGGGAATACTATTCGCGAAATGAAAAGGTCGACCCATTACTCTATGTCACGGTCAGCACGGGAATGGGCGGGGGGTTGATCAGGGATGGAAAGGTATTTCGAGGTGCAGACTCGAATCATCCCGAAATCGCCCATCAGGCCATTCCAATGATCCGCAACATCGAAAACGCCAAATGTGCTTGCGGACTCTCAGATTGCCTGGAAGGACTGGTATCTGGCCGGGCGATCGAAAGAATCTACGGCAAACCTCCCGCCAGTCTGGATGAATGGGAATGGGAAGAAGTCGCACTACACCTGGCCCAAGGACTGCGCAATGCGTCTACCATTTACAGTCCTGAAAGAATCATTCTTGGAGGCAGTGTAGCAATAGGCGGTGGACAGGGACTTCTGGAACAGCTCAGGAGTTTTCTGAATTCGAATCTACGTCTCGTAAAATGTCCTGAAGTCACATTCAGCAGCCTCGGGAAAGACGCCCCGATCGTCGGCGCTGCTCGTATTGCGATTCTCGGGCACGATGGAGGTGGGGATGAATCCGAAGTTCTATGGTGATATTCAGCGGCTGTAATGAGGTGAATGGTGGGGCAGGGGTGTGTTTGAAAACGGTGATTGTCGGGTTTTAGGTGCACAAATGTGGATAGTATCAAATC
>CAYPZD010000161.1:0-6617 GCA_964415055.1 uncultured Verrucomicrobiota bacterium | reverse complement strand
GGACTTTCACCCGACTGTTTGTGTGCACTCGCAGGCGCACTAGAACGTGCCGTCCTCGGCGCGCCCCTCATGGCAACCGAACCTAATTTCACCTCACAATGGAATCCCTGATAGCATCCACCAAACTGAATCCTACCCCTCGTGAGCATCACAAAAAAACCTTCTCAACAAACCTTGGCGTCTTTGCGCCTTCGCGCCTTGGCGATAAAAACAAACAACCATTAAAAACCTCGCAGACTTTAAACGGTTCAAAGCAAGATCCTCAGACGTTTTAAAAGATCATTTTACATTTATTGCACCCTCTCTACCGCAAAATGCGTCACAGTTTCCCCATTGCCTTTCAGAGGGAAACCTCGTAGCTTGGTGATCAAGTTTCCAAACCCTAACAAGTGAGGCAAGGGTATATGAAGGACGAGCTTCAAGCATCAGGAGGATCGGATCGTCGCGGTTTTATGCGCGGTTTGCTGGCTGTGATCACGGGAACCCTGGCGTTGTTGGGTCCATTGGTCGGCGGATTGGCCATGATTCTGGAACCGCTTCGACAGAAAAAAAACAACCAGGCTGGCGGCTTCATCAAGGTCGGCCAACTGGCTTCGCTGCCCAATAATGGTTTACCCAAGAAATACGACATCCTTTCGGACAGACAGGACGCCTGGAACCGTTACCCCAACGTCCCGGTGGGATCGATCTACTTAAGACGAACGGAAGATGACCGGATCACCGCATTCAACATCATCTGCCCCCACGCCGGATGTTTCGTTCAGGTGAACTCGCAGAATAAACAATTCAACTGCCCCTGCCACAACAGTCAGTTCAAATTGGACGGTTCAAAATCCAATGCGGACAACCCCAGTCCCCGCGGCATGGACCCACTGGAAGTCGAGATTCGAAACGGGGATGAAATCTGGGTGCATTACCAAAGCTTCAAGACGGGCGTTTCAGACCGCATCCCCAATAGCTGATGTCTATGTTTCTAAAATGGTTGGAAGAACGAACCGGACTGGTCAAGGCCGTTGAATCGCTGCTGTTCAGCGAGATCCCGGGAGGCGCAAGATGGCGCTATACCTGGGGTGGGCTTCTGGTCATCATGTTCGCCGTGCAGGCGATCACCGGGTTTGCCTTGTGGATGGCCTACAGCCCCGGCACCAGGACGGCGTGGGAAAGTGTTTACTACATCCAACATGTCATGCCGCTCGGCTGGCTTGTCCGCGGCATCCATTACTACGCGGCAGAATCCATGGTGATCCTGGTCCTGCTGCATGTCCTCCAGAAAATCTGGTTCAGAGGGTACCAGAAACCACGTGAACTGATGTTTTGGCTGACGATGGCTCTGGCATTGGTGGTGGTCAGTTGCGCGTTGACCGGTTACCTGCTGCCGTGGGATCAACAGGGTTATTGGTCGGCAAAAGTCCGAACCCATATCATGTCCCTGTCCCCCGTAGTTGGACCTTATCTGGAGCGAATTTCCGTAGGCGGCGATCATTTCGGACACTTTGCCCTGACACGTTTCTTCGCCTTGCACGCCGGCTTTTTCCCTCTCCTTTTGGCTCTCATTCTGTTTGTTCGCATGATCCTGATGAGACGCTATCAACAAATGGAAACCGAATCACAACCCAACGTGATCAAAGAACCCTTCTGGCCAAACCAGGCTCTGAAGAACACCCTGACCTCTCTCGTGGTCATGGGAGTGGTCCTGTTGATCACTGTCAAACCACAGTGGTTCGGATTCTCTCACTCAGGCATGGGGGCTCCGTTGGCATCGCCGGCTGATCCCACCGATCTTTATGCGGCCTCACGTCCAGAATGGTACTTCCTCTTCCTGTTTCAGTTCTTGAAATACTTTCCGGGTGAAATGGAAATCGTCGGGGCCATTATCATTCCCGGCGCTGTTTTGGGGTATTTCGCGCTGATGCCATGGATCGGGCGTCGTACCTTGGGTCACGTGTTGAACATCCTCGTGAGTATTTTCTTATTAGGCGGCGCCGTTTGGCTCACCGTCACCGCAAAAAACAATGATGCCCGGAATGTCAGTTACCAGACTGCGGAACAATCAGCCCAGGTGAAGGCGGCACGCGCCGTGCAATTGGCTTCCAGCCCCACGGGTATCCCCGAACAAGGCGCCCTTTACCTGCTCCACCATGATCCCAAAACCCAGGGACCGGGTCTTTTCGCCACCCATTGCTCAAGCTGCCACCGGTATGATGGACACGACGGCCTGGGCGAAACGCCATCGGACGCCCCTTCAGCACCGGACCTCAAGGGATTTGCCTCAAGGGCCTGGTTGACGGAATTTCTCGATCCTGCGCATATCAACACCGAACGTTACTTCGGTGGAACCGCCTTTTCAGACGGCGACATGGTCGAATACGTCACCGAAGACATTGCTGAATTTGACGCAGACCAGCAAAACGACCTGGCAACAGTTGTCAGAATCTTGTCAGCGGAAGCGCAGCTCCCATCCCAAAAAGATCTGGATGCAACGGAACCAGTTCTCAGTATTGAAGATCGGGACGAACTTTTCTACGATGTGGGATGCACGGAATGTCACGAATTTCATTTTGAAGATGAGGATGTGGACGGACCCGACCTAACGGGTTATGGTTCACGTGGGTGGATGATCGAATTCATCTCCAACCCGGCTCATGCCCGTTTTTACGAAAGCAACAATGACCGCATGCCTTCCTTCCGAGAAGAGGGCATTCTGGACGAAAAAGCCATCGGTCTCCTGGTCGACTGGCTCCGGGGCGACTGGTATGAGCCCGCAGCAGATCAAGCATCGGTCTCGATCGCGGAACCTGCGCCATAAGGATACCATCGCAACTTCCGGATTGAAAAAGGACGTCCCACGTCCGACCGCAATAAGTCCGGTTCTGGAAACCAGGGAATATGATACGAAAGATTTCTCCCGTTTTTGCTGGCAATGGGTCGGCAGTTTTCCTAAAAGAGCCGTTTCGAAAAATGGTTGCCCGCCAGAAACCGGGCGACAACAGTCACTAAAAGAGAGTGTTTGCCAAATGAAATTCGTGCTGACAACGCATAATATTAAATTAACCAAATCGATCGAGAACCATATCCTGGGCCGCATCGACAAGCTGGAACATCTGGACCGATGGGCCATCGACGCCCGCGTCAATCTGGAACACGACAACACACGTTCCCCTGAAAAACAATTCAAGTGCTCCATTCGATTGGGCGTCAAAGGAAACGACCTTTACGCAACGGATTACGAAAACGATCTTTATGCCGCCATGGACCTGGTAACCAAGAAGATCGAGCAACAGATCCGAAAGCGTCACAGTAAAAAAAAGTCCAAAACACAAAGCGAAGCCGCTCGTAGAAAACGAAGCCAGCAAGGCTAAGCTTTAAGGGACACCTAAAATCATGAATTTAGAATGCCGCTCGAACCCATTTCGAGCGGCTTCTTTTTTTCCATAGGTAGATTCCAGATGTATCGGGATCCCTGATCCGCAAGGTAGATCGGATCAGCTTGTCCCGTCGACTGCGGGATCCCTGATCCGCCCCTTATGGCAAACGAACTTAAATTTACCGCATGAAGGGAAGCCAAAAGATAAACAACATCCAAAGGCCCTCGGCCGGTAGGGATCCCGATGCATCGGGACCGCGCGTCCGGTGGCGTATCCGCCCAACGCTCCAGCTTCCCGAACGCTCATTACGCGATCGCGGCCCCGCAGCAGCGGGGCCCTACCCATCGTCCTAACCCTACATGCCACCCCCCCCTGATATCCAAATCATCCGCAGCCGCTGCCTGCTTCCGGTCAGCGCTCCTCCGATTTTTGATGGCGGTATGGCGATAGAATCCGGCCTCATCCGCGACATCGGCCCATGGGACCATATCCATCGCTTGCACACCGGAAACACTCTGGACATGGGAGAATCCGTGGTCATGCCCGGACTGATCAATGCCCACTGCCACCTGGAATACACGCAAATGGCTGGTCAATTTGCCCCACCCAACTCCTTCACCCAATGGATCCGGCAAATGATCGACCTCAAAAAATCCTGGACTCAAGCCGATTTCCAACACTCATGGGAAACCGGATACCACCAGGCCACCGCATCCGGAACCACCACCATTGCCGACAACCTCTCCCAGCCCATTGACCTTTCCAGTGAACAACTCCAGCAAGGCGCACGCCTCCTGGCCCTGTTCGAATGGATCCAGCTGGAAGGCCTTCCCTGGAATGAGGAGAAGCTGGAAGCAATGGACCACCTGATCCGACAAGCCGACCAGGCAACGGGCCTCCAATCAGGACTTTCCCCGCACGCCCCCTACACCACTACCCCGGAATTGTGGCACTACATCCTGAATCACATCAACCTGGCAAAACGCCCCATCTCCGTTCACCTGGCCGAATCGCAGGAGGAAATGGACCTCTTTCAGAAGCAGTCCGGCCCCATGCACGACTGGTTTGACACCATCAAACACCTGCCTAACTGGGGCCCGGGAACTCCCGTTCAAGTCCTGGAAAGCAAGCAGGCATTGAGCGAAGGCATGATCGTCATCCACGCAAACTGCCTGGATGAAGGGGATTTACAGACACTGGCAAAGCGCAAAGTCGGCATTGTCCATTGCCCCCGCAGCCATGCATTCTTCCATCATCCGCCATTTCAACTGGAACAATGCCTCGCTCACGGCATTCCAGTGGCCCTGGGAACAGACAGCCTGGCGTCCGTCCGCCCCGATCAAGCCCCCGAAAGCCTCAGCCTGTTCCATGAAATGCGCTGTTTTCAGCAAAGCTACCCAACCATTTCACCAGAAAAAGCCATCAATATGGTTACTTTGACCGCAGCAAAAGTGCTCGGATTGGACCACGCCATTGGCAGCCTTGCTCAGGGCAAACAAGCGGACTGGATCAGCCTTCCCTGGAACGGTCCCGAAAAAGAGCTTTTTGACGCCATCATCCACACCCCATCCGCTCCTGAAAAGGTGGTCATCCGAGGGAAAACAGTCCTCGAAAAACAAAGATGAATGAACCAGAGAACCTGTGCGTCAAAATTTCCGGCTCAGAGGTGATCTTGAGCATTGACCCATACGGGGATTTGTTTACGATTCTCTGAAGCCTCCTATAGAGAGAAAAACTCAGCAAATTTTTTGAGTCTTATGGAAAACAATCAAAAGCAAGCACAGGTCGGCGGAGAAGATTCCCGTCGAGGTTTTATCAAGAAGGCTTCCACTGCCGCCGCGGTGGTTGCTTCCTCGAATATAGTCAAAACCCCCGTTTACGGTCAAAACCAGGCGCCCTCCACCGGACGCGTCATCGGAGCCAATGACCGGGTCAACGTCGGCTACATCGGTGTGGGTGGCCAAGGCCAGGCCCACGTCCGCAGCATGAAGGGACACAAAGGCGAAAGCAACCTGGCACAAGTGGCCGTTTGCGACGTCTCCCAAAGCCGCATGGACCAGGCCCAGAACATCATCGGTGAAAAAGTCGCCCAATACGAAGACCACCGCAAACTTCTGGAAGACAAAAACATCGACGCTGTTTGCGTTGCCACCGTCGACCACTGGCACACCATCTGTTCCGTGGACGCCATGAACTCCGGCAAGGACGTTTACTGCGAAAAACCCATGACCCGTTACCTGACGGAAGCATGGCAGATCCAAGACGCCTGCAAACGCACCGGACGCCTGATCCAGGTCGGTTCACAAGGTTGCTCGGCCCGTAAATACCACAAGGCTGCCGAAATCATCCAATCCGGCATGATCGGACCTCTCGTGATGGGAACCACTTCCTACATGCGTAACAATCCCAAGGGCGAATGGAACTACACCATCCAGGACTGGGCCACCCCGGACGACATGAACTGGGAACACTGGCTGGGCGGCGTGAACAAGAAGATTCCTTTCAACGCAGATCACTACTTCCGCTGGCGTAAATACTACCCTTACTGCGCCGGTCTCCTGGGTGACCTGCTGCCTCACTTGCTCCACCCTTACATGTTGGCTACCGGAGCTCCTGAGTATCCTGCACGCGTCGTCAGCTTGGGTAACAAAGCCCTACGCACCGACAAAAACACACCTGGCACCTACGAGCGTGACGTGGACGAAAACGTCCAGGCCATCATCGAATTCCCATCCGGATTCAACCTGGTCGTCGCCTCCAGCACCGTCAACGAACGTAACTTCAACGAATCCATCCGCGGCCACCACGGCACGCTCATGATGGGTGGTCTGGGAAGTGTGAAGATCGAACTGATCCCCGAACGCAAATTCTCCGACGAAGTCGACGCCGAAGTATTCGACGATCTGTTGCCGGGTGAAGCCATTTCTCACCACGAGAAAAACTGGATCGAATGTATCCGCACCCGCGAACAGCCCAACTGCGGTATCGACCTGGCTGTGAAAGTTCAGACCGTCATTTCACTGGCTGAAATGTCCGATCGTTTGAACATCATGTGCGTTTACGACGAGAAGACCCGTAAAATCACCACCGGTGACGGCAAAGAAATCAAGCCCATCACCTACGGCACCATGGATCTCTCCTAGACCGAATCCACAACCATTTGCACAGGGTTCCACCAACCAGGTGGAACCCTTTTTCATACCCCAGGCAAATCGTGCCGTCCCCGGCGCAAGGTAGATTCCCGATGTATCG
>CAYPZD010000160.1:4871-6675 GCA_964415055.1 uncultured Verrucomicrobiota bacterium | reverse complement strand
TGGTACTCCTGCCGGGACTCGAACCCAGATCGACGGTTTAGGAAACCGCAGTTCTATCCAGTTGAACTACAGGAGCACTGTTGAGCCGGAATGTTTATCACGGCTGGTTCGGTTTGCGAAGTCAAAAGATGGGGGTGGTTTTTTGCGTGATTTGGGTGGGTGTTGAATCAGTGGGTGGCCTTTTTGTTTTGGGTCAGGGTTTTGATTTGGTGGATCAGGATGGGGAAGGCGGGTTCGGTCATGCCGTGGCCGTAGCCTTGGAGTTCGTAGAGGGTGGTTTGCTGGTGGCCGGCTACTTTCATCATGCGCATCATGTAGGCGTTTTCTTCGTAGCGACCCAGCATTTCGAGTTCGCGGTCTCCGGTGATCAGGACCAGTGGGGGGGCGTCGGATCGAACGTGGTAGAGTGGGGCCATTTCATCGATGATGGGTTGTTCGCCTGGTATGCCCCGTTCTTCGCGGACGGTGAAGTGGGTGATGGTGTGACCGCTGAAGGGGATCAGGCCCGCTATGTCGTCCGCGTCTATTCCGAATGGTTTGAGCCATTGTTTGTCCAGTCCCACCATGGACGCCAGGTAGCCTCCTGCGGAGTGGCCTGAGATGTATATCAGGTCATCGGAGCCACCGTATGTTTTGATGTGCTTGAATACCCAGGCTACTGCTGCGGCTGCGTCCTGGATGTAGACGGGGCTTTTTACTTTGGGAAACAGGCGATAGTTGGGGGCAACGATGATCATTCCCTGGTTTTTGAGCCGGTCGGGTAGTTCTTTGCTGCCGCCTCTCAAGCCTCCTCCGTGAAACCAGACGACGGTGGGCGCTGCCTTTGCGTTGGGGGGAACGTAGATATCCAGTTTGCAGCGTTCGGCTGCGTAGTCGTCGTAGCCGGCTTGATCGGATGACCGGTATTCGATGTCCGTGAGGACTTTGCCTTTCAAATCGGAACCTGGAGATGCTGCTTGTGTTTGAATTGCCAGGGCCAATGTGGCCGTGAGGACTGTCAAACTGAGGTATCCAGTCAGCCATTTGATTGAGTATATCATAAGTTTCTTGTCTGCTTCGTTGTTGAGGACTGAAGTTATCGAGTGATGACGCCGCCTTCTCCCGGGGTTTCCTGATAATTTAAAAAGGCCAGGTAGGCCATCATCATGCACAGAAAGACACGGTGGTTGTTCAGTGCCCAAACGGCCGCCAATCCGGCGCAGACAACCCCGACCCAGCGAGTGATTTCCCTGTTGGATGGCCCCATGAAATCACGGAATATTTGTCCTCCATCCAGTGGTTGGATGGGTAAAAGATTGAGAATGGTCCAAAAGATGTTGATTCCCACCATGATTCCGACGAGGTAACTCAGTTCGTCTGAGATTTTGGCTGCGATTGGATAGAGAAAGAATGCAATTGCAGCCAACAGGATGCTGGTTAATGGTCCTGCGAAACTGACAAACATGCTTTGGTTGCGGTTAAAACGGGCTCCGGGCAGTGTGGTCACACCGCCGAAACCATGTAAATAGATGGATGGATAGGCACCGTATTTGCGTCCCGCCACAGCGTGGCCCAGTTCATGGGCCATGATGGATATGAAGGCAGCGATGACGAACAGGAGTGGGAAGACAAACTGTGCCGAATGTTGTGCACCCGCGCCGCCGCCCAACAGGAACATTGTCAACCAAAACCACCAGTGCACTGCAACCGGGAATCCCATGAAGTTAAATTTCCACATATAGTGGCCGGAGCATAACGCTTCTGAGAGGAAGTCGCAACTCATCGTCTGGGGGGCCACCTTTTGGCAAATGCGGCTACTTGGGGG
>CAYPZD010000160.1:2058-4771 GCA_964415055.1 uncultured Verrucomicrobiota bacterium | reverse complement strand
GCGGCTACTTGGGGGGATGCACCTTTTAGAAAAGGTGGCTGCTTTTTCGTTGGAAATTGGAGGTTATCAGTGGTGGTGATAGCGATTGCCACCTTCTTTGCGAAGGCAGCTACTTGGAGGGGAGCGGTGGGGTTGGGTCCTGATGTGGGTTGACTTTTTGTGGTTTTTGCGTTGAATCGGTCGCTCGGGTTGTGTGCCCGCGTAGATTTCCTCCCATGACAAACCAAGAAACACTCACGTGTCGTGATCGTTTTGTGCGGGCTTGCCGTTGCGAGCCGGTGGACAGACCTCCTATTTGGATGATGCGGCAGGCCGGCAGGGCTTTGCCTGAGTATCGTGCGGTCAAAGAGAAGCATTCTTTCGTCGAAATCGTGCAGACGCCGGAGCTTGCGACAGAGGTCACCCTTCAACCCATCCGGCGTTTTGGTTTTGATGCCGCTATATTGTTCAGCGATATTCTGGTGGTCTGCGAAGCGATGGGCCAGAGTTACTCGTTTCGAGAGACGGGTGGGATTGAAATGGCATTTCCGGTGCAAAGTGCCGGGGATGTGGATCGTCTGGAAGTTCAGGGTGCTGTCGAGCGTTTGGATTATGTCAATCAGGCGGTTCGGATGATTCGGCGTGAACTGGATCCCCAGAAGGCGCTGATAGGGTTCAGCGGTTCTCCGTGGACTTTGGCCAATTTTATGATGGAGGGAGGCAGTTCCCGTGAATTTGTCCAAGCCAAAAAGGCCATGTATGCCGAGCCTGAGTTGTTCGAAGGGCTTTGTCGCAAACTGACCGATGTGATTGTGGATTACCTCAACATGCAGATTCGGGCAGGGGTGGACGCTGTTCAGATTTTTGACACATCCGGGGGGACTTTGGCTGGGAACCAGGTGGAGCAGGGGTCGTTGCGCTGGATTCGTGAAATTGTTTCGAAGTTGGACAAATCAGTGCCTGTCATTGTGTTTTCCAAAGGGACACGCCATTGGGAGTCCATGGTCAACACCGGCGCGAATATTCTGGGGGTCGATTGGAGTGAGCGTTTGTCTGAGGTTGCTTCAAATTTGCCCAGGAATGTCGGTGTGCAGGGAAATCTTGACCCAACCGTGCTCGAATCGTCACCAGAGGTTGCTATTCGTGAAACAAACCGTATTCTGGAGGAAATGAAAGATCGTAGCGGATTCATTTTTAATCTGGGTCATGGTGTTCGTCCTTCTTCACAGGTCGAACTCATGCAAGCTGTTGTTGAAACCGTGCAAGCCTCCGCTTCGAATACACGTCCAGCATGAAAGTTGATCTCGATCTGATTCGAAAATACAACGTTCCCGGGCCGCGATATACGTCGTATCCGCCTGCCACCCATTTCACGGATGAGGTGGATAAGGAAGCGTTGATGGAAAGCATTCGACGCAACAACGAGACACAGCGTGATCTTTCCCTTTACTACCATTTACCATTTTGTGAGTCACTTTGCTGGTTTTGCGGGTGCACGACGGTCATTACGACGGACCATTCCCGTAGCGCCGGCTACCTTGATTTGATTGATCGTGAGATGGATCTCATGAAGGAGCATCTCAACCCGAAGCGCAAGGTTGTCCAGGTTCATTTGGGGGGAGGTACGCCGACATTTTTACAGCCCGACGAAATTCGAAGGCTGGGTGAAAACATCCGGAAACGCTTTTCCATTTCCGGTGAAGTCGAAGCTGGTGCCGAGATTGATCCGCGTCGGATTACACGTGACAGTATTGAAGCTTTGAAAGAGGCCGGATTCAACCGGGCTTCCATGGGTGTTCAGGATCACAATCCGGAGGTGCAGAAAGCGGTTCATCGCATCCAGCCGTATGAGATGACGAAGCAGGCAATTGATTGGCTGCGTGAGTGTGATTTCGAGTCCTTGAATGTCGATCTCATTTACGGATTGCCCAACCAGACCGTTGCCTCCTTTGAGCAGACACTGGATGACACTTTGAAGTTGCAGCCCGATCGGTTGGCCGTGTTCAGTTACGCACATGTGCCATGGATCAAACCGGCTCAGAAAATCCTGCAGGATCGAATGGAGCTACCGACTCCGGAGACCAAGTTGCAACTGCTCAAACTGACCATTGAAAAGCTGACCTCGGAAGGTTACGTCTACATTGGCATGGACCACTTTGCCAAGGAAAACGATGAGTTGAGAATTGCCCAGCGGAACAAGACACTTCAGCGCAATTTCCAAGGTTACAGCACCCGTGGCGGGGTGGATATCTATGCGTTTGGGATGTCTTCCATTTCTCAGTCTCAGGATGCCTACTGGCAGAACTTGAAGGAGCTTCCGGAATACACAGCTTCGGTCGAGGCGGGTAAATTACCCATCCATCGGGGATACATTCTCACTCCTGAAGATCATTTACGCCGCCGCACCATCATGCGGCTCATGTGCGATCTTGAGCTGGATTACGCGCACATGTCGGAGTTGTTGGATCTTGATTTTGTTTCGCACTACGAACAGGAACTTGCTTCTTTGGCGGACATGGAGGCGGATGGTTTGATTGAAAAATCTTCAACCGGTCTGGTGGTGACGGAGCTGGGGCGCTTGTTGATCCGAAACATCGCCATGCGGTTTGATGCCTATCAAGCCGAGCGCAAAGAGGGACGGTTTTCCAAAACTATTTAACCATCACATGGGCAAGCAGCAAAAATCCATAGCCATTATCGGAGCGGGCGTAACGGGGCTTGCTGCGGCGCATCG
>CAYPZD010000160.1:0-1958 GCA_964415055.1 uncultured Verrucomicrobiota bacterium | reverse complement strand
GAGTTTCTGGATTACGCGATCAACCCGTTTGTAGCGGGGGTGTATGCCGGGGATCCGGAAAGACTTTCCGTTCAACATGCTTTCCCCAAGCTATACGCTTTGGAACGAAAGTATGGCTCCATGATCAAGGGGCAGATTCTTGGCGCGCGCGAGCGTAAGAAGCGTGGGACGGTATCCAAGGACAAAGCCAAGATGGTTTCCTTTGACCATGGGCTGCAGGTGTTGATCGACGGGCTAGGGCAGTCTGTGGAAAGTTCGCTTTGTTTGTCGACCTCGGTTCATGGCGTTGAGCGATCCGCAGATCAGCAGTGGAAGGTTTTGGGACCGGATGGCTCGAAGTCTTTTGATGCAGTGTTGCCGGCTTTGCCTACTCACAAGATGACAGAGCTGTCTTTCAGAGATTCGGCGCCGATTGATTTGTCCCAATTGAGGGAAATCATCTACCCGCCGGTGGCCAGCATTGTCATGGGCTTCAAGCGGGATCAAATTGCGCACCCTCTGGATGGATTTGGCATGCTTGTTCCGGAGGTTGAAAAACGAAATGCGCTGGGAACCATCTTTACTTCGTCGTTGTTTGAGGGAAGAGCCCCCGAAGGGCATGTTACCCTGACCAGTTACATCGGCGGAATGCGTGCTCCGAAGAATGCGCTGTTGCCCGAGGAGGAAATCGACCGCTTGGTCCTGGAGGATCTGAATGTGTTACTTGGTTTGAAGGGCAAGCCTACCTTTATCAATCGACGAATTTATCGGCATGCCATTCCGCAATACGTGGTGGGCTACGGAAAACACAAAGATCTGTTTGATCGATTGGAGAAAAACCACAACGGGTTGTTTTTTGCGGGGCATTATCGCAACGGTATTTCTTTGAGCGACTCATTAGTGGCAGGCCTGGATGTTGCCGAACGAATGGATCAATTTTTCAAAAAGCATGAGTAAAAAGGGTGTTTTATTGGTGAACTTGGGATCGCCTGATTCCACTTCCGTTTCCGATGTTCGCAAGTATTTGCGTGAATTCCTGATGGATGGACGCGTTCTGGACGCACCCTGGCCGATCAGGTGGTTCGTGGTCAATGTGTTGATCCTGCCCAAAAGGCCCAAGGAATCCGCCGAAGCTTACGAAAGCGTCTGGACCAAGGAAGGTTCGCCTTTGGTGGTGACCAGCAAGAAAGTGCAGGAGTTGCTGCAGGACAAATTGGAAGAACCGGTTGAGTTGGCCATGCGTTATCAGAGCCCTTCCATTGAGTCTGCGCTGGCAAAATTAAACGATCAGGGGGTGACGGATCTTTTCATGATACCCTTGTTTCCTCACTACGCCATGAGCAGTTTTGAAACGGCAGTGGAGAGGGTGAAGGAGTTGGTTGCCCAGAATCACAACGGCATGCGATTGACGACACAGCCTCCTTATTTTGAGGATGCTGATTACGTGGATGCGTTGGTTGAATCCATTAAGCCTCATCTCGAGGAGCCGTTCGACAAATTGTTGTTCAGTTACCACGGCATACCTGAACGGCATCTACGCAAATCTGATCCGACTGGCACTCATTGTTTGTCAAAGCCGGATTGTTGTGAAGGATGTCATCCGGCTCATGATTTTTGTTATCGTGCGCAATGTTTCAAAACCACGGATGCGGTGGTGGGGACGCTCGGTTTGAAACCGGAACAATATGCGGTCTCGTTTCAGTCCAGGTTGGGACGTGATCCCTGGTTGAAACCTTATACTGATTTCGAACTCGAACGCTTCGCCAAAGAAGGCGTCAAGCGATTGCTCGTGGTGTGTCCTGCTTTTGTGTCCGATTGTCTGGAAACGATCGAGGAAATCGGAATTCGTGGAAAGGAATCATTCGAGTCTGCCGGCGGAGAGTCACTTCAGTTGATATCCTGCCTGAACGAGCATCCGGCTTGGATTGATACGCTCGAACGCATGGTCACGGACTGGAAGGATGGTCAGGGAGATTGAT
>CAYPZD010000159.1:0-6788 GCA_964415055.1 uncultured Verrucomicrobiota bacterium | reverse complement strand
CAACCAATCATAGGCTTTGTTGTGGCTTGGAGAATCAAGATTCAGCGAATGAAGAAGGAGATTCGTATCAATCGAAAGCATGATTCAAGCCTTTCCATTCTTCGCCACTTCGACTTCCAACAAACTTTTCTGAGCGGCTTCTTTGAGTTCAGACTCACTCAATCCCTTCCACCCCAAAGACCGTGGTTTGGGAGGTGTCCAGTCCTTTTGTCCGTCTCCATAAACACTCAGCATGTATTCAATTCCCCGCCTTGCCAATTCTGCCATCGAGATTTCCTTCTTCTGACATAATATTTTTGCACGCATGTGAATGTCGTCAGGGAGCTGAATCTGAGTCCGCGTCATGCCGCAACTTTAACATCAGATTATTTGATGTCAATTTAACAGCACTTTTGGAACAGCAACTAAAAAAAACGGCGCTGCCAAGCAAACCTGGCAACGCCGTCTTTTGATAAAAGAGAGTATTTACAATCAACCCACCGAAGGAGGTGCGAATCCGTCGCGGTATTTGCGGGACAGAATCTGTTTATTGGCTTCTTCGTGGTTGGTGAAAGTGTGTGTTTTGGCATCCCAAAGCAGTTCTTGCCCGGGGAAACGAGTGGCTTTGACCGCCAGAAGAGCTGGTTCGGTGATGCGCACCCCAATTTGGAAAGGCGTCCAGATGAATTTCTTCTCACCCAAACAGTTATCCGCCCAATCTTCCCAGTGGTGACGTGGTTCCACTTTCGCCAAAGGTTCGTTTTCAACCACCTTGCCTTTGCGGAAGATGGTCATTTTTCCACTGGGCTCGAGGAGAAGGGTGCCTTCTTCACAGACAACCATGGTTCGATTGGCCCCCTCTTTCATCGGCGGCAAACCGAGGGCTGAAAAGGATGGCAACAGTCCACTGTCGTTGTAGTGCACGACAAATTTCTCACGCGCAAAGTTGCTGCCTCCCGGGTAGGTAATCGTACTCTGATTGTGCGCACTGTGACCATCGTTGGATGGTCGATGTGTATGCGTCAACACGGATTCGGGTGAAGGCAGATCATAAGCAAAATACAACAGATCGAGCAAATGACATCCCCAGTCCGCCAACTGCCCACCGCCGGTTTCCCAGAATCCTCGCCAGCGACGTGGTGCAAGGTCATCACTATAACCAATGTCCCGGGTAATCGGACCACGCCAGAGGTCCCAATTGAGATTGGACGGAACAGGTTTGGCGGCTGGCAAATCGCTCCATGGATCAGGGAAATAATGTCCACGCGAAACACCACCGGTCCAGACGTAAGCTTTCACTGGCCGTCCAAGCTGATTTCTTTTCAAGAGTTCAACGGACTGCATACGACCTTCGTAGCATGCACGCTGGTTGCCCATTTGAGTGACCAAATCGGGTCTTGCGGCGAGACCTTCCCGGATCATGCGCAGCTCATCCAACTGATGCACCAGTGGCTTCTGACCAAATATATGTTTCCCATGCTTGATGGCGGTCATCATCATGGGGGCGTGATGAAAATCAGGCGTATCCACGATCACGGCATCAAATTGATCCGAACGATCGGCAAAAGCTTTCCGGTAATCGGGCTCAGTCCAGGCACCATGCTCCTTGGCGACCTTGTCCATGACGTCACTGTCCACATCACAGAACCCGACAAACTTGGATCGCTTATGGTTCTTGAGACCGTTTCGCTGCAAGCCACCGATGCCTCCCACACCCATCTGGAAGATCTGTAAATTGCTGTTTTTATTGCTCTGGGCTCGAGTTGTGATGGAAGGAGCGGCCATCATCGTGGTCAAAATGGCTCCGTTCCGAAGAAAAGTGCGACGCGTCACGCGTGCTGCCGGCTGGTTGGACTTGTTCTTTTTCATAGGAATCTCACGTATCCTAGCCGGTCAGAGAACTTCCCACAAGCCCAAGAAACGATCTTCAAGTGCAAAAGAACAATATAGGTTGAAGAGAAAACAATCTGGCTTCATTGCCCACATATTTCGTGATTTCGGCTCCAGTCTGTCATTGAAACACGTCCAGCAAACCCTTATACATGACCTGATGATGTTTCATGTTGTAAAAAAAGTGACGACGTATTTCTGCCTCATGGTATTTCTGGCGGCCATCCAACCGGCCCGGGGAGCAACCATTGGCTCGCAAATTCTGGACATCCCCTTTCCATACAGTGACACCCCCAACATCATCGAAACATCCGAAGGACTGTTGATGGTCTGGGCGAGTGGCACCCGGGAAGGATATTTAGACGTCAAACTCTATCGTTCCCACTGGAATGGCAGGTCTTGGACAGCTCCCCAGCAAGTCGCCGCCTACGCAGATGAACGGTCCGGCATCCAGGAAGCCTGCTGGAATCCAGTGTTGATCCAGGGTCCAGAACATCAACTCGCCCTGTTTTACCAGGTCGGATCTGATCGGGCCTCCTGGGAAGGACGCATGAAGTTTTCCTATGACGGAGGCCATTCATGGACACCTCCAAAGGAACTTCCCAAAGGCTTCCACGGTCCAGTCAAAAACAAATCCGTTGAATTACCGGACGGCAAATACTTGTGTCCCTCCAGCCAGGCCGTCGCCGGCTGGCAGGTTCAACTGGAATTCGCCACCCCCTTCAGAGAGAACTGGGGATGGCGCAAGACCAAACCACTCAATTCCCCCAACGAATACCGTTCCACGGACCCTGCCATCCTGATGCATGATGCCGAGAATATTCAGGTGCTAAACCGGTCCAAACAGGGATACATGACCGAACTCTGGACCCACAACGGCACCAAAACCTGGTCGGAAATGAAACGTGGCCCACTGCCCAATCCCAACAGCGCCTTTGATGTGATCAAAATCCACGACGGACGCTTTGTCCTGGTTTACAATCACAGCCCCCGATTCACAGACCGGATCAATCTGGCGGTCAGCAGCGACGGGAAACAGTGGGAAGCGGTCGGTGTTTTGGATCAGGCGCCCTCCACCCGGCTGGAGAATCCGTCCATCATCCAATCACGCAACGGTCACTTGCATCTGGTTTACGTCATCAACCAAAACCGGTTCAAACACGTTCGGCTCGACCCAACTGCCTTCCAGACCAAACCGATCGTGGATGGAGCCTGGCCGGTCAACTGAAACTCTTAAAACCGGAGGGTCGAGTGCCACCTCGGCCCATACTTCCTCCTCGATTACTTCCCTGAACAAGAGATGTGGAACGAGGGAAGCCGTGGGTGTTCGTTGGCCTGTGGTGTTTCCATCGTGTCGCGACAACCGTGCGAATTTCACAAGAACAGCAGTAGGCCGGGTGGCGAAATTAAAAGAACAGGGCCCCGCTGCCGCGGGGCCACGAGCGCGTCCTGGCAATCGAAAGACTTGAAGCGCAGTCCTGACACGTCTTGGACATCCCTACCAAGATAAAGTTGGTATTCCACCACTTTGAGCGGCACCCCAGGAAACCAAACAGATCGGTCGAAGCTTGCCGAGGACGCTCAATCGTGTTTGGATAGCTCCACACTGACACATTTCATTCGATATGAGCGCTGAAGCAAACATCAAACAATTGAACCTCACCCTCCCCCCCGCCCCGGCCCCGGCAGGCGTTTACAAACCCGTCGTGTTGCAGGGAAACCTAGCCTACGTCTCCGGACAAGGCCCCGTCACCCAGGATGGATCCCTGTTGACCGGTCGGGTGGGAGCCGATGTGGACAAGGAGCAGGGAAAACTCGCAGCCCGGCAGGTGGGATTAACCATGCTGGCTACCCTGAAGAGCCAGATTGGCAGCCTCGACCGAATCGCCCGAGTGATCAAAATCCTCGGCATGGTGAACTCCACCGCTGATTTTGAGGAACACCCTTACGTGATCAACGGATGCAGCGAACTCTTCGCAGAAGTTTTCGGAAGCGACAACGGCATCGGAGCACGCAGTGCGGTCGGAATGGGATCCTTGCCCGGTAACATCACCGTGGAAATCGAAGCCATTTTCGAGTTGAAACCCGAATAAGCTTCCTTTCCACAGCCGAACCAAGACGCTTATCGGTAAGCGTTCCATTGAGAATCCGCAGATGACGCAGATTTGCGCAGATGTGGGACATAGGTCCAGATTTTGCCGATTCATGATGGTTCATCTGTTAGTGATCCAATTTTCGGTTGTCAAATGAATGAATTCCCCTTGTATGTCTGCGCAAATCTGCGTCATCTCGTAGATCCCGCGTCTGCGGTAGTGCGGATTAACTGCATAGATACGGCACATGGAAAATCCACCTTCTACTGATTGGTTCAGCATCCGGAATGCGGATACACTGAGTTCTCCCGCACTGCTCGTTTATCCGGAACGGGTCCGCATCAATATCCAACGCATGCTGCAAAGGGTCGGCAACGATCCGTCGCGCCTGTGTCCACATGTCAAAACCATCAAAACGGAACCTTTGATCCGCATGATGGTGGACGAAGGGATCACCCGGTTCAAATGCGCCACGATTGCGGAAGGCGAAACAGCCCTCAAAGCCGGCGCCCAATCAGTGCTCCTGGCCATCCAACCTTCAAAACCCGTCGCGGAAAGATGGCTCACATTGGCTGAAGCATTTCCGGACCGATCTCTTTCAACCGTGGTGGATTGCCCCGAGTCGGCGGAATGGCTCGCATCATTAGCGAAAGAACACCAGGCAAGCTTCAACGTTTATCTGGACCTGAATGTCGGTATGGACCGCACGGGGATCGCACCAAATCAGGCGGCGCTGGACCTCATTACCTCCATACTCTCGACAGAAGGCCTCCATTTCGCAGGACTCCATGCCTACGACGGACACCTGCATCAGCCATCTGCAGAAGATCGTCAGCAGGCATGCGATGACTGGCATCGATCCATTCGTACATTCGCATCACAAGTCAGTCAGCTCACGGGAACACCTCCACCCATCATTGCAGGGGGCACGCCTACTTTTCCGATGCACGCGGCAACCGATGATTTGATCTGCAGTCCCGGCACATGTGTTTTGTGGGACGCGGGCTATGCCCATCATTTCAAAGACCTCAACTTTCTCTGGGCACTGGTGGTCATGTGTCGCGTGATCTCAAAGCCCACACCCGACACCCTTTGTCTGGACCTGGGACACAAGGCCATCGCCTCAGAAATGTCACCACCACGCATCGCCTTTTTCAATCTCGAAGCAGGCTCATTTGTATCACACAGCGAAGAACACCTCGTGGTAAGCTCCCCGCAAGCATCCCAGCTCAAAGTCGGGTCCATCCTTTACGGAATCCCCTGGCATGTCTGCCCCACCGTGGCGCTCCACCAGCAACTTCACGTCGTCGAAGACAATCAGTCCACAAGCACCTGGGAAGTCATCGCACGAAATCGCCGCATCAACCACTAACCCATAGCCCCAGCCCCCCCCGGGTAGGGCCCTGCTGCCGCAGGGCCGCGTAGCGCGCCAGGATTCAGGAACACCTACTGCGTTTTACGGATACGTTGGCGGAGCGCAGTCCCGACAGGTCGTGGACATCCCTCCCCACACCAGAGCGTTCCGCTCCGGCAGGGAAGCGTAGCGCACACTGGGCCCATGATAACCTGCTGCATGATGCGGATAAAGAAGTGGACACATTACCATCCCCATTTTTGCGTTCTTTGCGAATCTTGGCGTCTTTGCGTTCTTCAGGATTTTGGGGATCGGATGCACCTTTGTTCCCCCATTTTAGGACTATTACCATGAATGCAAACGAATCTTGCATTGAACCTATTAATGGTTATGAAGTTTTAAATGGCTGCCTGGTTTCATCGCAAAGGCGCGGAGGCGCAACGACGCAAAGTAGCATGGTGTCACGAAGAAGCAGGTTAGAAAACCTGGATGGCGTGCAGTTGCCGGCAAAGACCAACCATGACGCTATTCACCTTTCAAGGCTGTCGGATATTTACCGTCCCCTACTCGGCAGAAACTTCAGCGCCCTCGGGACGATTCGCGCTATCGTTCAAAGAAGCCAGCGAATCTGATGAAAGCCCCTGCTCCAACGGACGTGGGGGGCCTTCGTTAAAGTCAGTCTGAAAATCATCTCTGAATCCCAAAATCGACTGAATATAGGACTTTGTCCCCGGATAATCCATCTGCTGAAGAAAGACAACGCTGTTGGTGGCGCCGGCTTCCTCCATCCAGCCCAGCACCGCCTTCCGACCGGCATTATAATCCGCCAAAGCATAAACGACAGGCCGATCCTTGTCCTGATAACGTTTCAGCATCTTGGAAAGATAATAGGAGCCCGCCAGTGCATTCGTGCGAGGATGAACCAAATGCCCTGGAGAAAAGGTCCTGATCCCCTCTGAATCGGCCCACTCGAAAGAAGCCATGTCGGTGAGCTGCATCAGTCCCAACTCCCCCACACCGCCTTTGGCATCGGGATTGAGATGACTTTCCTGCCAGGCGACCGCCTTGACCAAGGCGGGATCCACCTCATACTTTTTGCCTGCCTCGGCGAAAAGAGAGTCATAACGATGCGTATCCAGAGCCTCGGGACGGAATGGGATCACAAAATACCCCATCATTCCGACCAGGACCGCCAAAACCAATAATGGAAACCAACGCATCATGAGAATTTAAATGCGAACACCATACACCAGGACGGTAAAAAAGCCAAATTTCGAGTCGGATAAAAAAAAGAGAAAGAAAAAGTGAAAAAAACCTTTGCAAGCGACCGGTTTTGCCCTCATATACCCACCTGCTCTGGTTCGGAGCGTAGCTCAGCTTGGCTAGAGCGCCAGCTTTGGGAGCTGGATGTCGCAGGTTCGAATCCTGTCGCTCCGACCATTTTTACTTTATCCTTCACACTCACCACTTGA
>CAYPZD010000158.1:0-6827 GCA_964415055.1 uncultured Verrucomicrobiota bacterium | reverse complement strand
AATTACCTACAGCACCGAAACTGATCCAAAATGTAGTCCCGAAAATCGCCTGACAATTTACGCAACCCTTTGGTTTTCAACACAAGCACTTTTCTAACTTAAAAAAAGTGACGAACTTGGGTTAGGGTCTCTATGTCCTAGATAGTCTTGTATCAGGCGTAAATCGTAGCCTTGATTGGCCAGATAAAACCCACATGAGTGCGTTAGAATTCAAACTCCCCCATTGGTCAAGCCCTTGTTCCACGAATGCGCCTCGGAGTTCATTGGCCGGAGTGATGACGCCGGCAAGGTCCGTTGCTACGACCTGATCCGCTCGACCCTCTGCACGATGGGCATAGCGGCATGGAACCTCACCTTGGCTGAGGCATCTCCCCCGACACCAATCTCCCAGTGTGGGTTTTGGTTTTCCAACAAAAGATTTAACTACAGGCCATGACTGGGCTGGCTTTTGGGGCTATGGCTATCGCAATGCTCCATTCCAATGGGCTTGAAAACCCACTCAACAGGGGTGTAGCGTTTGGCGAATTTATCTGTGTATGAGTAAGCCAGAAGAAAAGTCAATGAAACAGGTGTCCGCCATCGTCGCAGGGCTGCTGCTGGTTGCTGCCTTGATTGGGTGTTCCCATTTTTCCACACCAAACCCCGACAGTTTTAAATACGAACCTATGAAAGAGTGGCCAAATGGACCTCTGAATGCTCCAAGGAACATCGGCCCCAGCACGCCACGTTCTCAAATGCCACGGGATTATTACCATGATTAACTCAGTGAACCATGGAGTGGACAACAGGACAATTTTAGTAAGCATTCTGTTGTTTGCCACCGTGAGTGGGTGCCACCATTTTACTCCTCCTGAAAACCATAATCCTTATACGGGGGACGTTTACCCCTCATTACCGGGAGAACATCGGCCAGTTGACGCTGACGCAGGGATGGTTGATGGGCCTGGTTATTATCGTGACTGACCAATGATCTTCCGTCAAATGCGAAGGCGCGCTATGGCTTTCCTGATTTCTGGAGCACGGCCAGTGTGCGAGTGGATTCGTTAGGGTATGAGGGTGGACATTGGGCAGCCCGGCTCGTTTTGCGGACCGTGAAACGATGTAGTTCACCGACTGCCTTGTCAGAGGTTGGCCTCGTTCACTCAGGAACAACCACAACAGGCCAGTGGTTCTTTTGGGCAAATAGCGTTTGATGGCACGTAATTCATCGCCGGGAATGGGTTGCTCGACCGAAAGACCGTTCTTGAGCCTGTTCACCCAAAGTCTCGCTTGTTGTAAATTGACGTCAGTGACCCGAAGCGAGATAGCTTCACTAACCCGGAGACCGTGGCGATAAAGCATCATCAGCAACAGGGAGTCTCGGGTTCCATAACGTCCGGCTTTGGCGGCCTTGAGAAGTAGATCAATTTCGGCTGTGTCCAGATAATCTTTAGTCCGGCTTCTGTGATCAGTCGCAAGAGATAGACCACTCTTTACATTTCGCCTTTTGGTAGACTCTCTCGGACCAGATCTAACTCGTTTAATTGCAGTCATGATTGAGACGCAACTTTATACAAATGATGTCAAATGTAAAAAATTAAGTTGTGTAATTTTAAATCATGAAAACACAAGGGGGAGGGGGGGAGCTTCACTTATGAAGTGGAGCGAGAGGCAAACGGGTTGGCCTGCTCAAATTAATTGATAAAAGGGCATTGCTGGGGAGATGCCTTTTTAGTGGAACTGAAATAACGTCATTCAGGCTTGCAGCTTTTTGGCCAGTCATCCGGGTTCTTACCGTGTTTATGCACCCAACGGTCGTAGATACTTTTACATTCTCTTACGCTTTTAAAACCAGCTCGGAATCCAATCAAGCCTAAGAAACTCATGAATAAGGCTGGCACTAAAATCGACCAATTACCCGGAGTTTCCGAAAAGATAGCAACAAACGGGGTGGTCGAGGTTACGAGAACTGATCCACTTGAAAAGTTAGTCTGGACCAATAAAAAGGATCCAGACAATGAAAGGAATAAGATACTCAACCGAACAAAAGATCCGCATCCTGCGTGAAGCCGAGGGTAGTGGGAGAAAAATCCAAGATGTTTGCCGTGATCATCAGATCAGTGAACAAACTTTTTACCGTTGGAAACGTGAGTTTGGCATGCTTGAGATCTCTCAAGCCAAACAACTCAAGGAACTGCAACGTGAAAATGCCAGACTCAAGCGTATGCTGGCCGATGAGATGCTCGGAAAGGAGCTATTAAAGGAAGCTCTTGAAAAAAAGTTATGAGCCCCGGGCACAAGCGTCAAATTGTCGAATCACTTGTAACCGGAGGACAATGTTCTGCTCGTGCTGCCTGTCGCCATTTTGAACTTCATCGCAGCACATTTGCCTATCAAGCCAAAGAGCCCGATGCCTGGTTGACAAAACTCAAGGCGGCCTTGCGTCGTTTATCCAATCTTCACTCGGAATTTGGATATGCAAAGATCACCAGACTACTCAAAAAGGAAGGATGGAAAGTTGGTACACGAATGATCCAACGCTTGAGACATCAGTTAGGACTAGCAGTTCCAGCAAAGAAACTCAAAAGGCGGCGTAAGGGCCATTCCACAGGAGTCCCTACAAGAGCAAAGCACAAGGGGCATGTATGGACATGGGATTTTGTGCATGACACCACCATGCGGGGTGGCAAGCTGCGCATGCTAAACGTTATAGACGAGTATACTCGTGAGTGTCTTTGTGTTCATGTGGATCGCAGGATGAATGCGCGTAAGGTTAAAGGGATTCTTTCGGAATTGGTTGATGTCTACGGAGCTCCAGAACATATCAGAAGTGACAATGGATCGGAGTTTATTGAAAAGGATCTCCGAAAATGGATCGCTGAGAATCATATTAAGACCCTCTACATTGATCCAGGCAGCCCATGGCAAAACGGTTTCATTGAGAGTTTCAATGCCCGCCTAAGGGAAGAATGTCTCAACCGTGAGCAAATGTGGACATTGACTGAGGCGCGCGTAGTGATTGAGGATTGGCGGTGGAAATATAATAACTATCGCCCGCACCGTTCATTGGGCTACATCACACCAATTGAATTTGCTCAGGAAGAAATAGAAGTAGAATCGAGTCAATGCAGGGACTCCGATCGGGCTACGCCCTCTCTCCGGCCCAGCATTGACTTATTGTATGAAATTAAGCAAGTATTGAACCCATCCAGACTAACGCAAAATCTGGCCCGGTTTGAGTAACTCGACCAACAGCATGATTCTTATACCAAGGTGCACCGTTGCAATAATTCTGGCTTGCGTGGTTGATCACCAGCAACTTGTAGGTGGCTCAACAGTATTTTCCGCCGCGAGTTGTGCTCAAACGCGTGGTGAATCAGTCAGTTTCGGTAACTCCTAGAAATACACAAATGAACGGATAACCGTTGCTTTTGGAACTTTCTTTGTCTGTGAAATTCAGCCCCAGCAATGTCTTGTTAAAGCAAAAGAACATTCAAGAGGATACTTTCAGGGGTTCTGTTTGGTAATTTGTATGAAACAAATTAATTTCGAACACATTCGCAGCCAGTCAGGATAATTTGAAAATCATTCCTGGCTTCATCGCAAAAAAAAGATGTAACCAAGCCCGTCAATGCATGACACAAGGTGCTCATTTCCGAACTTATGTGAACCTTTTTTGTGCAAAACTGACCCTATTCTGTAAAAAAAAAAATACCCCTTGCATTTAAAATTCATTTACATCAGTCTCACCCATTCCGATTTCATGGAGCTCATATTTCACCAAAGGGTGACTCAAATTAAATGAATTACACATATCGCCGCAATAGTGCATCAGGATTCAATTCTACTTTATGAAATTGTTTTCCAGTCACGCTCGGCAAGCAATAGCGACTCTTCTTTTTCTAGGCTTTTTAACGGGCTTGGAGACACTTCATGGGATCTCCATGATCTTTAGCTTTCAGGGGAAAGTTCTGGTCAATAAACGAGTCTATGACGGTGTAGGCAAGTTTGGGTTCGCCATTGTGGACGGAGAAAATCCGAACTCTATTTTATGGGCTCACGATGAGATCGAAGCCAACCTGGACCGCCCCCATATCAATCTCCCGTTGGAAGTCAAACGAGGTTTTTATCAACTCAGGCTGGGAGACCCTGTCGTCATGAAGCCGTTTCCTCCGGGATTGCTTGAAAGTGACAGGCTCCTCGTACGCGTCTGGTTCGACGATGGAGTCAATGGGGTGGAACTGCTCTCACCCGATGCACCCATTACCTCGGTGGTCTTCGCCATGAAAGCCGGCGTTGCCGAAACGGTTGAACGGATTCCCGAGGGCGCCATAGAAAACCGTCACCTGGACGCATCTCTCGCTTCTGATATTGCATGGCTCAAACAACGAATAGTTTTGCAGGAGCAGTCTGGGGTTTTGGTTTCCTCAAATCCTTCAGACCCTGCGTTTCTTCAGTCCGGAATGAGTGTTTTTTCTGTTACTGAGCCTGAAATGGCTGTTCGCAAAAAGGATCTTCCCAATGCTCCCAGTCCTCGTATTCTGGCGGGTTCATCCCACAGCCTTGATCATTGGTTTATATGGGGAGGAAAAACATCGACAGGCCTGGCTATGAATGGTGGTTCTGTTTACCGTCGAACCTCCCGCACCTGGAGCCCTATTGCGGGTCTGGATCAGCCTGAAGCACGGTGGGAACATGTGCAGCTTGTGGTAGACGGAAAGATGTTTATCCATGGAGGGCGGGCCTCGTCTAGATCAAGCGGATTACTTGCCACAACAGGTCTTTATGACCCTGACAGATCCCGATGGTCAAGCTTGTCCGCCGCTTCCAATTGGGAGCCCAGGAGCAAGCATGCCGGGATTGTATTGCCAGCTTCAACATCCGTTCTTTTGTTTGGCGGCCGAACAGCCCTTGGCTATTCCAACGAATTTGCTCTCCTGGATGTGGACACCGATCAGTTGAACTCTGTGGTAACGCAGCATCTTGAGGGGCTCCTTTCTCCAAGAGAGCAGGCGCAAATGGTTTTGGCTGGGCATCATGTTGTGCTTTGGGGCGGTTTGAATCAAGGGGGAGCGCTTGGCGATGGCCTGCGATTGGATCTCGATAACGGGCTGGCATCCTCACCCATATCCGCCGGAATCTCGGGGCGCTACGGTTTTTCAATGACGAGTACAGGTGAGAAAATCATTGTATGGGGGGGCACCAACACTCAAGGGGATGAGCTTAGTGACGGCGGTATTTTTGATCCGTCAAACAACATCTGGAGCGAGATTCCTTCTGATCCTCTTGTCGCCGCAAGGCACGGCCACGCAGCCATCTGGAATGGGAGAGAACTCTTGATTGCAGGTGGGATGAGGGGCCAGCAAACCGTTGGTGATGTGTGCGCTTTCGATCCCCTCAGAGGCACATGGAGGAAAATTAACACTGATATCTCTATTCCAGCTGCCGGCAGTTTTCTTCTCGAGGGGACGACACTTACTTCGGCCAACGGTGTCCTGGCTGACGGGCTCCATGAAAGCGCCATCTCTGTCATCGATACGTCTCCTATTTATTACTTGTACAAAAAACCCTGAAGGACATCTTCATTTCATTAAAGCGACCATCCTATTTTGCTCATGTTCAAGAAACTCAAAATCACAATAACATTTTATCTTGCCATTACTTTTGTGATGGGCGTTGAAATACTCCGAGGGCCGGTTGCCGTGGCGGCTAGCGCCACGCCAGTTGAGCTGATTGCTTATCAAGGTTTTCTCACTGACGCCAGCGGTGAGGTCCTTGGTAAAACTCAGCCTGCAAATTACGATGTGGTATTTAGAATACATGACTCCGAGAGCGGGAATGCATCCATCAATATCCTTTGGTCCGAACTTCAGACGGTTGTGATTGATCAAGGTCATTTCAGTGTCAAACTGGGTGAAGGATCACCCTATGGCACTGAGCCAAACCCTTCTCTAAATTATGCGTTCACCGATACAGATGGATCTGAAAGGTACATTGGTATTTCGCTGAAGACAGCCAATGAGGCAGATTTTATTGAGATCCTACCGCGATTGCAGATCCTTTCCTCGCCTTACAGTTTTTTGGCCAGTCATTCGAATACTGCAGGCAGCATTAAAGGCGAAAACGGCGGAGATCTTCTTGTGACTTCAGGTGAAAATATTGGGATTGGAGAAGCAACTCCAGAGCACACACTGGATGTCAATGGGGACATCCGTGCTTCCTCTGGTCTACTCACTCAGGGAGAATTAAGCGTTCAGTCTGTTTCTGCAGACGGCGTCACCTTAACCCCTGTTTTGCAGACATCAAGTGGCCATGTCGGCATAGGCGTCACTCAGCCTGCTGCACTGCTGGATGTAGGAGGTGATACTATCGTCAGAGGGAATCTGGACACTGAAAATGGTGGGTTCATTGCTCAGCCCGCATCAGGTGAACCCGGACTGACCCTTAAAACAGGCATCGGTGTTACTCCCGAAACAACGCTTCAAATGAAATTGTCCAGCAGTGAAGCGTCCATCGTGCCATCTGGTGCGCAAGCGTTGCGTCTTGGCGGAAGTGGAGGCGTTCGAACATCTGGAAATCTCAGCGTCAGTGGATCCATGAATTTAACATCCAGCCTAACTGTA
Organism: uncultured Verrucomicrobiota bacterium; assembly: GCA_964415055.1. Lineage (GTDB taxonomy): Bacteria > Verrucomicrobiota > Verrucomicrobiia > Limisphaerales > AAA164-E04 > AAA164-E04. The sequence continues at coordinate 225 of CAYPZD010000158.1, read as the reverse complement.
GGGGGGGGGATCACAGCAAATGGAGGTATCAATGCCAACGGAAACATAAGCACGCGCAACGGAGACCGCATTTATGTGGCCAACGGCTATGGCTGGCTCAGGCGTGATCATTCAAACAGAAGTACGAGGGTGGGTGGGGCAAATCTCGGGAATGGCGGTCTTGAGGCATCTTATGACGGTGATTCAAACTGGGATTTTTACTCAGACAGGAGATTGAAAAAAGAT
>CAYPZD010000157.1:0-6857 GCA_964415055.1 uncultured Verrucomicrobiota bacterium | reverse complement strand
AAATCCCAAAGGTTTTCAAATGCAACGGTTGCGCCCGGGTTGCTGCCGTAATTTACAGCCGGTATTCAAGGTGAAATAGCAAGGTCTGACGTTTCCCTGGCGTATCCAGAGCGGGCTTGCGTTCAGCTGCACTAGACTGGACCAAGGCTTATCGGCCTCGTCTGCCTCGGCCGCCGAACATGCCGCCGCGGGATTCTTGGATCTTGCATTCCAGGGTGCCTTCCACTTTGTCCCCGTCGTTCATGCCGGCTTCTTTCAACTTCAACTTGCCAGTTAATGACCACCCCATTCCGCCGCCAAATGGAGGAAATCCTCTGCCACGTTCCTGTTGGGCATTGGGATCGGTGAATCGCAAGGAACCCTGGAAATCTTTTTTCTTTTTGCCCGGATCAAAGTCATCCTGGTTCAGGGTCAGCGTCAGATTGAGCTGATGACCATCGCTCGGTCGTGTTCCCTGGAAGACGATGGTTGCGTTTGGAGGTTCAGGTGTTGGATTGCCTCTACCTGGACCGCGGCCTCCGAATCCCCCGGACCTTCCGAAGTTGCGTTCTGGCTCCAATTGACCCACGACAGCAACTTTGGAGAGTTTGACAGATTCGTCATTAAGAATGATTTCGATGTCCGTTTTGCCTTCATCTTCAATGTTGTCCAATCGAGTGGCATGCCAGGTCGTTTCGAAACGTCCTTCCACTTTGCCGATGGTGACGGTGTGCTGTGGGATACGGGGTTCGTTGTCAGGGAGTTCCACCGGCCAATTTTTGAGCTCGGATTCGATTTCCGAACGTCTGTTTTTAACGAAATCCAGGAGATCATTGATGCTGTTCTCGACACCACCACCGCCAAAGCCGCCACCACCGAAACCACGCCCTCCAAACCCTGAGTTCCCGTCCTCCTGAACTGTGTGCAAATGGCCTTTTGTGAGCGCACGGATTTTGTGGATATCTCCGGTGATCTCAGCTTCGTTCCAGACCTCTTTGAGCAGGTCTTGCATGACCGCTTTGTATTTTTCCTTGATCTCGTCAATCTGATAAAGGCGGTTGGCCAGCATGCTTTGACTGTAAACGGATTTGGGGGGGGCAGGTCCATCGCCTCCACGGAAACGATTAAACGGTCCACCACCTGGCGCAAAGGCTCCATCAGCACCCCAGGGCATGAAGTGGAAGCGATCGTCATCTTTCGGGTTTGAATAGGCGAAGTAGTTGTTTTGGTTGTTGGTGTAACCGTCCCAGAATCCGAGGAGGCTTTCCATGGCCCAGAAGCGGAGGAATTGATCGATATTTACCGATTTTTCCAAAGCTTCCAAAGTGGCGCTTTCCTGCGTTTCCAAAGCTTTTGCCAGTTTTTCGGCATGGCTGCGGTCTTTTTCGGTGCGTTTGTTCTTGGCTTCGATGCTTTCAACCGCGTTGGGATAGAAATCATTGATAGTGCCCTCGTAGAATTCCCCGGAATCATCTCCATAATGTTGTTTCAGAAAGGGGCTACGTACTGATTCCACATGAGAATAAACACCCAGGTATTCGCCGTTGACGGTGACTTTGGCGTAGCTGACGCGTGGGGCGGGGATGCCTGCTTTGTTAAAGAGTTTGTAGGTGAGGAATTGACTGGCGAGGGATCCGTCCTGTTTGTTGTTGTTCAGGGTCAATCGGTCCAGGCCTTTCACGGGTGATTGTTCGACATATTCGTCAAACTTGATTTTCAAAGATGGGCGATTTGGATCCCTTGATCCAATAAAGCCTTTTGTACGGATGCCAACGTCCCGTATGGAAACACCATCAATGGTGATGTTCGCCCTGTATTGATTATAGACTCTTGCTCCCCCGAATCCACCCCCGAATCCGCCTCTACCCCCGCCACTTTCTTGCCGTAGACTTTCCCAGTCGTCAGGCTTCATTTTTACCTGAACATCGAGAAGATGTTCGGGCCGAAAGAGTTCTTCTGCCTTGAATACTTCTGCTTTTAAGCAGGTGACGCAGAAGAATAACGTCAGCATGGTCAAGCAGGTCCAATTTAGACTCTGCTGTTTGGCTGGTGTGATCCCTGAATGTGTTCCAAATTTACCCATAGCAATTATTTGAGATTTCCTGATTACGACGACCTTTGTTACGGGAAGGTTACATTTTTATGGCGTAATGTTGAAATGGTTTTTGGTTTTAAGAGTGACTGTTAGCGAGACGCTGGTATGTTTTGGCGCATGGTAGTCTCATTTTGGGCACATGTTGTTTGCCTGGAGAAACTGTGGTAGAAGATTCCTGAACCTGCATGATGCGATTCGAGCACATTTTAAGATGTTTGGCCCGGTCTGTTAAGACCGTGGTATTCTGTAGTCATGGGGTGGTGTGCGGATGGCTATTCCTGATGTGTAATCTGGTGACGGCACAGGAGCCAGAACTTCCCGCTGTTGTTGCGCCCGCCGGGCTGCCTCCTGATCCGACTTCGGTTTTTCAGGCCGGAGTACGTTTGTTTGAAGACGGATTTTATCAACAGGCCAAAACCACATTTGAAGAGTGGGTGAATGCAAATCCCAAGCATTCCCTGACCAATCAAGTGCAGGAATACATCCTTTGGTCGGGAGCCGAACAAGCGGGGCAGGACCTTGATTTTTCCACGGCGTCCCAATTTTATTCGCAGCTCCTCAGGGATTACCCCGAATCCCGGCGGCGATTGGAGTTTGCTTTCGGCGAGGCCTGGAGTCGGTTCCAAATGCGGCAATACGGTCGTGTGGCCGAATTGCTGACCGATCCGAATGCTCCGTTTCCGCTGGCTTCCATCAAAACTGAAACCTCCGGTGATCCCAAGGCCACCACCCTTCGTCTGCGAGGGAAACTATTATTGGCTGAAACCTGGTTGAAGCTGGAGGAACTCGAAAAATCCAAGGCCGTCCTGGATGCGATTCCTGATTGGTCATTGAGTAACGAGCTGGTTTGGCGGTTGGAGTTTCTTCTGACCCAGCTGCTGCTGGCGGAAGGTAACCTGACGGAAGCCACACAGAGCGCCACTCGACTGTTGGCCTGGGCCGGTACGACGGAATCGGAAGATTGGATCGCCGAATCGGTGGCCTTGAAAGGCGATGTGCAACGAGCCAACGGGCAGATGGAAGAAGCACTTAAAACCTACCAGGAGAATCTGAAACCCAAAACTCCCGAAAACCGACGACGTGAAGCACGTCTGAAAATCATCGAATTAAACCTGCTCCAGAAACGGCCTCAAACGGTCATCGAGTTGCTGGAGGAGACGTTGCAAACAGCCGGTTCGGATGCTTCCATCGATGTGGTTCATTTGACCTTGGGGGAGATGTATCTCAAACAGTATTTCGGCCATGATGAGTTGAAAACTGAAGCCCGGATCAACAACCCAGGAGATTTGCTTGTTTCCGCACGCCGTCATTTGGACTCTCTGCTTAAAACGTTTCCACAGACCAGTTATCTAGGGCGTGCGCAGTACGCACTTGGATGGTGTTTATGGGAGCAGGGTGAGTATCAGCACAGTTTTGCGGCCTTTGAATCAGCCTCAAAGGCGCTTGAAAAATCCGTCGAACACGCTGAATCGGTGTTCAAGATGGCTGATATCCTGTATCGATCCGGACGGGAAAAGCAGGCGTTGATCCATTATCATGCGCTGCTCGACGAATATGAGAATTATGAGCAAGTCAGGGAACAACTCTTTGATCAGATACTGTATCAGATGTTGCGCTCGGCCATCGCCGCCGGAGATCTCGATAGTGCCTCGATCGCCGTTCAAAAGATTTTGATCCAATATCCGCACGGTCCGCTGGCGCAAAGGAGTCGATTGTTACTCGGACAAATGCTGGTGCATGTCGAGCGGATCTCCGATGCGAGAGAAGTTTTCAGCCAGATGTTGGAGCAGTTCGACGATTTTCCTCTTCGTCCTGAAGTAGCCCTTGCTTTGGCCCATACCTACGAACAGGAAGGCGAATGGCAAATGGCTCTTAAAGCCTATGAATCCTGGATAGAGACCTATAAGGATCATGCCGACCGGGTGAAAGCCGAATATGCGCGGGCATGGGTGAATGATCGTTTGGGTAACGAAGTCCAGGCTTTGGCTCAGTTTCAACAGTTCGTTCGTCAATATACCGAACATACCCTGACTCCTCTGGCTCAGACCTGGATTGGGGATTATTTTTTTAACCGACGGGAATTTGAAAATGCCGAAGCTCAGTATCGAGTCGTTGCCACGGAGTTGCAGCAGGTTTCCCAACAGCAGTCGGCGCAGGCGCGTTTGATGATGGCCAAATGCCGTTTTCTTTTGTCGGACTATGATGGCGCGATTGGTGTTATGGATGCCTGGAATCCTTTTACAAAGAAGGAGACGGATACGACGGCTTTGGAAGCTTTAGGGAAAGATTTTGCCGGCGAAGCGTTGTTGTGCCTGGGGGATGCCTATTTTGAACGTGCCATTCGGTCGAATCCACCCAATCAGGATGATATTGACAAAGCAAGAGGGTGCTATTTGAACGTGCCGGGAGTTTTTATGCCCAATCAGTGGGAGGCAAGGGCCTGGGGTAGGTCCGGAGATCTTTTGTATTTTTTGGGTGAGGACTATAAGGAAGCCTATGGCGACTATGAGCAAGCTTCCAAATATGAGAAACTAAGCATTTCCATGCGCAGTGAACTGGATGTGTCCATGGGACGCGTCAAGGAACGCATGTCTGAGGCTGCTTCCGGAGCGGACCAACACCGTTTATTGGATGAAGCATTGGAGCACTATTTGAATGTTGTCTATATGAAAAACCTTCCACGCGGGGTAACGCCTGATGCGTTTTGGATTCGTGAAGCCGGCGTGAATGCCATGAAGATTTTTGAAATCACCAAGAACTGGGAACAGGCTGAAAAGTTTTCCAATTATCTGACAGAATTGCTTCCCGCCAGTGGTGATGAATGGCTTCAGATGATGAATCAATGGAAAGATCAATTGCCTCTCAAAAAAACGTCCGTATCCAATCCGTAAACAACACATCCAGCCCTTAGAATTTACATGATCATGCGTCCTATTTTTCAAACTCTTTCAATATTGGCAGCCCTTGGGTTGATAGTTGGTCTGCCGATACTCTCAGTTCAAGCACAAGAAGGTGTCTGGATCGAAAAGGTTTTTGGTCCGGAAATCGATACCGGCACCTATAAACACCCGTCATCCTTCGAATCACTCGATAACGGAGACCTGTACCTGGCTTATTACGGAGGGAAAGGGGAATACGCATGGGATACCGCTGTTTATGGTTCCCGCAAAGCCAAAGGTTCCGACCAATGGTCGACGCCCGAACCGATTGCGAGCAATCCCTTTCAATCCATGGGAAATCCCGTGATATGGCAGGATCCGAACGGAACCGTCTGGTTGTTTTTTGTGGTTCGATTTGGTGATACCTGGTCGACTTCCAGAGTAATGGCCAAGGTTTCGAAAGACCGCTGTCAAACCTGGTCCGATGCATTCGTAGTGACGTTCGAGGAAGGGACCATGGTTCGTAGCCGGCCGATTGCATTGAATGACGGACATTTTCTGCTCCCTATTTATCATGAAACCGGCAACGACACTGAGAAGACAGGAGCGGATACTTCCTCGCTTTTCCTGCGTTTTGATCCGGTCGCAGGAAAGTGGTCGCGGTCCAATAAGGTTTATTCCCGCATGGGGAATCTGCAGGCTGCGGTCGTTCCATTGGAAGACAATCGCTTGTTGGCATTCTGTCGTCGTGGAGGAGATTATGAACCCGGTGATGACGGATATGTGGTGAAAACCGAATCCCGCGACAACGGCCGAACCTGGTCACAAGGTGTCGAAACCACCTTTCCCAATCCTAACGCCGCGGTTGAGCTGATCCGATTGGCCAATGGTCATCTGCTCTTTGTTTACAACAACAGCATGGATGATCGAACGCCTCTGACTTGTGCCATTTCCACCGATGGAGGAGAAACCTTCCCTTATAAACGGGACCTGATGTCGGGCGAAGGGTCTTTTGCTTACCCAACCGCTTTGCAGACTCCTGATGGTTTGATTCACGTTGTGTTTACGTCCGATGAACGCACGACCGTCCGTCATGCCGTGTTTGGGGAATCATTCATTGTGGACCGTGAATAAGACCATTTGGTCAAACACAGCTTGAAATTCCGCGAAATGCTGACTTGCCTTTGTTGGGTTGAATTGAGAAAAAGGACGGCACTTAATTCACCCGATATATTTATGAAAAAAGCATTACTGATTCTTGCGACCCTCAGTGTGGGCGTTTCATTTGCTCAGGCAGCGGATGCGCCGATAGGTTACACCGATACCCCGATCATTCCTGGTCAAAAATGGCATGTTCATGATCCGGATCGTCCTATTCCGAAAATCGTCACCCCCGGAACCACCTTCAGTCATTCCGCTCCCGCTCCTTCGGATGCGGTGATCCTGTTCGACGGACATGATCTTTCCAAGTGGAAGAACGGCAACAAACCGGCAGGATGGAAAGTGGAGAATGGCTATATGGAAGTGGTGCCGGGATCTGGTTCCATTCAAACCCGCGAGCAGTTCGGGGATTTTCAATTGCACCTCGAATTTGCCACCCCGCATAAAGTGGAAGGCAACAGTCAGGGCCGCGGTAACAGTGGTGTGATCATTTACGGCAAATACGAAGTGCAGGTGTTGGACTCCTGGAACAACCGCACCTATGCCGACGGACAAGCTGGTGCCATGTATGGACACCGTCCCCCTCTGGCCAACGCCAGCATGGTCCCCGGAGCCTGGCAGAGCTACGACATCATCTTCGAAGCTCCCCGTTGGAAAGACGGAAAGAACATCAAAAAAGCCAACGTCACCGTCATCCACAACGGCGTCGTGCTGCACCACAAACAGGAATACCCTGGCCCAAC
>CAYPZD010000156.1:0-6959 GCA_964415055.1 uncultured Verrucomicrobiota bacterium | reverse complement strand
ATTCATCATGATTGGGCGATTTCTTTTTTTGTTGGTGACCATTTCTGTAGGGGGCGGTGGGATTCTATTGCAGGCTGGTGTTTCCAAACCGAATGTCATTTTCATCTTTGTCGATGATCAGGGTTATTACGATTTGGGGTGTTATGGCGCGACGGAAGTCAGGACTCCGAGAATCGATGCGATGGCGAAGGAGGGTGTGCGGTTTACGGATTACTATGCTGCGGCTCCGATTTGTAGTCCTTCGCGGGCGGGGTTGTTGACCGGGTGTTATCCTCGACGGGTGGGGAATCACATCTGGGTGCATCGGGCGGATTCGTCTTCCGGATTGAATCCCGGCGAACTCACTATCGCGGAGTTGTTCAAGGAACAGGGCTATGCGACCGCTTGTGTTGGTAAGTGGCATTTGGGATTCCATGAGCCGTTTCTTCCGCGCAATCAGGGGTTTGATCATTATTTTGGTCTGCTTCATAATCTGGATCCAGTCGAAGTGGTTTATTTTGAAGGCGAGGGCGGGGTGCCGTTGATGCGTAATGATGAGGTTGTGAGGCGTCCGGCTGATCCGGCGGAATTGACCAGGCTCTACACGGATGAGGCGTTGCAGTTTATCGAACAGAACAAGGAACATCCGTTCTTTCTCTATCTTCCCCATACCATGCTTCACAATCCGCTGGGAGTGAGTGAAGATTTTAAGGGGCGTTCGAATTGGGGGGAATATGGTGATGCGATTCAGGAACTGGATTTTCATGTTGGGCGAATCTTTGATGCTCTGGAGGAGTGGGGGCTCGAGCAGAATACCATGGTGGTCTATGCATCGGATAATGGGCGAGGTCCGGGCCGAACGCCTGAGCAGAAGATACGGGGGCGCAAGTTATCAACATACGAGGGCGGCATTCGTGTGCCTGCCATTGCGTGGGGGCCGGGCTTGGGCGTGAAAAGTGGTCGGGCTACTTCTGCTGTGGTGCGTGCCATGGATTGGTATCCGACTCTGGCCACGTTCGCGGGGATTAAAGTGCCGGAGGGGATTGTTATGGATGGGCGCGATATCAGTCCCTTGCTGAAAGGTGAATCAGACCTTGTTCCTCCTCCAGGAAAAAGTGGCGCGCTCAATGGCTCGGTGCCACTTCGGCGAAGGTGGGATCCTCCTGGGGAGTGGGCTCCACTTATTTCGAGGGAGGAATATAATGATGCTTTTTTCTATCATGGCAGCCAGGGGGCTTTGGCGGCTGTGCGTTGGGAACGTTGGAAGTTGTTTTTGAATCCCGTGCTTCAACTTTACGATTTGGAAGCGGATCCGGGAGAATCCAAGCCCGTTCGCAATGGCGCTATCATTCGCAAGTTGCGGGGCATGGCGGTTTTGTTTCAGGAGGAGATGCGGTTGGATGCACGGCCGGCTGGGGAGGTTTTTGTGGGGCGTTAGATTTTTTGTTCTCTCACAAAGGCACCAAGGCACGAAGGTTGAGGATTGTTAATGTGCTGTTATAAAATGAGTGTTGTTTTTGTAATTAAAACAACATCAAGATGTTGTTGATTTAGTTAACTTTTTGTGTTTCTCTTGATTGCATGAGTAACAATCAAAGTGAGGGAAAAATTTGCGTCATTTGTGGTCAGGATTGCTCCGATGCCCCGCGATTTAAGGATGATCAGGGGCGGTATCAGCATGAGTCTTGCTACCATTCGAGTCAGCAGTCGGAGCCACCTGCTCCTGCCGTGCCGCCTCCTGCCTCCCATTCTTCCCTTCGAATGGCATCTTCACATTCTGCTGCTGAGAAACCCAGAGCTGCCGCACCGGTCGTGCCTCCAAGGCGATCCAGTCGCAGAAGTGAACTCAATATGGTGAGCTTGTTGTTCTCTTTTGATGGACGTGTTTCGAGATTGCAATATTGGCTTGCTTGTATCGGGCTCAATTTCGTGAGTTTCGTCATTGCGGTGATTGCTGAGGTGACGGGATTTTTGATCATCGGGATACTGACGCTGGTGACTCTTTGGTCAATGATTTGCTTCAATATCAAAAGATGGCACGATCGGGATAAGTCCGGGTTTTGGATTTTTATCGTTCTCATTCCTGTCATTGGGTGGATCTGGGCTTTTATAGAGATGGGGATACTGAGAGGGACGGTTGGCGTTAATCAATACGGTGATGATCCAGTCGGGTGACCTGTTGGTCTGCTGAAGAGGGGGTTCAGGTTCCATTTGGATCGTTTTGGGAGGCGAAACACCTTCTGCTGGATTTGATGCTACCTACTTGACCCGCTCTGCTGTCTGGGTGAACATGCCTGCATGCGAATGCTGATACCAAACCCAACATTTTTTTTCACTTGTTGGGTGTCTGTTTTTCCTGCTTGTGGGACTATCTCAGCGTCAGATCCTCTGACTGAGGCGGTTCCGACAGGAGTAGGTGTGGCTTTCATTCAGCAGTATTGCGTGGATTGTCATCAGCCTCCCAAGCCGAAAGGTAAGCTTGATTTAACTTCCTACTCCACAAGAGAGAGCATCATTGCCGATGGCCTTGAGTGGGATAAGCATCTGCATCGTGTGCGGGATGGGGATATGCCGCCGGATGATGAGGACGTGCCCTTGCCCGGAGTGGAGGAGCGTATGGCGTTTGTTGACTGGGTGCAGTCGACTTTGCGTGAAGCGGCTTGCGCCGACGGCGTGCAGCCGGGGCCTGCGCTTGTTCGGCGTTTGAACCGAAGTGAGTATTCGGCTTCGGTGCGGCACCTTCTGGACGTTCACTTCGATGCGGGTGAAGCGCTGCCCAGTGACGGAGCAGGGGGGGAAGGTTTTGATAATGCGGCTGAAACACTTTTTATTTCTCCCATTCATGCTGAGAAATACCTCGAAGCCGCACGATCCGCCGTTGAGTATGGTTTCGCCGACACACGATCCAGTCGTCGTTTTCTGATTGCTCAACCTGATGAAAACACCACTCCTGCCGAAGCTGCTCGCAAGGTGTTGGAGCGATTTCTGCCAAATGCCTTTCGTCGACCGGTGAGTGATGAAGAAATGGGTGAATACATGGGTTTGTTTGAAACTGCTTTTGAAGCGGATGGATCGTTTTCAACGGCCATGCAATTGACGCTTTCTGCGGTGTTGGTTTCTCCGAAGTTTCTTTTCATCATGGAAGAGCCTGTCGAAGGGGCCGAGCCGGTACCTTTGCAAGGGCACGAACTTGCCACGCGCCTGGCCTACTTTCTCTGGGGCGCTCCACCGGATGAACATCTGATGCAGCTGGCTGCCGAGGGGAAACTGCATGATTCCGAGGTGTTGCAGAGTGAGGTGGTGCGTATGTTGAAGGATCCGCATTCACGCAAAGTCCGTAATTTTGCCCAGAATTTTGTCGAGCAATGGCTTGGAACCCGCGCACTGGGGCGTGAGTTCAAACCGGACGCCTCCATCGAAGGGTATGACTCCGAGTTGGAAGGCGGGATGAAGTATGAACCGGTTTTCTTCTTCCATGAGGTGCTTACAGAGAACCGTCCTTTGCTGGACTTGATCGATGCGGATTACACCTACATCAACCGTCGCCTGTCCCGTCACTACAAGGTCAAAGGCGAGTTTCGCGAACAACCCAAACGGGTGGAGATTGCGGATGATCCGCATCGTGGCGGGCTATTGAGCATGGCGGCCGTGCTGGCAGTCTCCTCTCACCCGCATCGCACCAGTCCTGTGCTGCGGGGTAAATGGATTTTGGAAACTTTAATTGGCGAACCACCCCCTCCGCCACCTCCCAACGTTCCCTTGCTGGAGGAAGACTCCGAAACGGCACAGCCTCAGTCCCTGCGTGAACGGTTGGAGAAGCACCGTGAAGATCCTACTTGTGCCACGTGTCATGACCGGATTGATCCTTTGGGATTTAGTTTGGAAAATTACGATGTGCTTGGAAGGTGGCGGGATACGGTTGGTAACCAAAAAGTGGATGCCAGAGCCACCATGCCCGATGGCACCGAATTTGAAGGGCCAGAGCAATTGAAACAAATTCTGATGGATCGGAAGGATCAAATCGTGCGGCATCTGACCAAAAAAATGCTGGGTTATGCGCTTGGTCGCGGTTTGACCTATGAAGATTATTGTACGGTGGATCAGATCGTGGAGGATCTTAAGGCCAATGGCTATGCCTCACATCGCATGTTGATGGGCATTGTCGAAAGCGTTCCTTTCCGATATAAAGCTGCTTCCAGGCATTGAATTAATTGAGATCGAGTTGAGTCCATAGAACACGCTTATGCATATCACAGGTCAGACCAAACCCATTTCACGACGTACTTTGCTCAAAGGAGCCGGAGCTGCACTGGCGTTGCCGTGGCTCGAATCCATGATGTCGCCCCGTCTATTGGCCCAGCCAGAAGAAGGCCCCCGTCGTCTCGGAGTCTTGTTTCAACCGAATGGGGTTCGCGAAGATCAATGGACGCCCGAGGGGGAGGGAACCGATTTCAAATTGTCCAAAACGCTTTTCCCCCTCGAAAGTCTCAAGGATAAGCTCCTGATCCCTACCAACCTGTGGAATCAGGCCAGTAACGTGGGCGATGGCCACTACGTCAAGACATCCGGTTTTTTGACCTGTCAGACAATCAGCAAGTCCCTGGGATTTGATTTGAACAGCAACGGCGTTTCGATGGACCAGATCGCCGCTCGAGGGATCGCCGGCCAAACACCTTTGCCCTCGCTTGAATTGGCAATAGCACCGGTAAGTATCGGAGTGGACACCAACGTGGGATACACGCGTGTCTACGGATCGCATATTGCGTGGAGCCGGCCGACGCGTCCTTTGGCCCGAGAGATCAATCCAAGGCTCGTTTTTGAGCGTTTGTTCCGCATCACCAATCCCAAGGAAGGTGGCGGTCAGCAGGATCGTTTGCTTTTGGACCGTGTGTTGGGGGATGCCAAACAGCTGCAACGCCGGGTCAGTCATGAGGATCGCGCGCGAATCGATGATTACCTTGAGTCCGTTCGTGCCCTGGAACAGCGTGTTGAGCAGGCTAGTCAACCGGAAGGCGTGTCCTGGCAACCGGCGGTGGATATGGATCCAACCGTCAAACCCGATGGCATTCCCCGGGAGCATGCAGAACATGTGCGTTTGATGCTCGACATGATGGCGCTGGCTTTTCAGACCGACAGCACGCGTGTCACAACTTTCATGTTTGGGAATGCGGTCAGTAACACCAATTTTTCGTTTCTGGACGGAGTCAGCTCAGGGCACCACAGTGTCTCCCATCACGAAAACAAGGAGGAAAACCTCGTTCAGTATCAATTGATTGCCCAGTGGCACGTGGAGCAATATGCCTACCTCCTCAACAAACTTCACAACATGCCCGAAGGGAAAAGTACCGTGCTGGATCATTCAATGATCATGTTTGGTTCCGGTTTGCGGGACGGCAACAAGCACAGTCCACGCAACCTCCCCCTCGTGATCGCGGGATCTGCGGGTGGTCGTATCAAGACAGGGCAACACCTGGTGCAGGGTCCGAATACCCCGTTGGCGAACCTGTATTGCTCCATGTTGGAGGCGTTTGGTACTCCAGTGGAGCAGTTTGGGGACAGCACAGAGAAACTGCCCGGGGTTTTGGTTTGATGTTCTTTTGGCTTCCCATTGTGAGCCGAAATGAAATTTGGAAGCCACAGGTAGATCGGATCAGCTTGTCCCGTCACTGCGTGGATCTCGATCCACCCGCGAATGGTAGCGATGCGGATCTGGGGTGTTCGAAAACCGAAGGCTTCCCGAAACGGAGGCGTTTGGGATATCGGAAGCCTCAAGGCGACGCGCCAGGGACGGCACGTCCTACCTATTCAGGATTTTTTGCATCCTGGTACACAAAAAAGCGGCCCCGAAGGGCCGCTGTGAAAATTCAATATGAAATGTCAGGCGATGATTATACGTCGCCGAAGATGGATTTGCCATCGGAACGAAGGTCTTGGCAGGCTTCAGCGATGCGGGCGGCCATGCCTTTTTCTCCAGCTTTCAGATAGCTGCGTGGATCGTAGACTTTCTTATTCCCGATTTCCCCGTCGACTTTGAGGATACCGTCATAGTTTTTGTAGAAATGATCGGCGATCGGGCGGGTGAAGGCGTATTGGGTGTCGGTATCGACGTTCATTTTCACCACACCGTAGTCGAGGGTTTCACGGATTTCAGACAGCAGGCTTCCGCTGCCACCGTGGAACACGAGGTCCATTTCAGCTTCAGCACCATATTTGTCAATGACTGCTTTCTGGCCATCTTTGAGGATTTCAGGACGCAATTTGACGGCTCCAGGTTTGTAGTGACCATGGACATTGCCGAAAGTGGCGGCGAATGTGAAGCGACCGATCGGGTGCAACGCTTCATAAACAGCCAGCATGTCTTCCGGGGTGGTGTAAAGGTGTTCCTCCGGGGTGTCTTCCGTGCCGGCGGCGCCGTCTTCTTCGCCACCCACGACACCGGCTTCGACTTCGAGGATGATTTCGTTGTCGGCAGCCAGTTTGAGGTATTCTTTTGAGAGAGCCAGGTTTTCTTCCAAAGGAAGAATGGATGCGTCGAGCATGTGGTTTTGGAACAGGTTGTTCTCACCTTTTGCGCGACGAGCGGCTGTGGCTTCGATCAGGGGTTTCAGGAAGTCGCCAGCATTCTTGGGTTGGCAGTGGTCGGTGTTCAGTGCAACGAGTACGTCATATTGTTCCGCCAGACGGTGAGCCGCTTCTGCCAGAATGATGGTTCCTTTGGTGGCGTCCTTGTTGTTCAAACCGGAGGCGAATTGTCCTGCCCCGGTGGAAAACTGGATGATGCCGTCGGATTTCATATCCGCAAAGGCTTTGAAGGCCGCGTTGAGCGTCATGATGCTCGTACAATTGATGGCCGGGTAGGCGTAGGAACCCTTCTGCGCTGCGTCCAACATAGCAGCGAATTGCTTGGGAGTGGCTATAGGCATAGAATTATGATGCTAATAATTATTCGATTTCTGATTCAAAAACCCCAAATTGGGGCT
>CAYPZD010000155.1:3551-6968 GCA_964415055.1 uncultured Verrucomicrobiota bacterium | reverse complement strand
TCAGGCTGGCGCACGATGAGTTTTTGTTCGCCTGCGGTCAAATGCACATAGGTATCTGCTCCGGTCCGCTCCAACCAATGCACTTTTGCCTCGAATTGGAGCAGGTTGCGATCGGAGGGATCCTGATTTGAGGTGAGTTGTGCGCATTCAGGACGGAAACCCAATTTCACTGCAGATGCACTCTGCGGAGCCCCTGAGGTGAACAATGCATGAGACAGTGGCGTATCCAATCCGACCAGTTTCCAGACCGAGCCTTCCGGGCAAAGGTTCAGGTCCAATAGATTCATAGGTGGCGAACCGATGAAACCGGCCACGAACTGGTTTGTTGGGTGTTGATAGACTTCGACCGGTTGATCGGCTTGTTGCAATCGTCCGTCATGCATCACGACAATCCGATCCCCCATGGTCATGGCTTCGGCTTGATCGTGTGTCACGTAGATCATGGTGGAACCCAGCTTTTGATGGAGCTCGGTCAATTCGATTCGCATCTGGAGCCGCATGCGCGCATCGAGATTGGAGAGGGGTTCATCAAATAAAAACACCTTTGGCCGGCGGACCAGGGCACGCCCCACCGCCACACGTTGCCGTTGTCCTCCGGAAAGTTGATCCGGCATGCGGTCGAGCAATTCGCCAATCCCCAACATCGTGGAAGCTTCCTCGATGCGGCTCTTAATCTCGCTTTTCGGAAACTTGCGAAGTTTCAACCCCAGGGACATGTTTTCAAAGACATTCAAATGCGGATAGAGCGCATAATTCTGAAACACCATGGCCACGTCGCGATCCTTGGGGTGAACATCATTCACCTTGATATCATCCATGAAAATCGATCCTTCATCGATTTCCTCCAATCCGGCGATCATGCGCAAGGTGGTTGTCTTGCCACATCCGGACGGTCCAACCAAAACAACAAACTCCCCATCTTTAATCTCAAGGCTTAAATCTGAGACCGCGTTGACTCGGGATTTCTTGGGTCCGTCAAACCATTTGGACACTTTTTCCAGTATTACTTTCGACATGAAATTAGGAATTAGAAATTAACATCTTTGACGCGATTCATAAAGTGAGATATGGAATTGTTTTGAACAGGATTGAATCCTGTGAGCACAACACCCAACAAGCCGTATTCAGCCCACCAGGGATAATCAATAAATTCCGATAACTTATCGTATACTTTAGTTTTTCTTATGATCAATAACAATTCATCTTGGAACCGTTTCAAGCAGTATCAACTATCAACCTCTACCCTAAATCTTAGCCTGGACATTAGCAAAGTTGACTTCACTGAAGAAGACTTTGATGCTCTGAAAACCAAAGCTACAAAGGCATTGGAATCCATGCAAGCTCTTGAAAGCGGCGTTATTGCAAATCCTGATGAAAACCGAATGGTTGGTCATTACTGGTTAAGGAATGCCGAACTGGCGCCAGAGAAAGAACAACAACAGATTGTGGAAGCCATTTCCAAGATCAAATCCTTCGTCTCAAAAATCCATGCTGGTGCCATTCCCGGAGCTGGAGGTCGGTTTGAAAACCTACTCGTCATCGGTATCGGTGGATCAGCATTGGGTCCTCAATTTGTGGCAAACGCTTTGGGTATGCCTGGAGCTGATGCCATGCGACCCTTCTTTTTTGACAATACTGATCCAGATGGAATGGACCAGGCACTCGCCGAAATCGGTGGAGATTTGAACAAAACTCTCAGCATTGTGATCTCCAAATCCGGAGGCACAAAAGAAACGCGCAATGGAATGCTGGAGGCTAAAAATGCCTACGAAAAACAAGGACTCTCTTTTGCGAAACATGCAGTGGCCATCACCAGCGACGGCAGTCAATTGTTCAAAGTAGCCTCCAACGAAAACTGGCTGGAGACATTTCCGATGTGGGATTGGGTCGGTGGACGTACCAGTGAATTATCAGCCGTGGGACTCCTCCCTGCCGCTCTCCAGGGCATCGATATTCAGGCCATGCTCGATGGGGCCAGGGACTGTGATTCGGTAACTCGCGTCATGGACCCACAGACTAATCCCGCCGCCTGGCTCGCCATGATGTGGCATCACTGCGGAAATGGCAAAGGTGACAAAGCCATGGTGATTCTACCCTATAAAGATCGCCTGCAACTGTTCTCAAAATACCTTCAACAATTGGTCATGGAATCCTTGGGTAAGGCTGATGATTTGGATGGCAAACGTGTGGAGCAAGGCATCGCTGTCTATGGCAACAAAGGTTCCACTGATCAGCATGCCTACATCCAACAGTTGCGTGACGGTCGAAATGACTTTTTTGCGACATTCATTGAAGTGCTCAAAGATCGTAAAGGTGAATCCATCGAAGTCGAACCCAACGTTACTAGTGGCGACTTCCTGAGTGGATTCTACCTCGGAACCCGAAGTGCCCTTCATGAGAACCATCGTGACTCCCTGACCATTACCGTCGATGAAGTGACCCCTCGGACAGTGGGAATTTTGATTGCCCTGTATGAACGGGCCGTAGGCCTTTATGCCTCGATGATCCACATCAATGCTTACCACCAACCGGGAGTTGAAGCCGGCAAAAAAGCAGCGGGAGAAGTGATCGAATGGCAAATCAAAATCCTGGAGCTGTTAAGAAACAATCCCGGAGAGCGCTTCACGGTGGACGCCATGGATGAGGCGCTGGGTGGCCAGCAGGTTCAAGAGACTCTTTACAAAATATGTCGACACCTTTCCGCGAATCCCTCCAGGAAGATTCAGCAAACGGACGGTGCGACCCCTTTCGATGCCACTTTTTCATTCGTCAATTAAAGTCGTTGCTCTACCGACTCATTTGGACCTGATTCCTGTTCATGTATACATATCCCAGACAATTTGATGTCATCGTGGTCGGTGGCGGACACGCAGGTGTGGAAGCCGCATTGGCAGCTGCTCGCATGGGATGTCAGACACTGATGCTTTCCATCAATGTCGACACCATCGGCCAGATGTCCTGTAACCCAGCAATCGGCGGATTGGCGAAGGGACACTTGGCAAGGGAGATTGATGCCTTGGGTGGAGAAATGGGAAAGGCGACGGATATGACCGGACTGCAGTTCCGGATGTTGAATACCAAAAAAGGCCCGTCTGTTTGGGCACCTCGAGCACAATGCGACAAGAAAGCCTATCAGTTCCGACTAAAATGGGTGTGTGAACGTGAACCAAATTTATTCCTCCAACAGGGACAAGCTGGACGACTTCTGATTAAAGATCAGGAAGTGCACGGCATCGAAACCCAATTCGGGGTTCAGTATCTTGGGAAGACCATTATCCTGACCACCGGGACTTTCCTTCGCGGATTGATGCACATCGGCAAGGCCCAGGCAACCGGTGGGCGGGCAGGGGAAGCAGCGGCCATGGGAATGTCCGATTCGCTCAAAGAAGTTGGCTTACGATTGGGTCGACTTAAAAC
>CAYPZD010000155.1:0-3451 GCA_964415055.1 uncultured Verrucomicrobiota bacterium | reverse complement strand
TCAAACAATTCCAAAGCAAGGATGTTTTGATCCATGAGGAAATCTCACGCCTCCAATCCACACGCCACGAGAACAATCTTCTTTCACAAATCCTGAAACGGCCCGAAATCAAATATACCAACATGCCTGGTGCAAATCTGGAACTTCCTGTGGAGGTTCAGCAGCAAGTTGAGATCATCATCAAATACCAGGGCTACATCGAACGTCAGGAAATGGAAGTTCAGAAGTTCCGCAGCATGGAAGATAAACAGGTTCCGGATTGGATGGATTATAGCAAAATTCCTGGACTGCGGAACGAAGCTCGTCAGAAGCTGGTCGACATTAAACCAAGAACCCTGGGTCAAGCATCACGTATCTCCGGTATTTCTCCTGCCGATATCTCCCTCCTCATGGTCCACATGAAACAAGCTGGTCGGGATCATTCCTGAGAGTAGCAATTGGTTCGGAAATGGAAAATGTTCCACGTGGAACTTTTTCTCTTGAGAAAGGCTCTACAATTTATTCCAGAAGCGCATTTCTATATGCGCTTCTTTTTTTGATTCGACAAAATCCATGAACGCGTTTGTTCGTGAGTTTTGACATACCTAAACAAACCTAAAAGGCTTCTCCAATTTAATGATGTGTTCATAGCCTCGTGGAAGCACCGACCTACCAACTGTCCGATAACTAGCTCTTAAGTGGATACCAGGGTTTTTCCCATCATATGGTCCAACATTCACATTTGCCATGTCGTGACAGGAAACAAGAGACTTTGTGTTGGAGCTCCTGTTTACAGCGTGCGGGAAAGGGGGCATAGATCTGTTAAAAATTCCAAGTTGGATGTTCCTTTAGGTGACATGGGAATACTAAAATGATCTCTCCAGGATGCTGCGTTTCCGAGATACACTCTGAAGTGCCAAGTCCAACTCAGGGTAATTCTAGTTGTTCGAAATATGTGATGTATTGATCGAAGAACTCTGGGTGAGGGTTGGATAATTTTGCTTCTTGTAAGGAAGGAATCACCAAGCTGGGCGGCGGATCAAAATTGACGAGTGCGCGGGCAGCGGTTTGTGGTAAATACTCGTTTGAACTTTTCAAGGCCCGTAAATACGTTGGGATAATTCGCTGCTCAATGACCTCTCGATCGCAAAGATCCCATGAGGCGGAAACCGCACTCAGAATCTGGTTTTGGGATGAGCTTGATAAGTCCTCGCATATATCAAGGGCAGCGGTAAGTAACAAAACTTTTCGCTCCGGGTTCAAAATCCCACTAATATGCCGAGGAGTGACCAGATGGGTTAACATAGTGTCATTCCGTCTGAGATGTGCCATCCAGAAAGACAGAGCATCGGCATCTGAATGACAAATGAACCACTGAAGTTCTTCTCCCGACAACTCTGTTAGTTTAGGAACCAGCCCGACCAAATCATCATCTGAAAGGTTGGGTTCAATTCCTTTCTTCAGAAGCAAACAGTAGGCAGCAAATTTTAAAGTTGGATCATTGGTCTCTTGGAGGAAAGTTTGAGTAGATGCAATGGTAGTTGCCGTCAACTCACTCGCATATTCACCAAGTATTCGAAAAGCATAAATCGCAAAAAGTCTTACATTGGTATTGGAATTGAAAATGGATACCAGTGATGGCTGTAGTTGGATTGGGATCGGTCCTAATTTTTCTAACAAGATGAGTCCGTCGAGAATTCTTTCGTCCGCCGTTTTAGGTTGCTTGAACACGCCTTTTGGCATTTTGGAATATATCTTCCGCCATGAATGCTCCAGAAAGTTGTCTCGCGATGAGAGTTCATTTTCTAGATAATCCCACACATCCACACCTAACACTTGCACCGCTTCATCAAATGCACCATGATTCTCTTCAGCTAATCTCCAATGGATCCACTCTATCGCCGGCTTACCCTGCACCTTTGCCATGGAGTATTTGGAATGAAGTAGAACCGCACATGCAATCGTTAACATTCCTATTATAAATAGGATGCCCCAAAACCACTTGGATCTTGCAGACTGTTGAAAATGACTTGAGGGATCATTCATGCATTTTAAATGGATGGCTCTTCAATCTGCGGTCAGTACATAGTAATAATTAGTATTACTTATATTTTAAATTAGTGTTTAATCTATTTTTCCTGATTGCTTGGACAGAAATATTGGCGCAATACTCTCATCATGCAAATGAAAACGCTTTACTCAATTCGAGGGTTAGGTGTGGTCTTGTTCCTTTCTCTTTTATTCATCTCACAAGCGAATGCCGCCGAACCGGAAGTAATCCAACTTTGGAAAGGTACGCCTCCGGCACCTAATATGGATTTGCCTGCCGAGGTCGATACAACCAAACCAGGTGACAATTTGGTGGCCGCCAAGCGTGTGATACGGACAGGTAATGTCAGTGTTCCTACGTTGACCGTGTATCGTCCCTCGGCTGAAAAAGCGAACGGAACTTCAGTGGTGATCTGTCCGGGAGGCGGTCATTACATCTTGGCCTGGGATCTGGAGGGTACCGAGGTCGCGGAGTGGTTAAACGACCTTGGGGTGACGGCCTTTGTCTTGAAGTATCGTGTTCCATCCAGAGACCGGCAGGGTCGTCGTTGGATTTCAGCGGTTCAGGATGCCCAGCGCGCCATCAGCATCGTGCGATCCAATGCCGGAAAATGGCAACTCAATCCGGATCGCATCGGGGTATTGGGTTTTTCGGCGGGTGGAGAAACGGCAGCTTTGGCGGCGATGTTGAAGGACCGTCAGTATGAACAACGGGATGACATGGACTCGATCGATCATTTTCCCAATTTTAATGTCCTCATCTATCCTGGAGGTTTGACCAATCCAGACCGAACGGCATTGCCGGACCACATCCAAGTCACACCCGACACCCCGCCGACCTTCATGGCACATGCCTTCGACGATCGCGTTCCGGTGGAAGGATGCCTCTTCCTGATGCAAGCCTTGAAGCGGGATGGGGTGGCTTCTGAACTCCATATCTACTCCGAAGGTGGTCATGGGTATGGGCTACGTGAAACCCAGACTCCGGTAACGACCTGGCACCACCGGTGTGCGGATTGGATGCGTGCGCAGGGATGGTTAAAGCAGTAACAAAGTTGAATCCCGCCCGAAAACCTTCATGGTTTCAACCAACTCAATCCATCGATACAGGAGAAATGATCATTTGAAGAGAGGAGATCGGCGCCAAGAGTCAGGGCATGGGCAGTAATCAGGGAGGTTTATATTGTTACCCAATCTCATTCATCTTAAAAACCGAGTCACCTGAAGGATCAATTGGATCTTTCAGAATTACCCGAAAGTCTAGCGTAGTGGCAAAACATTGACTCAAGTCAAAGTGAACTTCACATCGATGTGGCAGGCTGGCAGAAAAGCCTTCCGTGCTATGAAAATTAGATTTCAAACAAACGATTTCAACTCCGCCTCCTGGTCGTTTGTGAAATGTCTGGCTTGGACAAAGATTGGA
>CAYPZD010000154.1:0-6991 GCA_964415055.1 uncultured Verrucomicrobiota bacterium | reverse complement strand
TGCGGGAGAACCGCAAGTCCGGTTCGGAGGGCGGGGCGGGGTTAATCCCTCGTCCTGACCCCTATCCTGCACCCACCATTCACCATTCAAAACGGGCTTTTCATCGGGTCGGTTTCCCGGATCAGGTCGATTTTGAAGTATTTGGCCGGGGTGCGTTCGATTGGGAAGATCATGGGGGAATCGATGTCAAACAGCGCTTCTTGATTCCAAAACGGGAAATCAATCCAAATTGCGGAGTAAACAGCCCACTTCAAACTGGGATGAAAATCTCCGCTCAAAGGATAGTTTAATTGGATGGAATGCGACTGAGGGATGTATTGGATGCTTAGTTCCGGTGCTGCTGATTTGATCAAAGGATCGGTTTGGAGCGCGTACTCTAATAAGTTGCCGACCCCGTCACCGTCAGGATCTCCGTTTTCCATTTGTAAAAGTGTCAGTGTTGAGAATAACCACTCCGTTACCGGACTCAATTCAGCATCCTCATCGGGAGGAGCGCTGATAAAAGAGAAATAATGACTGCTCCATCCGTGTGGCCCTTGTGGATCGAAAGCATAGCCCACCGCGACATAGGTTTGTTTTGCGAAGAAATCTTGTGATCCCAAGACGTGAGTGCGGTGACCTGGTGATTCCATCCAGGCATTGAATACGATATCTGCTGCTCCTTGGTCGGATAATCCGTTTTGGTGTCGAGCGCCGATAGATTCAATATTATTTGAGGAACGGGCGTTGCTGTAGGGATGCTGGTAACCTGCCATCGCGATCGTGAAATTCATTCCAAATCCGTCCGGGTCCTGATGGCTGAAGTATTCGCGAGCAGCCATATCCTCCGCTTTTTTGCGAGCCGCAAAAAGCAACACCTCATTGGGCACAATCTCAGTGCGCTGCTGTCCCTCATGCGCTTCAATCAAATCCAGCATATGTGTTTCACCCGGGAGAGGTTCCAGGGCACAAGCGATTGAAGAAACCAGAAACACTCCCGAGAAAACCCCCCAATGAGCAAGACTCATTACGGTTGGAAGTTTTCGACAACGGACGAACGGAAACAGTGCATTGTTGGTTTTCATGGGAATCTCCTTTGCCATTTAGCTCATCAACTCTCCCACTTTCCTTAGATGATTCAAATACATTTTCTAATGGAATCATCTAAGGAAAGGAGAATGCACATCATATTCAAAGAATCATCCCTTTTTGATCTTTTCAAGGTATGGGGTTTGGAATAATATCCCTGTGACGCTGAGGTGGTTAATTATATTGAGGTTGTGCGGGAACGCATCAGCCTTGCCGCTGCTCGGTTTTCAGAATGGGATATGGGGTCAACATGGATCACGCTACACACAATAAAATTGTCTCGTTTATTTGGTCGATCCCCGATGATTGCTTGAGGAACTGGTTCGGTGCCAATGTCGCCAGGATCATTGATCCACGATTCGAAGTCAATTTACCCGACACGTTCGGTAAACGGTGCACCGTTTCGGCTGCACCCGCAGGATTCGCCTCTCCGGGGGGAGATCGTATCCGTCCATAACGAATCCGCTTTGTTCACCGGAAATGCGAGCGGTGGTGCGAGCAATATTCTCAATACATCATCGAGAACGACCTGCTGGAGCAAATCTTAAACTTTTCGAATTAAAAACAGCTATGAACGACAAATTTGAGATCATCCAGAGCGACGCCGGCGTCTTGGCTGACATTCGGTCCATGGTGGATCAAATGCGCGTCGGTGTCGCCCGGACTGTCAATACTGGAATGACCTTGCTATATTGGCGAATCGGAAAACGGATTCAGACAGAGGTTCTTGGAAATCAACGGGCTGGATACGGGAATGAGATTCTTGCGACACTGTCGCAAGAATTGACGGTCGACTATGGTAAAGGGTTCAGTTACTCGGCGCTCACGAGAATGGTGAGGTTTTCAGAGGTTTTTAGTGATGTCGAAATTGTCGCGACAGTTGGGATGGTCTCATTTTATGGAGATCATTCCCCTCAAAAACGACCTACAGCGTGAGTTTTACTCCGAAATGTGTCGTGTGGAGCGTTGGAGCGTCCGCACGTTGCGCGAGAAAATCGGTTCCATGCTCTTCGAGCGCACCGCGATCTCGAAGAAACCCGAAGAAGTGGTCAAAGCTGAACTGGCTGATCTACGCGCCGAAGATAAACTCACTCCCGACCTTGTTTTTCGCGATCCCTATGTCCTCGACTTTCTCGGTCTTAAGGATCGATACATGGAGAAAGACCTGGAGGATGCCATCCTGCGTGAACTGGAGAAATTCCTCCTCGAACTTGGTACCGGATTCACCTTTCAGGCGCGACAATTCCGCATCTCCATCGACTCCGATGACTATCACCTGGATCGCCTTTTCTACCATCGGGCATTAAGGCGTTTGGTCGCTATCGAGCTCAAACTCGGTGACTTCAAGCCCGAGTACAAAGGCCAGATGGAACTCTACCTCC
The DNA here is from genome assembly GCA_964415055.1 of uncultured Verrucomicrobiota bacterium. Taxonomy (GTDB): domain Bacteria; phylum Verrucomicrobiota; class Verrucomicrobiia; order Limisphaerales; family AAA164-E04; genus AAA164-E04. The sequence continues at coordinate 4,541 of CAYPZD010000154.1, read as the reverse complement.
GCTGGCTTGCGAAACACGAGCAACAACCCGGCGAAGAACCGCCCCTCGGTTTCGTGCTTTGCGCCGGCAAGAAAGAAGAGCAAATCGAACTGCTCGAACTCGGCCAATCCGGCATCCACGTCGCCGAATACCTCACGGCCCTCCCATCCCGCGAACTCCTCCGCCAAAAGCTCCACACCGCCATCGAGACCTCCCGCGCCCGGTTGCACAACCACATAGTTGGTGAGGTATGACGACGTTCCCGAAATACGACCGCTATAAGGATTTCCGTGTCGAATGGCTCGGGGAGATTCGCAGAGTAAATTTAATTTTTCCTTGGTAAATGTGTTGACGACTCCTTTACGAACTTTGGGTTACCTTTTAAAGGTTCCTGTTGTGCTGGTGATATGCGGTCTGTTGGTTGGGGCGTTGTCGGCATTGGCACATCCTGCTCAGGTGCATATCAAGATTTTGGTGGTGGTTTGTCAGTATGCGGATACTGAGACTCCGGAGCTGAAGAGTCGGCAATGGGCGGATGAGCTGAATCTTGGGATCAATACGCTTTATGCGACCGCCACACATCAACAGGCTCCTGAGTTTGAGTTTGTTCCAGTTCCCGGGGTGTTGAGTTTGGACATTGATTATTCGCCGAGTGTCTCGATGGGGGAGGATGTTTCGACTTTGGTTGATGATCCGGGGGTGATTGATCGCGAGGGTGTTTTGGCATTGAAATACGCACGGGAAATGGTGCCGGAATACTTCGCACAACCTGTTTATCTGCTTGCTGTCGTCAACCGGCACAAGGAAGGACGTGCGCGTGGTTTGTTTGAATTTCCCCTCGTCTCAGAAATTCAGGATGGTGTGAAAGTAAACGCCGCGATTTCTGTGATCTCTGATCCTTTGGCCGATTTGAGGCCGGACCTCTCTTCTTCGGACGGCGGGGCTGAGGTGGTCGATACGGATGGGGACGGATTGAGTGATGAACAAGAGATCTTGCAGGGAACCTTGCCGGACCGGGCGGACAGTGATGGAGATGTTTATTCGGATTGGGCGGAGGTCACGTTGGGAATCAGTGATCCTTTGAATCCAATCTCAAAAGTGAGTCTTCCTGACAAGAGTATCTCTTCCGTGGCTCATTTGGTGAGACATCAGATCGGTCATCCAGGTTTGCATCAGGACGAACGTTATGTGCCCGAATCATCCTTCGGTTATTGGGGCCTCATGGCGCAGGATAATTCTCAGGGTTTGAGTGGGTTTACGCGGTTACATGCACAGTGGTATGATACCAGGTTCGGGGAACTGGTCATTGACGTGGAGCCGGGAGGATGGGAGGAACCTCTCTTTTATTTGGTAGAACCTTCCTTTCAATTCATTGGTTCGTTTTTACCTCCGGGCGTGTTTGAACTCGTGCGTATTCGCAGACCATCGCTTCCTGATGTTCTGCTGGAAGCACGGCCTAAATTCAGTGTGGATGCTTCCCGGTTTGCGAATGGCTTTTCCGGCTTGGGGGATTTTTCAGGACTTCCTTCCAGCTATCAAGCGGGTGTGTTGGTTTCAGAGATCGATCCCGCTTATGAAGGGCAGGACTATCCCTATCCGGGACAGTTTGGCGTGCCGGTTGCCCGGGTGGTGCCGCATGAGGAAGGAGATGTTTCAAGTCCAGGAAATGAGGATGCACCCATCGTATTACAGGCTGCCACCGTTCAGGAACAACAGGTTTTTCGGGATGCCTATGGCTTGGAGATTCAAGTGGGTAAGTTTGATCGCTTTGAGGGAAGTTATGAAGTTTCAATCCAATCTGCACCACTTCCTTCTTTTGCGGATCTGACCATTACCGGTGCCTGGCTCGATAGTGCCGCCAATGGATACGGTTCCTTTTCGTTTGGTCGGGATGAACTCACGGGTGATCCTCGTCTGGGGGGAGATCCGGTGCATGGGGTGCAGCGGCCTGAGTTTCGATGGGCCCATTCACTCCCGGAAGTCCGGCTTCGAGCTGGGGCTTTGGAACATCGAGCAACTTTTCGAATTCAAAATGCCGGTACGGCTGATGCGTTTGATATCGAAGGCACGGTTTATGTTTTGCCTGCATCCACTTTGCCGGTGGGGGATGGCATGTTTGATCGGGAAGCATTAAACTTCCTGGCTTTGTCTCAGGAAAAGGTGTTTGTTGAGCGTTTGAAACCGGAAGAGAGTGCTGAGGTTTCGGTGACATTTTTTCCATTCGAGTCGGTTCAAGCCATTCTGATACTTGATCCGGCTTCGAACGAACTGGTCACTCACAATAATCGTCATCGTTCCGTTTTCTGGACCGAATATGCGGCGTTGGACACCTTTTATCCAACGATTGAAACAACGTTGCAATTTTACAATGGGACAAGCTTTCATCACCACCTGGTGGCTCAGGTATCAGCTTTGCCCACCGGGTGGGTGGAAAGATTAACTGTTCCGGATTCAGACGATTTAAAATGGTCAACACCACTTCAGTCAGGAAATTCGGATACGTTTCAACTACATATTCAACCACCACCTCCAGCAGAGACACAACTGGGAGTCATCGAGCGGATCACCTTGGACTCATGGATGGATTACGGCGATGCAGATGTACCGGCGGGTGATCTTTCATTGAGCGTGGTGCTATCTCAGCCAACAGACGTTTCGCTTGAGATGCAGCAAGAGGAGGATGAGATATTGATGACGGGGGTGCTGACAGGTGGAAAAGAGGGGGACCTTGTCATCAACGAGGGAGTGATCGCGGTTGAAATCACCGGCTCGAATGGAGCTCAGCAAACCATCCTTGCCACGACATCCGATGATGGGCGGTATTCTGTTCGAGCTGCTGCTGAGATCAATACAGTTTATGCCGCCGTTGCCAACTTCATTGGCAATGATGCCTACGCTCCATCTCATTCATCTTTGATTCAATGGGGGACAGCTGTCCCTCCCCAGCAAATTCAGATCCATATCACAAGCATTTCGTATGAAAGTGGAACAGTTCACCTGAGTATCTCCAGCACATTCCCAAACCCCATCCATGTGCAACTCTTGGTCTCTGACAATCTGTTTCAATGGCAGGAGTTCGAAGGAAAGGAAATCCCGTCAGGAGATTCCCAATGGACCGTTGACGCGGATGCTTTCGATCAAACGGCCTTCTTTCGAATGGTGAAGCTTTTAAATTAAAAATAGTAAATAGTGAATAGTGAATTTATTTGGTGCGGGTATTGTTGATGATGGTGATGAGAATTGCGGTGAGTTGGTTCGCTTCGTCTGTCAGGGCGGAAAGTTTGGTTTCTGAGATGACTTCTGTGGCTGTCAGTAGTCGAAGCCAGTAGCGGGTTTCCCTTGCCTCTTTACATGCGATAGAAAGTTTGGAAATGAAATCTGCCTTACTCTGACCAGCTTGAGCTTCCTCGACATTGGCCCCGATGGATGAACCGGAACGTAGTATTTGCCCTGCTAAAATACGCGGCACCCCGGGCTTTTTTTCCAACACCTGGCATAGTTTGACGATCCAAACAGAAAACTCAAACGTTCGCCTGACAATATCCACCTCCCCACTCATACCCTCTCAATTTACTATTTTAAATTCACTATTTTTAATTCCCACCTTCGGTGGGTTTCAGCCATGGGGTTCCGGACCAGTACCATTCGCGGGCTTGCATGGGTTCGACGTGGCTGTCGGTGAAGGCGACGTTGCTGGTGCCGCCGCTGTGGCGCAGGTGGGGGCCACCCCAGTTGGGATCGCCGGCCGCTGTGACGCAGCCGCCGCAGGGTGAGCTGTCGCCGGGATCATGGACGATCCAGCAGCCGGCCTTCTCTTCGGAATTGACGGTGACGCATTCGTCGGGGTTGGTGGTGTTGACGGGTTGGCTGCCGCCATCGGTCATGTGGACAACGCTTGAGGGATTGCGTACGTCGGTGTCCCGCAACTGACGCCATGTTTCCTTGTCCCACACGTTGGGCCAATCACATCCACCGAGTCGAAAATTGACGCTGTAATTGGAGAGAGCACGGTCGGCCTGATCACTTGGGTAGATGCTGAATAGTTCGTTGAATTTACGGGTGCGAGTCGGGCAGAGCAGCAGGTTGGTGGTTTGCTGGTAGGAAGCGAGAAAGTTGAACCACGCTTTACGTTCCACATTGGAACCACGGACAGCAAAGGTGAACACATAGCGTCCGTCATGATCGTCGGAGTAAATGCGTGATGCCAATCCCATCTGACGCAGGTTGTTCACGCAACTGATTTGCTTGGCTTTCTCTTTGGCTTTGGACAGTGCCGGTAAAAGCATGCCCGCCAGAATGGCAATAATGGCGATGACGACCAGGAGTTCAATCAGGGTGAATCCTGCGAGGCGTTTGGGTGGGTTTTGTTCGGTGGATTGCATGATGGTGTTTTTTGAGTTGAATGCACAGCCCGTCGTCAGCTGTCTTTTATTGCTTTAGTGGATGAGGGTGATAGTTCTCTATACCTTTTCTAAAATCAAGGTCAATTGTTTGAAGGAATTTACATGCGGGGCATCTCAGCAATTTCTCCGGAGGACAAGAACCGCAAGGATTTCTTTGGA
>CAYPZD010000153.1:0-7007 GCA_964415055.1 uncultured Verrucomicrobiota bacterium | reverse complement strand
ATTCACCATTCACCATTTCACGGCCGAACCAGGTTCAACCGCACTGCCTGGTCCATGGCATGACGGGCGATCGGCGCGGCGGTACTGCCGCCGTAGCCACCATTCTCCACGACGACACTCACGGCGATTTGCGGACGTTCCACCGGGGCATAACCAATAAACCAAGCATGCGAATCACCCGATGGGTTCTGTGCGGAACCAGTCTTACCTCCCGCCGCCATGTAGAATCCTTCAAACGCTTTTTCTGCGGTTCCTGATCTGACCACACGTGCCATCATCTCCCGCATATGGATCGCGGTCTGTTCACTCATCGCGCGTCCCAGTTCCTTCAAGGGTTGTTGAAACGTCAGCCGGGGTTCCATCAGCAAACCATTGTTGGCAACCGCAGCGGCCACCATGGCCATGTGAATGGGCGTCACCATCAGTTCCCCCTGACCAATCCCCATCAGAGCCATGCTGAAAGAATCATTGGGAGACAAGTCCGGAAACCGGGATACCGCCGATTCCAAACGATCCAAAGGTCCTTGATACAATGTCAGTGATTGATCAAAACGCAAGAGTCGCCGCAACCAGTCGAATCCTTCCTTCCCGATGGTGACACCGACCTGTGCGAAGTAAACATTACAGGACTTCTCGATGGCCGTTCCTAAATCAATGGTTCCAAATCCCGGCCATTCCTTGCCGCGAGCCTGATAACTGTAAAAACTGAGATCGCGAACAATGCCTTTTCCATCGGGCGTGCGATACTCCGAGCCACAGTCAATCGTCAGGGGATACCCGGAGCCCAACAGAGTCTTTTCCAGATAGTAAGAACCAATGGCAACTTTGAAGACCGAACCGGGAGGATAAAGTCCTCGCAGCGCACGATTGAATAATGGTGATCCGGACTGCCGATTTGAGAAAGTGGTTCGGGACAATTTGTTGGGATCAAAGGCCGGCGCGCTGCAAGCCGCCAGGATGGAGCCATCCCGAACATCCAACACCACCACGGCCCCACGATAGGGTTGGCCTGCCGCCGGTTTGGCTGAATGATCATATCGCCCGGAAGCCAATCGTTCGTAAATACTTTGTTGCAACCGGGCATCCAAAGTGAGTTTGAGGTTCTTGCCTTGCGGTAATTTTTCCCGCGTCAGCAGTTTCTTGCTCACCGATTCCCAATCATCGGTCGAAATATCTTGGAGACCGGAAAGTGTGGGATCGGCAATGGCTTCAAGTCCGTTCACCCCGAACACGGGATCAAAATAACCAATCAGATGAACGGCTGAAGGTCCCAGAGGATACCGGCGTTCAACGACGCCGTTCTTCTTATGATTCTCAACCAGCGGGGTGCCGTTTCGATCCAGAATGATGCCACGCTGTATCTGAAGTGCTGGATTGAACTTCCGTCGATCGTGTTTCTGCATGAACGCCACAAACCGGGGCCGCAGGAAACCACCCAACTGCCAGGTCGCCTGGTAGACCAGGATACCCATAAACGCAAAAACCAACACCCAGCTTACCAACCTCACACGCTGAAGCTTGGGAGTCTTGACCGCTTTGTTGCTCTTGCGCACATCCGCATTCTTGATGATCAGGATCCACAGCACCCAAGCCACACCACAGAAGAATCCGATACGCACCAGGAAGGTGAATATCCGCACTTGTTCAGGTGTGATGGCTGATTCCATTCGGCGGAGTATGGAGCAAAAACCCTTCAATGATCAATGCTGGAAACTTGCCAATGATTGAACTTGCCCGGATAAGGGCACATCACCTACCCTGCACAGATCCCTTATGAATCCATTCATGGCTGAAATCGTCGGTACGATGATCCTTGTCCTTCTGGGCAATGGTGTCGTCGCTGGAGTTGTCCTGCAAAAATCCAAAAGCCACCAAGCCGGCTGGATAGTTATTACCGCCGGTTGGGGCATGGCGGTGGCGGTGGCGGTTTACATGGTCGGAGCCATCAGTGGAGCACATCTGAATCCGGCGGTCACAGTGGCCATGGCAACCATCGGACAGGGAGACTTTTCCTGGGGACAGGTACCGGTCTACATCCTCGCCCAAATGATCGGGGCAGTTCTTGGTTCCGTGCTGGTTTGGCTCACTTATCTGCCTCACTGGAAAGAAACACCCGATCAGGACGCCAAACGCGCCACCTTCTGCACCGCGCCTGCCATCCGAAACACCGGCAGCAACCTGATTTGCGAAATCATCGGCACCTTTGTTCTGGTGCTCGGGGTTCTAACCATTTTACGTCCGGATAACCTTGTTGCGGACTCGGGCTTCGACACCGGTATGGGGCCGCTTTTGGTAGGATTGTTGGTATTTTCGATCGGACTTTCGCTCGGAGGACCAACCGGCTATGCCATCAACCCGGCCAGAGATCTGGGTCCCCGGATAGCTCACGCCATCCTCCCCATTCCGGGGAAAGGAGACAACGACTGGTCCTATGCCTGGATTCCTGTGGTGGGACCGATTATCGGCGGAATCGTTGGCGCAGTGGTTTACAATCTCCTTTGGGTAACAAACTGAAACAACTCAACTCATCTTTATCGCATGAAATATATCCTCGCATTTGATCAGGGAACGACCAGCTCCCGCGCCATTGTTTTTGATAAAAAGGGAAGTATCAAAGCTGTTGCGCAAAAGGAATTCGAACAGATTTATCCCAAGCCCGGCTGGGTCGAACACGATCCACAGGAAATCTGGAGCAGCCAATTACAGGTTGCCAAAAGAGCGCTACGGAAGGCTGGGCTGACCTCAAAGGACATTGCAGGCATCGGCATTACCAATCAGCGTGAAACCACCATTGTCTGGGATCGTGAAACAGGTGAACCCATCCACAACGCCATCGTCTGGCAGGACCGGCGCACTTCCAAATTCTGTGATGAACTGCGGGACTCCGGGCTTTCGAGCATGATTCAAAAGAACACCGGACTCGTGCTGGACGCGTATTTTTCCGGCACAAAAATCCGGTGGATACTCAAGAACGTCAAAGGAGCCAGGAAACTTGCCAAAAGTGGTCGCCTTGCTTTTGGAACGGTGGATACTTGGTTATTATGGAAACTGTCGAACGGTCAGCATCATTTTACCGACGCCACCAACGCCAGTCGCACACTCCTGTTCAATCTGAAAAAAGGAAACTGGGACGACTCCCTGCTGGAACTCTTTGAAGTGCCCAGATCCATGCTGCCCGAAGTCCGTTCCTCCAGCGAAGTGTATTTCGAAACCAACGTATTGGGTGGCAGTATCCCGGTGGCAGGCATCGCCGGGGATCAACAAGCGGCGCTGTTCGGTCAAGCCTGCTCTTCTCCCGGTATGGTTAAGAACACCTATGGCACCGGCTGTTTCATGCTCATGCACACCGGCAACCGCCCCAAGATTTCAAAGAATAATTTGCTATCAACCGTGGCATGGAAAATCGGCAAGGAAACCGAATACGCCCTGGAAGGCAGCATCTTTATCGCAGGAGCCGTCACCCAATGGCTGCGCGACGAGCTTGGCCTGATCCGTAAATCCGCCGACATCGAAACACTGGCCAAAACGGTCAAAGACAATGGCGGTGTTTACTTGGTACCCGCTTTCGCCGGACTCGGTGCGCCACACTGGGATCAGTATGCAAGAGGATCCATCGTCGGCCTCACCCGTGGCAGCAACGCAGGTCACATCGCACGCGCAGCGCTTGAAGGGATCGCTTATCAAGTGGGCGACGTCGTCAAAGCCATGGAAAAAGACGCAGGATTAAAACTCACCGAACTTCGCGTCGACGGCGGCGCTTCCATGAACAACCTGCTCATGCAATTCCAATCCGATTTACTGGGAGTGCCCGTACTGCGCCCCAAAGTTTCGGAAACGACAGCGTTGGGCGCAGCCTACCTGGCAGGACTCGCTGTCGGCTATTGGAAGGACAAAGCGGATATTTCCAAACAATGGCAGGTGGACGCCCAATTCAAGCCGGGCATGAGCGCCAAACAAATCAAAACCCTCACATCAGGCTGGCAAAAAGCACTCTCCCGATCCCGAGGCTGGGAAGAGTTTTAAATGGTGAATTTAAAATAGTGAATAGTGAATGAATTGTGAGCTATTCAACATTCACAATCACTCGTCCATATCGCGTCAACCGTGGCGAGCCGTGATCCGTGACTTCGAGGATGATGTGCATCGTCCCTGTTCCCGGTGGCATCACGCGCCCGCTCGGAACCACGAAAGACGCTTCTCTTTGATCGAAGTTTTTAATCGGAACGGGTTGCCCGCTGGTCCCGCTGGACGTGGTGAACGTGCCGACTTCCGGATAGTAAAACCAATGGTATGAAAGCGCGTCCCCATCCGGATCACCCGTTCCCCTGGCACTGAGTTGAACCGTTTCGCCTTTGGACGCCGTCAACTCCGCGGGATGCCCGAGTTTCACCACTGGAGGATGATTTGCCTCTGCGTAAGATTGCGTTCCCCAGTTGACTCTTGCGGCAAAATCATTCTGATAAGCGGAACGCCAACGCCAGATCGTGGCGTGATTGGTCTGGTGCCAGTTGCCATCGACACCCATGACCTCATCTTCCGCATTGGTCCAGAATGGACGTGTCTCCGGCTCCTGATGCCATCGCTGATAACGTGGAGTGTAGAACTCATATCGTCCTCCCCAACTTCCCCAATGTGGTTTGCCGGGTGTGTTCAATCCATTCTCGACTAGGCCCAGAAAACTGGGGGTATCGCCCTCCATGAGAAATTCGATACGCGGGTATTCCGCTCCGAGTGGACCTTTATTGCGGCGGATATTATGATCCACCCAATAGTTGTTTACCAAACTGAAATCAGCTCCGGTAAACCGCGCATGAAATTTGTCCCCACTGATCCCACTCCAGGTGGCATGATGATACGCTCCACCCGCATGCATGCCCGGACTGGCGATGTAAAAGAGATCAGGAAAGGTCTTGCGAATCCAAGGCCCGCTGTTGTCCTGATCGGAAATGGTGTACACCCGCAACCTGGCTACAAACTTCGCAAGCTCTTCGGCAGAACGCGTGGCGCGCACCTTCCAGAGCGCCTGCGCCAACACATTGGGGCCACCCCAGACCGTGACCCACAAGGGACGATCCTCATCCCGGTCCGCCACCTCGATCAGCCAATCCGAACCGGAGGAATCCATACCCTCCCCAACGGCGTTCATGCCGTAATCAGGCCGCCCTTCGCGTAAAACCGAAAGCAGAGCATCGGCGGTGGGATAACCCGGTTCGTGCAGACTGAGATTCGCCTGCACCTTCCGGTAAGCATCCACAATTTCCCGAATACGCCAGGCCGCAGTCTGATCACGCTGATGGATAGAGGTGGTGGCCACCAATCCTTCGATATCAAAGTGATTGGCATAAGACAGCAACCGCACCATGGACTGTGCATCGTCCGGTTCGTTCTCAATGTCGGTGAGCACGAACAAACGCTCCTTTGCAAAAGTGGAGGTGCTACCCAAAATTAAAATCACCGTCGCCAGCGAAAGTTGAAAAATCCATTTCATCATACCATCATGTCAGAACAGTCTCGATCTCAACTCTATCGATCGAACACAAGTCGACACAAGCACAACATCACATCGCCACCATAGAATCAATCAAAACTCTTGGCGGCATTTGGAATCCCGGCACACCTCCGACCGAGGAGTAATACAGTCAGAACCCCAACCAAATGTAGCGCAAAAGAAGAGGGCTCTGGAATGGTGACGATGTTGACGCCGGAAAAGGTGCTGGGAATGCTTGCATCCGGAGCTCCGAGGACGGGCCCACTACTCAGAAGCACCTCAAATGGATTGGAATAAAACCAAGTTTGCCCTCCATCCGTTGTACCAGCCAGTAACAAGGTCGACGGCCCATCAACTCCATCTAACTCGGTGGTACCTGCAGAGAAATACCCGCCGGCAATAACAGACACCTGACGTCCAACAAAACTGCCCCGCTCGATCGCCAACTGCACCATGGTTCCAGCAGGTGCCGGAAACCCATCCACAGTAATAAGAGCTTTGCCAATGTTGCCAAGCTGAATTCTTCCCTGGGATTTTATTTGAAATACCCAAAGCACACATGACAAAACAATCCACACTCTTTCAAATCGTTTCATACAATTAATGCCGAGTCAGCCACTCTGATAAACATCACGCAGTTGGCACTCCCAATTCACCCAGCGTCGCCTTTTTGATCATGGCGTGGATTTGTTGCGAGTTCATGCCGAGTTTTTGGCCGAAGTCGGTAATGTGACGCAATTCCTGCGTGGACATGGTGCCATCCAGCATTGAAAGAGTGATCAGAAAATGAAGATCTTCGTAAGAAGTCGCTTCCAGTCCTTGCTCTTTTTCCAGCTTCGCTTGGTCGAAAAGAGTCACGATGGTCTCATCGGGTATGTTTCGGGATCGAGCCCAGTCGGCCAGGAAATTATTTTCTTTATCATCTAGGTCTCCGTCTATGAGCGAGATTTTGACCAGGTTTTTGAATGACTCGTGCAGTTGATCACTATTGAGCATTTCCGGTTCACCAGCGGTCTGGTTCTCGACTGGTGCTGAGGCTTGTCTCGACGCAGTGGCTTGCAGATAGTTTCGAGCATGCTGGCGTGAACGTCTTTGCGCTGAAACAAGGTAAACCACCACTGCCACCAGCAACAGAACGAGCAACAGGACAACGATCAAGTTTTGAACCAAGATCCCCACAAGAATGACCCCCATTGAAATGAGAAGTCCCGAAACGATACTAAACACAAGAATTCCCGCTCCTGCCAAACGCCCAAGGATCGGAACCGCAATAAGCAAATGAACGATCTGCCCCCAAAAGAACATTTGCCCGACAATAAGCGCCACCGCCCCGAACAATCGAACCATCCATTTGATTTTCTGGATGTGTGATTTCATGGATTGAAGCGCTGTTTCGCGATCTCCGTTGACGAGATGATGAAGCATCCCGTCATCCCGGATAAGTTTGGATATAAAACCCTCCTTGGCTCGAAACTGTTTCCCAACAGCCATCCCATCCTGAATCCTTCCAAAATAACTA
>CAYPZD010000152.1:0-7151 GCA_964415055.1 uncultured Verrucomicrobiota bacterium | reverse complement strand
TTGGCTCCGGTGACGCCTGTGAGTCGTTGTTCGAGGCCGAGGAACGGGAAGGTCAGTTTTTGGTGATCGATTCCCAATTGATTCAGAACCGTCGCATTGAAATCATTCACATGCACCGGATTCTCGACGATGTTGTAACTGAAATCATCCGTTTGTCCGTAGGTCATACCGCCCTTGATACCGCCACCCGCCATCCAGGTGGAGAAACAGCGTGGATGATGGTCGCGCCCGTAATTATCGCGCTTGATATTTCCCTGTCCAAAGGTTGTTCGACCAAATTCCCCACCAAACACGATCAGCGTTTCATCCAGCAAACCACGGTTCTTAAGGTCCGTAATCAAGGCCGCACAAGGTTGATCCACATCATAGGCCTGGCCGCGCAGCTTCTTCGGCAAACCCACATGATGATCCCATCCTCGGTGAAACAACTGCACGAAGCGCACATCACGCTCTATCATACGCCGGGCAAGCAAACAGTTTCTGGCAAAGGAACCACTCTTCTTCACCTCGGGACCATATAAGTCCAGAATGTGATCAGGCTCACCCGTGAGATCGGTCAGCTCAGGAACCGAAGCCTGCATACGAAAGGCCATTTCCTGTTGGGCGATGGTGGTCTGGATTTCGGGATCCCCCATTTCTTCCAAATGTTGCTGGTTTAATTTGCTGACAAGATCCAGCATCTTGCGCCGTCCTTCCCGATTCACCCCATTTGGGTTAGAAAGAAACAACACCGGATCTCCCTCGGGTTGCAGCGAAACTCCCTGATGCTTCGAGGGAAGAAATCCCGATCCCCACAAACGACTGTAAAGAGCCTGCACATTACCCGTGCCACCTGTCCAGAAAGCGGAATTCAGCACCATGAAATCAGGCAGATTCTTGTTCATGCTCCCGAGCCCATAGCTCAACCAGGATCCCATGCTCGCTTTACCGGGGATCTGGGAACCAGTGCAGAACATGGTCTTGGCCGGATCATGATTGATGGCATCGGTGTGCGTGGATTTGATGATACAAAGGTCATCCACCACATTGGACAAATGCGGCAGCAGTTCGGACATGTAAACCCCATTCTGGCCCTTGGGCGAAAAGGAAAACATCGAAGGCGCCACGATCTGGTCCCGCCCTTTGGTCATGGCGGTCACCCGTTGCCCCATACTCACGGACTTGGGCAGGGGTTGGTTGAATTGTTTGTGCAAATCGGGCTTGTAATCAAACAAATCCAACTGACTGGGCGCACCGGCCATGAAAAGGAAGATGACGCGTTTGGCTTTGGGAGCGAAATGCGTTCCGGGCACTGTGTTTAATCCAGATCCTTTCATCGGCATGGAACCAAACACAGCCGCCCCCAATCCCATGGCAGAAAATTTCAGAAATCGACGACGCGTCTGCAGCGTTTCAAGTTGATGAACCGGGTGCAGCGAGCTTAATGGATTCAAAGGATTCATGAGTAATGAGATCTTTGTAAAAGTTTCGTTATTGTCGTGTTTTGACGATGTCGAGATTGAGCAATGAATGCGTCAGCATCGTCCAGGCAGCGAGTTCAACCTCTTGACCGGATGCCACATCACCACCATAGAATTTCGAAACAAGCGACGATGCGGCGTCGGTATCCTGCGCATAATGTTGCCTGAATCCTTCGAGTGCCTCTTGAAGCATGTCGACGCTCTGACTCGCAGGCAATTGAGAGGTAATCGTCTCGTAGGCCAATTGTATCCGCTGCTGTTCGGTCAACGCTTCACGATCCAACAACTGCCGGGCGCAAAATGCGGCGGCTCGGAAATACTCCGGTTCGTTCATCATCAACAAGGCCTGCAACGGAGTGTTGGTCCGTTCGCGTCGCGCGATACACGCCTCGCGCGTTGGGGCATCAAAAATGCTCATCTGAGGTGGAGGTAATGCGCGTTTCCAAAAGGTGTAGACGCTACGTCGATAAGCTTTCTTACCCTGATCGGCTTCGTAAACTCTAGGATAGGAATAGGGCATGGCAACGATCTCCCACAATTTGGCTGGTTGGGGAGGTTTCACACTCTTACCACCCATCTCCAGATTCAACAAACCACTCACCATCAGCACATGATCGCGGATCATTTCTGAATCCATTCTGAAACGTGCGCCTCTAGCCAGCAACCGGTTCTCCGGATCCCGGCTTCGTTTATCAGGCGTGATGACGGATGATTGCTGATACGTCTCCGACAGCACCATGGATCGCATCAACTGTTTGACATCCCAACCCGATTCAATGAACTGCAGGGTCAAATAATCCAATAGACCCGCATGACTCGGGCGTTCTCCCTGAGCGCCGAAATCTTCGGACGTCTTCACCAACCCTATGCCAAAGCATTGTTGCCAGAACCGATTCACGGCGACACGCGCGGTGAGTGGATTGGAGGGATCCACGGTCCAGCGCGCCAGATCGAGACGCGATTTCACCTCACTGTCAGATTTCATGGGAGGAAGAAAACCCGGGGTATCGCGTTGAACTTCCTCTCCGTACTGATCGTAATTGCCACGCTTCAAAATGTAGGCCGGGCGAATCTCTTCACGTTCTTTCATGACCAGAGCGGCCGGCACAGCCATTTGCACTTCGTCGCGTTCTTTTTTCAGTTGGGCCAACTCCTTTTTCCAAGCATCCATCTCCGGATCGGTTTTCTTTTCCTCTTTCTCACCTGCATCCGATTCGGATGCCTGCTTTGCCAGAACAGACTCACGCTCCTTGATCTTGGATTCCCACTGTTGAATTTCCTCGTTGTAGGCTTTGAGTTGAGCTGCCTGCTGAGGCGAGGGCAATTCGATGTAAGGTTGCTGCAGACCGCGCTTGAAATCCAACCCACTCCGACCGCCGGTTTCGGGTTTGCCATCAAAGTTATTGAAGAAGGCAAACAGCTGATAGAAATCCTTCATGGTCACAGGATCGAATTTATGATCATGACAACTCGCACATTGCACGGACATCCCCATGAACGCGGTGCCATACGCTGTCACACGATCCATCACATTGCGCGTGTAACTCTCCTCGGGCAATGCCGTCCCCACATCAATGATGAGATGCAGTCGATTGAAGCCCGATGCAATCAATTGGTCGTCCGTGGGATTTTCATAAAGATCCCCGGCCAATTGATAGGATACGAAATCATCGTAACCAAGATTCTGGTTAAAAGCCCGGATGACCCAGTCGCGGTAAGGAGTCAACTCCCGGTAATGATCATGATGCAGCCCGTTTGTGTCGGCGAACCGAACCAGATCCAGCCAATACTTGGCCATGTGTTCCCCATACCGAGGGGTGCCCAGCAAACGATCCACCAAATCTTCATAGGCAGTATCCGAGGTGTCATCGAGAAACATCTGTATTTCTTCCGGAGTCGGTGGCAATCCGGTCAAATCCAGACTCACACGTCGAATCAAGGTGCGCTTATCCGCCTTGCCATTGGGTGACAAACCTTCACGGTTCAGCCGTGCCATGATGAATCGGTCGATGGCGCTTTGACTCCATGCTGCCGAATCAACCTCCGGCAACTCACGTCGCACAGGTTGGATGAAGGCCCAAAAGGTGTCATATTTGGCGCCTTCCTCGATCCATTGCTTGAGAAGCGATTTTTCCCGATCCGTTAAAGCTACCAGATTGGATTCCTCCGGCGGCATCAAGTCATCTTCATCATCCGTCGTGATACGATACCAGATATCGCTCTTCTCCACGTCACCTGGCACAATGGCCTGATACCCATCGTGGTCGGCAAATGGACCGTCAACCGCATCCGGTTTGTCCAGTCGAAGGTCTCCCTTGCGATGTCCCTCATCCGGCCCGTGGCATTGATAACATTTCTTGGACAGGATGGGTGAAATATCGCGACTGAAATCGATGGCATCAGCTCCCCGCAGCTCAACAGAGCCGCCAAGTAGAGTTGCAACCGCACAACCAAAAAAAGTTCGAACTAAGGTCTGCATAGAATGGTTCCTCAAAATCAGATGCACCCCCGAGAGATAAAAAAAACACTCGGGAAAAGAACGCCCTCCAACCTATCGCTTAAGCGCCCAGGTAGCAAGCGAACAAGCACAAGGTTTTGATAGGGTATATGGTGACAGCTGCGTGGGTGCCTTCGCCAGAAAGTGCACGATGGGGCATACGAAAAGACGATAGGCGATCGATTTACTCAAGGCTTCCCAAAACGGACATCATAGGAAAGGATGAACACCACAAGGGCGGACCGGGATCCACGCAGTCGCGGGACAAGCTGTCACGATGTACCTGGCACTACCTAGATTCTACCCCATTGTATAAGGCGCACGATGCTCGACATCCAACCAGGATTTGTCACCTTTACCATTCATGAATTGCTCGCGGAAGGGATTCCAGTGCATGATCTGGTTATGGTAATAGGCCAGGTTGACCAAATGGCAAACCGTCACCGTGCGCGCGCCGATTTCAACGTCGGCATTGGGGCGGGTGCGGGTGCGCATGCAATCGAGAAAATCCTTCTTATGATCGGAAGATTTGTATAGACGCACTTTCGCGTCAGCCAGGTATTCCTGCTCCACCTGTTTGCATTGCTTGCGGTTGTCGGCGATTTGCTTATCGCCCAGCCAAAATTTAAACTGACCACGATTGACATTCACCTTCCCGTCCTTCCCAAAGAAAGTGACTCCATTGCCCTCAGCATGAATCATTTCGACACCGTTCTGATACACCATGCGAACACCGTTTCCGGACTCAGGTTTCTTGGAAGGATAGATACGACGAGGCCCCTCGTTGTCCATGCCCAAGCCCCATTGTGCGATATCGAAGTGATGCGCTCCCCAGTCGGTCACACCGCCACCGCCATACTCACGATAATGACGCCAGGCCGGGTAATGATTATGCACACCCCGCGGACTGAGCACGGAGTTGAACGGACGTTTGGGAGCCGGACCGAGCCAGCGATCCCAATCCAATCCCGGTTCCATTTCCTCCTCAGGAAGATCACATGCTTTGGCGGGACCACCCACCGCGACTTCGACTCTGGAAATGGGGCCGATGATGCCATTGCGCACCAACTCACAGGCAACACGAAATTCCTCGGAAGAACGCTGCATGCTGCCCGTCTGGAACACACGCTTGTTGAAACGCACCGCATTGACCATTCGTCGGGCTTCTCGGATGGACTGGCACAATGGTTTTTCGCAATAAATATCCTTCTTGGCCTTGGCGGCATCAATGGTCATGAGCGCGTGCCAATGATCCGGGGTCGCAATGCAAACCGCATCGATATCGTCGCGAGCCAGGAGTTTTTGATAATCGTTGTAATCTTCACAACCCCTGAAAGAAGCAGCATCGTTTTTATCCGCGTAAAAACCTTCCACCCGCTTGCGGGCGTCCTGTCGACGTGTCGTGTCCACATCGCACACCGCCACCGCCTGGGTTCCCTTGAGGTTCATGAAATGACGCAGCAGATACTGGTTCTGCTTGCCCATACCGATAAATCCCATCGTGATACGGTCATTAGGTTTGACGTCGGCCGACCAGATATGGGACGGAAGGATAAACGGCGCCGCTGCAGCAACGGCGGAAGTAGATTTAAGGAAATTCCTGCGTGTCGTTTTCATATTGTTTGATCTGTGGTTTTCGAGGATACGAATTCAGGATACCACGCCTCCCTGCCGGATAGCAATGCACGCATCAAAGAAAAAGTGTAACTTTACTCATCCGATCTTGTCTCCAAAACAGCAAGAATAGTTGTAGAACATACGAAAATTGATCAACGCCATGAAAAAAATTCTAAATTACGGACAAACGATCGCAGCTTTAACCCTGATACTCAGCCTGGCAGCCTGCTCAAATCCTGCCGACGACGTGTCAGAAGCAGAAGTTTCCACTGCAAAAGAAGTCTCAGAGGGAAGCATTGCCGGGAAGAAGTATGTCTCGAATGCTGATTCCAAAATCGATTTTACCGGTTCAAAGGTTACCGGCAGTCATGATGGCGGATTCGAAACCTTCACGGCAGCCATCCATGTTGAAAACGGAGAACCCGTTCCAAACGGAACCAAAGTGGAAATCGACATGGATTCCACCTGGTCGGACAGCGACCGCCTGACAGGACACCTCAAAAACGCCGATTTTTTTGATGCCCCCACTTACCCGACCTCAACCTTTGTCACGACAGACATCAAAAAAGGAACCACCGGCTATGACGTCAGCGGTAACCTGACCCTTCACGGAGAAACCAAAAGCATCACTTTCCCGGCAGATATTCAGGTATCCGATGATCAGGTAAAGGTAGCGGCGGAATTCTTTATCAAGCGCTTTGATTTTGGGATTCAGTATCCAGGAAGAGCCAATGACCTGATCCGGGACGAAGTCGTGATCAGACTGGATATCACCGCAGTTCCTGAATGATCCCTAATACCCAAGCGACTTTTTAAGTCGACCTGGATCACGACGACAGTCGAGAACGCGGTAAACAAGGACAGAGTGGTCAGATTCCATGCGATAGTAGATCGCATATGGGAACTTTTTCGAAAGTAACCTATGGAAACCGAACACTCTCCGGTGAATGCCTCCATATTGGTTCAGCAAATCAATATCGGAAAACAAACACTCCTGGAAGTAGTCGCCCAAACCGCTTCCCTGGCGATCATAGAAATCCTTGCCGCTCCTGAGATCTTCGAGAGCGGACATTAGAATTCGCACTCTCATCATTTAATGCTTCAATCGGCGCTTGGCTTCTTCCCAATCAAGAATGGGTTCACTACCAGATCGAACTCTTTCGTCTGTCTCGCGTAGAACATGTTCGTGCCAATCTGGCGAGTCGAAAGCTTCGTCAGAATCACTCAAGTTCGCCCACAATGCTTCCATCAGGCGCAACTTTTCGGCACGAGGCAACTGCATGACCAACTCTTCGACACTCATCCATCCCATATAACACTTCAATTGAAGGAGCTCAAGACCGGAAGGGAGTATGTCTCACCGAACTCCTTAAAGTTCGCGTTCCGAAAAGGGCTATTTTGGAGTACTCCAAGTCATTGGAGCTTTGGATACGCCAGGGAAACGTAGCGATAGCCTGAGACCCATACGGTCCAATTCCTCCATGATTGCAAGGACAAGGCAAGAGTATAGTCATTCAGTTTTTGTAGCCTGAATGAGAATGTGGACGGTATCCAAAGCGGCGATGACTCGCCGCACT
>CAYPZD010000151.1:0-7311 GCA_964415055.1 uncultured Verrucomicrobiota bacterium | reverse complement strand
TGCTCTTTCCAGAATCCGGCCAGATCCTGGGTAATCTGAACCGGTCGCATGTTGGGGGCCAGAATGTGCACCGCCAAAGAGACCTTTTGCATCGCGATTTTGGGGAGCGAGTTGACGTCATACAGCTCCTGAATCCGCAGTGAAATATAGGGTGCCGACTCACGCGAATAAACCACTTTGGGTGTTTTGCCATTGGACAAGGTCACCCGCTCCGGAGCCTGCTTATCCAACAGTTCGCATTGCGAGTGGCTGAGCCATTGCCTCAACACAGGAATCACCGGACGTTCCTTGATTTCCTTGTAACTAAAAGCGCCCATACAGATGGATTCAATGATGTGCTGCCTGGCCTCATCATCCATCTCCGGAAGTTCCAGTTCCGGGCACCATTCGGCCAAAGAATTCAGGCGCAGGATCCATTGATCGACCTTGGCATCCCAATGCTTCAGGCCAATCTCCTCGTCCATGATCTTTTCGGCCAGCAGACGGGCTGCAGGTTCTTCGGGCGGAGGTTCCACTCGCTTGGCGGAAAGAGCCATCCCGCGAAAAGTCTCCTGACTGGCGGCATACACCCGGCGGGAAGATGGATCCCAAACCACAACAATGGAAGAATCGAAATCATCCGGAAAGAACTCCTTCAACCAGGCTGGATCAATTTCCGTGGCAAGGGACAAAATGGTCTGCACTTCCCCTTCCCGATTCCCGATTTCGCGAATATCCGCCACCACGACCATATCGGCATGATGCACGACACTTTCACGAGCCAGGACACCCTTTCGGCCATGCACCAATTCACACCTCAACGTGCCTTTGTCCAAACGGCGTGCCAGGCGATCGGAGAAACCAAGCAGCATGCATTTTTGAATGATCTCGTCATCGACAGGTTTGGGCTCCACATTGAGTCCCTCCCGTTTGGCGATGCGTAGGAAATGTTCCAGCAAAGGTTTCACCTGACGTGCGGATTGCGCATGAATCCCCAAATTCTTGCAGGCTTTGAATTGAAAATTATTTCTCGAAGCAAAACTCCAGGCGCGCATCAAAAGGAAACAATCGGAAACCGACTGCTCCGTCAGAAACTCCTCCCGCAACTCACGCGTGCGTCGATCCACCTTGCGAATCAAAATGTCGCGCCCCTGCGTCAATGCCGCAATAAGGGCCGCCTGATAAACACATCCCAGCTCCTCCGCTGCCAATAACATCCGCGCATAACGCGGGTGCAAAGGAAAAGCCAGCATGCGGCGTCCGAGTTCAGTAATGTGCTGTTTATGGTCAAGACCACCCAGATCTTCGAGCAGTTCAACCGCGTCATGCAAGCGTTTGGCATCGGGGGGTTCCAACCATCGAAACTGATCCAGATCCTCCACTCCGGCAGCCTTGAGACTCAAGATCACTTCCGCCAAATCCAGACGCTGCACTTCGGGCAGTTCCTGAGGAGCGCGATGTTCATGCTGTCGTTCGGTCCATAGGCGCACACAAGTCCCGGGCCCGGTTCGACCAGCGCGACCTGCCCGTTGATCCGCAGATGCCTGGCTGATTTTTTCCACCAACAAAGTGTTGATACCCCGATAAGGATCATATCGAGGGATCCGGGCCAACCCACTGTCAATCACCAATCGAATCCCATCGATGGTCAACGATGTCTCGGCCACATTGGTCGCCACCACCACCTTGGGCTGTTCATACTGCGATACGGCGGCGTCCTGATCTTTGCTGGTCAATTCACCATGAAGGGGCAATAGAATGTAGTTTTTGGATTCGGAAACATGGCGGATGGCTTCAATGGTTTTCTGAATCTCATAACCCCCGGGCATGAACACCAGCACATCCCCTTGACCTCCACTGAGCACGAACCGGGAAAAAGCATCCGCCGCCTGATCCCATACCGGGATCGAATCATGCGCTTCCGCGGGCGGAATATAGTTGATATCGACCGGAAACGTTCGCCCCTCCGAATGCAGCAACTGGCAGGGAGCCAAATACTCCGACAGGGTGCTGGAATCCAGAGTCGCCGACATCACCAGGATCTTCAGATCCGGACGACTCGTCTGCTGCAAATCCAAAGCGCGCGCCAAAGTAATGTCCCCATACAAATGCCGCTCATGAAACTCGTCAAAAATGAGGGTCTGAATCCCCTTGAGTTCCGGATCCTGAATAATCTGACGCAGCAAGATACCTTCGGTCACAAACCGTATGCGCGTCTTGTCACTGGTCACATTTTCAAATCGAATCTGGTAACCCACTTCATCCCCCAAGCGGCATTTGCGCTCATAAGCCACCCTGTTCGCCAACATGCGGGCAGCCAGACGACGAGGCTGCAAAATCACCACCTGTCCGTCGCCCAACACATCATTATCCAACAACATTTGGGGCACTTGCGTGGATTTACCGGAACCGGTCGGCGCGGTGATGATCAATCTGGAATCATTCTCCAGATGACGCAACAGATCGGATTCAATTTCGTAGATGGGCAGGCGTGGTGTTTGACTCATGAAAAGGGAGGATGAAATTTGAAATGAAAAAACCGAGGCCCCTACAGACCTCGGTTGTGATAAAAATGGATTCGATCGAGAGGATTAATAATCCGCGTAACGGGCAGCCAACATGGCCGAAAACTTGGACACTTTCATCTTGCGACGACGGCGTTCACAAGGCTTTTCGAAATGCCTGTTGTTGCGCACCTGTTTCAGCGTTCCTTCGCGGTCGAGTTTCTTTTTCAACCGACGCAGGGCTTTTTCTACGGATTCACCTTTTTTAATTTTTACTTCGCTCAACTAAATTCACATCCTCTCTATATCATCCTTCCGGCGTTCGCGCCGCATCACGGCTCACCGAATAGGGTCGACCAAAATGCGAAAAACGTCAAAAAGTGTCAATAAGGAAATCCAAGAATCAGAAACAATAACCCCAGGTAGATCGTGTCGTCCCCGACGCGCAACCCTATGACTACCAAACGTCGAACAGACCACCCAATGGGAAGCCAAAAACACTCAATGCCCTATCGCTATTCCATGCCTCCCTCAATCCAAGCCTCCAAAACCGGAATCAATGGCGACTCCACATCATGCATCACAACCGGCGGCATTCTGAAGAAGTCCTTGCGTTTCAAACGTTCCAGGAGAATTGACGCCTCTGGATGCCCGGGCTTGACCAATCGGGCATCCTCGATCCCCATATCTCCTGCAATGAGAGGACCATTCACCAACCCTTGATCTTCAAGACGCGTGGTGATCCGTGCATCAAATTGCCCGCGTGAAAGCCCCCCTGGTTGATGGCAATGCGAGCAATTGACATCCAGATACGACCGCACTCTGGCAGTCAGATTTGCTTCAATGGCATCCAGAGCAACCAATTCAGGTAATTTTTGAAGGTCTGCCTCTGAAGGTGCCGAAGACAACCAGCCTCGTTCACCCCAAAGCTTCAACTGTGAAACTGACTCTCCGTTCGGGGCTTCCACCATCACATTCAGCTGCCGGGCACGGAGAGGCAAATGAAACCCCATCACCACACTGTTCAAATCCAAATTCTGTTCTATCCCAGGCGTAAACCATTGTCGTTCTGGCACTCCCTTCAAATCTGACACCACTGCACTTTTCACCAAACGAGCGTCGGTTCCGCCAGTATCCCACCTGTAAGCCGCTGCCGCCACACGCCCATTATCATGCCCTTGAATGAGATGCGTTTCGAAAGGGCGAGACAGGCGATTGCTCTGGTAAATGTTCCGTATGACGACAGCGGCCCTGGGCAATCCCCACTGATTGACTTTGTCAAAAACGAATGAAGCGCCATCGGACAGAGAAATCCAATAACGTGATTGAACACCCGGTTCCCAGCGAGGCAATGCGATTTCGAACGACTTGAATGCCTCGTTCGGATGATCAGGTTGCTCCGTATCGAAATAACCCGTCTCTGCCAAAGCATCAGGGAACGTGACTTCATCAGGCCGATTTTTTGAATGAACCACCCCATCGCTCAAATAGCGCAACCGAACGAGCGAACCGGATTTTTCCTGATACTTCTTTCCATCACGCCAGATGGTCCCACGGTTCAGCACCAAAAGCGAACCATCGTCAGCTGCCTGAATGGCCACTGGAGCGTTCAGGCCACGACCAAAATGTCGAACATCCTCCGGCTTGTCGGGATCCATGGCCTTGATCCAATGACTCGCCCAATCCACGAAAAAGAACCGGCCACGCCATACATCGGGCAGTAAAAACGGTCTATTCCCGACGGAGTCCGAAGCGGGATAAAACAAAGCCCCGCTGATACAACGACCAACGGTCGGAGGATAAGCATGCAACGGATTGGTAAACTTCGGATCATCCGAAAACCCCTCGGCCTTCGGCCAGCCGTAATTGTGACCTGTGACAATCTCATTGATCTCCTCGAAGGCAGATCCCCCCACATCCGTGCAAAACAAACGCCCGCTACCAGGTTCCACAGCGAGCCCGAAGGGATTCCGAATTCCATGCGCCCAGATCGACCGGTATTTACCCTTGGTCTGATGGTAAAACGGATTGTCTTCAGGGATGCTCCCATCAGGTTTGATTCTCAGGATCTTTCCCTGAAGTGTATTCAATGCCTGGGAAGGTTCACCAGCGGTCTGCTCACCCAATCCAATATACAACATGCCATCATTTCCAAAAACGATGGGACCCCCTTGATGTCCCGCCGGCACATGACCACCTAGTGTCGCTTGGTCATCCCCTTCCAACAACACTCGCTCCGATACAGGATCCACCCAATCACCCAACATGGTAAACCGCGAAACCACATGATGTGTGTAGGGAGCTTTGGCAACATAAACCACATAGAACCAGGGAGTCACCGGAAAGTCCGGATGCAAGGTCATCCCGATCAAACCCCGCTCCCAATAAGTATCCAATCGATCTGCAAGATCCAAAGCCGGTTGAGCCAACAAACGCTCATCCTTCCAAACCCGAATGGCACCGGTCTGCTCGGCGTAAAACACGCGACCATCAGGCGAAACAACCAAAGCGGTCCCACCGTCAATGTCGCCCACCAAAACCTCTTCCCGGATCGGCTCAACATACTCGCCCCCGCAAACCAGGGAAGTAAGACATACAACCAAAGCGAAGCATCCAAAAAAGTAAAATGAACGACAAATCCCAAGCATCAACCAAACCACCCCCATATCTTAATCTTAATCTTAATCTTAATCTTAATCCTAATCCTAATCTTTATCTTTATCCCAACCCCACCCTAATCCTTGTCCGTCGTCCTCTCAATCATCCACCAGGCATCCCGATTATTCGGACTCGCCACATTCAGACTCATCTGCCCAGTGTATTCAATCGGAGGCGTCGTGCGCGCATCAACCCATTTTTTAATTTCCGCATGACCGTCCACAAACGAGAATCCAGCCGCTCCGTTATGATAACTGGCGGGGAAATCGATGATACGGGTCTGTGAAATATCGTCCGTGGGCTGCACCGCAAACCCGGCGCCGTTAATGCTGTCCGGATGCTCATCCAGCAATACAGAAATCATGGTCGTTCGGCGCACCTCGGAAAGCTTGTGCATGATCCGCCATTCAGGCCCGCCGCGCTTGATCCAGCTGGCGGTCGCATTCCAACCCACCCCCTGGTTCATGGCCAGACTTCGAACACGAGGATGCACTTTGCCACCTATCCGCACCGAACTTTTATCCGCCGGACATTTGTAAACCGCCGCCGAATTATGATACGGAGCCAATTTCGCATATTGGGGATCGGTTAGGAAAAGTGTGTTGGTGTTATCGGTGTTGCCCCCGTTGAAATCCAGCAAACCACTCACCCACCCGTGTCCGACCACATTCTGAGCCCGACCTTCCGGGTTGGGAGGAAGCCAGCCATCATGGTCGTCCGGATACATCAACCAAGCCAACTGCAACTGCTTGAGATTGTTCATGCAGGAAATCCCCTGCGCTTTGGTTTTGGCCTTGCTGAGAGCCGGCAACAACATACCGGCCAGAATGGCAATAATGGCAATGACCACCAACAACTCAATCAAAGTGAATCCACTCCTGCGGTGGACCTGCTTATCAAGGGACTTCATGGACAGAAACGTGCCACTCCTACTCGCAAAAGTCGATTCATAACATTGTCTGAGATACCCCATCAAAGCATTTCTCAGTTCGTAAACTGTCCATAAACCCAACCGCCATGTGGAGTGCTCTGGCTCGACAGAGCTTTGGATCTCTCCCGAAAACCAAAAACACATTCTTCATCACCCACTGCTCCCACCTCCCATTCCATGCGAATATGTTCTTTTTGCTCGATTTGAAAAGGGTATCTATGGTCTGTTCTTTGTTTGGAACGAGCTATGAAAGTATTAGTCACAGGTGGAGCCGGATACATCGGGTCAGTTTGCGTTGAGGAATTGATCAAAGCAGGACATCAGGTCGAGATCATCGACAGTCTGATCGAAGGATTCCGTGAAGCAATCGTACCCGAGGCCAAACTGCACGTGGGTTGCCTGAGCCATCGTGACTGGTTGTTTGAAACCGTTCGATCGATTCAACCGGAAGCCGTCATACATTTTGCGGCGCTGGCAAAAGTCGGTGAATCCATGGAACAACCTGGAAAATACTTCGCCAACAACGTCAATTTCGGCCTGAACCTCGTCGATGCCTGCGTGGATTCCAAGGTGAAGAAAATTGTTTTCAGCTCCACCTGCGCCACCTATGGCATCCCCACCTACGTGCCGCTGAACGAGAAACATCCCCAAAACCCCATCAATCCCTACGGTGAATCCAAACTCATCTTCGAAAAAATCCTGAAGTGGTATCAGGAAATCCACGGGCTTCAATACGTTGCCTTCCGATACTTCAACGCCGCCGGAGCCGCAAAGAACCGGGGTCAAAGCCACCGAGAGATGAGCCATATCATCCCCAACGTGCTCAAAGTCGCTCTCGGGCAAAAGGAAAGCTGTGACATCTTCGGTACCGATTATCCCACGCCGGACGGAACCTGCATCCGCGACTACATCCACATCATCGACCTGGCCAGCGCTCATATCAAAGCCATCGAATCAGAGGCAACCGGCTGCTTCAACCTGGGAATTGGCCGTGGTCATTCGGTTCGCGAAGTCATCCAGACCTGCGAAAAAGTCACCGGCAAGCCCATCACCTGCGTGGAAAAACCCCGTCGAGAAGGAGATCCCCCCGAACTCGTCGCCGACCCAGGCAAAGC
Organism: uncultured Verrucomicrobiota bacterium; assembly: GCA_964415055.1. Taxonomy (GTDB): domain Bacteria; phylum Verrucomicrobiota; class Verrucomicrobiia; order Limisphaerales; family AAA164-E04; genus AAA164-E04. Next base: position 124 of record CAYPZD010000151.1, on the reverse strand, counting down.
CCACGAAGCTTTCGGATGGAAAGCTCAGATCGTTGAACTGGAGGATATTATCAGATCCGCATGGGAATGGCATGTCTCCCACCCCAACGGATACCCGTCCGCCTCAAAACCACCACAACCATAA
>CAYPZD010000150.1:0-7353 GCA_964415055.1 uncultured Verrucomicrobiota bacterium | reverse complement strand
TCCATTAGCTCAAATCATATACATTAAAAACACCCACCCATACCCCAACGCGTCATGTCATTTTAGTTGCGGGCTGCTGACATGGACTAGATTCCTGGAGATGAGTATGCTGAGACGTTGTCCAAAGGTATCCAAAGCGGCGCCGAGTCGCACGCACTCCACATGGCTCTCGGCTCACACATATATTTTTAGAAGGAACTGAGATGCTCCCTTCTTCCGATGTATCATGATCCGCATCATCCATCTCAAAAATGTCAGACGGAGTTTACCTCTTACTGGATTCCGGATTATGGGATTTGGCAGATCAGTGGGTGGGGGATTAGTTCGTTTGACTTGAAGTTCAGGCCCTTATCATCCAAAGTCCGTGTATGCCTAAAGCAAAGATCATGATTATTGAGGATGAGGATCTTCAGTATGAGATCTATGAGGAATGTTTGGATGAGTTTGAGATCCAGCGTGCAAAGTCGGGTTCGGAAGCGATCAAGATCGCGTCTTCCTACCTGCCGGAAGCCATCGTGTTGGATCATGTGCTGGAGAATGAGGAGTTGGGGCTCGATTTTCTGCCGGATTTCAAACAACTCATGCCCCATGTCCCGATCATCGTCGTGTCAGGCGCTCTGGAAGTCCAACAGCAGATCGAGGCGCTTCAGGGACCTCGACGCGCCCATTACTGCCTGCCCAAGCCGGTTGACATCAATGTGCTGAGGGACACGATTCAAACGGCGATCAGTGAGTGTGGGGAAAAGGAGGTCATCAAGCAGTTTGAATCCCTGGAACGTTCCAAACGATCCGATATCGAGTTCCTGCTCAGCCGTTCCACCGATCGGTTGAGCCGTCAGCATCACATTCGATTACAATTGGAGGATGCCAAGGAACGACCGAATATTTCGGCACTGGCACGCGAGTTTCGGGTGGCGCGCCGGACGATCATTCGGGATTTGCAGGAAATGATCCGGCGAGGAGAACTGGATGCTTCCGTTTATCCCAAATGGGATAGTGAAACGGAAGAATAGTTCCCTGCCTTCACAAATGGGCCACTCGTCAAACGCTGTGATTATTCACCCGGGGAGGGGGCGGCGAATCGCTCTTGCTTACCCGTGGATTCATCTTGTTTCAATTTATCAAAGGCAAGGAAATCGATGATGGTGGTGTCACCGTCCTTTCGTTTTGCCAGAATGATGTTTTCCCCTTTGGCGGAGAGTTTGAAATTGGCGTGTAATCCCCCGGATGCCTTGCCGTTTTCATCCGCCCAAATCAGTCGTCGCTCTCCGGCTTCAATCTGAGTGCCTTCGGGAAACTGCCATTTAAGTGGGCGCGAAGGGTTGTCGCTCAGGAAATAATCCGAGAGATCCATACGGGTGTTTGTTGTGTTGTGGATTTCGATCCAATCGTCGTAGTCACCCTGCGGATCCTGAATGGTGCTGGTATTGGATGCCATCACTTCGCTGATCACCAGCCCCTTGTCGCCCGTGTCCGAGGGGAACAGATCCATCGTCATGGGGTGATAGGAGGCCGTTCTTGGATGATAAGATGAGCCTGTCTGATTTGGAATGCCTCTGGCTTCCACGTAATAATACAGTTTTTCTCCAGGCGGCAATTGGTCAACAACAGCCTGATAAGCCCCTTCCTCGATGGACTGCATTTCGATGCGCTCGTAAGGCTTCATGGGATCGGTGGTCGCATAGAGCATTACCGAACTCAACGCTTTTTCCGGATCAGACACCTTGGCACGCACCGTGGTTTGAAGCTCCCATCGTCCCAGGTTATTTTCATCCTGGACTGGAGCTGTGGCTTGAACCGTTTCAATGGATGCCGTGGGTCGCGAGATTTGTTCGTTGTTCAACAGGTAGGTGCCGCGTTCTTCAAGGAAGGATTTCAAGGTAGGAGATCCTCCTTGTGCACCGGAATCGCCATCCACACTGAAACTAGCCAGAAATTCTTCATATGTCTCCTCATGGCGGGTATCGAGCCGGACATCTTCCTGAATCAGATTTTTGTATGATTCGATGACTGGACCGGTTTTTTCCCAACTGAGCCAATCTTCGGCGATGGTTTTGACATGCGCCAGATAACGCGCTTTCAAAGCCGGATTTTCAAGCAGACGCAGCAGTGGTTTGTTGTCCGCTCCCATCCCAAAAAGAGGATCGAGATCCAGTCCTGCATCGTTGCCGCCTCGCGGAAATCCCGGGCCGCCGGGTTTCTTGAAAGTCTCGTTGTTATCATGGGAAACCATGTGAAACCGTCCGTCCGGGTCTTGATAGAAATTAAAATCACTGGCACGGATCCAGTAACCATCATTGTCGATCATGACATTTTCCATGGCCAGAAACCAAAGCGCTCCATCGATGTCCAGATAAGGATCCAAAGCTTCCTCCAGATTTTCAACGGGAGTTTCTGCCAGGGTGCGTGTAAAATCGATCAAAGCGTTCCACGCTGGGGACGGATCTTCCAGGTCTGTCTTCATCTCATACTGACCTTCATACGCTGCGATTTGTTCACCTGCATACATCAGTCCTCCGCCTCGCATTGGATCCGCCGCTTTTTTCCAGCGCACTCCACCGCGTGTGTCGAAGGCCTCTTCGAGGAATTCCTTGTTGAATTGCTGGGAATTCACATACAAGCCCCAACTTTCTCCATTGATGACCACTCTTACGTAGTTGGCCTTGAGGGATGGCATGTAGTTTTTTGCGATGTGCGAAAACAGCACTTCGTGCATCATGGACGCATCGGTGTGGGCATTGAGCAGGTTCAGGGTTTTATACCCGTAAAGGCGTTGTTTTCCTTTTTCGTAATCGATACTGATATTCAGTGATTTCTTGAATCCATCAGGAACCCGGCTACTGGAAGTGTTGCCTCTAAAACGGACTCCCACCGTGGCGTATTCCTTTCCATCCACATTCAACTTTGCAGGAACCTCCACATCGGTGCGGTAGAAATCCTTCAATTCGGATTCCCAATCCTGATTTTCAAAAGTCAGGAAGATGGTTCGAATAACGGTTGGATCATAGAAATCTGCTTCCGGATAATGCTCGACCTGATCCGGTGACAATGGGCGACCCGCTTGAGGTGTGCGTTGGGCGATTCCACGTCCAGGCCCCCCAAACCGACCGCGACCGCCCCGGCCTCCGCGACCTTCGCCGCTTGCTTTTGCTTCGGTGCGGGCAGCGGCTCGTTCTTCAGCGTTTAGTTTGCCGTCCCCATCCAGGTCGTGCTTTTCGACCAAAGATGAATTTTCCCCACCCGGCCCGCGTCCGCTTCCAGGTCCACCAGGGGCGCCTGGTTCAAATCCTCCGGGAGGCGGTCCAAATGGGGGCGGATCGCGGCGCTCTGCCAGATTGAGATCAGCATCTTCAATTTTCTTCTGGATCATGGTAAGGCGCTCAATCGCATTCAGAAAACCATCTCCATCCACATCAAATGCCTCCTGTCCTTCCCGGACGGGAGTCTTCGAGCTTTCATTGACCTGTGCCACCAGAAATCCAGCCGTCGCAGCCAGCAAGCACGCCACGACACTGAAACGCCAGGAAACTTTTTTCCTTAAGTAAATCATAATGAATTTCATACGGACGGAATCCCTTCTTTATCCCATTTCAAAAGCGGATCTGTGCACTCCAGCTTAAAGCTCAGGATTGTATCCATCCAGATTCTTGTGTTGAACAGCTGGATCAGACGGGAATAGGAAGAGGAAGGTTACAGAAATGTGTCGGATTTGTGTCGGAGGAAGATTCTGATTCCATGTGTGACCAAAAAGATCAGATTCAACAGGGGGATTTGTGAGCTTGTTTTTCCCTTTGGATACCTTACAAATGAGTCCAACGATTCACCATGAACAGAAGAACATTTCTACAGACCGCCGCCGCGACTGCCGTCACAGCGGGTATGACCCAATCCAATCCCTTGCATGCCGCCTCCAAAACCGGAGCGAAAAGTCCGGCCCTGCTGGAATTCCGCAAGTGGAACATTGAAACAGCGGAAGGACGCAAGATTGTGGACCGTCACCTGGAGCATGCCGCGATTCCGGCATTGAACCGGCATGGCATCAAACCACTTGGGGTCTTCTATCCGAAAACCGAGGATGGTGAAACAGATCACTCAGTCTATGCCTTGGTGCCTTACCCGACATTTGAGGACTACTACAACATTCGACGCACCTTGGGAGCCGATGGCACGTTCCTTAATGACGCTCAGGAGTATCTTTCCACTCCGCAAAAGAATCCCGCTTACACCCGCATTGAATCCTCACTGTTCCGTCCGTTTGACGACTATCTGGACGTGAAAATTCCGCGCACAGGCGAGCGCATTTTTGAACTGCGTGTCTATGAAAGCCACAACGAGATGAAAGCCGCTCTGAAAGTCGAAATGTTCAACAGCGGAGAGTTTGACATCTTTGAACGGGTGGGACTCGACAGCGTATTCTGCGGTGAAGCGCTCACAGGTCCCGGTCTGCCGAATCTGACCTATATGGTGGCCTACAAAGACATGGAAGAACGCAAAGCTGCCTGGGGTCGATTTGGTAAAGATCCGGGCTGGCAGGAATTGCGCCAGGTGGAACGCTACAAAGGCACCGTCTCCAAAATCCACCAAACCTACCTGGTTCCGGCCTCCTACTCACAAATTTGAGGCATTGCATTACCTCTTTAAGAGCGGACAAGGGGATACTCTTGTCCGCTTTTTTTGCACCAAGACGTCCATATCCCAGGTTGTTTATCCCCCGGGGTAATCATTTTGAGCTTCTTCAATCACTCCTGTGCTGCCATATGCAGGCATTTTACCAGTTCTTTGATGTCTAGCTCCATTTTGTCCTTTCTCCAAACGGCACTTGAAGTCAAATAAACTCTTGGACTGTTCATTTTTACAAACACGACACCAGGGTGGGGCATCCGGTCGACGTCGGCTGGCAGGACCGCAATTCCGGTTCCGGCTGCGACCAATCCAAGGGCTTCGGATAGACCGTTTGCCTTGACATCCACCTCAATGGCAAAACCGGCTTTCTCGCTGAGGTCGGCAATCAGCTGGGGACGCCTTGGAAAATTGCGTTCATGGAGGCTGACGAAAGATTCACCTTCCAGTTCAACCAGATTAATGGACTTCCTGAGAGCCAACAAATGATTGTTTGGAAGCACGATGCTCAGCGGAGTTTTCAAAATATTAGCGGTGGCAAACCGGTTTTTTAATGACCTGGTAGCTGTGCCGAGAAGTGCCAGATCAATTTCCCCATTTGTAAGAGCGACTTCCTGTTCGCGCGGGTTCATTTCTCGAATGTGCACCTTGACACCCGGATGTTCTTCATGAAACCGACGCAATCCTTGCGCAAGAAATCCGGATAGTGCTGTGGGAATGTATCCTACCTGAATTGTCTTGCGGGTATTTTTGCCACGACGCTTAAATGTTTCCATCATGGCATTGGATCGTCTTAAAAGATCACGTGCATAGATGAGTGCTGTCTCGCCGTCATCCGTTAGTTTTAATCCCTGAGCTTTTCGAATGAATAGTTTGACCCCCAGTTCCTCCTCCAAATCCCTGAGTTGGCGGGATACGGCAGGTTGCGAAATATTCAAACGCTCTGTCGCCCGATTAATGCTGCCTTCTTCAGCACAAGTGACAAAGTATCTGAGGTGACGCAATTCCATGGGTATAATTAAAAGGCATAACCAGCAAAATGAAAAGGTATTGGTCAAACTTTTATGGCTGCGTCATCTTTTCATCATGGAAACGATGCAAAACAAATTAAAAACGGATACGACTTGGAGCGTGAAAAAACGTCCGGCTGATGAGCGAGGTCGTGCAGAGCACGGGTGGTTGCATGCCCGGTTTACGTTTTCTTTTGCAGATTATTATGATCCTGATCACATGGGGTTTCGTTCACTTCGTGTGATGAACAACGATATCATCGAACCGATGGGAGGATTCCCGACACACCCCCACAAGGATGCCGAAATATTCACTTACGTGATTTCCGGGCAGTTGGAACATCGGGACAGCTTGGGGAACGGATCCATCATCACCCCAGGAAACTTGCAATACATGAGCGCAGGGGCGGGGGTGAAACACAGTGAGTTCAATCCTTCCAGGGATTCCCAAACCGAACTCTACCAGATATGGTTGCTTCCCAATCAATCCGGAGGAACTCCTCGATACGCCGAGAAACAATTGGGGGACTCAGGTGTCGAAAACGGTTTGACGCTCCTTTTTTCGGGTAATGATCAAACAGGGGGGACACAAATACGACAAGATGCCGAGATCTCCTTTGGCAAACTTTCTGCCGGCAAATGCCTGACCGTGCCTCCTGATGGACAACATCCACACGCTTGGCTGCAAGTGATTTCCGGTCAAGTAAACCTGTTGGGGGAAACGCTTGAGAAAGCTGATGGTCTCGCCCTGAGTAATCATCCCGGTCCCTTTGACGTGTCCGCCACATCGGACTCCCAATTCCTGTTGTTCCGATTGAATTGAACAACACAAGCCTTGCCAAAAGGAGTCATGGACAGCCAAATTTTGTAAATGTAAATCAGAAGAATTCAACAAATCAAAGCATACAACAGACATGAAAATACTCTCATTCGGAGCCAGCACCAGTTCGGAGTCCATTAATCGGCAACTCGCTCGTTTTGCCGCCAATCAAATTCCAGATGCCCGGGTCACTGACCTGGATCTGCGTTCATTCGATTTACCCATGTATAGTTCGGATGAAGAACAAGCCAACGGGATACCTGCTGACGCCCGTCGCTTTGTTGAATTGATTCGGGACCATGACTCGGTTGTGATATCGCTCGTCGAGCACAACGGATCCTACACGGCAGCGTTCAAGAACTTCTATGACTGGGCATCGCGTGTGGACCAGAAGGTGTGGCAGGGAAAACCGATGTTGTTGCTTTCAACATCCCCTGGGCCCCGAGGGGGAGCCACTGTGATGGAGTCGGCCAAAACGACATTCCCGAGAATGGGAGCCGACCTGCGCGGCAGCGTTAGTCTTCCATCCTTTTACGACAATTTTGACGCGAACCGAGGCGTGCTCCATGCGGACCTGTCGACACAACTTCAAAAAGCGATTGCTGCCATGCATCCATAAAAATTCAGTCAAAACTCAACGCCATCCTGCTTCTGGTTTTAATTATTAGAATTTCGCTGGCTTTGTTCAAAAGCCAAGGCTTCCTGACATCCCTGATGTATATATTGGCCAAATAGACCTTTGAATCTGGGGGTAAGGTAAACTTCCCCCCAGCAGTATTTGCATGTGCCTTTGGGTTTTTTTGGCAAAATGTGTGGGGGCAGATTCACAAGGTGTTGTGCTTCGGACCGCTCCATATGGAGAAATGCATTCAGCTCTGAAACGAGGTGATTTAGTTGTTGGCG
>CAYPZD010000149.1:0-7503 GCA_964415055.1 uncultured Verrucomicrobiota bacterium | reverse complement strand
GGCGAATCCGCCGTCAACTGTGAATTCGGGCAACATGGCCGAAGATTTACAGTTCGTTTTGAAAAATGAACTGTTCCTGCCGTTCACTTAAGCTGGCCAATTGATTGAACTTGATATTCAAACCAGAACCGCGAGCATACAATGGCACGATCCAATCACAACCAATGGGAGAAAATAATGACCCAGATTTCCATATTTAGAACCAGACAACCCTGCGTGATTTCTACCGTGGGTTGTATTTTGAATATCCTGATGCTGATTTTGTGCTCGGGCACCGTTGGGAGCGTCTCGGCGCAGAAGATCATCAAGGTTTCCTCAGTCACGGAGCTGCAGTCTGCCATGGAGCAAAGCAATCTGCATATTGTCATGCAACCCGATGACTACGAAATGGGACAACAATCCTTCAAGCTGTCGGGTGATCACAATACGGTTGATTTAACCGGTGCTTATTTTTCGTGGGTTGTCGGCGAGGCGGGACGAGGTCGTTTGAGCATTACGGGGGAAGGAAACACCATTCGAAACGGGAAGTTCGAAGATCTTTACCATAATGGCATGACGGAAGTGACCGATTTTACAGCCTACAATCAGGACCGCAATCGACTTGCCAAGGGTGGGGGGGCAAATGTTTCGATTACAGGTGACAACAATCAGTTGATCGGATTTAAGATGACCGTTCGAGGTTCCTATCCTTATGGATATGGAGCGATGTTTGGGATTGGGCCCGGCCCTGTGCTTCGGCTCGATAAGCACTGCGGGATTGTGATCAAAGCCAAAAACACGGTGCTTGACGAGGTGGAAGTGTATCAGAAGGCCTTCTGCCACGCCATTTTCATGCAGCGCCCGGCGGACAACACGCTAATCAAGAATTGCCTGGTCGAAGGTGCCGTCAGAGAAACAAATGACATGTATGCAGAAACGGATCCCAAGTCTCTGCCATATCGATTTGATTATAAAATGCCTTTCAGCATCGCAGGGGAGAGGCATCGCTCAGTAGTGCCAATCCCGAGAGATCGCGTTTTTACGATCACCGAAGATGGTATCCGGGTTTATGCGGGGGGTGGCAGTGTGCGTGTGGAGAACACGGTTGTCAAAAAGACGCGTGGCGGCATTCGACTGTATCTGGCAAGCAGCGCCACGGTGATCAATTGCACGGCGATTGATTGCGGATCGACGAATTTCAATCTCCCCCATGGCGGAACCATCAAAGGTTCAAGCGGCAATTTTGCCTATGGACCTCTCAGTGACTTCAGATTGGGCCGATCCAATCAGAACATTGACATGACTATATTGCCCTCCCCCAATGCCATGGGAGATCATCCCATAGCCGACATTAAAGGAAATGGGCATACCATTGTTTTCCGACGTGCTCCAGGCCCGATCGATCGGATAACCCGGCCCATCGTGGTGAGTGGCAGTGATTCCTCCATTCGAAATGAAACGGAAAATACCATCGTTTTAACTGCATCATCGAGTGGAAACACCATCGTCAGCCGTGGTGAAGTTACGGATCATGGAACCAACAACCTGGTGTCGTCCTTGGGGGGGGAATGATACATCAGTGATTTAAAATGCAGAAAGAAAGTGAATGATGAAAGAACTCACACGAAGACACAAAGTCACAAAGATTTCAACTATCTGGATGATCACACTGGGAATCCTAATCACCTGCTTTCCCGGGATGAAAGCATCTGACGTTCCCTATGATGGAAGTTGGGAGTCACTTCAAACCATGCCGGTACCGGCATGGTTTGATGATGGGAAAATTGGCATCTTTATTCATTGGGGGCCTTACAGTGCGATCGGTTATCGCAAGGGGGGGCGTGGTTACGCGGAGCATGTGCCGAAAATGTTGTACGCAGATCCGAAACACTATTATCCTTACATGAAAGAGCGATGGGGCAAGACGCCTCCTGAGTTCGGATACAAGGACATTATCCCTGAATTCAAAGCTGAAAAGTGGGATCCGGATGCGTGGGCCAGGCTATTCGCCAAAGTGGGGGCCAAATATGTGGTAATGACCGCAGAGCACCACGATGGCTGGGCCAATTGGGACTCGGACCTGACGCCCTGGAATGCCGTAGACATGGGGCCAAAGCGTGACCTGGTCGGTGACCTCGGTAAGTCTTTGAAAAAGCAGGGACTCAAATTTGCCCCCTCCTACCACCGAGAACGGCATCAGAGCTTTTTCGCAAAGAAACTCTATGTGGTGAACGCCGAACCCCAGGATGCCGTTGTGGAGGAAATCAGGCGTGTGCCCGAGGCAGCTTCCCTATATGGACCGTTTGGAACGACCAGGGAATTCGTGGACAGTTACGTTGCCCGCTGGAAGGAGATTCAGAGAAAATATCAGCCCGACTTTTTGTGGATGGATGATTTTCCCTTGTATACACGTGACGGGAATAACGTCCGTGCAGGCATCGCCAAACCGGCAGTTCAATACTTTGATGATCAGGTGCGCATGATGATCACTGATTTCATGAACGACGGCGCCGCTCGTGGAGCGGAGGTTTACGTCAACAACAAGGGCGCAAACCGTAACTGGCCGGATGGCGTGGGCAACCTGGAGAAAGACAACCTCAAGCTGAAGGTGATCGGTCCCAAGTGGCAGAGTTGTACCACCTTTGGAACTTCATACGGATATTTGGAAAACGATACATATAAACCGATCCAAAGTGTCATTCACGAAATGATCGAAGTGATCAGTCGTAATGGAAATTTCCTGGTGAACATCGGACCAAGGGCAGATGGAACCATCCCTGAACCACAGTTGGAACGGCTGCAAGCCATGGGGGATTGGCTGAGAGTCAATGCAAGGGCCATCTATGGAACTCGCTACTGGAAAGTGTCCGACCAACCTGACGCACATTTGGTGTTTACCACCCGCGGCAAGCATCTCTATGCGATCAAACTGAGCCAACCGACGGTTCCATTCACCATCACAGGAGCGGCAGGTTGGGAGGCGGACCAGATCCAGGGTGTTCAATTGCTCGGATCTGACGCCAAGATTGCATGGGAGTTGACGCAGCACGGACTGCGCGTGACACCCCCCGTGGACCTGGGACCAACAAAGCACGCCTGGTCGTTTGAGATCGCTACGAATACTCCGCAGCATCAACCGAATGCGCTTGAAACGGATGCCAATGAAGTTCTTAAGTAATCAAAAGAAGAGCTATGCATCCATACCGACTGATTCCAATCATCATTTTCACATCCACATTGGCAGGTTGCGCGACCAAGCGTACCTGGACAGTGGATACACAGAAGGAGTGGGAAGCCAATTTGGCTTCACAAACACATCTTGAATTCAAGGACGGAAAAGCGGCACCCACCGCGGCCAGCGCGACATTCCAGAGTGTGATGAAACGCTTTCCGAGCAAACAATCCATACAATCACTGACCCTTTACCAATCGCCGGCATGGCTGAACTGGAGTCCGGTTCCAAATGTGGGGCCGTCGAATCTGGGGGACGCACCGGTAGCACTGCAATTGGGTGAAGGAAATTACTGGATGTTTGGCCGGTATGGCCGCCTTGGAAGAAGAGGTCAAGCGGAGCCAGCTTTCACGCCGGAGGACGCAAGGCTGGAGGGTTTTGGGATGCCACTCAAAACCACGCCGGATCCGAGTCAATTCAATGCCCCCGGCGGACTCAATCCATCCCTTGGTGGCTACCATGCCTGGCAGAGCAAGGACATGGTTCAATGGGTGCATCATGGTCCGATTACGGACACCAAAGGACGTTGGATGACCACGGCGGAATACGCCGATGGAAAAGCATACTTCTATTTTGATTTCCCTAACGATCAGGATCCGCATCTTTATATCGATGATGATTTGTTTGATGGGAAGCTTGGGGAGGATATGGGCATGGCCTTCAACGATCCCTCCCACGGATCGGATTGTGGTTTCATTCGCGATCTGGAGGGCAACTTCCATGTCATCGCGGAGGACTGGAGTCCGATCAATGCCAGCACGCATGCCTGGGATTCACCTTTGGCGGTACACGCGGTCAGCGCTGATGGGATCGGGGACTTTAAGATTCTTGATCCGCCCGTGGATGAGCGTACCAAACCCACCGGCAAGTTCGCTGAATACGTACACCCACACTGGCACGCAGAAGATCCTGAGAATTATCCAGGAAAGCCGGCACCGAAAGACGTTCCACAACACCGCGTCAAGAAAGGGCAAATCCGTACGTATGCGACCTATGAAATCCACGAACCGGAACAGAATGCCTACGGAGATTGGGCGGTGATTTCCATAGGTGGTCAGTATTATCTCTTTGCCGATTTTGATCCGGCGGGTGGTCATGGAAGAAACAGCATGAGCGCCGCCTGGTTTACCTCTAATGACATCAATAAACCTTTTACACTCTGTGGGAACATTGGCAGCGGTCATCCCGATCCGGAAATACTCTTTGCAGAAGGTCAATTCTATTTGATTACCCAGATGCAAACCGATTATGTCAGTCCGGGACCATGGGTGGAAACCGTGCAGGTTCGAGTGGGGGTGGATTCCTCCAACGATGGGGAAGCGGATCAATTGACTGAGTGGCAGACGCTTTCAGAGCAATATGGAACCATCGAAGGATTCGCAAAACAGATAGCCAAAACCCCGGCCCAGATGGATCTCTCTGCACTACCGCAAGGTTATGGTTTTCAGTTTGAACTCAAGCTAAACGACACTACTGAAAATGAATCCAAACCGATTCTCGATAAAGTTGTCGTCACTTTTCATAAATAGACCAAGTGAAGTCCTTCTCGTTGCAAGTTATGGTATTCGACGTCTTGCTGCAGGTCTTCCTTGAAAAGAGGATGATAAAACGGCGGCTTACGTAGGATCGAAAAACATGAAACAACAGCTAACTTCTAACTCAAGTGCCGAGGAGAAAATCGCTTTGTTTCGATCCTTGTTTCGCGGAAGGACAGAGGTGTTTCCTCAACGTTTCGAAAGCCGAAGGACCGGACGTGCCGGTTATTCGCCAGCATGTGGAAATGAGTGGGTGAGGGGAGTCTGCGAAAAACCACGAATCAAATGTTCGGATTGTCCACAGCAGGCATTTCTTCCCGTCAATGAAGTCACCTTGCGATGGCATCTATCCGGTTTGGATGACCGAGGTAAACCCTTTGTCATGGGGGTCTATCCTATGTTGTTGGATGAAACATGCCATTTTCTGGCGGTGGATTTCGACAAGGAAACCTGGCTGGAGGATGTAGGTGCTTTGATGGATTCTTGCTCAGAGTTGGGGATTCCTGCGGTATTGGAACGCTCAAGGTCTGGTAACGGCGGACATGTGTGGTTCTTTTTTTCCGAAGCTCTTCCCGCGTCTCTGGCGAGGAGTTTGGGATCTGGTTTGTTGACGATGACCATGGAGCGAAGGCCGGACATTGGGTTGAAATCCTATGATCGTCTGTTTCCGAATCAGGATACCTTACCAAAGGGCGGCTTTGGTAATCTGATAGCTCTACCTCTGCAGAAGGAAGCTCGTCGACAAGGGAATTCCGTGTTCATAGATGAGCATTTTGAGCCGTATGAGGATCAGTGGACCTTTTTATCATCTGTCCAACGCATCACCCGTGATCTGGTGGAAGAAGTTGTCGGAAAAGCTTCTAGGCATGGCGGGGTAGTCGGAGTCCGATTGTCGCTTTCGGATAGCGAAGAGGATGGTCAACCTTGGATGATGCCTCCATCCAGAAAGCTGAAAGAGCCTCCTCTTTCCGGGACCATCCCAAAAGCGCTTGATTTGGTCTTGGGGGATCAGATCTATCTTGAAAAGGAAGCGCTGCCACCCAGTTTGCGAAATCGATTGGCAAGGCTGGCGGCATTTCAAAACCCTGAGTTTTATAAAGCTCAGGCGATGCGGTTGCCCACATACGATAAGCCACGCGTGATTGCGTGCGCTGAGGAGACGGCACATCACCTCGGGATACCTCGTGGCTGTTTGGATGAGGTGAGGGATTTTTTGAAATTGTTGAAAATTCGCGTTTCAATGCGTGATGAACGGAGCGTAGGAGATCCATTGAATCTTGTGTTTCAGGGACAGCTCAGGGATGAACAGAAAAAAGCTGTGGATGCGTTGCTGGCACATGAGACGGGAGTCTTGTCAGCTCCTCCTGCGTTTGGAAAGACGGTCCTGGCTTCCAAACTTATTTCTGAGCGCGGAGTAAATACCTTGGTGCTCGTGCATCGAAAGCAGTTGTTGGATCAATGGGTGGATCGTCTATCCCAGTTCTTGGGATTGTCAAAAAAAGAAATCGGAACCATCGGGGGAGGCCGCAGAAAACCTAAAGGAACGGTGGACGTTGCCTTGATTCAGAGCATGGTGAGGAAGGGCGTGGTCAATGATGTGGTCGCCAATTACGGTCACCTGATTGTTGATGAATGTCACCACCTTTCCGCGCACAGCTTCGAACTGGTCGCTCGGCGAGCCAAAGCCAGATACGTCCTCGGATTGTCTGCCACAGTGACGCGCAAGGATGGACATCATCCGATTATCTTCATGCAGTGTGGACCGGTGCGATATCGAGCGGACGCTAAGCGTCAGGCCGAATCACGTCCATTTCGGCACCATGTCATCGTACGCCCCACCGGGTTCCGTTCGGCTCCATTGGATGAACCGGATGCTCGCAAGGAATTTCATTTTCTATATGAGCAGTTGATTGCGGATGAATCGCGCACGGCTATGATTTGCAGAGATGTTCTGGATGCCATCAACAACGGTAGATCTCCTGTTGTGCTCACCGAACGCACCGAACATTTGGAAATGCTGGCCGATCGATTGCGGCCAGAGGTTCATCACGTGATTGTATTGCGGGGTGGAATGGGAAAGAAGCAATCCGAAGCCGCGCGTGAACAACTCATGTCCATTCCCGAGAATGAACCACGAGTTCTTCTGGCAACCGGCCGCTATCTGGGAGAGGGATTTGACGACCCACGATTGGATACATTGTTTTTGACGTTGCCTGTTTCGTGGAGAGGCACCATTGCGCAATATGCTGGGCGGTTGCACAGGTTATATGAGAGCAAACGGGAAGTTTGCATCTACGATTATGCCGACTTGGATGTTCCAATGCTTTCCCGGATGTTCGACAAACGTTGCGTCGGATACGAAGCGGTTGGGTATACCATTCTTTTGCCAACCAGCGCGCTTCCAGGTTGGCCGCCTGAAGTGCCACTGCCAATCGATCCACAATGGAAAAAGAATTATGCGGCCAGTGTGAGACGACTGATCCGGGATGGCGTAGATGTAACTCTTGGGAATCTGTTCGTCAATATGACCCGCGCCCCTGGCCCTGGGACAGAAGGCATCGAGCGAGCCCGAAGCGCCTCCGAAGCCTTCCTATTCCGTCGATTGGAAACCCTCCCCGAAACCAAAGGTCGTTTCCAACTGAATGTCGAACTTCCCATACCATTCGATGAGCGCAGCAAAATGGAAGTGGATTTCTTATACTCCGATGTGAAATTGGTGCTGGAACTTGACGGAGATCAACATCTCGCCGACCCGGA
>CAYPZD010000148.1:0-7788 GCA_964415055.1 uncultured Verrucomicrobiota bacterium | reverse complement strand
TATTGGATCATGCCATGGAGTATGGCGGGGAAGGAATTGTAGTAGGCGAAAAACAAAGCAACTCTCATGAGGGGATGATTCCGGTGAGTCAGTTCGGGCAAGCGGAATCCCTTGTGCCTATGGAGACTGAGATTGCGCGTTGGAACGTTGGAGATTTCGATGGGGATGGTGGTCTGGATTTAGTCGTTCCAAATTCGGATGGTGCATTCCAGATTTGGAAGCAACTGGAGAATCATTCTTTTGAAACGCTTGTGGGAGGTCGCATCCCGAGTCAAGGCCGTCCGGACGGGGTAGGCGATGTGGATGGTGATGGGGATATGGACATTTTATTTTCCAGATATCATTTCATTCAAGATGACATTACTTCGGAGATTTGGTTGAACCAAGGCGATGGCTCTTTTCTCCAATCTGATGTGGACTTGCCTGAGAGTCTAAGCAGTTTGTTTGGGGATCTTGATAATGACGGTGATTTGGATGTTGTGCTCGTTGTTCCGACTGGTCATTTTTCCAAAGAAATTCAGAATTGGCGAAATAATGGTCAGGGTGGTTTTTCAAAAGCATCATCTATTTCACTCTCCTGCTTTTCAACAACTGTGCCTGCTTTTCTGGGTGATCTTAACGGGGATGGTTTCATTGATCTGTTTTTTGGGTGCGAAGGTTTATCCCGAGTGGGCTTAAACAGGGGAGATGGAGACTTTGCCTTGCAGAAGGAAACCTACGCGAATTCCAATATTCTTACGATGGAAGTCGGGAGCACGCTTGCCGGTGGTGATGTGGATGGGGATGGAGATTTGGATGTGGTGGTTCCGAATGTTAATTTTCCAAGCGCCCTTTGGTTAAACGACGGTGACGGTCGTTTTCATGAGGGGCAAACCGATCTCAAAATGGGACGAAATCATGCATTACTTGGGGATATCGATACTGATGGAGATCTTGATCTGTTGTTGCAGGCAGGCAGCGATTTCAGTGCGAATGGGGACGCGGATGGATTGCATATTTATTGGAATGAGGGACCGGACCAATTTTTTAAAGGGCCTGTTTTGAAAGGTGGGGATCGATTTACATTACCCAGATTGTTGGATATGGATCAGGATGGAGATCTGGATATCTTGGTTCGCTATCGAAATGCATTGGTTGCATATTACAATTCAATCGAGTTCGTCACTCCTCCACCGTCCGAAGAAGGTATTCAGATTCCCGATTCAGGTTTGAAGCGTCGCATCCAGGAAACCTTGAAGAAAAAACCGAGTGAAAGCATTACGGAAGAGGACATGCTTCGTCTGACCTGGCTTGATTTGAGTATCAGAACACGCGGAACGAGTGCTCCTCCCATCAGCGATTTTACGGGTTTGGAAAGGGCTTCCAATTTGACCGTTTTGGATCTCTCCGGGGCCATGGATTTTGATTTTCTGACGGGAGTGGAAAAACTTTTGCCCGCCGTCACCGGTAATGATCTGAGTTTCCTTTCTTCGCTCAAGAATTTGACGACGCTCAATCTTGCAGTTAACGGGTTTACTGCATTGGAGCTTCCTGAAAACCTGGCTCAGTTGAAGGAATTGGATGTTTCGGATAACGCCATTTCTGAACTCAATCTTCCCGGCAGTTTGACTGGCTTAAAGGAGCTAAGGATACAGTATAATCGGATACTTCGACTTTCCCTGCCAGAGGAGATGACTCAACTTGAAACCGTATGGGCTGAAGCGAATGGACTTTCTGAAATCATCATCCCTCCAAGTCTCATTCATCTAAAACGTCTGTATCTGGGGAATAACCAGATCCAATCGCTTGTTCTACCTCAATTGGCATCCAAATTGGAGTGGTTGAGTTTGTCTGGAAATGTTCTCAAGGAACTTTCATTTCCGGATCATCCCCAACGACTTTTCTGGTTGAATTTGGGTGAAAGTGCCAAAGGACTTGAAAATTATGATTTTTTAATTCCGTTGACCGGTTTAAAGCATTTGGAAATCAAGGATTCCCGTTTTGATCCGAATGCACTCTCAGCTCCTCTTGCAGGACTGGAGACTTTGCGGCTGGATGCTGAGACCGCTATACAGTTTTCTCTAAACGAAGGCTATGCTTCCTTGAAAGAATTGAACCTAACGGGCAGCCGGTTGGAGCGGGTTCATTTACCTTCCGATTTGGGGAAATTGCAGACCATCTTTTTAAGCAGTGAGCGCATCACTGAAATGAGTTTTCCGGAGGGCTTAACGGGATTGAGGCAGATCTCATTTAATGGACGCCGCTTGCAAAAGGTTTCGCTATCGTCAGACATGGTGAATCTGGGTGTTTTGGACATATCGCGCACTCAAGTCAAAGCCCTGAAATTACCTGACGGCGTCGGTTCGCAATCGCCATTGCAACATTCCGTATTTGCTTATGAAACACCCCTGCAATCCTTCAAAGCTCCTGATCGATGGGCAAACAGTATCCGTTCCAACCGTGCCTTTATTCGGGCTGATGTCTTGCAATTCAGTGAATCCAGGGGACTCGAGATGAGAGTCTTCGCTGAATTCGGCACCATTATCATCGAAAAGTCTTCCGACCTCAAAGATTGGACGACCGTGGAGACCGTGCAAATTACGGGTCCCGGAAGCAGTTATCGGTTTCGTGACCCCGATGCTACCAGTCAGGGGGAGGGGTTCTACCGCGTTAGATTAACTCAATAAATAAAAGGAGATGAAAATGACAAATAAAACTTTTGTATGGCTTGTTCTTGTTTGGGTGGTTGCCTTGCAACCGCAGGCGCGATCCGCCATGCCAAAGCTTTCGTTACAGACAGCGATATCAGGGCAGGGGATCCAGCTTCATCTTGATAACGCGGAAGCGGTCTCTAAGAGTGGTGTTTGGCTGGAGTTAAAGCGCAGTACGGACCTTGAACATTGGGAGGAGTTATTGGCGGCTCCTTCCACTTCGTTTATCGGGGATGGTTCGAGTCTGATTTTCGAAGAACTCGCGCAAGGGCAGGCTTTTTTTCGCTTGCGAATCAATCATCGAGTGACCGCCACCGCTTCTTCTGGGGAGGATATTTTTGGATTTGCCTCAAGCTTTGCCAGGGAGTTGGAGAAGGCCGGGCAGCTGAGCGTTGAGGATTTTCTGGAACGCTATAGTGATGCAGGTGAGCGTTTGGGGGCCATTGATTTTAACCCGGAGGAGTCTGAGTTCTGGGATGAGTTCAATGCCATACCTACTCAACGAATGCCGCCGGGTAAGTACCAGGATAAAGAATTGCGCCTGCTCGATTTTCGATTGAACGATGAGGAATTGGCTCTTTTTAAGAAGAACGGGATGGTGGTCAGCGCTCGATTGGGGGCTCCTAGTTTTGTGGACGCGTATTATGGTGTTTTCACCGAAGATTTACCTGTGTTTGTAACGGCTGATTCCATCATGCACGCCTGGCACATGTCTTATGTCGAAATGCTCAAGGAATTGGAGAATGCTTTTCTTGCCCCCAAATTGAGCGAGTTTCTGAATGCCTTGCATGATGCGCTGCCCGGAGTGGCTGAGGAGGTGGATGCGGATGTGCTTGGGGAGAGTCTGCATGATGTGGATTACTATCTGACTGTGGCCCGTAGCCTCTTCGCTGGTTCCTTGCAAAATGATCAACTGGGGGCGTCCGGGGCAAAAGCTAAAAAAACATTGGATGACATTAAAAATGGATATGTGGGTGGCTATGATTTGTTTGGCCGTCAGGGGGATAATGCCTGGGTGGATTTTTCCCAAATGACGGTCAGAGGGCATTATACTTCATCCATCAGTTTGAGCCGGTATTTTCAAGCTGCCATGTGGTGTGGGCGTATTGATTTTCGCGTCGCGGGACCAGAACAATTTTCTTCACCCCGCGAGTTGGGGGCGGCCATTATTTTGAACGCCTTGGTCGAGCGCAGCGGCACACTCCAGCAGTGGAAGGATTTCGATGATCTTTTGAAAGTGTTTGTCGGAGTCAGTGATTCGATGGGATTTGATCAACTGGGCTTGGTGCTGGCGTCAGCAGGTATTCAGGATCCTGGAAAGGTCAGTTCATTGGATGCACTGAAAAATGTTCAGGATGCTATTCAATCCGGGAACTTTGGTTTGCAGCAAATTCTGTCTCATCCATTCGTAGCGACACCAGAAGGGACTCCATTGGTGCTTCCAAGGTCCTTTACGGTATTCGGTCAAAAATTTGTGATGGACAGTTGGGCCATGGGGCAACTCGTCTTTGACAAAGTGACTTGGGATGATCGAAAACTGCCGCGACGTCTTCCCAGTGCGCTGGATGTGGCGTTCACGGTTTTTGGAAATCGGAATGCCGCTGATTTGCTGGCCGAACGTATTTTGCGAGAGGATGGAGTGCCTTTTCGTGATGGATACCCCATTCAGCATCACCTGACTTCATTGCATGAGGTGTTCAATCAAATGCCTGACGCTTCTTGGGAAGAAAGTTTCTACACGGGGTGGCTGAAGGCGCTCAGAGAATTATCCGCAGACTCGGGAAGTAGTTCCGGTTTCATGCCTCAAGCTTTCCGGACGAAGGCATGGGGAAATCGTATTATGAATACCCAGTTGGCTTCCTGGACGGAATTACGTCACGACACCGTGCTTTACGCCAAGCAATCCTCTTCCCCACCGCTGTTATGTAGCTTCCCGTATAGCTATGTGGAACCGAGTGTCGGATTCTGGGAAGTAATGAAGGATTTGTGCGGTTCTGCAGCTCAAAAGCTGGGTGAGATTGATTCATCGGGAAGGGTTCGGATCACTAATGAATGGGGGGGAGGTGTTTGGAAGAACATTAGGGAGATTGTTGGTAAACAGATTAACCATTTAAATAATTTTGGGGAGACACTTCAAACCCTGCTCGAAATTGCCAAAAGACAGGATAATCAGGAGGTTCTGACAGATGAGCAAAGCAACTTTCTCAAGAACATGGTCGAGATCATGTCGGATTACGTGGGGCAACGTACCTATACCGGGTGGTATCCGAAATTGTTTTATTCTGATTTACCGTTAGGATATGTCGGACCTCTTCCGACTGGCCATCCTTCCGATAAGTGGGATCCGGTCGTGACCGATGTTCATACCGATTTCCCTGACCAGATTCACGGAGATCCGGGCACCGTCCTGCTCGAAGGTGTGGGCAATGTGGCGATGATGCTGGTGGCGATTGATTGTGAAGACGGGGAATCTCGTGTCTATGCCGGTCCCGCCTACACCCATTATGAATTCACGTCGGGTGCAGGTAAATTCGATCGCATGACCGATGAGCAATGGAAGCAAAAGGTCAAAGCCAACGACTTGCCAGCCCAGCCGGAATGGACCGAAGATTTCTTTGTCCCGGGAGATTTGCGTCTGCCTTCTTGGGCGACTGCGGAGAATGAGTTTCCTTTCTGATTTTTTAGACAGGATGAACAGGATTTACAGGATGACCTGGCGGCACTGGAGCGGGATAGGGGAGATGAACAGGATTTTCTTGGGTTGATTTCTCATTGGACCACAACGTCGCTTTACGGAATCTGCGAGAATCTTTTTAATCTGTGGTGATACTTCTTCTCGATGGGGGGGATGATGGCCGTTTTGCTTTGCTCGTTTGATGGAACGTGGGCAGAATAGCCTCGTTTATGGCGAAGGAATACCAGCTCAAGCGTGACAATGTGGTCAAATCCGATGTGGACCTGAGGATTGATTATCGTGGTGAATTGAATGATCAACAGTATGCCGCGGTGACATCTCCCAAGGGGCCGGCCCTGGTCATTGCCGGCGCCGGGGCGGGGAAGACGCGCACGCTCACCTATCGAGTTGCTTACCTTTTGGAGCAGGGGATTCCCGCTGATCGCATCCTGCTGCTGACCTTTACCAACAAGGCGGCGCGGGAAATGATGCAGCGGGTGGGGGATTTGCTGGGGAATGATGCCTATGTTCCGTGGGGGGGGACGTTTCACTCCATCGGCGCCCGCATGTTGCGGCGTCATTGCGAGTTGATCGGTTATAAACAGGATTTCACCATTATGGATCGCGAGGATGCGGTGGATCTGTTGAGCACGTGTATCGGCGAGTCCAGGATCGACATCAAGGCTACCCGGTTCCCCAAGGCCAAGGTGCTGGCCGACATCATTTCTCTGGTCGTCAACAAGCAATGCAGCATGGAGACGCTTCTGGAAAGGCAGTTTCCTTACTTCGCTCACTTGGAGGAGGAGATGTCCAAGGTCCTGAAGTTGTATCAGGAGCGGAAGCGTTCCAACAACATGATGGATTTTGATGATTTGCTGGTGCGCTGGTTGTACTTGCTGCGGTCTAATGAGGAAGTCCTGGAGCAGTATCAGCGTCAGTTTCAGTTCGTGCTGGTGGATGAGTATCAGGATACCAACAGGATTCAAAGCGATCTGGTCGATCTCATCGGAGCGAGGCATCAGAATGTCATGGTGGTGGGGGATGATTCTCAAAGCATCTATTCTTGGCGTGGAGCGCATTTTGCCAACATCTTTGAATTTCCCAAGCGGTATGGCGATGCGAAGGTTCACAAGATTGAGGTGAATTATCGGAGCACACCGGAGATTCTACATTTCGCCAACGCGGTGATTCGTGCCAATACCAATCAATTCGCCAAGCAATTGGAACCTGCTCGTAAGTCCGGGATGGAACCTCTGGTGGTGGTCACCAATGACGCTCATGAACAGGCCATGTTCGTGGCGCAAAGGGCGCTGGAACTCCGGGATGAAGGCATTGAATTGAATGAAATGGCCATCCTCTATCGCTCCCATTTTCATGCGATGGAACTGCAGATGGAATTGACCAGTCGCAACATTCCGTTTTCCATCACCAGCGGCATCCGTTTTTTCGAGCAGGCACATATTAAGGACGTGACGGCCTACATCAAATTGTTGGTCAATTCAGCGGATGAATTGTCCTTTAAACGCATCGTAAAACTCATGCCCGGCGTGGGTGTCAAAGGAGCGGATAAGTTATGGGGCTTGTTCCAGATGGGGATCGCAAAGGCAGAACCTCCCACGCAGGAACTGCCCCCTGAAGATCCCGGGGCGGAACCGGACTGGATACCATTTGTTTCCCTGATGCCCGGACTGGAGGCTTGCACCCCCAAAGTTCCCAGGAAAACGAAGGAGCCCTGGGAACAGTTTCATGCAACCATCGAGCAGATGGAGGACCCGGAGATTCGGACGAGTGTTCCGAGGATGATTCGTCATGTGTTGGATGCGGGGTATGAGGATTATTTACAGTCTGAGTACTCAAACTATAAAAATCGATTGGAAGATCTGGAGCAGTTGGCCGTCTACGCCGAGCAGTTCGAAACACCCGAAGCTTTCCTGACCCAATTGGCCTTGGAAACGGACATGGATCCAGGCAAGAAACAGGAAGTGGCCGATGATGAAGAACGCATCCGCTTGTCAACCATTCATCAAGCCAAGGGATTGGAATTCAAAGTGGTGTTTGTCATCATGCTTTGTGAAGGATTGTTTCCGTCGGAACGATCGACCAAGGAACCCGAATCCGAAGAAGAAGAGCGTCGCTTGTTTTATGTCGCTTCGACTCGTGCCATGGACGAGCTTTATCTTTGTTATCCGCTGATGAGGTTTGCTCAACGGGGGAGCGGTGATCTATACCAGACACCTTCGAGGTTTATCACGGAGTTACCTGCTGATGTTTACGAGGAACTTAGGGTTAGGTGAATTTAAGCTTTGGGAGCGTTGCCACCTTCTTGCGAAGTCGGCTACGTGGGTTTTTTCGCGAGAAAGTGTCGATAAAGGTAGATCGTGACGTCCCGTCGCGTTCCTTGTGGCGTCCATAAACTGATCTGCC
>CAYPZD010000147.1:0-7813 GCA_964415055.1 uncultured Verrucomicrobiota bacterium | reverse complement strand
TCCCATGGTTCAATCAATGCCCGCTTGGAGAATAGGCATTTCGGACAGGCTCTAAGTATGAGACCGCATTTATTCGGGCGGTGAGGACGAGTCGTGAGTTGCGCAAGGGCTGGGTGTCTCCGCCATCGACGCCTGAGTTGTTTCTGAAATATCTTCGCGCTTTGCGCAGGCGGAATTACATCGGGTTTTCGGTGGTGGTGCAGGAGACGGGGGACATCGCAGGGGTGGTAAACGTGAGTGAAATTGTTCAGGGCGTTTTTCAATCAGGTTATCTTGGATATTACGCGTTCCATCCACATGCCGGCCAGGGGCTCATGCGTGAAGGAATAAGACAGACCATCAATTATTGCTTTGCCGAACTGAAGTTGCACCGGCTGGAGGCCAATATTCAGCCGGAAAATTCGCGTTCCATTAGCATCGTTCAATCTTTGGGGTTTTCATTGGAGGGCTATTCACCGTGTTACCTGAAGATCTGTGGGAAATGGAGTGATCATGAGCGATGGGCTATTTTAAGGGAGCAGTGGCAATCGCAACAGGAAAGATAAGAAATGACGGACGAAGAACTACAGTTTCAATTTGAAGACCACACGCTTCCTTTCGAGCAGTGGAATCATCGCATGCATGTTCGAATCGCGTACATCTATGCCAGACAATTCACTTACCCTGAAGCGCTCATCAAGTTGCAGGAAGGCATCAAGGCTTAAAACAAGAAAAACAAGGTCAAGGAATCTCAGTTTTCCGGATACAACGAAACGACGACTGTTGCGTTCCTGAGATTGATTAAATCAGCCATGGCTGCATACGAAGGAATGTTTCCGACTTCAGATTCGGAAAGCTTTTGCGACCAGCATCCACATCTTTTGGTAAAGACGATTCTGCGGACCTTTTACAGTCCGGAGAGACGAAGCCTGCAGGAAGCAAAGATCCAGTTTGTCGAACCTGACCTTTCTTCACTTCCGGAACCAGAAGAATAGTGCGTTGGAGGGGCAAGTTCTCCCCACGAGTCGGGATTCCCACTTTTATCCCCGTAACATTCGAACGCCAATACGGCTACGATGGAAACACTGTCGGCATTCGATGTTCTCAAAGCTTCCCGCGTTCCACAATTTTTGGTGATGAATGCTTTCGAGGAAGAAGTTTGGGACTGGGTGGAACCAATCCCTCCATCATTCAAAATGAGCTATGCTCTCTTATGGATTCACCCCAAGAAACACCGGTTGCGTGACGTGGTATTCCGAGCAATGATAAGCCATGGCTAAATGGACACTTCATATATGGGTTTCAATGTCATCCTATGCATTGTTCCTGTATTTCATCAATAACGGACATGCGGCCGACAACGAACAAATCCTGTGGACGACCAAATGGAACCACGATGGATCTCATTTCGTCGTTGGAGGCGTTCACGCGCTTTGGGTTTTTGATTCGAACACTCTTGAAACAAAATCACTTTTGCCAGGCTTACACCAAAGACATGCCGATAACACCGACTTTCCCTACATGGCCGTGACACGGGTATCATGGCATCCGGACAGCAATCTTCTCGCTGTGTCCAGCCAGGGGAAGAATGTCAATGGGATCTACGATGTTGCATCCGGGGATCGGATCGCCTTGACAATTCCGGCGGAAGATTTTGGTCGTGGCGTTAGCTGGAGTCCCGATGGAGACCGTGTGGCTTTCACGATTGACGACAGATTGATGATATCCAAAGCCGACGGTACCTTGCTTCATGATATTCCGCGGTATCGGGATGCCAAGGGGCTGACGGGGGCTGCCTGGTCACCGGCGGGTGATCGGATCGTGACCATAGGAGGAAGAATCACATTACACGACGCCCAGGGTAGGCCCATCAAACAAACGATGCATCGACCTGAGGCGGTGCATGACAATCAATTGTTGTTGGGTGTCGCCTGGCATCCTTCCGGAGAGTTCTTTGCGGTAAGTGATTACGGGACCGAGGTGGATGATCCGGTTCTGAAGTTCTGGTCCGCCGATGCGGAGTTGTTGAAAAGCATCACTCTCGAAGGGGATGCCGAAGTCAGGAATGTTGCATGGAATCGGGATGGAACGCGTCTGGCATCGGCGAGCAGCAAGCTTCAAATCTGGAAACAAAATGGAGAACTTGAATTCGAAGCGAAATCACCGGACCTCTTATGGGGAGTGGACTGGCATCCGGATGGAGATGGCATTCTCACCTCCAGCATTGATGGTCGGGTGACTTTGTGGAGTGCGACTGCGCAGCTCAAGGTGGAGATTGACTTGTCTCAGTAGGGTGGATTGACTGGTTGACCTGATCCGAAATGAAGGGTTATGGTTTTTGCGTTATCATGCTACACCAACGCATTAGGGTTTTCAAAAATGACAAACAAATTTGCTTTATTGACTGGATTCTTCACACCGATGTTCGTGACCGTTACGGTGGATCATCTCTATAAGCAGCCAGGTATGGGCGAAGTGATGGATTCTGTCATAACGTCTTTATTCTTCACGGGTGTATTTGCAGTTGGCATTACTCTTGGGAAAGGATTTCCATTGCGGGCAACACCGGGAAGTTCGTTGTTTGTTGGATTTCTTGCAGGTCTTTTTGTGCAGATTTTACTTTGGGGTTTTTGGTTGATGGTGCCTCATGAAGTTCGATATTCGTTCGGAGTGTGGCCGTTGGTCGGGCATCTTATACTGTTTGCCGGGGTTGGCTACTCCCTGAGTCGGATTTGTGGGAGGAGGAAACAAGAGCAACAAATTGCAGGATCAGTCCAGTCCTCCTGACTTTACGTTTACTTTTGACCGGAACGCAAATTTGAATCCTGCTCAGGAATGCACACATGCGATCGCCGAATCAAAGTCCTTTCCTGCAAGGTGGGTTTAATGAAAAGGATCAATACCTCGAATCAAGTGAATACATCGACTGGCAAACAGCTTCTGTGTTGGCCAAAGCAAAGGAACTCGCGGGTGACTCGCAGGATGATCTGGCCATTTCCAAATCTTGTTTCCTGTTTGTACGCGATCAGATCAGGCACAGTTGGGATGATCAGTTGAATCCAGTCACATTGAAAGCATCCGAAGTCTTGTTGCATGCCACCGGATATTGCTATGCCAAAAGTCATTTGCTCGCCGCCTTGTTGAGAGCCAACGGAATACCTGCAGCTCTTTGCTATCAGCGCCTGACGATGGAGAATGATCGGCCCCCTTATTGTTTGCACGGGTTGAATGCCGTTTACCTGAAAAAGTTTGGATGGTATCGAATCGATCCTCGTGGAAATAAAGAAGGCGTTAGAGCGGAGTTTGATCCACCAAACGAGCATCTCGCCTTCGAAATCAGACATGAGGGTGAGCGTGATTTGGACGGATTCTACTCCGATCCGCTACCGGAAGTTGTTCAGGTTTTGAGTTCCTGCCACGATTTCAGGGAGGTTGCCGAAAAGCTTCCGGATGCTAATGGAGCGAAATGAAGAATCCAAAATACGATAGAACTCGCAGTTGCCGAAAGAAGAAGAGTGAGATACGTTGGAGTTCATGAAAGGTGAATTTACAGCGGTTATTGAAACGGCTGAAGAGGGTGGCTTCTGGGCTTACTGTCCTGAAGTGCCCGGAGCCAACGGGCAGGGCGAGACTGTTGCTGAGGCGAAGGAAGATTTGGCGGCTGCGATCGAACTGGTGCTTCAGGACCGTCTGGAGGACAGTTTACGAGGTTTGCCTGAGGATGCTATTCGGGACACGGTTGCGGTGGGATGAAGAGGGGAAGTCTACTGAAGCATCTACGCAGGCATGGATGCATTCTAAAGAGAGAGGGATCACGTCACTCCCTGTGGATGAACCCGGGAAATGGAGTTTCTGAAGCGGTGCCGCGCCATACCGAGATCAAAAACGCGCTGGCTCGGAAAATTTGTCGTAAACTGAATATTCCGGACCTATAAGTGTCAACAAATTAAAAGAAAAACCCTCAGAGTCATGTTCAACTTCATCTTTGATCCCTTGGGGCCATTTCATTGTGAATCACATATTACTGCAGACGGATCGACACGTTACTGACAGGGCCCTGAGTAATAATATGGTCACCATCTGCGCAAATATGTGAGGGGGGCAATCAGCGGATAAAAAACACCCCCTGAGCCACAAAAGACCCAGGGGGTGTTTGCATTGATAGATTCAAAAATCAGCGGGCGATGTAGAACATGGCTGCTTCAGTAGGTGAAACCGTGTAGGGCGAATTGGCGCCATCGACTGGCGCGAATGTTCCGGTAACGGTTGAAGATGCTTCGAGTGTTCCAGTGTACTCGATGGTGATGCTGCCGTCTTCCGCTTTGGCGATACCGGTGATGCTTCCTGCTGCCACCGGGGGCGTGAAAGCCGCGGCTTTTTCGGCAATCTCCGCATCACTGAGCGCTCCTTTATGAACGGCCCACATATACATCACGCTACCGTCTCCCATGGGATCGGTGTTTTGTTCGATTCGGGCCGCCATGATTTTACCTTCTCCAAACAAATCAAAGTTGGTTTCGATAAACCCTGAGTACAATCCGTTGACAAACAATCTCACTTCACCATTTGTGAAATCGTTGACGAACACCACATGGACATCTTCATCGAAAACCGAAGCGATGCTGCCAGGACCTTCTTCCGTGAAAATATGGTCCGCAACGCCGAACTCCGTCATGCCAAAGACACCTTGCTCATTCCATTGATCCAGTTTCAACCCCCACAGATCGTTTCCTGCAATGGCGGTAGAAGCGCCGTCCTTGACCGCACGGAATGCGAATTCGTACGTGGCGTCATTCAGAGGCGGACCGAAATCAACCAAGGTGGGCTCCCCAAACGCTCCTTCGGGAAGTGTTGGGGTATCAGGAGTATCCGGAGTTTCGGGTTCAGTGGGAGGAGTGGTAGGTTCTCTGGGTTCGGCGGCTGCGTAGAGATCCGCGATCTCGGATTCGCTCAGGATGGACGGGTGAACGGCCCAATAGTAAAAGACACTGCCATCTCCCATGGGATCGGTGTCCTGATTGAGGCGGGCTCCCATCATCTTGGTCGGACCTGAGAGGGTGAAGTTTGTCAGGATATACCCAACGTATTCTCCGTTAACATGAAGCCGGACCTCTCCGTTGGTGACGTCATTGATGAAGACAGCGTGAAGGTCTTCTTCAAACACGGTTGCTTCGCTACCGTTTCCTTCCAGTTCGAACACATGGTCGGCCACTCCGAACTCCGTTAAGCCGAACTGCAACGTATCGGGCCATTGCTCGAGCTTGAGTCCCCAGGCATCGTTCCCTGCGATGGCAGTGGAGGCTCCTTCTTTGACTGCTTTGAAGAAAAATTCATAGGAAGCATCTCCTTCCACCGTCCCAATGTCCACCACGGTGGGTGTTGTGAAGGGGCCGGTTGGATCAATGGGTTGGGCGGATTGGGCAAGCTCAAGTATGATCTCCTCTGAAAGGACAGCATTATAGGTTGCCCAGGAGTATAGGATACTATTGGGTCCGACAGGATCCGTGTCTTCTTCGATGCGGGCGGCCAACACCTTGCCTGGACCGGTCAGGTTGAAGTTGGCTGCAAACTTGCCGCTGAGGACACCGTCGAGGTAGAGGCGTGTTTCCTGATTCTCCGAGTCGTTTACCACGGCCACATGGACGTCTTTTTCAAAGACGGAAGCGACCGATGCATCGCCGACAGGTTCGAAAACATGGTCCGCAACACCGAAGACCGTCACTCCGAAAATTCCCTGTTCGTTCCATTGGTCCAATTTGATGGCCGCAGCGTCATTGCCGGCAATGGCGGTGGAGGCTCCGCCTTTGCTGGCATTCAAGTAAAACACGTAGGTGGCGTCACCGGAAAGTGTCCCAAAGTTGACCGCGGTAGGAGAGGCAGATGCAAAAGTGGAGGATGCGATGACGGTGTTGGGATCTTCTGGCTCTGCCGGGGTGGTGGGTTCAGCGTTGGCTGCCAGATCACTGATTTCATCAGCGGACAGGGCTTCGTCATAAGTGGCCCACGAGTAGAGGATGCTGCCTCCCGCCATGGCGTCCCCGTCCGTGGCGAGCCGTGCCGCCATGAGTTTGACTTCTCCGAAAAGTTCGAAATTGCCGGCGTAATATCCTGAGAGTTGTCCGTTCACATAAAGTCGAACTTCCTCATTCGTCCAATCATTGACAATCGCCACGTGCACGTCTTCCTCAAAAACAGAATCCGGTTCACCGCTTCCATCCGGTTCAAAGACATTGTCAACAACGCCAAATTCCGTCACACCGAAGGATCCCGTTTCATTCCACTGTTCGAGCTTGATTCCGACAGCGTCGTTACCCGCTATGGCGGTGGAGGCACCGCCCTTGACGGCATTGAAGAAAAAGACATAGGTGGCGTCATCCGACAAATCGCCGAAATCGGCCAGTGCAGGAGCAGTCAATGCCTCGTTGGAAAAGGCAACAGGATCGGCTGCGCGCATTGCCAAGGGGAGTAGGAGACTGCAGATCAGCATATGCAGGTATCCTTTGTATGAGGGTGGTAGTTTTCTTATGTTATTCATTAATCTTCCTTTATTCTAAGTTCGGTAGCCTATTGGCTGATTTATGTTTCCTTCATTTTGCAAAAGAAGCAATGGTCATTTGATTTGGGATCACGAAGGAACGCAGAAAAAGAAGTGGGTTTCAAGCAACGGCACCCCGTATCAAAATACAACGATGCTTCCTATCTACACAAAGCTGTGTGCATTTGTGGGTAAGAAACAAAGATACGAATTAAAGTCGGTCTTTGATGGCTGCCAGGCTTTTTTCGGCGGCGGTGTAGGTGATTTCGGCGACGAGGTTCATGGCGCTGTCGCGAAACTCCTTTTTGATCTTTAATTGCACACTGCCTGAGGTGTGACCCGGAACCTTTTCCAAAAGGTTCATATTTCCTACCTGCAACAATACTTTCCCGCCACCAAACCAACCTTTCTTGAAACGTATGTCCAAAATTTCCGAAAGGGGGATCACGACGCGTTTCACATCGGATTTGACCAGGCCAATAAATCCGTCCTTGGTCTGAAATTCCAATCTCAATTCCTGATCCACCAAGGAGAGGATACCGTTGGATTCGGTTAGTTCACCCGGGATGTCGAATGGTATGGAATATGGATTCATGATGGCCCCTGGGTTATATAAATTATAGGTCGTTAGGAGTAAGACCAGTGTGTTTGGCTATTCTTGACAACATTTTTGGCCCAATCTCTGTTCCATCATGAAACGCAAACACGTAATCTTCCCAACCTTCGCGGGAAAGGGTTTTATGAGAACCAGATTTTTCCCTTTTGATGGACCAACCTATTTTGAGTAGCGCTTTCAGGACGATCCTGGATTTTTTTGAGGGCCATTGGCTCATCTCAAGCTTGAATTGAAAAAATGGATTCAAGCTCTGGAACGCATTCACCATGATCCAAACGATCTGCTATGATGCGTAGAGCCAATGCTTCTGCTCTTGAGACTGCAGACGCTCTTGTATCACCGTAACTCATGACGCCCGGCAATTCTGGAACTTCAGCAATCCAACGGCCATCTGTTTCCATTTCCACTTCTATATTCATCACAACCTATCTTGCATTCGGTGCCGTGTTTGTCGATTCAGAAATATTCATGAATAATTCTCCACCACTGACTCTTGAGTCCTTGGGAACAGAAACGAGAGAGGAATACTACCAATGCTTATAAACCCAATCCCAGAAACTCTTCTGCGTTGTTGTAGCAGATGTTGCGGATCATTGGGCCGACCAGGTTGTCGTCTTTGGGGATTTCACCGTTTTCCATGTCTGTGCCAATGAGGTTGCAGAGGACGCGACGGAAGTATTCGT
>CAYPZD010000146.1:0-7904 GCA_964415055.1 uncultured Verrucomicrobiota bacterium | reverse complement strand
GGCAAGCGCCGACTTGCGCACACTTCAATGCTCTGGACAACCTAATATCCAGACGCTGGCGATGGGAACACCACGATCAATCTAATACCAACGACTTCCCGCGTTCCACCTCATTTGGTCAGGAATGGCCTGAGGAGAAAATTTGGGAACCGGATGGAACCGATCCCTCCATGTGCTAAAAACTGAACTGCATCATATTAAGAAAGATGCATCCCATTCGAATGTCGTCACCACTTTGTAAGTGCACGACACATATGTTCATGGTTGAATGAAGCGCATGGCAATACGACGGATACTCATTATTATTCCGGTGATCCTCTGCCTGGCGGCGGTTTTGGTGATTGGCTTGTTTATGCTCCAAACGGTCAATCAGCCCAAACAATCGGTGATTTGTGCGGATGGATCCGTTGTGGAATTGGTCGGGATCACCTATGGGAAAGTGCATCACAACCCCATCAAAGGGCCTTGGGCGCGGCTACTCCAAATAGTACCTCCCTCCCTCCTGAAACGATTCGGTATCCGCACACCCAACTTAAGGCAAACACCCGAAGATTCGATGATGGTCTGGTTACAGTGGAAAGGCAGAGGCAGTAGCTGGAATGGCCGGAAAAAGATTGTGGATCCCGGTGGTTACGCAAGTGAACTAGGCCATTGGGGAAACACTGGAAGTGAAGTCACTCCCAATGGAACCATCCATTGGGCAGGATACGAAGTGGTCAATTACCCTCGACGCTCCTCTCAATTCAAACTGCGTCTGGAAAATTGGAATAATAAAGTGGAAGCCGAATTCGACATACAGAACCCACTTATCTCAACAGCCGAACCATTTCAGGCAAACCCTCTGCCAATCCCGGTCCAGATCGACAACATGCACTTCACCCTGATCGGCTTGGAATTGCCCGATCCTGAAAACCCGCCAAAAAGCCAGGAAAAACAATTTAATTCCCACGATGCACGGGCCATCTTTGAAGTAAAACAAGACGGAGAAATCACAGCGGACTGGCAAGCGGTGAACATCTGGCTCGAAGACGCGATGGGTAACAAAGCCAAAAACCACTCCTGGAGCAATCGCGAAGAGGACGGCAAAGTGACCATCACTTTTGATTCGGGTTTGTTTCCCGGTGAAGCTTGGAAGGTCAGAACACAATTTGCCCGCAAACAGAACTTTCTCCAGGAAGACATCTGGTCGGTCGAAATCCCCCTCCCCAACGCTCCCGGCTATCAAACCAACCTGGTCAGCAGGGTGATGCACGAACGAACCGTCAAAGTGCAGGGCATCGCCGATAAGAACGGCTTACTCCTGGACGGGACGAAAGCGGAATCAAACAGCAGCGGCAATCCCAAGAAACACACATTTGAAATTCGAGTCGACGACATGCCCGAGGAACTGCGTCTCGATCTGTTCGAAGTGGTGGACAACCAAGGCCGCACCATCAAGACGGGCGGCAAGAGCTGGGGCGGCGGGCATTATCGCTATGATGTGGAACTGGAAGACGACGCCACACACCTGAAAGTCAAATTGGCGGTCCACGCATCCAAATACGCCGATTACATCGCCGAACCCTCCATCGTATCAGAAGAAACCACGGAGCCGTAGTGATTCGGTTTTGAACCGGCACCTCCGCATTCGCACATACGCGTCAGGTTCATGAAATGTTCATAAACTCTTTCAGGATGCCAATAAGCAGTCAGGGCTCATCTTACGTTACCTTCAGCCATTCTTTGTTACCCACTGCTTCGCGTCTTTGCGCCTCTGCGTCTTTGCGATAAAAACAGGCAATCATTGAAAACTTCGTGACCTAAAAAAGGTTCCATGGAAGATTCGCTAACGTATAAAAAGACCATACTGAATTTGGTTCCCAAATGATGAATCCGTCCCCCTCAATCCGGATGAGCGCCAAGGCGCAAAGATCGCCAGGAACGTAAAGAACTCTATGGATCACGCTCTTCAGGAAAACCCTGTTAAAAGTGCACTTGCAACTGATAAAACAGTCATTTTAATCATATCATCGTGTCCTTCACGGCTTCGTGGTAAAATGAATCCCTACCTTTCAGGTCCAAAACTGGTTGTACAACTGCGTGGTACTATCCTGACGCACAGCGCAGGCGTGGGATCTTCGAGATGGCACAGATTGAGGTAGATTAGCACACGCTCCCCCAATTGCATTCACTTGGCGGGAGCCACAACTGCGCCACCGGAAGCAGCGCCAGCAGTTGGCGCTTCGTTGATGGTGGCGGCTAGATTCAGTTCAATGATGCCTTCATCATTCACCACCGGTAGCACTCCGATCTCCAATTGCCTGCGCTCAAGTTCACCATCCACCTGGTGAGCGTAAATGGTCTGAACCACCCCTTCTTTGCCAGAAGGGGTCACCAATGAAGGAGAAGACATGACCGTCGCATTCGGGTTTTGTTGCAGTCCTTCATATAATGCCTTGATATCGTCCGCACCAAACCCACCGGCATTCTCGGTTTCGTTTCCACTGGCTTTCATGTCCTGCAACTGAAACAAACCCAGATCAGCATCGGCAATATTGGCCACACGGGTTGAGATCTGCACATAGGGCGAACCATCCGGTGAATTTCCCTTATTCGGTGTCAGAAACACATAAGTTCTCCGCCCCTTGGAAGTTTGCCACCCTCCGGTCACAAGGGTCATGCCCGGTTCCACCTCGACGTTGACGGATGCCGCATAGTAATCGGCCGGGGTGAAGGTTTCCTCCTCTTCTTCTGGCTCGGCCTTAGTGGGAGCATTCGCTGCGGCCTTTTTGGCGGCTTCCAACTCGGTGACTTGTTTTCTGAGTTGGGAAACTTCCCCCCTCAAACTGGCAAGCTCTTTGCGCTCACGCTCGATGCGACGCTTTTCAGCATCGGTCATCAGATCATCCTTCATGCTTTCCAACTGGTCCTGAAGGGTTTTCTTGTCCTTCTCCAATTGGACAACAATGCCCTGGGCCGTCTTTAGTTTGGGGGACACAACCATGCGGCCTCCCATAAATGCGAAGATGCCAACCAAAATAACAACGATGACGAAAACTGGTTTCATATATTGTGATTCAAAAATGCTAAAGATTAATCGGATCAAGTCCGATGGTATCGATTAATCCGGGCCAACCTGGTGGAAAGCTCGAAAAAGAATGTTGCCAAGAATGTCCCAATATGGGCAAATCAAAACGACAGCCTCACATCACCCGATAATTGGAGCCTATCGAATGATGGACAGGATGCCGTCAACAGAACAGCCATTGCACCCTACATAATGACCAAGCAAACTAAACTCAGTTGCCTCGCAACAGCGATACTGGCCAGCGCCACCGTCATCCCCGCATTTGGGGAAGGAATCCGAAACCCGACATCCGGAGCCACCAATCTGGGCAGATCCGGGGGAAGAATCGCCCATGTCGAAAACGCCAGCGCCATCACCCATAATCCAGCCAACTTGATGGACCTGGAAACCCCGGAAGTGAACATAAGTTTCGATCCGCTCTACATCGGCGTGGACCACAACAACGTTTCCGGAGCCACCGCCACCACCGAAAACCGATGGAAACTCCTGCCATCAGCCTACACGTCGCTCCCCATCATGGACGGAAAATACCGCGTGGGACTGGGAGTTTCGAGCCCTTACGGCTTGTCCAATGAATGGAAAAACTCGGGCGGATTTGCCGACATCGCCAATCCAGCATCCCTCCGATACACCTCCCCCCATTACAGCGAACTGCAAACCATACTCGTCAATCCCACCTTCGCTTTCAACCTGAAGGAGAACATCTCGGTTGGTGTGGGCGTGGACGTTCAATGGTCCCAACTCACTTTCAGACAACATGTTTTCCCGGATGGAGGTTTCAGGGCGGAAGGTGACGGTATCGGAGCCGGTGCCAATCTGGGCATCACATGGAAGATCGGCACACGCCACCGCCTGGCGCTGACCGCGCGATCCCCGATCACGGTGGATTATGACGGCGATTTCAACATGTCCGTGCCCGCGGGTGGCGTCAACTTGAGCACTTCGTTCAATTCAGAAATCGAATTCCCCACCCAATTGCATTTTGGTTATGGCATTCAATTGACCGATACCGTGCGCCTGGAGGCCGATATCGAATATCTCCAATTCTCCAATTTCAAAAATCTCCCCACCCAAACAGGCTTCCCGATCCCCGGATTGCCCACTTCCCTGCCTCAAAACTGGAAGGATACCATGACCATCGGGATCGGCGGCGACTGGAAATTTGCCGAGAACTGGATCTTCCGCGCCGGCTATCAATACTTCGAAAGCCCCGTTCCGAACTCAACCTACTCCCTGACCATTCCGGATTCGGACCAGAATGTCCTGACCTGCGGCGTGGGCTACGGCACAGACAGCTATTCCATCGACCTGGGATACGGACTGGTGCTGTATCAGGACCGGGTCATCAACCAGGGCGGCCTTTTCGATGGTTCGTATGACATTGATGTGCACTTGTTTTCACTGACCTACACTCAGAGGTTCTAAGCTTTCCCAGTTTCAGTTGGTGTCGATCAGCATCGGTTCCAAAGCCCTGGCTGGACCATTGTGTGGGTGTAAACGCACACCTTTAACACTAATGCTTTGCTTGCCTTTTGTGGGCTGATGCCATAAACATACCGCATCCAAAACACCCAATAACAAACAAACACTTATGCAACTCAAGCATTCTCATGGGAAGCGTTCACCACGCCTTGGCTTAAGGAATGGTTTCACGCTGATAGAATTACTGGTGGTCATTGCCATTATCGCCATTCTGGCTGGCATGCTCCTCCCCGCCCTCAGCAAAGCCAAAACCAAAGCCCAGGGCATCCTCTGCATGAACAACAACAAACAGATGATGCTGGCCTGGCGCTTTTACAGCGATGACAACGAAGGCAAACTGGTCGGCGCTGCCGGCTGGTCCCTTCAAGGGCGAAACGTACCAAACTGGACAGGTGGCAGTTGGCTCACACTCGGTAATCCACGTGACGCAAACAACTGGAACCACGAGCAATACACCCACAAAAGCCCACTGTGGCAATATACCGGTGGTAGTGAAAAAATCTGGAAATGCCCGGCAGATAAAACATTCGGAACAAATGCCCAGGGCCAGCGCGTTCCCAGAATCCGCAGCATGTCCATGAACAACTGGGTCGGTGGGCCAGGTTGGGGAGAATCAGGTACAGGCTGGAAAGTTTACACCAAGGATGCCGATATGAACGTTCCCGGACCAAGCCAGACATTTGTGCTGTTGGACGAACGTGAGGACAGTATCAATGACGGATACTTCGTGGTCCCCATGCAAGGATATCCGGACAGTGGAGGAAGCTGGAAAATCGTCGATTATCCCGCCAGTTACCATAACGGAGCCGCCACCTTCGCCTTTGCCGATGGTCACTCCGAAATCCATCGCTGGACCGATCCACGCACCATCCCAACGCTTTCCAAGAGCAATATCCCCTTGAATGTGCCTTCCCCCAACAATGCAGATGTTTTCTGGATGCAGGAAAGAAGCACCAGACAGATCAACGCAGCCAGATAACGGATAAACTCAGAAACAATCCATTTCAAAACACCCAACGCCGTGATTCCCCATCACGGCGTTTTTTCACCCCACCCCACCTCAGACTCCTTGGCTCTTAGTGCCTTTGTGCCTTTGTGTGAGCCCCCCCAAAAATGCCCCCCGTTTTCCCAGTGCCCGCATCGGGTATTATCTTCATTCGTCACACCGAAACCGGGATTTTTTTTTGAGCATTGCCCCGAAAACCTATAAGTTTACCGGACCATCTTTTCGTGAGCAGAGAAACCGTCATACAAGATCTTAAAAAATACCGCCAGAAACACCCGAACGAGGCCGGTGTGGTGGATCGTTTGGTTGAATTTGTCCGTGAACAGGAGGATTGCTTCGAACGGAGCCTGCTTCAGGGGCATGTAACAGGTTCGGTCTGGTTGGTGGATCCTTCGGGACTGAACGTTCTGCTCACCCATCACCGAAAACTGAACAAGTGGTTCCAATTGGGAGGGCATGTGGATGGCAACTCAAATGTTCTTGAAGCGGCCAGACGTGAAGCGGAAGAAGAATCGGGTCTCCAGCATTTATCGGTGATCGAGCCGGGCATATTCGATATCGATATCCACCTGATCCCTGGCCGGAAACTCGAACCAGAACATTATCATTATGACATACGATATGCATTCCAGGCTTTGGGCAGTACGGAATATCATGTGAGTGCGGAATCTCTCGATTTAAAATGGGTTCCAATTGACCAAATCCGTGAATATACAACAGAGGAATCCATGCTGAGGATGGCCGAAAAATGGAAAGCTACACAGACAATGAATTCCCAACAAACTCAAGCTGAAATATTGGAATCGATCATTCGTGCGCGGAAAACGGATAAGATTACATGTGAAATAGAGGATCGGCGCCCGGTTCCCGATGAACGACAAAAGCATGGCAAAGCCACCGTTCTTCATTCGCTCGAAGTCGCTGGGTGGGCCCCGTTTCATTATCCATCAAACGATAAAAACATTCACGAACCCTGGAGAGCTTATGTTTTGTGGGATGACGAAGTTTCACAACTTCTCCGTGAACTGACAAACGAACACCGATTCAAGCAGAGCAAACTACAAAAGCTCACCGCCGCATGCAGCGCCTTGGTATTGGTCACCTGGATACCAGAGCAGAGAGCTGAAATCAAAGAAGAGAACAGAAACAAAATCAACGAAGAGAACCTGGCAGCCGCTGCCGCCATGGTTCAAAATTTTCTGTTGATGTTGACCGCACACGGCATGAGCAACTACTGGTCGAGTGGTGGCGATCTCGGTAAATCGGACGTCTTTGAACTCCTGGGGATCCCCAAACAACAAAGGCTCATTGCCGCAGTCTTCATCGAATATAACGACATGAAAAACCTCCAACCGCACAAAACCTGCGCCCCAGGCAAACATCGGGATAAGCGATCGACCAACTGGATCCAACAAACCCGCATTCATTAAAAAAGCCCCTAAAACATTGAGATCCCTGACTCAAAAACCCTGCATCTTGGTGCCTTAGTGCCTTTGTGTGAGAAAAAAACTACTTTACCTTCAAGAAGAGACTCGAAGAGTAAACTCCAAATCATCAAGAGTGGATGCTGGATTTCTGAAGTTTTTTGACCCTGCATCCGTTTTTTTTACGCATTGTAATCGGTAGGTAGTGCAGACTTGTATCATCAAATCACAGCATGAAAGATCCGAAGGACACACAAGACAATCTCGCATCAGATTGGAATATCAACGACGAACGAGTGTTGATTGAAAAAATACTCTACCAGAGATTTCATTTCTTTTTGGCGTTTTTCTCGTTGGTGGTGGCCGGTGCCATAGGGACGATGGAGGATAGCGGGCCAAGGCCTCATCTTTACATGACCATTGGTGTTCTGCTCATTGGAACAGTCATTTGTTGGTTCATGGCAAGCATGCTGAAACATTCACAAGCCAAACTGGATCTTATTTTGGGCAAAATGCTCCCAAAAGATCACCCAGCAGTGATGGTGAATTCTCTGACACAGCAAGATGGAAACAAAAGAAAATTCAACGCTCAACTGATCACGGCCTTCTGCTGCTGGGTTTTAACCATTGCCTGTTTTACGGTGGTACTAAGTCAGATCGTATCAAACATGAGGACACGGCCACCTGCAGGGAACCGGCTCCCAGTAAAACACCACGACCAAGCCCCCGTGGATTGGAGCGTGTTTGAATAATGTCGAAAATGCCCCCCCCTGAGGCGTGAGATTGATATTTTCCTGAGATTTTTTGTCCCCGAACCGTTGGTTCTTACGCAATAGGCTATTGAGCAAGAAAGCAGACGGTTTTGCAAGATACGTAGGTTCGGCGCACCAACCATTTTTCACCCCCGGCACGGCCGCGACACCTC
>CAYPZD010000145.1:0-8159 GCA_964415055.1 uncultured Verrucomicrobiota bacterium | reverse complement strand
AATGGATTGTTCTGAGCCCGCAGTTCCGGCAGAAACGGGGTTTTGAGCAAGATGATAAGCTTCAGCAGGCCGCCCATCCCTGATCCAACGAAACCGATAGATATGATGAATAATACCAGCACATCGAGACGAAGATTCCTGCGAGGTTTGGGGGTAAGTCTGGCTTTGCCTTGGATGAAGTCTTTGCGTTTGTATTCTGAGGAGACCGGTAAACTAACAACTAAAGAACCTTCCCTGACACCGCCCAATCGCTTTGCTTGTATCTACTTCAGCAATGGCGTGGAACCCGCACATTGGTGGGCCAGACAGAAGGGGCCCTCCATGGAGATTGGACCGGGGTTGGCTCCGCTTCAGGATCATCGGGATGATATCATATTCCTGAAAGGGCTTTACAACCAGCAGGCCGTGGACCATCCAAGTCCACATTTGGGGCGCATTCCCAATCTGTTATCCGGCGCATGGGTGAGTAACGAGCAAAGTGTCATTCAAGTCGGTGAAACCATGGATCAGGTCATGGCCAAGACCATCGGAAATCAGACCGCTCTGCCCAGTCTGGCTCTGGGAATTGAGCCGACCGAATTGCGTTTGGAAGACGGATTGTCCATGCTTTATGGTTCCTGTATTTCCTGGGCGAGTGACACGAAACCGGCGATGAAAGAGATTTATCCGGCTCGTGTGTTTGACATGCTGGTGGGGGATGGTTCCGGGCGGAGATTGGATCGGAGTATTCTCGACGCCACACTCAGTGATGCCAAATCGATTCGTTCCCAACTGAACACTGAGGACCGCGCCAAACTGGATGAATACCTGGAATCCATTCGAAGCATCGAACGGCGTATTGAAATGGCGGGCAAGGAAGAGACCGTGGAAGGATGGCGTCCAACACTGGATACTCCCGACATGCCACGGCCAAAGGATGGTTTGCCACGTGAGATTCCGCGTCACATGCAGCTCATGTTGGATCTGATTGTGATGGCGTTTCAGATGGACAAAACGCGCATTGCCACATGTATGCTGAACAATGATTTGTCCCAGATGAATTTTGGGTTCCTGAAAGACGTACAAGGCAGTCTGCATCTGGACCTGACGCATAACGGCAAGGACCCCGCACTGGAGGCCATGTATCTCAAGACCAATCAATTTCATGTGGAACAATTTGTCTATTTGCTGAATCGCATGAAATCGATTCAGGAAGGGGATGGCACCTTGTTGGATCATTCGATGTTATTGTTTTGTTCGAATCTATTCGACGGAGACAGACATCAGGCCGATGAAATGCCGATGATTTTGGCAGGCAATGGTGGAGGAACGATTCAGAC
Organism: uncultured Verrucomicrobiota bacterium; assembly: GCA_964415055.1. GTDB lineage: Bacteria > Verrucomicrobiota > Verrucomicrobiia > Limisphaerales > AAA164-E04 > AAA164-E04. Next base: position 6,840 of record CAYPZD010000145.1, on the reverse strand, counting down.
CGGACGCATCCTGGATTACATGCAGCAACCCAAGGAAGAACGCCGTGCCTGCAACCTGTATCTTTCTTTGATGGAAAGAATGGGAGTGGAAGCAAATCGATTTGGAGATGCTGATCGAATGCTGAAATGGCTGTGAAATGAATTAAAAATAGTGAATAGTGAATAGTGAATTGAGGGTGAGTTCGATATTGTCAATGATGTGTGGGGGTGTATGTTTTCTTCATGCTGATTCCAAGAGATAGTCATTCTGATAGATCGCGTTCCAAGTGGTCCGTTGGATTTACTTTGATCGAGTTGCTGGTGGTGATTGCGATCATTGCCATTCTGGCAGGGATGTTGTTACCTGCTTTGTCCAAGGCAAAGATGAAGGCCAAGACCGTTCATTGCATATCCAATCTCAAGCAGTGGGGTATTTACTTCAGTCTCTACACCATGGACCATGACGATTACTTTATGTATCCCGATGCAGGTGTTTGGGTGGAGCCACTGCGTCCTTACTATCTTGGTGGCGGGGAAAAAATCAGAGTGTGTCCGCGTGCGACCAAAAGTATCGATGAAGGTGCACGCGGGGCTTTGGCGGCATGGGATGTGGTGAATGAACACACGGAAGTCAGGGAAGTGTTTCGTAGTAGTTATGGGATCAATAACTGGGTTTATAATATTCCGGCGGGCATGAATACCTTGTGGGGGCATCGGGTGGAACCAAATTGGCGCAAGCATACCATCACCGGCTACGAAATGACCAATATTCCACTCTTCCTTGCTGGTTATCGTTGGGGAGGACATCCGGATGATCAGGGTAGTAACCACCGTCCACCCAGTCAGGAAGATGCCCACGAAAATGGAATGGCGCGTTTTGCCATGAACCGTCACAGTGGATTTGTTAACAGCGTCTTTATGGATGGTTCGGCGCGTTCGGTACGGTTGAAAGGTTTGTGGGGACTTAAATGGCATCGGGAATTTGACGTGAACAACAAACGTCCGGAATGGCCTGCCTGGATGGCTGGCATGCCTCAGTAAGATGGATCGAGAGCCCGGGTTGCCATCGTTTTCAATTTCGTTAATTACCATGAAGATGACACGACGCGTATTTTGTGTGCTTGTCCTCCTTGGCCTGATTCCGTTACACGGTCAGGATGTCTACAACATTGCTGACAGAAGAGAGATTTTCGTCGATCGGTATTTGTTGGATAAGGCGGATGGGGTTCGACTGGAACTCAAGGATCCGGTGGATGAAGGGGAAGTCTTTGCTTTCGACAAGCCGTGGGAAGGCGCCTTTTGCGGCTACGGAACATTGTTGCAGGACCAGGGACTTCTGCGGATGTATTACCGCGGCCTGCCGGATGCAGGTCGAGATGGCAGTTCGCTGGAGGTGACCTGTTATGCCGAATCCAAAGATGGGGTTCATTGGGTCAAACCGGACTTGAATTTCTTTTCGCTTCCTGATCATCCCGTGAACAACATCATCCTCACAGGAGAAGCTCCGGCCAGCCACAATTTTTGCCCTTTCATTGACACCCATCCCAATGCGCACCCCAGGCAACGGTACAAGGCGTTGGCCGGGATTTCCACCAGTGGTCTGTTGGCGTTTGTATCGGAAGACGGCATTCGTTGGACGAAACTCATGGATGCGCCGGTATTCAAGCCCGAAGGGTGGGTGTTGGATTCTCAGAATGTTCCTTTTTGGTCGGAGGCTGAATCCAAATACGTGCTCTACTATCGTTCCTCGGTGAATGGGGTGCGAGCCATTGCGCGAGCGACATCCAGCAATTTTACCCATTGGGAAACGGAAGGGCAGATGATTTACAGTGATACCGAATCTTCGCAGCCCAGCCATCATTTATACACCAATCAGACCCAACCGTATTTTCGGGCGCCGCATATTTATTTGGCGACAGCGGCCCGGTTTTTCCCGGGGCGCAAAGTGCTCACCGATGAGCAGGCTGCGGCCATCAAAGTGCATCCGAAATATTTCAATGACACTTCGGATTCCGTGTTGATGTCCTCCAGAGGCGGATTGGATTATGATCGTACGTTCATGTCTGCTTTGATCCGTCCCGGTATCGGGGCGAAGAATTGGGTGTCGCGTTCCAATTATCCTGTGCTCGGATTGGCACAAACGGGAGATGCCTCGATGTCGCTGTATGTGAATCAGGATTATGGTCAGCCCAGCGCTCATGTGCATCGCTATTCATTCCGACTCGATGGATTGTCCTGTTTGTCTGCAGGATACAAGGAAGGGGAATGGATATCACGCCCTTTGCAGTGGAGCGGCGATCGACTGTTCTTTAATTTTTCCACATCGGCTGCCGGATATATCAAGGTCGAATTGTTGCATGCCGACGGTGTTCCCATCACGGGTTACACATTACAAGACGGGGCAGAGCTGATTGGAAACGAAATCGACCGCGCCTATCGTTGGAATAACGGTGAAATCATTCGATTGGATCGGTCCCATCCGATTCGGCTGCGTGTTCGCATGAAGGATGCTGAATTGTATGCTTTGAGGTTCGGGGACTGAGTGAAACAGTAGGGTAATGCATGCAATGATCTTGAAGCAATCCATACAGTATATTGCGATTTGCGCATTCTTTGGGTTAATATTCGCTGTTGATCTGGGGGGAGACGTGATCAAGCTGAAGAGCGGTCTTATCCTCAGTGGCCAGATCACCAAACAAAACGACGAAGCTGTCACGGTCGAACTGACTTCCGGGGGGCGCACATTGATTCGAAAAATTCCCAGGCAACAGATCGAATCCATCGAGGAAAGCGAAGACGAAAAAGGGGCGGAAAACGGAAATGTGTTGCAGCGCACCGAGACAGCCGTCCGGCAATTGATTTTGGAAAGCGGCAACCGGATGCCTGATTGGTTTGCATCAGAGCCCTTGGATTTTCCCGACACTCTGGATTTAAGCTGGCCGGATATCGATACACCCATCTGGAATTATCAAAAGCACATTGATCATTATCTTTGGGACATCATTGACACCAACGCGTCCAGATACCGGCAGGGAGTCAAATTCATTTCGCATTTGCTGGATCGATCCGATTTACCCGATACGGCACATTCCAAGGCGAAAGAGGAACTGGGGCGCATGTTCTTTGAGTTTTTTCAGGATTACGCCAGAGCTGCTTTTTGGTGGGAGTCGGCGAAGGTAGCGACGAGCGAACGATTCAGAAACACCGACAGTCCTGCGCGACTGGCCGAGTGTTATGCCCAACTTGGGAATCGGGCAATGGCGATTACATTACTAAAAACGATTCCGTTGACGCCGGCGGTGATCAAAGTCTGGGGAGGTTTGAGGGAAACGGATCACGCGTTGGCACTCGCCAAAGAAGCCTTGGAACAAGGATTCGAGGCCTCAGAGATCCTTTTGCTGAGTGGGGATGCCTGTCGCAATGTCGGGCGTTATGATGAGGCAACCCAATTTTATCAACAGGCGTTGCAGGTTGAAATCAAAAGCCCATACAAGGCGGAGATTGAACGGAACCATCGTCGAGCCAGGGATACGATGGAAGTTATCCGGTTGTTTGATCGTTTGGATTTGGCAAAAGTCAGGAGCGGCACCTTTCGGGATCGGAGTTATGGGTATTCAGGATACGTCAATGTGGAAGTTCAAACCGGGCTGGGTTCCATCGAATCGGCCAAGGTCACTTCGATGAGTGATCGACAATATTACCATGCGGTCGAAGAAACATTGCAGCGCATCAAGAGCAAACAATCAGTAAAGGGAGTGGATGCCGTCAGTGGCGCCACGGTGACATCCGAAGCGGTCATTCGTGCCACAGCTCGAGCCCTTGCTCAGGGAATGGAGCCGTAAGCTTGCATGAAATGGAACCACTATTTGCCGAGTCTGCACGGCGTGCGGCGGCGCAAGGCGGGGATCAGTCCGGTTTGGTATCGGTGGCTCCGCTCCTGGTTGCCGGGCTTCATTCAATCGGGTGATGCCTACAGAAAGGCAGGGAAACCAAGGCAATGGTTGCGCAGACTGGGTGCAACCTGGGAAGCCGCGCCGTTTCGTCGGGTGATCCAGGCGGGGTGTTTTCTTCTGTTCCTCCGGCTGTTTTTTTCTGTTTGTTGGCCCTACGGCGTGGCACCTGCCCAGGTGATGCCCGGATGGGTGCCTCAAGAAGTGGATGGACAAAGTGGCAAGGTTACTCTGGTATCCGATCTCTCCATCGATATTTTCAATCCAGGGCAATCATGGCATGTCCTGGATGCGTCCGCAATGGATGTGGAATCAGGGTATCTTGGCTTGTTCCAAATTGATTCGATGGAAGAGGGGGTACTGGTCCTGAATCCGATGGATAAACTCTCAGATCTAACGCTTCAAACAATGATGTTCAGTCTCGGGCCCTGGACTCTATCTGAAGAACTCCCCGGAACATGGCCTGATCATTATGCACAGGCTTTGGAAAGCAAAACCCGTGTTGCTCCGGAAAGCTTTCTGGTTCTGGATCCGTTGGTGGCATTGTCCACCGCACTGGCAGCGCGTTCCTGGATTTCCTCGCTGATGTTTGCCGGATTGATACTGGCTATATGTGTGCTGATCCCAAGAGGATTTTGTGGATACATTTGTCCTTTGGGAACGTTGATCGATTTGTTTGATTGGGGAATCAGTCAACGGTTTTCCCGGATACACATTCCGGACAATGGCTGGTGGGTGCACCTCAAATACTATCTCCTGACGGCAGTGATGGTGGCGGCTTTGTGCGGGGTGCTCCTGTCCGGATTCGTCAGCGCCATTCCAGTTTTGACGCGTGGGATGCTTTATGTGTTTGATCCGTTGCAGACCGGGTTTCTGTTGGGATGGCATCAGGTGCCAGACATGCACATCGGACATTGGTTTTCCATTGGACTGTTCTTGATGGTTCTGGGGCTAGGTATGTTGCGTCCACGATTCTGGTGCCGGTATGTTTGCCCCAGTGGCGCTGTGTTTTCGCTGGCAAATGTCTTTCGTTGGAACGAACGCAAGGTGACTCCGGATTGTATTCACTGCAACAAATGTGTGACCGCATGTCCCTTTGATGCCATTAAACCAGATTTTACAACCCGCACAACGGATTGCACCTTGTGCCAAACATGCGGCGGTGTATGCCCGACGGAGGCGATTCAATTTGTCCCCCGCATGGACAGCATGGTGGTGAAGGATGTCAACGTTCCACCTACTGGAGAAACGTCGTTCGGGCGTCGAAGTTTCATGGCAACCGGCGTTGGAATGCTTGCCAGTGTGGTTGGGGGAACTTCGCTGGGATGGGCGACCAAATCCTTTGGGGCTCGTCTGGACCAAGAGAATGCTCTGCGGCCGGTGCGTCCGCCGGGAAGTGTGGAAGAATCCAGGTTTCTCGAAATCTGTATTCGCTGTGGGGAGTGTTTCAAAGTGTGTCCGAATCATGTGTTGCAACCTTTGGCATTCGAGCAGGGATTGGAAGGATTGTGGACACCCTATGCCGAACTGGACTGGGCGGGGTGTGATTCCAGTTGCAATGCCTGTGGCCAGGTATGCCCTACGGAGGCCATCCTGCCGCTTCCGTTGGAAGAGAAACGCGTCACCAAAATGGGATTGGCCATCGTGGCCACATCCACCTGCCTGCCGCATGTTGGGGCCGAGGCTTGTCAGTTGTGTGTCGATGAATGCAATGCGGCCGGGTACGAGGCGATTGAGTTCACGCGCGTTCGCAAAGAACGCGAGGATGGTGGCATGGATGAATGGTTGGCTCCGGTCGTTTTGAGCGACAAGTGTGTTGGATGTGGGCTATGCCAGATGCGGTGTTATCAGGTGAATGCGAAGGATCGCCATGTGCTGGAGGCGTCCGCCATTGTCGTGCATACCGGGGAGGGGAGGGAGGATCGGTGGTAGGTTGGGGAAATTTTATTATCACTCCCGCTGCGCTAGAGACGCGGAGGCGCAGAGGCATTGGGAAAGCAATTTTGGTGGAACGGTATGGGGCTTTGACCTGACTTACTTGCTGACGAAAGTCCCTTTCATCTTTAGGAACGCTTTCTGAATTTTTACTTTATCTCAAATGAAATAACTTGGTCGTTTCCAAAATGGGCTTGATAGAGGCCGGGCTCCGCTGGGTGGACTCCGCCGAGGGCGCCTGAGATGATCAGGGTGCCGGCGGGGAGCGTGTGGCCGTTTTGGGTGAGTTGGTTCATGATCTTGCGCAGGTTGTGGAATTGCCCTCCGTTAGCGGTGTTGCCTTTCACGGAATGAAGCGTTGAGGTGCCTCTGTTTAGAGTCAGATCCCAGGTGTTCGGATCCACCTTTGACGGATCAAGATCTTCTCCCACGATGTATTTAAACGAACCAATGTTGGAGGCGACCATGTTCATGGCCTGGTTTCCTCCTTCCTGAAACGAACGGCGCATCGGGAGTTCTATGACAGGGACGATGGCTGATACGGCTTCCCGTGCTTGTTGGTCGGTGAGCACTTCGTAGGAAATGTCTACCGCGATGCGGTAACCGATTTCTGTTTCAATTGCCATGGGACCTGTTTCGTTGAGATCCAAGGTCGGATTGTCTTGATGATTGATAGCTCCGTCAGCTGGAAGCACACCCACCAATGGTCCGTCAATGCCGAGACTTTGTTGGGCTGTAGCGGATGCCGCCGCACCTTTGAAACCGCCTATGTTTTTTGGAAAGAGTTGATGTTTGATCCAACGCATCTGTGCCCGATAGGCATCCTCCCAATTGGCACTTTGTTGATGTTTGGTCAATGTGGGAAGTGATTGATCTTTGATTGGCAGGTCTTGGCCAAGTTGTTTTACGTATGATCGCACGCCTTTGGGATCCATGAATCCATTTGAATCCAGCCACTCGATCATGCGTTCCTGCC
>CAYPZD010000144.1:0-8328 GCA_964415055.1 uncultured Verrucomicrobiota bacterium | reverse complement strand
TGAACCCTTTTCCTTGCCCCAACACCACGGGTTCGACGTGAACGTTGCGGGCAATGGACATGGTGCGCCCGGAAATTATTTTTATCCCTACAATGGGAACTGGTTGATCCCAACGACGGGATTGCGGGTGAAGTGGAACACGCTTCCCGATGGCGAACCGGGTGAATACTTGACGGATCGTTTAACCGATGAAGCCATTCAGTTCATCCGAAGCAGCGAGAATCAACCATTCTTTCTATATTTTCCCCACTATGGAGTTCACACGCCACTTCAGGCAAAGAAGGAAATGGTCGCCCGTTACGAACGAATTCCCGAGGATCAACGTCAAGGGCATCCCACCTACGCCGCGATGGTGGAAAGCATCGACCAAAGTGTCGGGCGCGTGTTGGCAACGCTGAAGGATTTGGGGCGGGACAAGGATACGGTCGTCATATTCACATCGGACAACGGTGGTTTCTATAAAGCGACCGACAATGCGCCGCTGCGGGCGAACAAAGGATCGTATTACGAAGGTGGGATTCGCGTTCCGTTGGTGATCAAATGGCCCGGTGTGACGAAAGCAGGTTCAGTCATTCAAGAGCCTGTTACCAGCAGTGACCTGTATCCTACCTGCCTGGCAGCTGCCGGTCTTCCCTTGTTGCCCAGCCAGCATCAAGATGGATTGAATCTGTTGCCCTTGCTTCAAGGGGAAACAACTTTGGATCGCGAAGCGCTCTTCTGGCATTTTCCCCACTACAACCAACATCCATCAAGCTATCCTTCCAGTGTCATCCGGCGCGGTAAATGGAAACTGATCCAAACCTATGATCCCGAAGGCGTGGAACTTTACAACCTGGCAGAAGACTTGGGGGAAACAAAAGATCTCACGCACGCACGTCCGGATCTAAGCAAGGCATTACTTAGGCAGCTGAAAGACTGGCAAGCCAAGGTCGGCGCTCAAATGATGGAACCGAATCCCAATTTCGATCCCAGTGTGGTATCGATCAAGAAGGGAAAGAAGGATTGATCACTCATTCCGGATGTTTAGAATTACTGCCAACTCAATACCCTTAATTGCCCAATCATCTGATTACTATTTGCTATGAATCCCTTTCAGACGAACAGCCGGTTGCTCTTGCTGATCAATTCACTTTTCGCCATAGGTGTTGCGGCGCAAGCCCAACAAGACACTTCGATCCCGGAGATTTCCTATGAAAACGTTGCGTATGGTGAGCATTCCAAACAGAGAGCTGTTGTAAATGAGATATCGATCATTAATCACATCACCTCGGACGATCCGCCAACCTACATGAGCTATGGCATGCATCCGGATGATTCGATTCCGAAAGATCCGAAGCGCGCACGCGGCTGGTCCATTCATCACGTCAAATTTGGTCTAGTTATGGAGGGAAAATTGCGACAGGAAGGAGTGGAAGTGCATCTGAAATTCCCTCGAGCTCAAGTTCGCTTTAAGGACGACGTTGCTTTCCTGATTCATCACTTGAAAAAGTGATACAAAGCGAAAATCACCATGACGAACCTAAGGAAAGTCTCGTGTGTTTTTCGAGATTACTGTGAATGCCACAAAGTCATGAGGAACGATCGCGGACAATTGACTGTTTATGTTTCCCTTGTTTCCTCTCTCTTAATTTGTTTTTTGGATATCACTGTAGTCCAGGGTGAATCATTGTCGACTCACGCAATGGATGATGTGGTGTTAGAATATTTTCAGACGTATTGCTTTGATTGCCATGATGAAGAGTCGATGAAGGGGAACCTGGATTTAGTAAATCTGTTAAGTAAAGATGGGGCGGATTTGGAGTTGGTGTTTGAAAACCTGATCACTTTCAAAATGCCACCGCCCAAGAAGGATCAGCCTAAAGAAGAAGACCGGCAGGAAATGCTCCAGTGGTTGGCGCAGCATCAGATGGTAAATCAGCCCAACGCGTATCGTCGGATCAGTCGTCACGAGTTTGTGCAATCAGCCAATGATTTGCTTGGGATTGAATTGGACCTGACTGGATGGATGCCAGAAGACAGGGGGACATACGATTTTGATTCCGATCGTCGGATTCAGGTTACCCAGGAGATGTTAGGCGCTTATTTCAATGCGGTGGATGACATGCTGGAGTTTGCTTTCCCTGCAGCTGGTTTTCTTCCCGAGCGTATTTGGATTACAAACCGGATCAAAGATAGTCACAAAACTTACAATATCTACACGCGTCCTTACAAAGATGGAATTCTCTTCTCGTGGACCCGCGCCAACAACGGAAACAGTTACTCCTTTTTCTATGACGGCTTCGAACCGCCCATCAAGGGGTGGTACGACCTGACCTTTGATGCCATGAAACTAGGGGGATTTCCTGAAGATGTCAGTTTGATGGTGTTTGCAGGCAAATATTATTACGCCGACGACCGTCCACAACCGCAACGATTGTTAGATGTCATTTCGTTGGATGATGGTGGATTGAAATCTCATTCGATCCGGGTTTTTCTTCATCCGGGTGAAAACGTTTCGGTTCATTGCTATTCCAAACATAACTTTCGTCAGCGTGATGGCCAGGAGGGGGCCTATATTAAACAACTTAAAGTAAGTGGACCCATATATGAGCAATGGCCGCCTCGATCTTACCGTCAGGTGTTTGCCGGACTCCCGATAAAAGCTGCACTCCGCGAGCCTGAGACAGCGACTCTATCGCGTACGAAGTTGCAGGCAATTGGTGGCCGAATTTCAGTGAGCAGTTACCAGGAAGGAATGGAGATGGAAAAGATGCAGGATGGTTCCAATCGAACTTTTTGGCATACCCGTTTCAGTCCGACTCTCGCGGAGCCACCTCATTTCGTTATACTGGAAAATCCCAATCGAGAAACAATTGAAGGGCTTTCATACTCAACTTGGTCCGGTGGTAACAGTAACGGGCAAGTGGAATCCTATGCCATCTTTGTATCGGATGATGGTCAATCCTGGGGAGATCCCATCAAGACGGGGGACTTGGAGATTCGATTGGCCAACCAACAGTCCATCCCTTTTCCCCAGGCTACCAACAAACGCTTTATTAAATTTCTGGTAGTTGAGGCATACAGTATCGACGGTCGTTCATTAGCGTCGATCGGTAAGTTAGACGTTATGACGGATGTGAGCTCTTCTGATGTGTTGCTTCCGGTAGCGGTTTCTACAGATTCGGCAGTGAATCTCAAGAATGTGATAAAGCGTTTTGCCGAGCACGCCTTTTGCACGAATCTGACGGACGAAGAACTGGAGTTGTACTATCATGTGGGCCTAGAGTGTCTAAAAGAACAGGGTGATTTTGTGGCAGCCGCTCGGTTGGGGATGAAATCCGTTTTAGCCTCCCACCGGTTCATATTGGTTCCGGGTGAACATGCTAACTCATCCTATCGTTATGCGTCGACCCTGGCCAGGATTCTCTGGCTTTCAGTGCCGGATGCGAATTTGATGGAGCTTGCAAAAGCAGATCAACTCCATGGTAAAACACTCGAGGAACAGATCGAACGAATGATTCAGGATTCCAAGATCGAACGGATGATTCATTCCCTGTGTTATCAATGGCTCAATTTAAGAGCGTTCAAAAAGATCAGCCCTTCTCTCAAGCTTTATCCCTTGTATGACGATTTGTTGAATCGCTACCTGCCGATTGAAACCAAGATGTATCTCACTCATTTGATTCGGGAAAACTTGCCGGTCGGGCATTTGATTGACTCGGATTATTCGTTCCTGAACCAACGATTGGCTCAGCACTACGGTGTTGAGGGAGTGATTGGACAGCAGATGCGCAAAGTGAGTTTTGATTCACAAGTTCCACGTGGTGGGCTTTTGACAATGGGAAGTGTGTTGAAGGTCACAGCAAGTGGCTTTGACACGTCCCCAATTTTGAGAGGGGCATGGATTTCCAAAAACATTGTAGGAAACACGCTTTCCCCACCTCCTGAAAATGTTAAGGCCATCGAATCCATGCCAGGAGAGGAAGCCATCAATCTTAAAGAACAAATTGATCAACACAAAAGTAATCCGGCATGCTATTCCTGCCACAAAAGTATCGATCCTTATGGCTTTGCACTCGAAAGTTTCGACGCAACTGGGCAGTGGAGGAGGCATTACCGAGTCATACAGCCACACAACGGGACTTTTCAGTATCGACCACAAGGATATTTTCGAACAGCAGAAGCGGTGGATGCTTCAGGGGAGATTGGGGGACAGTCTTTCACCGATATTTTCGAACTCAAGAAATTCCTGATCTCCGACCACAAGAAGATCGCCTATAACTTCATCAAGAAGTTTTTTGAATATGCCAACGGGTACCGTCCAAGCCTGAATCAGCGACTCGACCTTTTTGCCATGATCCCCAGCGAACCCGAAGCATGCCGACTCAAGGACATGATAACCCAGACTCTGATTTATTCCCTTAGAGAACCACGAGAATGAGACGAATCGACCGAAAAGAATTCCTGAAGATGGGGGCAGCCTTTCCTTTGGCTTTGCAATCGCTTGAACAGTTGGCAGCCGCAGGGAACAAGCCTAAAATGGCCCCTAAGCGTATCATTTTCATTTGCAGTTGCCTCGGCTTTTACGAACCTTATTTCTTTCCCAAGCATGATGGAGACCTTTCTTCGTCCGACTACCTCAAAGATATCGAGGTTAAAGAGAAAATGACCGTTTTCCGGAATTTGTTTCATCCAGGAATGGAAACGAGTAATCACGATTCCGAAAAATCCTTTCTCACAGGGGCTCATAATCCGGAATCAGCGACCTTTGTGAACGACATTTCGCTGGATCAGGTTATGGCAAGGGAATTAGGCGGTGATACTCGTTTTCCATTTCTTAATTTCAGTATTTATGATCGGGGCTGGGGGATTTCCTGGAATGAACGTGGTGCTGCCATTCCTCCGATGTATGACGAAAGTAAGATCTTTGAAATGCTATTTGAGGAAGAGGATTTTGCAGCCAAGAAAAACCGATTGCAGGACGACTTGCATATTCTGAACAGCCTGCGGCGCGACCTGACTCTTCTCCGTCGAAAGGGGGCTCAATCAGGTAAGCTGGATCATTATCAGACGATTATCCATGAATTGGAAACTCGATTAGAGCACGAGCAGTTTTGGCTTCAGGCAAAGAAACCTGAAGTTGAGAACAGTCTCAGTGACAACCAAGAGTACATCTTTTCAACCAAGATAAGAAACTTATTCGAACTGGCAAAACTCGCTTTTCAAACCGATTCCACCCGAGTCATTACCCTTTCCCTGGATTGGGTTGATGGAGCCATCAAAGTGCCTGGAGCGACAGGAGGGTGGCACACATTGTCTCATCACGGTGGTAAGCCCGATGTGATCGAGCAATTGAGTAAGATCGAAATAGATACCCTTCGGCACTTTAACCGTTTCCTGACTGAACTGGATCAGATCAATGAAGACGGAGGAACGCTTCTTGATCACACTACTGTTGTCATGGGGAGTAATTTTGGTGATTCTTCCAATCACACTTGCAATAGTTTGCCAATAATCGTGGCCGGAGGTGGTTATCGTCATCAGGGATACGTCCCTCTTGGAGAATCCACACCACTCTGTAACCTCTATCTTGAGCTGCTCCATCGTCATAACATTGATATCTCCCGTTTTGGAAGTAGTCGAAAGGACATGGGATTGCTGGGGAGTTAAGTAGAACAGCGTGACATTTGCATCCAAGCGTAAGGTTAGAAAGAAGATTCAGGTGAACACTATATTCTATCACGTATTTGAAAACATGATTCGCGTACTGATGCTGGCCGTTACTCTGATATGCGGCACCGTCATGGCAGCGGATGTGCCTGCCGTTTTACCGCAACCCGATGGAACGCCGCCGTCAGGAGGGAAGGTCAAGGTCTACATACTTGCGGGGCAATCCAACATGGTCGGCTTTGGATACTTGAAAGATTCACGTCCGGTTTATCCCAGCATTTTTCTTTCAGCGGATCCGAACATTAAAATCGGTCGGATGCCGGTTGGGGATTCAGCACTGTTGAAGCATGGTGTTTTCCAAACAGCCGAGAAGAGTGCATTAACGGGAGCCAAAGTGTCCATTTATGCGGGCGCCTATAGCGAGGGTGTTGATTACACCTCCATGAAACCGGTGAAGGAGGAAACAGTAGCCCTTGGATCTGTTGACGCTCGATTGCCTTATATTGATGGGCCGCACACGACGGTTGTGAAGGCCTTCATTGATGTGCCGATGAGTGGATTGCACGAAGTTCACCCTGGGTTTGAGGAGAGTACCTACGCCATTGCTTTACTGAATGGCCGCGAAGTTTACCGGCGGGAGATGGGGCAGGATGCAGTGGTTACACCTGTGATGCTCATGGAGGGGGAACGGTATTCCATCTCCATCACTTACCTGAAAACAGGTTCGGCTGCTTTTTGGCTCAAGCATATTGATCTTAAAGGCAAGGGAGATCTCGCCTCGCTCAATCAAGAAGGAAAGTATACCTGGTTTACCGATGTGAACGGTGAGTGGACAGTGCGCCATGATGTGACCTATTGGGAGACGCGTGTGTCCAAAGAGGAAAGTGGGAGTGGTGGCCCTCTGAGCACCAACTCGAATGGTCGGTTCATTGGGCCGGAAGTGCCGTTCGGTTATGTCATGGGCACTTACCACAAAGAGCCGGTGTTGCTCATCGAATCCTCGATGGGGAATCGATCCTTGAGTTTTGATTTTCGACCACCTTCGAGTGGTAAGACCGAAGAAGAAAAGGAGAATCAGTATTGCGGATTGGAATATGACTTGATGCTGGAGGGTGTATACAAAACCCTCAAGAACATCGACAAGGTAGTGCCTGATTACAAAGGGCAGGGATACGAGATCGCTGGATTTGTCTGGTTTCAGGGACACAAGGACAAGGATGTTCCCAAGGAAGTTTATGAAAAGCACCTTGTCAATCTGATTCATGATCTGCGCAAGGAATTCAATGCTCCAAAGATGCCTGTAGTGGTGGCAACTGTTGGGTTCAATGGTATGGAAATGGACCCAGGACACTTCATGACTTGGGAGGCTCAAATGGCTGTAGGAGATCCTGATCAGCATCCGGAGTTTGCTGGTAACGTTGCCAGTGTGGATACCCGTCCGTTTTGGCGATCCCGCGGTGAATCTCCCACAAATACCGGTTACCATTACAATCACAATGCAGAAACCTACGTGCTCACCGGCGACGCGCTTGGGCGTGCGATGGTGGCGTTGAAGGGAGGGGACGTGGAGCCCCTGACGCCGCCCAATCGCCCCGTTCAGCAACCGGATGTCGAATACATATACTCGGATGCCGTCACCGGAAACTTCAACAAGAGAGGTCCACACTATGGTTCTGAATATTACCTTGAAATGGGGCAGGCGCTGAAACCGATCATTATGGAAGAGATGGTGCCTGGATTTATCGAAGCCGCTTTTCAGCCTGATAGTCGCGGATCACTTAAGGGAATCGTAACAGGTGACAAACCTCAGAAGATGCCGACCGATATTCGGAGTGATCTGGATACATTGATTGAATATTACGATATTGCGGGCATCTCCGATTTTGCTTGGAAACCATTTGGGCCGGAAATGAAGTCTGCAAACTGGTCTTATTTCAGTTTCGATCCTCCCGAAAAACAGGAGTGGGCAAAGAGTGATCGCTTTCGCAAAATCACGTTTCCAGCCGGAATGGAAAACTGGTTTGCTCCCGAATTTGATCCCTCGCACTCGGGGTGGAAAACAGGCAAAGCGCCGTTTGGAAGAATGGGGGACAAGTTGGATCATCTCCGTGCAAGGTGTAGCGGTTCGCATTGTGGATGCAGTGAATTGCCGAATACTTTTTGGGAAAAAGAAGTGCTGCTCATGCGGCAGACCTTTGACATCCCTCCTCTCAAGAAAAGTCACGCCTATCGGTTGATCCTTGGTGGAGCCGGTTGTGATCGTACGGGTGAAGGATTCGCGATCTATGTGAATGGAAAATTGTTAACCGAAGTGTCCGGCGGTTTTTATCGCTACACCGGTATTCGGGGAAGTTATCTTTATAAAGACCTATTACCTGATTTTAAGGGAGGTGAAGTGACCATTGCTGTGATCAATTTCCTTCGATATGTCTATTTTCGAAACGTGACCATTTATCACGGTCCTCATCCGGATTGGCGCAGAAAGCAAGTGCCACCCCATGGGCATGTCACGATGTGGATGGAAGAAGCCAAACTTTCCCCGGCAATCCTCAAAGCGGCTTCTGAAAAAACGGACTAAGAAGGTGCTGCTTGAATATGCTTATCTCCCATTCCTGCTCTTTCTCTGTAAGCGTTTAATAAACCCCATAGGGCAAAATGCCCATGATGGGTGATATTTGA
>CAYPZD010000143.1:0-8922 GCA_964415055.1 uncultured Verrucomicrobiota bacterium | reverse complement strand
TATTGCGGATGCAGAACCCTTTCTGGAACGAATCATGAAAACTCCTCTTCGGCGGTTTAGATGGAAAGAGGACGCACAAGAAGCAAGAGTGCCCATGCTGGGAGTGATTGCACAGGAGGTTCAGCCACTCTTCCCTGATCTGGTCACTGAATCTGAAAACATCAATGGCGATACATATTTGTCCGTGGGCTACACCAGTTTTGGACTCATCTCTCTCAAGGGCGTTCAAGAGCTCAAGCAGGAAAAAGACAGGGAAATAGAAGAGCTGAAAAAACGAATCAGCAAGTTAGAGGAATTGATTTCGGAGAAATCCCAGTAAGAATCTTATATTTTATTGGAAATCCTTACATAGACATATGAAAATTAGAAATTTTTTTTACGTTAACTGTCCGAAGATCGTTTATTTCACCCTGTTTTCCTGTCTCACATTTTTTACAGCCAGCCTTTCAGGTCAAACAAATCCTCCCAGCGGAATTACCTATCAGGGTTTTTTGACCGATGCAGCTGGAGAGGTTCTGGGGAAAGCAAACGCCGCAAACTACGATGTTGTTTTTCGTGTGCATGACACAGAATCAGGGGGGACGGTTGCCAACCTCAAGTGGTCAGAAATGCAAACTGTTGTCGTTGATCAAGGCAATTTCAGTGTGCAGCTTGGGCAGGGTACCCCATATCAAGACGAGCCTCATCCGAATTTAAGTGAGATTTTCATCGGCGAGAATAATCCTGAAAGATATCTGGGGATGACCCTCACCACGGCAGAGGGGGCGATCGAAATTCTTCCACGTTTGAGATTTCTTACGACGCCTTACAGCTTCCTGTCCAGTCATTCGAATACTGCAGGCAGCATTAAAGGCGAAAACGGCGGAGATCTTCTTGTGACTTCAGGTGAAAATATTGGGATTGGAGAAGCAACTCCAGAGCACACACTGGATGTCAATGGGGACATCCGTGCTTCCTCTGGTCTACTCACTCAGGGAGAATTAAGCGTTCAGTCTGTTTCTGCAGACGGTTTAACCGCAACGCCTGTGCTGCAGACGGCAAGTGGTAATGTAGGGATAGGGGTCAGCGTGCCTACGGTAACCTTGGATGTCGGTGGAGATTTGAGAACAAATGGCGAAGTCGTGATACAAAACGGCAGTATCAGCGTCAAGCCACCCTCGGGTGAAAGTGGTGTCCTGATCGAAACTCCAGAGGGAGTCGCTGTTTCGGCTGATCTCCAGATGGGGATCGATGACACGCATGCTTACCTGCAGCCTTCAGACAACAGGGATTTATGGCTGGGTCATCAAGGAGGGGAAGTCATCGTCCCCGGGCAACTCAAAACCAGTGGTACATTGACACATTCTGGCGTCAATTTACGGCAAGGCACCGCTATCGATACGGTCAAAATTATCACCAAACAATTGTCTGTTAATTCAAATTGGCAAACGGCTTTTATTGGTAACAGCATGCCAGACGGCACTTATTTAATGGAGCTTACATTTCACAATGGAGATAGTGGTGGGCATCATTGGAACGCGCGATATTCAGGCATCGTTGCCTGGCGTAGTGGTGCAGTAAACGATTCCAGTGCTCATGATATTCCTCTATCTGCAGCCGCTCACGCCTTTAACGGTGATCGGATTTATCTTCGAATCAATTTACGCCCAAATGCGGTCCCTCCTCAGCTTCAAATAAGATCAAATAAATCCTCAAGCTCGACGACCTATACGTTTAAATTTCGCCGAATGCTTTGAAGGCAAAAAAAATTAAACCCCGATGTTTAATAAACTAATTATGCGCAAACTTGGCATTACTGCACTCCGACTCCTTTGTGTGGTTTCTTTCCTGACGGTGGATGCTCAATCGGCGACCATCAAACCGATCGGTCTCATGGCCTATCAGGGCTTCCTGACCGATGCTGAAGGGCAGGTTCTGGGAAAGGAATTCCCAGCAAATTATGATGTTGTCTTTCGTATTCATGACGACCAATCAAGCGAAGGCTCGACTCATGTGTTGTGGGGAGAGTTTCAAACAGTGATCGTGAACGCTGGTCATTTCAGCGTCAAGCTGGGGGAGGGAAGTCCATATAACTCCGAACCGCACGAAGCACTGGATACCGTGTTCAAGGCAGCTTCCAGTCAGGAATTCTACATCGGATTGTCCGTCAAGGTCGACGATGGCATGCGAGAAGTTCTCCCCAGGCTACAATTGCTTTCGAATCCATTCTCACTACTGGCAGGGCATGCGAACACTGCCGAGCGGATTGTTGGGACTGATGGAGATGTGCTCGTCACTGAAGGCAATAAAGTGGGCATCGGTGTACCCCAACCAGCATCAGCACTTGATGTTCTAGGAGAAGTTCAGGCTTCGGGAGGGTTGATAACACAAGGTGAATTAATCGTATCCAAGGTCGATGCTTCGGGAGTTGTCTCACCGGTTATGACAACCGAGAATGGTATGTTGGCAGTTGGTAAAATAAACCCTTCTGCAACTCTGGATGTCAAAGGGCAGATTCTTTTCGAGGGTGATCTGGATATCAGCGGTGGAACGGTCAATATCAATCCTGCACAAGAGGAGTCATTGGTTCTTCACTCCCCGACCGGAGTTGCAAATGGAACCACATTGACCTTCAAAAATTCGGACTCTCAAGCAACTCTTCAAACAAATGAAAACAGACCTTTGGATTTCAATACGGGTGCCATTCTCAAAAATGGAAGACCGCTGGTTGCTATTCATGACCTGAAGCAGGGAAATGTAACTAACCAAGGACAAGTGAACGGGCTATTTCTTCTGGGATCTTTTACAGCCATTGGAGGGCTTGCCACTGTTGACTTTAAAGGCTCGAGTTTTACATCCGGCGCAGGAAAAGCAGACCATGTTCTCAAGTGTTACGAAAACAATCAACTGAAAGGATACTGGCCTTTTTGGCAGTACCATAATTTTGGCAATTCTCATCAACCAATGCATTTATCCAAGGCATTTGCAACTGTTGCTGGCAGTGCTTACAAGCTTTACATAGAAGTTAATGGTATTGCTTTCATAGATCACAACGACTTCTTCAGTTGCACTGTCACTGAGTTTAACACAATTACTCATTAGTAAAATTTTTCTCATATCTCCTTTCCGAAGAAACATTTTTTGAAATGAAAATAAAACTATCCTGCGCCATCTTGTTATTTTTAACGGGCACTTTTCACGTTTCAGTGAATGCTCAATGGCTCACTCAGCAACTCAACCTTGTTCCTGGATGGAATTCTGTCTATCTGCATGTCGATGCCAGTTACGCATCGATCTCATCACTTGTCGGGGAGCTTCCAGTCGATGAAATATGGTATTGGAAAACGGATAACTCTACTTCCCAGTTTGCCGTCCAATCCCCTGATTCCCCAAACGAGTCAAGTTCTCGATGGGTGGTATGGCGAAAAATTAATGGTGACCTGGAGTCAGAACTCAAGGCTTTGGTAGGCAACAGTGCTTATTTGTTCTATGTGGACCCTGCTGCGTCGTCACTGAGTTTGTCTATTAAGGGTAAACCCAAACCTCCCAATTATCATTTTAATTCAGATGGTTTAAATTTGGTTGGTTTTCCGGTTCACCCTTCAGCCGACTTGAATATCGAAAGTTATTTCGCAGCTCATGCAGGCAATACAGCTGATCAGCTAAATACGTCAATCTATGCTTACGACATCAGTGGAGATAGCAATATAGCCAAGGAGGTGAATTTCCCGGAAATAACGCCCTTGTCACGAGGAACGGCTTACTGGGTTAATGATGGTCTCTCAAATGATCACTACGTGGCTCCATTCAGCATTAGCTTGTCAAATCCAAATGGTCTTGATTTTGGGGATCACATGCAAGTGCTGAAATTACGAATACAGAACAACACTGACTCGGCAATTATTGTGAATGCATCCACGATCAACAGTGAGTCTCCTCCTGCAGGTCAAGGCAATGAATCAGCCATTGGAGAGGCACTGCTCATGCAAGTTTCCTATGGAATCAACGGTAAAGAGACTTCTGATCACTGCCCTTGCGTAGACTTCACAATTAAACTTGGCGCTAAGGGTGAATACGACTCTCAATGGGATCTCTCCATTGCTCTGGATCGGTCCATCCTCGCAGATGACGTCGCGAGGTTTTCCGGCATCCTGCAACTCGAAGATGAGGCTGGGCACTCTCAATTTAACATTCCTGTTATGGCAGAGCCCAGGGGGATGAATGGTATGTGGGCAGGTAATGTTTTTCTGGACAAAGTATCAGCAATGTATAATGCCAATACTTCAGAGGCTGACAAACCATCACCCACACCGGTTCCAACCAAATTCCCGCTTCGTTACATACTCTACAGGGGGGAGGGCGATGATCAAACGACTGATCTCCATTTGTTTCAGCGAGTTTTTTCCGGACTCATTCCTGCAGGGTTCGATTCAGCAGGGGAGTTGGTGGCCAGTAATACCGAAATGATCAGCATTGGAGCAGATACGCTACGGCTGGAAAATGTGCATCGATTCAGTACGACACATCTTCCGTTCACAGCCGACAATCTCCCAGCCAGCAGTTTTAAAGTCGATACAACTTCTACCCCCAAACAAGACATAGCGCTCGGTGGGGTTATTCAATTCGACATTACAACTGATTACGATAGTTACGACAATAATCCTTTCCTGCACGCCTTTCATCCAGATCATGATAATCTGGATGCCTCCTTCAGCAATCAATTGAGTCAAAGGAATGAATCTTTCGGTATAAGGCGCCAAATGACTTTCAAATTCACCACACATTCAGGAAGTTTCGAGGATATTATTCTGGCTGGCAGTAATAAGGGAGGTATCTACGAAGAGACACTTACTCTCGAGGGAAATGATTTCAATCGTTCGATTGATCTACAAGGTACATTCATATTACAGCAAGTTCTAGTCAACCGACTGTTCCTGCAAAATTAATCACTTATATGCTTTTCCATACAGTATTTGAAAAAATAATGAAATACGTCCAATGGTCACTAAATCTTTACCTTTTTCTCACGTTAAGCGGTCCGTTGCTTCATGCTGCAGAAATAATCACTACTCCTCTGTCCAACACCCATTCCAGTGTTGTTGACAACAGGAGCAGTTTGGCGGGAATGCCTATTTCGGCAAATCCTGCTGATCCTGGTTCCAATGGCACATTGAAATCTTATCCAGATAATGATGGCCCGTCTCTTTTTGAGCCTACCGCTGGGCAATTCCGATCATTCAATGGGTTTGCAGGTAATGTTGCACTGGATCCAACTTTTACCGCGTCATTGGACGCATCGGTCACCGAAATTGAAAAAGCGAATCTATTGGGTTTGCCACGCAACGAAACCAAAGGTGGCTTTATTTTACAGCGTGCCAAGATTGGCGGACACTTAATTCAAAGATCGATTGATTTTAAATTTGGAAGTGTCATTCCCTTGCCCTCAGAGGATGAAAATGACACGGCATTGTTGAATCCCAGTGCCTATTATCGATCAGAACCGTACCTCTCAGGTGATGAAACTCATGAATCCAAAGGTTACTATTTCAGTCCACACGCCAACACTGTATACGCTACCCAGCCCGGCACCATCAGGATCACTTGGCGCAAAGCAGTGAGCGAAACATCGGTACCCGCAGATGCCGCAGATGCCAGCAAATGGGTTTACGATCAGGGTAAATACTTCAGGTTGCTTGAAAAGACATACACAACAAGTGGTACGCCAATTAAACCCCCCCAAAAAATTTACTGGAACGCAGCAGGCTACCAAGGCCCCCCTGTTCAACTTTCTGCTTCGTTTATTCCGGAAATAAAAGTGGTTTTCAATGCGAGCGTCCCGGAGACAGTGTCGGATGGTATTATCAAAGAAATGGAGGGTCTAACTACAGGTGAGCCTTCCAACTTAGTATACAACAAGACTCTTTGGCGAGAAAGTGACGCCCTCTTCGCATTGAATGCAACGGGAAGGGTTTTCGTTGAACTATTGGGAGAACTCAACTCGGAAGGTAATCGTCAACACCTAGGTTTTGAAATTGTCGATATCATGAAAAGCTCCAATCCTCGAGATGTGAATATCCTGATTGGGGAGAAAGTTACTGTGTCCGATGAGGATACAGGACTCGATGAAACTTCCTTGTATGCTTCCTACATTGCCCAGGGAAATGATGCGTCAGGAGGTTTTATCAAAACTGTTAGTCGTTCAGCAGATTCAAAACCAGAATACTATGCCACGAACGAAACCTTACACTACAACGATGTTCAGATTATTTGGCACCGCGAAGGAACCTTGAATATCAAGTGGCCTTTCCTCCATATTCGATATCGCTTCAATTGGCCATCTGATCCGGCAGATTTTTCTCACTATATCCGACCTGCAGCGGGTGATAAAAATGAAGCCAAGTTAACAGCGGTGAACATCCCTCATGAGTCCAACGCTGTTGTGGAATATCAAGACCCGCTCGATCAGCAACGTGCTTATCTTGATGGGGATCTCAAGTTCTACACTTACCTTGATTCATCTCAACCGCAGCATCGGTGCCTATTAAGCTATAACAACAATGGTGTTGTCAGTTTTGAACGGGTTTTTTCATGGTTCGAACCGCATCTCAATAGTGGAGACCTTGCCCGCTCCACTCAGTCGATGACTGTGAAGGTGCCAGCGAGAGAACTCGGGATCTGGAGCGCGCCGCCTACCCATTCGAGTCTGGAGTCAGGATTGGTGGCCTACTGGAATTTCAACGAGGAAACAGAGTTACAAAAGGGATCGGCTTTTGCTGACCTGGTTGGTGTTTACGACGGTCAACCCAAGGGAAGTAAAGCAATTGCGCTTGAAGAAGGAAAGTCAGGTTTCGGTCGCTCCATTGTTCTTGATCCTGATAAGCAGCAGTATGTGCAAATAATCGGTGGTTCTGTTGATGGCCTTTCATTTGCAGACGGTAGCATGACCCTGTCCTCCTGGTTTCAGGTGGATGGTTTCAATACAAAATGGCAAGCTCTGATTGCGCAAGGCGAAGGATCCAATTGGCGATTGCATCGGCATGAACAAACCCAGAGCCTGTCCTTTTCTGGTGGTAATGCTGATACTGGGGAAATAGCCTCTGGACTCGGTAGCAATGTTGAAGATCAGCTTTGGCATCATGTTGTTGCTGTTGCGGATAAGGCAAACGGAACCAAACTTTATATTGATGGTGAGCTAGTGGCTTCAAACTCCTCTCATAGTGTTTTAAGCTCAAGTAAACGAAGAATGCGGATTGGCTCAAATCCTAACAAAGCAAACAGGTTTTGGAACGGCGCTATCGATGATATAGCCCTTTGGGATCGCGCGCTAACAAATGATGAAATCTCTCAGCTTTATGCCGATGATGAGGGGAAACAGTTGCTTGAATTCCTGAAACCACGAGAGGGCGTTGCTCAACAAGTGTTTGGTTTCGCACAGGTGGACTCTGAGGGGATAGCAACATTGGCAACTGAGCTGGATAATGATTTTTTGAGTGATCCTTTATCAGGTGGTCCCTTATTGTATCAAGGGTTGATAGCGCACGTTGGAGAGAGGCTGACACCTCCTGCTCAGGCAAACCTTGCGACAGGCCCTTACGATTACATGGCTGGATTCATACTCCCGGAAAGTTCTGATAGATATGATCCAAGTGCCTATCTGAATCCTGACTCAGCAGGCATGGAGTCCGCCTCTATGGGGGCCATCATACCGGTCAATATCGACCCCAATAATGAGAGCATCAAAGTCGTTTGGTATCGTCCAAGCCAAGCGAATATTCCCGATATTTATTGGCCGGCAGTGGAAGCCCACTACACCATACAATGGCCAGCCCTGTCCTCTGAAATCATCATGGCGCGGGGCGATGGAAGTGGGGATCTGGATGCGTATGAATCAAAGGGAACTATTTATCGCCAACCTGATGACTCAATTGCAGGCTATAACCCCAATGAAGAGCATGCTCTTATCATTGGAGGACGAGCCTATGCCTTGAGAGATGATTTGAATGTGGACTTACTGCAGGCAGATGCGTCTACTCCTTATACATCGGACCCTTATGTGTTGGTCAAATACACTGCCATGGACGGTCGTCCGGCCATGAGCGTGTTTCATGTTAGTCGCGAAAAACCTGATCAGGGCATTCTGTTTGATTATGTAGTCGAAGCTGGTGGCATGCTGCAGGCTCCGATGCCTCTACCTTATCTCCCTGTTCCCATCTCTGATACTACCGGCCAGCCTGTTACGTTTTACAATTCTGAATCGACGGAAGACCTGCCTGCGAACTGGGATGCGCTTACCGCCGATGATCGGCTTAGCTTGGATGCTTATAAAAGGTATACCTATCAGGATCGAAAAGGGCATCACCTCGTTTATCGAGGTTCGCATGATGGGGTGCCTGCTCTGGACGCCGGCGCGTATGATGTGCTCAACCACCAATGGTCCGACCAATCAATGATCCACGTCAGTGAAGGAGAGTTTTTTGAGTGGCACTTGCACGCCACGCAGCGTGGAGCGATGGTCCAAATGTTTTTCCATGAAGATTATTCGCCCCCCAACTGGTTGCGGATTTCGGGTGGTATCCTTGAAGGGAGGCCTTACATCGATGGGAATGATGTGTTCAACGAAGATATCCAATTGACGGTGGTCAGTCTTGATGGTGAGTCGAACCCGATTGACTTGACAGTGGCCATCACGGTGGAACCTGACAGTAATCCCGTGGTGACAACCGAAACTCAGGGGCCGCTATCCATCGAGCATTCAGGAAAACTTTACACCGGGAGACCACCCTACCTTACACTTTCCGCTGATGAGGATGGGACTGATGCTTTCAAGATGAAGTTCTACTACCAGAATCAATCCACTTTTGATTGGCCGCATTTTGCCAGCCAACCTGATGAAGATGATGTGGTTCCTTACCTCCTGCCTGATGGGATAAATCGTACAGCGGC
>CAYPZD010000142.1:0-9297 GCA_964415055.1 uncultured Verrucomicrobiota bacterium | reverse complement strand
ATATCGGTCGATTGCGGGAGGAACGATCCACGTTTCGTGAAGCGGTGGTTTATGAAGCCATGCAGATGCTTGGTTTTTTGAGTCCTCGGGTTCGTCGGGCACATATCACCTATCAGGACACCACCGAATCGGGCGATCCCGATCGCACCGGCTGGCAGTTGACCCGAATGGCTTTTGTTTTTGATCACGTGGAAGTGTTGGCTGAAGGATTGGGTGGACGTGCCTTGGATGATGAGGAAGTCGCAGCGTTAACGGATGCCGACTTTCCGGAGTTGCTCATTGCCGAACTACAACTTTTTCATGCCCTGATCGGTAACTGGGATTATCACTTGTCCCAAGATGGAAAGGGTCTTTGGAACACCGAAGTGATTGAAATGCCCGACAAAACTCTGGAGCCGGTTGCCGGAGATTTTGACCTGGCCAGTTGGGTGACGGGAACCGTGCGTGTAACGGCTCCCAGAGACTTTATGCCCGAGCTGGATGATCTTGAACGTCATTTACGTTTTGAACTGAGCCGTATTCGCACGGCTTTCGGAGAGGATCTGTTCAGCGATGCCACACAACGATTTTTCGGTTTTCGTGAAGCCCTGGAAAACTTGTTGGCGCTCGCTGAAGTCGGCGAGGAAGCGCGGGAGTTCATGCGTCAGCATGTTGCTGAATTCAATGAGTTGATTGAAATGAATGGAAGGTAGAACGATTCGTCCCGAAGCGGAACCTTGTGGTATTCAAATCTTGCTTATTATCAATCAATGGAAAACGCAACAGCAGCCGCTTTCCACAACCTCCCTGTCGTGGCATCCGAAAACGATTTGGCCGTTCGATGTCTGTCATCTTACCGTTGAGAGGCATTCAAAAGTTCGGATGCCACAAGGGTGCGCCTCGTGACGAGCCGATCTGCCTTTTGAATGAATCACTGTTCCAGCGCTACCAGAGTTTGAGTTCTTCGCGAAGTCGTTCCATGGGGAGGCCGACGACGTTGGTGTAGGATCCGAAGATTTCGCCGATGATCCATTCGCCGTGTTCCTGGATGGCGTAGCCACCCGCTTTGTCGAGCGGGTTGATCATGGAGAGGTATTCGAGGATGGACTGATCATTGAGGCGTTGGAATCCGACGTGGGTGGTTTCGGAGAACAGTTTTACTCTGAGTGGTTCGAGACTAAGCAGGCTAACTCCGGTGATCACCTGGTGTGTTTTGCCAGAAAGTCGTTTCAGGAACCGGGCTGCTTCCTGCAGGTCTTTGGGTTTTGCAAATGTTTTGGCTCCAAGAGCCACCACTGTGTCTGAACCGATCACCAGTGCTTTGGGATGTTTTTGAGCGATAGCCAGTGCCTTACGATGGGCGTTGGTCTTGGCAATTTCGTTGGGGGTGAGGTGACGGGAGGCCGTTTCGTCTACTTGTGCCACTTCGCATTGAAAGTTGGCCACAAGCCGTTTCAGGAGCATTTGTCGTCTGGGTGATTGGGAGGCGAGTATGATTTTGGGTTTTCTTTTCATTGGATCGATTGCTCGAAGGCGTGGATTTTTTGTTTGAACGATTCATCGTCCAGAACAGGTGTCAGCAGATCAGAAGCGGGTTCGGTCTGGAGTTGGATCCAGGATTTACATCCGGCGTAGGTTTCGTGCATGGGGATACTGAACGGTTCGGGCAGGGAAAGGGGCCTTACTATTAAGGCGTGGAGACAATTTCGATCTCCGGAGGTCATGCGTTTGATCAGCACTTCATCTTTCCAGATATGCTGACCCCGTAGTCGGGCAATTTGTTCGATGGCATTGAGTTCAATATGTGTGACCACCTCGCAGGCGTATTGAATGGTTACTTTATCGTGGTCGGTTTTTAGCGTCTTCCCGGGCCACGCCTTGGCGGCGTCGGCTACGACCATGTCGCGTTGTTGATGAAACCGGGTTGGGAAGAGCCAGAACTTGCCGTGCTTGATTTCAAATCCATGTTCACCCTCATCAATTCCGCCCTTTCGCATGATGACAATCTGGTCCCCACGCCCGATGGCTTCCACGACCACCGCCCATTCCTTGAATGCTGCATCCATACTCACTTCCAATGTAAGAACATTTGGCGCAAATGCAAATTTTCCTCTTCACCAAGGGTATGAAAATGCGACCTCCAAGTACTGTTTTAAAATGCATGTTTCGGGTGAACCTTGATTGAATTCAACTTCTTGCTCCTGTTTGATTTTCTTTTACATGACATCCACCGAAGCATGCATTGCGTTGAATATGTTGGAGAAAGTCGGTCCCATCCGGCTCCGGCATATGTTGGAATTGTTTGGTGACCCGGAAAGTATTCTGAAGGCATCTGCGGATCAGCTTGCAAGAGTTCAAGGTGTGGGACGTGATACGGCTGAATGCATTGCGGATTGGGAAAACCGGATTGATCTGTCCAAGGAGCTGGAGCGTATTGATGACTATGGTTGCTTCGTGGTGACCGGGGCCGATCCCATCTATCCGAACGCTTTAAAGGAAATCTATGACCCGCCCATCATTCTTTATGTTCAGGGAACACTGGAAGAAAAAGATCATCACGGCGTGGCCATGGTGGGTTCCCGCATGACGACACCCTATGGATTGGACACCGCCCGAAAGCTCTCGTTTCAATTGGCTCATGCCGGTGTGACGGTGATCAGCGGTGGAGCCCGGGGCATTGATACTGCGGCCCATCAAGGTTGTTTGAGGGGCGGGGGCCGGACGCTGGCGGTGGTGGGGTGCGGTCTGGATATTATTTACCCTTCTGAAAACCGCTCCTTGTTTGAAAACATATCCGGTCAGGGGGCGGTCATCACCCAGTTCCCCTTTGGAAGAAAGGCGGATCGACAGACATTTCCGATACGAAACCGGATCGTGGCGGGTATGTCCCTCGGAACAGTCGTTATCGAAGCCAACAAAACCAGCGGGGCACTGATCACGGCCAACATGGCGGTGGATTATGGACGGCAGGTTTTTGCTGTTCCCGGCAGGATTGATTCCCCGCGGAGCAAAGGCTGCCATGCTTTGATCAAGAACGGGGCCAAATTATGTGAAAGCGTGGAGGATATTCTGGGAGAATTCGAATATCTCTTCCCACCTCCCTCAAGCTCCGAACAACCTGGTGATTCACCTCCGGCAACCATGCCGGTCAGTGAAGAAGAAGCGCTCCTTTGGCGCCTCTTGGAAGGCAACGAATGTCACATGGATGATCTAATCCGTGGCAGCGGCTGGCCAGCGGAAAAAGTATCCGTCCTTCTGATGGCCATGGAACTGAAAAGCCTGGTCAAACGGCTGCCCGGTCAAGTTTACCGACAGGGAAGGGAATAACCCCATTTTTGAGGCCATGATTACTATCTCTGCAATTAAGATATGAGTTCCAAACCTAATTGGATAAGAATAAGAAGAAAAATACTTGTTCTTGCTCGAAACAAGCATGCGGCATTTTTCGGGAGCGTCCTTTACGGTGGTATTTTAACTGCTGCTGATATTTTTCAAGATGATTGGGGTTGGAAGCAGATATGGTACTGGAGGAATTTATTTTGGTTTGTTCTTTGGTCCCCTTTGGCGATCTATGCAGGAGTCATGTGTTTTCCAGAAAAAGGGCCAATCCATTCTCCAGAGGCAGGGCATGTGATATACAGTAATTTTATACTGGCAGTTGGAAGGATTGTATCAGCAAAGATAAGCAGATTTAAAAAAATTGCCCCGGAAATTAAGAAGAATTCTGACAAGTTTAAGAAAATAACCGATCCTGAGGCTCAGTTTGAAATTATCTCCAACGAAGCGACCATATTTTTGCAGGATACTTTTTCAATAGAAAAGGCAGATCAAATCAACATAACGATTGTGCGGCGACGTCCGGAAGGAAGTTGGACTGACATTCACAGGCATCATCGTCAATGGTCGAAACCAGATCTTGAATCGATAGGTCGAGAAGGATCAGGAGCCTACAAGGCTTTAAAAATCGGTGAACCGCTTATGTATATTGACAAGTTCGAGCATGCCAAAATTGGGGAATATCGACTTTCTGATCGAGACAAACGACGTAGGACTGGATCAGCATTTTTTCTCCCAGTTTCGATAGACACAGACATAGGCGTATTTGAACACGTTATTTGCATTATTACTTACGGAGTTTATCTTTGTGACGATGAAACGATGCAATCTGCATCCACGACGATAACACTTTTGCAAGAAATCTGTCGAAGATTTGAGCTGGAAATTTGTTTACATACAATTAAGACCAAGTAAAATTTCGCCAATTCACAAACACCGCAACTACAGATATGAGCACTCAAAGAATATCCAAAAGCCTTATTGCCCAAGCAGGTAACCAGTTAGATGGATTCAAGGAAGCTGTTGCTAAAATACGTGAATACCAAGAGAGTTTGGAAAGATCGAATTCTAGCCAAGGTAGGACTATGATGCTGCAATCAAGTCGTCGGTCTAAAGAATCCAGGCAGTCTTAAATTATTGAACGACCACTTAATGGCGAAGGATGCCGAATTCATTCCT
This sequence comes from uncultured Verrucomicrobiota bacterium, assembly GCA_964415055.1. GTDB lineage: Bacteria > Verrucomicrobiota > Verrucomicrobiia > Limisphaerales > AAA164-E04 > AAA164-E04. Next base: position 4,803 of record CAYPZD010000142.1, on the reverse strand, counting down.
CAGTATGACATCAGATCATTCTTGCATAGCAGAAGAAGTTTCGGAAATTTCTGAACAAGTTTCAGAGGCGGTTCAAGTCAGTATTGCTTCACGCCCGATTCAAAGATTGGAACAAATTCAACGAGTTCGAGAAAGAATTGAAAGTTTGGAGTCGCGTGGTTTCTTGAAACGTCAGGAATTCGGATCTTGGCGCACGAGTCAATTCAAAAACCGGCACCCTTAGCTTGGTTGTTCCTTCAAATAAAATGCCCCCTCCATACCAAGTCCTGAATTTGGTGAAATGCTGATCTCGGAGTGGGGTGGCTAGTTCAGATTTCCAAAAGTCTCAGTTCCACACCGTGTGGTTGGCTTTTGGCGATGGAATTGATGCGCCTGGTCAAACGTTTGCCGGGTCAGGTTTACCGGCAGGGAAGGGAATGAAACCAATTCTTGATATTGTTCGCGCAATTTACGGTGAGCTGGGACATGGCGTTCATGGTCTAGTTATCCCGAACGAGATCGTTGAAGGAACATATCATGCCAGAAAATCCCACCACAAAAAACCAACACATCATCGACTGGGTATAGGAGATGGCGGACCTTTGCCAACCTGACACCATTTATTGGTGCGATGGATCAGAAGAAGAACGTGCCCAATTGACAGCTCAAGCCGAATCCGAAGGCATTATTCAAAAGCTCAATCAGGAGAAATGGCCGGGTTGTTATTACCATCGTTCCAATCCCAATGATGTTGCCCGTGTGGAGCAGTGTACCTTTATCTGCACCGAAACGAAAGACGAAGCGGGTCCAACCAACAATTGGATGAAACCCGAGGACATGTACGAGAAACTTTATGGCATGGCCCGGGGATGCATGAAAGGGCGAACCATGTATGTGGTTCCTTACCTCATGGGACCTGCCGGATCACCACTGTCCAAAGTCGGTGTCGAGGTGACGGATTCAATCTATGTTACTTTGAGCATGGGGATCATGACCCGTATGGGCAAGGTGGCATGTGAACATCTGGGCGATGACAGCAAGGAATTCAACCGCGGTCTGCATAGTATGCTGGATATCAACCCGGATCGACGTTACATCGCCCACTTTCCTCAGGACAACGCCATCATTTCCCTTGGATCCAATTACGGTGGCAATGTGTTGTTGGGTAAGAAATGTCTGGCGCTGCGCATCGCATCGTATCTTGGTCGCAAGGAGGGGTGGATGGCTGAGCATATGCTGATCCTCGGAGTGGAGTCACCAGAAGGTGAAAAAACTTATGTGGCTGCCGCATTCCCGAGTGCTTGTGGCAAGACCAATTTTGCCATGATGATTCCTCCCAAGCGTTACAACGGGTGGAAAGTCTGGACTGTTGGAGACGACATTGCCTGGATGAAACCGGGTCCCGACGGACGTTTGTATGCCATCAATCCGTAAACCGGCTACTTCGGCGTCGTGCCCGGAACAAACAACGCTTCCAATCCCAACGCAATGACCACCATTGCCCGTGACACCCTGTTCACCAATGTGGCTCTCCTGCCTGATGGTGACATCTGGTGGGAAGGCAAGGATGGTCCGGTCCCCGAACAGGCGACGGACTGGCAGGGTAATCCATGGACGCCGGACTCGGGCACCAAAGCGGCGCACCCCAACAGTCGTTTTGCCGCGCCGATGAAGAACAATCCCATGTTGGCGGAAGAAGTGGACGATCCACAGGGAGTGCCCATCAGCGCGATCATTTTCGGCGGACGTCGTGCCACGACCATGCCTTTGGTATTCCAGGCTTTTAACTGGATCCATGGTGTGTATGTCGGAGCCACGATGGGATCGGAAATGACTGCCGCGGCAGTAGGAGGTGCGGGTCAGGTGCGACGTGATCCGATGGCAATGCTACCCTTTTGCGGTTACAACATGGGCGACTATTTCGCCCACTGGCTGGAAATGCGCCATCTCATCAAGAAACCGCCCCGCATATTCCACGTCAATTGGTTCCTGAAAGACGAAGAAGACAAGTTTCTGTGGCCTGGATTTGGGGAGAACATGCGAGTGCTCAAATGGATGGTTGATCGTTGTCGTGGGCGGGCCAATGCAGAAGAAACAACACTTGGTTGGGTGCCTGACGAGGAGACGTTTGACTTGGAAGGTATGGAAGCATTCAATCAGGAAGATTTCCACAAACTTCAATACATCGACACCGAGAAGTGGCGCAATGAAGTCATTTCACAGGACGAGTTATTCATGAAGTTATATGCCCATTTACCCAAAGAAATGATCTTCCAGCGCGAGCTGCTGGTATCGAGGCTTTGATTTTTGAAACGTTAACGGACACTGCAACTGCACGAGAACCAGAGAGCCGTCGAGTTGAACCACTCGGCGGCTCTTTTTTTAACATGTGTCCTTTTTCAATCTTTGGTCTCAGCGAAAAAATAAATTTCGGGCCACGGACCGTAGCGCATCTTGGGTGAATCGATAAATTGTTTGCCCGGAACCCAGGTGACATGACCGTCCAAATATCCGTGATTTCCTCCATCGGGTGCATCCCCTTTGCGGACGGTATGGTTGACCCCTCGAGTGAGCGGATTGTTATCGTTCCGCCCCCAGGTCTCCCATTTCCGGTTCAAATCTGCCCATAGGATGTTGTAATACGGTTGATCCGTGTCCCTTACCGCAAACACTGGACGTCGTGATTCTTTCTCCGGCAGCACCGTCTGGCGTTCGTAGTTGGGTTCTCCACCGAAGTAAAAGTATCCAGTCACAGCGATTCCCGGTTGGTGGTTATCCCAAAAATCATCGCGATTCCACGAACGGTTTGAAGGGCAATAGAATTGTTTTCTGGAAACGCCGTAGCCCATATGAAATGTATCACGAAACTCATGTGTCACGTAGTAGGGAGGATGCGCTTCGCTGGCACGTGGAAGTCGTCGATCGTTATCGTCCGCATACATCAATGTGGCCAGCGTGAAGGTTTTGACATTGTTGATACAGACCGAGCGTCTGGCCCGTTCTTTTGCTTTTGACAAGGCTGGGAGGAGCATGCCGGCGAGTATGGCGATGATTGCGATTACCACCAGGAGTTCGATCAGGGTAAAAGCGCCATAGGCTCGGCTTTGAAAGTGGGTTTTCATGGGGCTTCAGATGATGTGTGTTCGTGATAAACTTTTCATGAGGGATGTTCTGACGTTTAGTTGCTACCATGGTTCATATGAAGCGCGCAACAGTCTAATTCGTTCTCGCATGCTTGCCTATTTCAAAGGGTTTCTTTATAACAGCCACCATGTTTCCAATTGAGAGATTCCGAAAAGTAGGGTTCGGTGTGGCTGCCTGGTTTTGCGCTGCGATGACTTTTGCGTCCGTGCAGGCCGCTGAAAAACCGAACGTCCTGTTTATTTTTGCAGATGATCAGTGCTTCGAGACCATTCGGGCTTTGGAGCATACCGATATCGAAACGCCCAATCTGGACCGATTGGTGCATTCCGGCACCACATTCACCCACGCCTACAACATGGGATCCTGGAGTGGCGCGGTGTGTGTGGCTTCCCGTTGTATGTTGAATACCGGGCGATTCGTATGGAGCGCCAACAAGGTTTACGCCAAAGCGGAGGAGGAACGCCAGGCAGGTCGTTTTTGGTCGGAGCACATGAAGGCGGCGGGTTACAAGACCTATTTTACCGGCAAATGGCACGTGCGCGCCGATGCTGAAAAGGCCTTTGACGTGGCACATCACGTCCGTCCCGGGATGCCTAATCAAACACCCGAGGGTTACAATCGGCCTCTGCCTGATCAGCCCGATTCCTGGAGTCCGTATGATACCCAATTTGATGGTTTCTGGAAGGGTGGCAAACATTGGAGCGAAATTGTGGGGGACGATGGTGTCGAATACATCGAGGATGCCAAGAAGGATGTGCGACCCTTCTTCATGTATGTGGCTTTCAATGCGCCCCATGATCCGCGTCAGTCACCCAAGGAATATGTGGATCGGTATCCGTTGGACCGCATCAAAGTGCCGGAGAATTTCATGTCCGAATACCCTTACAAAGATGACATCGGTTGCAGCGCCAATCTCAGGGATGAAAAGTTGGGACCGTTTCCGCGAACCGAGCATTCGGTGAAGGTGCATCGCCAGGAATATTACGCGATCATCACTCACATGGATGAACAGATTGGGCGCATCCTGGATGCTTTGGAAGATTCGGGGCAGGCGGACAATACCTACATTTTCTTTACTGCCGATCACGGCCTGGCGGTTGGACACCATGGTTTGTTCGGTAAACAAAACCTGTATGATCACAGCACACGTGTGCCGTTCATGGCGGTGGGACCCGGCATCAAGCAAAACGCAAAGATTGATGCCCCGATTTATCTTCAGGATGTCATGCCGACATCCTTGGAGCTGGCCGGGATTGAAAAGCCCGATCATGTGGATTTCAACAGTCTGATGCCTTTGTTGAATGGAACAACTTCCGCGTCCGCTTACAGCGCGGTTTATGGCGCTTACTTGCAGTTGCAGCGTTCGATAACCATGGACGGTCGTAAGCTGATCCTGTATCCCAAGGCTGGAAAAGCACGGTTATATAATTTGCAGAATGATCCTCTGGAAATGAGTGATCTAGCGGAACGCCCCAGGCAGCAACGAACCGTCAAACGTTTGTTCCGCCATCTGTTGTCCCTCCAACAGTCCCTGGGGGATGACCTGGATCTGGGGGCTGCATTTCCTGAGTTGTAGGTAGATCGGACCGTCCCGGTCCGTCCCTTGGGGGCTACGTGTTTAGATTTGCCATCCGAAGGAAAACCCTGACGCTATGGACCTGCAACCCCCCATTGCAGCGA
>CAYPZD010000141.1:0-9316 GCA_964415055.1 uncultured Verrucomicrobiota bacterium | reverse complement strand
GCTATCGAAAGAACCTCTACGAATAGCGTCAGGCTTGGACTTCGTTTTGGTGGAGGAGTTGGTGCACCCAGCGCAGGAGGTCTTGGGATTTGTGGGGTTTTTCCAGCAGATGAATGGAGGAGCACGGCTCCAGGACTTCCAGATCATGCTCATCGGGATGTCCGCTGACGACCAGGATGGGCAGATCGGGATTCATGTTGCGCAGGATGCGGACCAATGAAATACCGTCCATGTTGGGCATTTTCAAATCGGTCACCACGACTTTGATCTGGCCCTGATTCCGGCCGTAAACCGCGACCGCATCCACTCCGTCGACTGCTTTCAGTGTCTTATAACCGTTTTGGTTCAGAAGCTTTTGTGTTGTGTCGCGAACGGCTTCTTCGTCATCCACGATCAAGACCGTTTCGCCGTGTCCTTGCAGTTCTGCCGGGCTATACACGGGTTCGTCGGGTTTTTCCTCAATGACCGCCGGGAGGAACACATGGAATTTGGCGCCCTGGTCTTTTTGGCTTTCGCATTGGATGAATCCGTTGAAGGACTTCACAATTCCAAGAACATTGGTCAAACCAAGTCCAGCCCCTTTGCCAACCGGTCGGGTGGTGAAGAATGGTTCGAAAATTTTCTCCCGAACGGTTTCGTCCATTCCTTCTCCATTGTCCTCGATGGTGATCTTGATGTAACGCCCGGGATTCAGATCTGATGACGGATAATGTTCATCAATGGTCACATTATCTGTCAGCACCTCAATCCGCCCTCCCCTGGGCATGGCATCGCGGGCATTGAGCAGGAGGTTCATGAGCATTTGATGAAACTGTATCTGGTCTCCACGGATGACCCACTGCTCACGGAGCACATCGGAATGCACTTCGACCCCTTGCGGAAAGGTTTTCTGGGCGATGCTGATGACTTCCCGTACGATGTGCTTGGGTTGAAATACGATACTCTGACCTTCGGCGCCTTTCCCGAATGCTACCAACTGCTTGATGATGTCCGCTCCTCTTTGGATGCTGGTGTCCACTGTTTCCAACAGGTCCTCCAGTTCCTCTTTGGGCAGTTCCACGCTGCGCAACAGCTCAACCGCCATGGTGATGGGAGTGAACACATTGTTGAGATCGTGCGCGACCCCGGCTGCCAGAGTGCTGAGACTTTCGAGTCGTTGAGATCTCACATAGCATTCTTCCATGGCCCGCTTTTCGGTCACATCACTGATGATTCCCAGTATGCGCCACTCCTCTCCTTTTTGACAGGACAACAGGTTGAAGCGAGCTTCGATGGTTTTTGGTTTGCCGGTTTTACACTGGGCGCCCAGCTCCCCGAACCACTGGCCTTTTTGTGGGAGTGAAGCAAACAGTTTGTCAATGTCCGGCGTCTCCGCAAATGCAAATTGGGTGATGTCTTGTCCGAACATTTCCTTTTCATCCCAGCCAAACAAACGCTTGGCACCGGGATTCCAATACTGAACGATCCCCTTCTTATCCAGCATGATGATGGCATCATGGGCGTCTGGCAGAAAGGAACCGGACAAAAAGGCGGAGGAACCTGATTCGGATGATTGAGGAAGGATTTGTAAGACCAAATCCGGTTTGGAACCGTTTTTCTCATTTACCGGATCCAAAGCTTTGGCTGCCAACAATGCATGTCGAACGGACGAGTCGCCGCATTGAAACGATACCGACAGGGGATGCATGTCTCCCTTTTGCCGGGATGCTTCTTCCAAAAAGGCTTTTAAGGGTTTTTCTTCGGAAGGTGTCGCAAGGGATTCGATGTGGCTTAATTTTATGGTTTCCAGATCTTTACCGAAAAAATCAACGGCTGAATCATTCGCATCCAGACATTTTCCATCGGGAAGACATCGAAGGGTTGGGACGGGCGCCTTTTTCCACAAAAGCCGCTCGATACCCGATGTGTGTTCATCGGTATTCATGCAAATGTTTGGTTACTCTGGTTACTCACTGGCCGCCTTCCTGGGCGGTGGCATGTTGCGTCACTTCCTCATACCACATTCCTAAATCGGCCTTCATCCGCTCAGACTTAAGTTTCTGATCCAATATCAGGTTGTTTTTCTCGGCGATATCTCCATCCAAATGAAATAGTTGAGCTGAATTTCCCCGATCAGAATCCATCCATAACTTCCATGGTCCCTCTCTCACCGCAAGTTGTGAACCATACGACCAAAACAACTTGCGCATGCGATCGGGCAAAGATCCCTCCAGAAAGGCGGGCTTGAGTGACTGACCATCCAACAGGTGACCTTCTGGCAGCGTTGCACCGGAAATTTCCAGAAAAGTGGGCATCACATCCAGACTGATGGACAAATCATCACAGAAACAATTGGGCGGTATCACGGTCGGCCACCAGGCAATGGCGGGCACCCGATGCCCCCCTTCCCACAAGCTTCCTTTGAAACCTTTCAAATCACCGTTTTGGCCGTTTTTGTTCGCTCCATTATCGGACAGGAAGAAAACCAAAGTCTGCCGGTCGAGCGACAGGGATTTCAACTTTGCCAGGATGCTGCCAATTCCGTCGTCCATGGTTTGAACCATTTCCCGGTAGGCTCTGGGAATTCTCCCTGCTTCATAGCGGTTGGGAACAACCTTTCCTTCAACGCGAATCGGGGGATCGTCCGGACCTTGGTAAGGGTCATGTGGGGCTTCATATGCCAGGTATAGAAAGAAGGGGTCGCCCTGATGTTGTTCGATGTAGTCCAAAGCATGGTTCGTGATCAAATGGGTGGAATATCCGGTTTCGTCTTCTAGCTCATTCTTGTTCCACCAATCGAATACTCCTACTCGATCAATATGACTATGATAGTCGATGTTGCCGCTGACGTATCCGCGAAATTGTTCGAATCCATGGTAAACGGGATTAAACTTTTCCCGATAGCCCAGGTGCCATTTACCAAACATGGCGGTTCGATAGCCTTTCTCGCGCAACAACTCAGGCAAGGTCACCTCGGAACGATGCAAGCCATGGTGTCGATTCGCATCAAATGCTGCATAGATCACGCCCGGGATGCCGCTGCGCTGTTGGTAACGTCCGGTCATTAATCCTGCTCGTGTCGGACTACACACCGGACCGCTGGAATGAAAATCCGTAAAGCGCAATCCTTCGGCGGCCATACGGTCCAGATGAGGGGTTTGATAGGTCTTGTTGCCGTAACAGCTCAGATCTCCATAGCCCATATCATCAGCCATGATCAAAATGAGATTCGTGGGGGTCGCTTGAATCATCACGATTGCGGACACCATCGAAACGGAACAAAGCATCGAGAGGATCATCCGACGACAAGTCACCCCCAAACCGATCTTCGACATGCTGGAATTCATGGAATCACATTTAACATTGCCAACATCCACTGACCAGTAAGAATCACCTGCATGGAAACCAAAGGCAAAGTGGCAATCATCACCGGCTCCAGCAGAGGGGTGGGAAAAGCAGTAGCGCTGCAGTTGGCTGCGCAAGGGTGTTCGGTCGTGTTGAACTACCGACAATCGAAAGAAGAAGCCGAGGCGGCCAAAGCAGAAGTGGAAGCTCAGGGAGCTTCTTGCCTGTTGATCCAGGCGGATGTTTCAATAGAAACCGAATGCCAATCCCTCATCAAGCAAACCATCGATCATTTCGGTCGATTGGATATCCTGGTGAACAATGCCGCGACCACGGACTTTCTGCCGTTTTCAGATCTGAGCCTGCTCACGGACGAACACTGGGATCGCATCCTGCAAACAAATGTCAAAGGTCCCTTCTATTGCGCCAGAGCGGCACAACCCTGGCTGGAAGCTGCGGAACACGGCGGGGAAATGGTCAATATCACCAGCATCGCGGGAATCATCGGCAACGGCAGTTCCCTGGCCTATTGCGCCTCCAAGGCAGCTCTGATCAATATGACCATCTCACTGGCCCGCATCCTGGCCCCCAAAGTCAGGGTCAATTCGGTGGCTCCGGGTTTTATCGCCGACGACTGGACACAAAAGGGCCTGAAAGAAAACTACGACACCGCAAAATCAGGACATGAATCCAAAGCAGTGTTGGGCAAAGTATGTTCTCCGGAAGATGTGGCCGCTGCCGTGGTATCGCTGATCACCGGTTCCGACCTGGTCACGGGACAGACCATCGTTTGCGATGGTGGCGCCACCATTGGGCCACGTGCGTAGTGAACCTGGATACACCCCCTGTGCGTTCGGTCTTTCAAATGGATTGCGTTTTCCGGAAGAGAACAAATAAACTCATCACAACGTGTCCAGCCATCATACAGTCTACGATGTGAACCAGGATTACGAGTGGAACTACCAAAATGTTCCCTCCTCCGAAGTTCACGGCAGTCAAGACATCGCACCGATACCGGGAGCATGGACCTACGCGGGTTTGCCTGTCCCTTCACCCTTTGCCATGTCGGCTGGCCCCTTGTTGAACAGCCGATGGATTGCTTATTATGCACGGCTTGGATTCGACGTTTTAACCTATAAAACGGTACGGAGATGCAGCCGTGAAAGCTATCCCCTCCCCAACCTGGTTCCGGTTACCGCCCATGAGCTGACAGAGCCCAACAAGGAAATTGAATTTTCTGCACGCATGGATCATTCCTGGGCGGTATCGTTTGGCATGCCGTCCAGAGAACCGGTCGTTTGGCAGGAAGACGTCGCCAGGGCCAAAGAAAGTCTCCTGCCCGGACAACTTCTATCAGTCTCCGTCGTTGCCACTCCTGCCCCCGAAGACGAACTGACAGCCATAGCCAACGACTATGCAGGCTGCGCAAAAAATGCGTTCGATAGCGGAGCCGATATCGTGGAACTCAATTTCTCCTGCCCCAATGTGGCAACGCGGGATGGGATGTTGTATGCGCAGCCGGAAGCCTCATTGGAGGTATTGAAACGTGTGCGCGATAGTATCCAGAATCGACCGATGCTGGTGAAACTTGGATTTATCTCCGAAACAACATTGGCCAACCAGTGGATCAATTTGGCTGAGGGATTGGTGCAAGGGCTCGTGATGGTCAACTGCATCGGTGCCAGAGTGAAAAATCCTGAAGGCAAACCCATTTTTGAAGGAGAACCAAGAGGCATTGCCGGCCAAGCCATCGGTTCGGCTGTGAAGAATCAGGTCAGCTTGTTCCAATCCATCATCAAGGAAAGAAATGCATCCGTTCGAACCATCGCTGTTGGCGGCATATCATCACTGCGAGACATTCATGAGCATCTCACAGCAGGGGCGGAGAGCTTCCAAATCGCTACAGCTGCGATGCTGGATCCTCTTTGGGCAATCCAGGTACGAAAGGAATGGAATCAATCATGACAAAACTGTCATGTGACTCTCAGTTGCAAATCAAAGCAACTCGGGGTATGTCTATCAGCAAACGAGGCATCTCCGATGTGTCGGGATGACCAACAATTTAACGAACTGGGACAAATATGTTTTGGATAGTATTCATTGGGACCATGCTCATTGGTTTATGGGCACAGGCAAAAGTAAAATCCGCTTTTGCCGAATACAGTCAGGTGCGAGCTCACAATGGCTACAGCGGAGGTCAGGTCGCTGCAAGCATTCTTCGTTCGGCCGGCATCCATGATGTCGAAATCCGCACGCAACCCGGAACACTGAACGACCATTATGATCCGATCAACAAACGGCTGGTCTTGTCGGACGAGAATTATCACGGAAACTCCATTTCGGCTATCGCAGTCGCGGCTCATGAGTGCGGTCATGCACTCCAGCATCAACAGGCCTATGCTCCATTGAATTTCCGCATGGCATCCGTTGGCATCACTTCAGTAGCCAATGGCGTGTTGACATGGCTCATGATCATCGGACTGTTTTTGGGGCTGATCCCCATGGCCATCGCATTTAAACTGATCGCCATATGTTTTGGCGTGATCATGGCTTTCAATCTGGTCACGCTTCCGGTGGAATTTGATGCCTCACGTCGGGCAAAACTGGTGCTGAGCCAGATGGGATTTACAGCGACCACCACCGAAGACCAGGGTGTTTCAAAAGTCCTGAATGCCGCGGCACTGACCTATGTGGCTGCATTCATTACTTCACTGGCCTGGTTTCTTTATTACATCCTCCCGTTCATCACGGGTGGGAGCGACGATTAATGAACAGACAAGCAACATCCCCCCTGTGACCCATGCCCTGGTCGGTTAAAGTTGCCAGAATCGCAGGGGTGAATGTTTATTTACACTTCACATTTCTCCTTTTGATGCTGCTGGTGGCTCTGGCGGAAGGCGGCACTGCGCCGTCCTTTGCCGAAGCAGCGGTGGGTATCCTGTTTTTCATCAGTTTGTTTGCCTGTGTCTTGGCACATGAGTTCGGGCACATCCTGATGGCGCGCCGTTTCGGGGTTGGAACCAGAGATGTGACTTTGCTCCCAATCGGGGGAGTCGCACGTCTGGAGAAAATGCCGGACCGCCCTCGTGACGAATTCTGGGTGGCACTGGCAGGTCCGGCCGTCAACGTCGTCATCGCAGTGCTGCTGATAGGAGGTCTTGTCTTGTTCGGCGGAGGTTGGCCCAATCTGGAGTGGGGAATAGAAGAGGCGGGATTTGCGGAAAGCCTGGTCATTATCAATACTGCCATGATCCTGTTCAATCTGTTGCCAGCTTTTCCGATGGATGGTGGAAGAGTGCTGCGTGCCGTTCTGGCAGCCCGCATGGATTTCGTTCGGGCAACAAGGATTGCAGCACGGCTGGGCCGGGGGATGGCGGTGCTCTTTGTCATTGTCGGTGTTTTCTGGCTAAAGAATCCCTTTCTATTTTTCATCGCGCTGGTGGTCTGGTTTGGCGCCGGGCAGGAAGCCAACTACGCTGTGCTCAAATCCCAGTTGAAAGGCATCACCGTCAAACAGGCGATGATCACCGAATTTCATCAGGCAACCCCCGATGATTCTCTTGGAAAAATCGCCGAGTGGGTGCTGGCCGGCACACAAACCGACTTTCCGATCGTCAACGAATCCCGCCAGGTCATCGGTATCCTCGGAACCAGTCAATTGTTTGACGCCCTCAAACAACACGATTTGTGGACGCCTGTTCGCGATGTCATGAAACGGGATGTTGTCGTGTTGGAATCATCCTTCCATTTGGAGCCTGCATTGAACCTGTATCAACGCTATCCCAACAACATGATCCCGGTAGTGGAAAACGGTACCTTGATAGGAATGTTGACCATGGAAAATGTGACTGAACTGATCAAGATCCGACAGGCATTGAATCGCCGACTCGCCTACGCAAAGCTTCGTTAATTTCCCGTTGCCATTCCCCTGGGGAATTCGGCAGTATTTGGCTGTGAGTAAAAAGAAACGCAAAGATTGCCCCCTGTCCAATTTTCCACGCCTGAATCCCTCCGGCATCAGAAAAAACATGCGCGCGGCTGATCTGATTGACGAGGCATTCCTTGCCTACAACGGAGGTCGTTTACGTGAAGCAGCCCGCTTGTTGACCGAACGAATGCTGCCAAAGAACGGGTTCATAGGGATGAGCCTGACCGGTGCTTTGACTCCCGCCGGCCTTGGGAAATCGTGTCTGATTCCCTGGATGAAGGCGGGGTTTGTGGATTGGATTGTTTCCACAGGAGCCAATCTGTATCATGACCTTCATTACGGCCTGGACCTTTCCCTGCACCAGGGTTCCCCCTTTCTGGACGATGTGGAACTGCACCGCAGCGGGGTGATACGCATTTATGATGTGATCTTCGACTACAATGTGCTTCTGGACACGGACGCATTTGTGCGTAGTGTGGTTCAGGGGCCTGAATTCCAGCGCCCTCTTGGAACGGATGAATTTCACTATCTCCTGGGCAAGTATGTGGATGCTCGCGCCAAAGCTTTGAACTTGAAAGACACTTCGGTGCTGGCCACCGCTTATCGGTATGGCATCCCTATTTTCACCAGCAGTCCCGGCGACAGTTCCATCGGCATGAACGTCGCGGCGATGTCCTTGAGGGATCACCAAATGAGTTTCGACATCAACCGGGATGTCAACCAGACAGCCGCCATTGTTTACGAAGCCAAATCAAGCGGCCATACATCCTCCGTGTTCATTCTGGGCGGCGGTTCCCCAAAAAATTTCATGTTGCAGACAGAGCCCCAGATCCAGGAAGTCATGGGAATTCAGGAAAAAGGTCACGACTATTTTCTTCAGTGCACTGATGCGAGACCGGACACCGGAGGGCTGAGTGGGGCCACCCCGGCAGAGGCTGTCAGTTGGGGAAAAGTGGATCCCGACACCCTGCCGGATTGCGTGGTGGCCTACGTGGATTCAACGGTTTCCCTCCCCTTGTTGACGGCGTATTGTTTAACAAGAAGCCCCAAACGAAAACAAAAGCGTCTTTATGACCGACGAGATGAAATGCTGGATAAGATTCGCGAGGCTTACCTGAACACAGGCACGGTTTCAAAAATCACGACCAGCCGCAAGATCGCCAAAAGATCTTCAAGTGTCGGACTCAAGAAAAAGAAAAAATCATGAAATGGTGGATCGGTCTCATTCTCGGTATCGGCATCTCTCTGTCCACATACGGACAGGAGGTTCCGGTCTTACGATTACTCACTTACAACATTCATCACGCCGAGGGGTTGGATGGCAAAGTGGACTATGACCGTATCGCCCGGATCATCCGGGAAACAAAAGCAGACATCATCGCCCTGCAGGAAATCGATGTCCAGACACAGCGCACCGACCGGGTGGACCAAGCGTCAATCATCGCTTCCAAACTGGGAATGCATCAGGTGTTCGGAAAAGCAATTCACTTTCAGGGAGGGCAATATGGTCTGGCGATATTGAGTCGTTGGCCTGTGGATTCCCACAAGGTGTATGCACTTCCCTACCGCATCAATCAGGAACCGAGAATTGCACTGGAAACCCGAATCCGCCCCGACGACGAACTTCCCGAACTTTGCTTCATCAACACCCACCTTTGTCACCTCAGCGAATCCAATCGATCTGAACAAGTTCAACGACTTTTACAAATCATCCCCAAGAATGACGCTGCTCAGGTGTTCATGGCTGGAGATTTCAACGCCCGCCCCGACAGTGCTCCCATGAAACGGTTATGGGCGGAAGGCTGGAAGGATCTGTTGGGTGAACACCAGGGCATCGATTATCTTCTGACTCAGGGATCTTCACAGTGGAAAGTGAGGACCGCTCGCATCGTGAACGCGCCCGTGGCATCGGATCACATGCCGGTCTTTGTCGAATTGGAGTGGAAATAATAAAAATCCGGGCTTCCCTTGAGGGAAACCCGGATTTATTAGGGTGGGGTACTTTTTATTGGTTCTTCGACAAAAACAGTGGAATTGAGCTTTTGAAGCCGTCGTGAGAAGATG
>CAYPZD010000140.1:0-9447 GCA_964415055.1 uncultured Verrucomicrobiota bacterium | reverse complement strand
ATGGAACTGCCTGAATCCCCCCCTTGTAAAACACCCTTTCGAGAGTCGAGCAACAACCCCCCTTTTAACTTTTCCGATTGATGGCTGTGGCACTGATAACAGGACTCAGCCAAAACCGGGCGGATACGACGTTCAAAGAACTGAATATCCTGTTCGGAAAACACAGGGACACCATCCGCTGGCAGAGTCAAGCAAAAGGCCAAACCAAGCCATCCCGTCAGCCAGCTCAAGCATGTCCTTCTTTGATTGGGAAAATCACTGATGTGCTGCATCATATTGAAAAAAGGGTTTTCATACCGATTTCCCTCACGCTCATTCCCCTGCCCATTACTCATCGGTGCGAACAACTGGCAGTCTTGAAGACCAGATCCCGGTCTTCATACGGATACGTTCTGGGTAAATCAATGCAGATATGCTAGCCCCATGAAAGATTTGAGGCAAAGGAAATCAGTCACGAGTCCTTAGTCTGGTAGGGACGTGCTGCTGCGCGTCCGCTACAGCGTCCGACTACGCCACAAACATCCCAACACCCCCCAACGCGTTCGCGGCCCCGCGGCTACCGTGGCGATAAGCCCTTGGGCTGGTAGGGATGTGCTGCTGCACGTCCGCAGACGCGTTCGTTAACGCCACGAACATCCGAAAATTCCCCGCGCGCTCCCGGCCCCGCGGCAGTGGAGCCCTACCGGGTTACATGACTTTCAACAAGACATCGGCCATTTCGGAAGGTGTTTCCGCAACCTGGATGCCGGCTTCGCGGAAGGCGGCGATTTTGGCTTCGGCCGTCCCTTTACCACCGCTTACAATGGCACCGGCATGTCCCATACGGCGTCCGGGAGGCGCTGTGGTTCCAGCAATGAATCCGGCAACGGGTTTCTTGCAGTTATCCCGAATCCAGGCGGCAGCTTCTTCTTCAGCTGAACCACCAATCTCACCAATCATGATGATGCCGTGAGTATCAGGATCGTCGTTGAACATTTTGATGACATCCAAATGCGAGGTTCCATTGACAGGATCCCCACCGATACCGACGCAGGTGGATTGTCCCACACCGCGGCAGGTCAATTGCCAAACCGCTTCATAGGTTAGAGTTCCACTACGGGACACCACACCGATGTTCCCTTTTTTGTGAATATAACCAGGTGCGATGCCGATACGACATCCCCCACTGGAGCCTTCTCCTTCACCAGGAGTCACGATGCCCGGGCAATTGGGGCCGATCAAACGTGTTTTGCTTCCCTGAAGCGCGCGCTTCACTTTGACCATATCATTGACAGGAATGCCTTCGGTGATGCAAACCACCAGATCGAGTCCCGCATCGACACCTTCCAGAATGGCATCGGCGGCGAATGGAGGCGGAACGAAAATCGCCGAGGTGGTGGCGCCAGTTTCGGCGACAGCCTGATGGACGGTGTCAAAAACAGGCACTTTGTCTTCAAATTTCTGCCCACCTTTGCCGGGGGTTACACCTGCCACGATTTGGGAACCGTAATCCAGGCTCAGTTTGGCATGACGTCCGCCAAACCCTCCTGTAATTCCTTGCACCAATACCTTTGTCTCGGGGGTCACTAAAATTGCCATAAGTCAGATCTTTTTTGGAAATGGGTTGTTCAGTTTGCGTAATTTCTGGATTAAACGGCGGCTACGATTTTCTGAGCGGCATCCGCCATGGTGTCGCCACTGATCAGTTGGAGTCCGGATTCATTCAGAATCTTTTTGCCAATTTCCACGTTATTCCCTTCCAGTCGCACAACCAGAGGAATGGAAAGATTGGTCTCTTTGGCCGCTGCAACCACCCCTTCGGCGATGACATCGCACTGCATGATACCTCCGAAGATGTTGACCAGAATCCCTTTCACATTGGGATCACTTAAAATGATTCGGAACGCAGCGGTCACTTGCTCGCGTGTGGCGCCGCCGCCGACGTCCAGGAAGTTGGCGGGGTCACCTCCGAAGTGTTTAATGATGTCCATCGTCGCCATGGCCAAACCGGCACCATTCACCAGACAGGCAATGTTGCCATCGAGCTTGATGTAGTTCAGATCATACTTACCAGCTTCAATCTCGAGGGGTGCTTCTTCACCCAGATCCCGCATCTCCATGATGTCCTTGTGACGATAGAGAGCATTGTCATCGAGAGAAATTTTGGCATCCACGGCTGCGATACCCTGCGATCCATCCACGTTTTCCACGATGCAGAGCGGATTGATCTCCACCATGGAGGCATCGCATTTCCAGAAGGTCTGATAAACGCCCATGAGCAACTTGGCTGCTTGTCCGATCAGGCCGGATGGCAGTTCCAATGCTGCAGCGATCTTTCTGGCCTGGTAGGGCAGTAATCCCATGGAAGGATCGACTGTTTCCTTGACGATCTTTTCGGGAGTCTTTTCGGCAACCTCTTCGATGTCCATGCCACCTTCCGTGCTGGCCATGACCATCGGGCGAGACGAATTGCGATCGAGCAACACCGCCAGATAAAGTTCTTTGACGATTTTTTCGGCACTGGCCACGAGGAGAGTCTTTACTTCACGCCCATCGGGACCGGTTTGTTTGGTCACCAGCACCTCGCCCAGCATGGATTTTGCCTTCTCAACGGTATCTTCCACGGATTTGCACAAATGCACACCGCCCTTGAATCCACTCTTGAATGTCCCCTTTCCCCGGCCACCAGCGTGGATCTGCGATTTGATGACCACCATCGTTTGACCGGCGTCAAACAGGTTGCGTGCCGCCTGCTCGGCTTCTTCAATGGATTTGCAGGATTGACCGGACGGGACGTTCACCCCGTGCCGTGCGAGTAGTTCTTTGGCTTGGTATTCGTGGATATTCATGAAGTTGGTCGCTAAGAATCAGTATATGCCCGGGAGTTCCGTTGTGGAACCCCCTAAAATGAAACAAATGTGTTAAATGAGAACTTCAACCGGTTTACCTCTCATCGATCGGGGTCACCGTGAGGCCTTCAGGTCCGATATAATCGCTTTGTGGTCGGATCAGGCGATTGTTTGCCATTTGCTCCAGCACGTGAGCTGACCATCCGGAAGTTCTGGCAATGGCAAAAATGGGGGTGAACAAATCGATGGGGATATCCAGTGAGTAATAAACGCTGGCTGAGTAGAAATCCACGTTCGCGTGCAATCCCTTTTCGTGAAGCATGATTTCAGCGATTTTGTCGCTCATTTTGATCCACTTGGGATCCGCCACTTTTTCCCCCATTTTGAGCACCATTTTACGCAGCTTGAGCGCACGTGGATCAAGCACCTTGTAAACGCGATGGCCGATGCCCATCACCTTCTTCTTGGTCTCCAGGCAATCCTGGATATATCCATCCACATTGTCCAGGCTGCCGATTTCCTGCAGCATGCGGATAACGGCCTCATTGGCTCCCCCGTGGAGAGGGCCTTTCAAGGTGCCAATGGCGCTGGTGATGGCGGAGTAAATGTCTGAAAGGGTGGCTATGGTGACACGCGAGGCAAAGGTTGAAGCATTCATCCCGTGATCAGCGTGCAGTACGTAACACATATCCAGCGTATCGACACTTTCGGGATCGGCTTCCTTGCCACCATTGATCAGGTAGAGGAAATTGGCGGCTTCGCCCAGATCTGAACGGGATTCGACAAGCGGTTTCCCCTGGCGATAAAGGTGGAAATAAGCGGTAACAATAGGAATTTGAGCAATGATTCTCAGGGCTTTTTCTTCCAATGATTCCTTGGAGTTGTCATCCGCAGTCTGATCAAAGCACCCCAAAGCAGAGATGCCCGTGCGCAAAGCGCTCATGGGAACAGTGTCCTTGGGAAGGGATTGGATCAGATCGATCACACCTTGAGGAAGCGTGCGGAAGCTGGCCAGCTTGGCTTTGAGTTGATCGAGTTCGGCACGGTTGGGCAATTTACCGTAGTGCAAGAGATGTACCGTCTCCTCGTAACCGACATTTCCGGCCAGTTCGTTGATGTCGTAACCTCTATAGATCAGTTCCCCCACATCGCCCCGCACATCGCTGAGGTAGGTTTGGGCTGCTACAATTCCTTCGAGTCCTTTAGTTGCACTACTCATATCCCTTGGGTCTATCTTCTATGAATAAGTTCTATTCAAATCACTACGTTCCAAAGAGAATGTATGGAAGCGGTGAAGGTAGCGTCAAATGTTTTCAAAATAATGGGAAGAAAAACACCAAGAAACCATGCGGAATGGACGCAAAATGTAACAGAATCGCCTTATTTGGCCGACCGCTGGTCCGATTTCAAGAAAACTTGAACCATTTGACAGCAACGAAATTGGATAAAGCGGCAAAACCAAGGAGAACCACCAATTCGGTCCCGATCCGGCCGAAACCTGCTCCAAAGTGAATCGTTTGATGCAATGCATCCATCGCCCAGGCAGTCGGAAAAACATGCGCAACGGTCCTCAAGGTGTCGGGCACAATTTCCAACGGCCACCAGCAACCACCCAAAGCGGCCATGATCAGACTGATCAACACACATAATCCGGGCACCTTATCCGGATTTACCGATAAAGCTCCCATTAAAACACCAAACGAGGCGGCCATCCAGGCGAACAAAAGCAACACCGCAAGTGTTTCCACCCATCGAACTCCCAACGAAATCCCAAAAACCACCGAACCCGGCCCCATCAGACATACAATCATCAAACAGCCCAGCAACCAACGGCCATAAACTTTTCCCACGATCAACTGCAATAAACCAATCGGTTGAACCGCCAGGCGTCGCATGACTCCCATCTGACGTTCATGCCCGATGCTGGTGCCACCGAATATCATCAAATTCATCAGGAGAAACATCACCACATTGGCCGGTAAGGAATGCCCGTAGCCGGATGGAATGGGATGCGTGCCCGCGTAGGCAACGTTTAGTCTGACAGGGTCAGGTTGATCCATCAGTTTGTTGAGAAAATCTGGCGATTCAGCAGACCATTCACCATCTTGACTCACCCACTCCAACCAATGCCCGTTCATGTCCATCAGCCCTCGAAACAGCAAAGCCTCCAACAAAACGGAAGGATTCGTCGGCGAGGTATCACGCAGACGCAATTCCAAAGGAATGGATTCACCCGCCAACAAGCTTTCAGAGAAACCCTCAGGAATGATCAGGGTTCTGCTTGGGTCAAGATTGGATTCGGCATTGAGGAAATAAATCCCCTGCTGTTCCAGCGATTTCAGAACCAAATTTGAAATCGGCCCCTGATCATCATTTTGGATTAAGAGCGAGGGTTTCGGATTGGATGTGCGTTGCTGACCTCCACCGGACATCATCCCGGTAAAAAATGCAAACATCATCGGAACGACCAATAGCCAGACATAAGACATTTTATCCTTAAGAAAAAGGCTGACATCATGATGACCGATCAAAAAAATGGTTCTCACGACTGAATCCCCCGGCTTAAGTTTTTCTGTAAGACCCAGCAGGCGACCAAAGTGGAAAGTAATCCACAGAGACAAAGTCGCATCACCCCCGATTCCCAGGCCATACCACTCTGAGTCATGCCTTCGACAGAATGAACGGATTGAATATACCAATGAACCGGCATCCAGGGCATCAGACCCTGTTGTATCCACTCCGGCATCGCTTTCGCCTGAAAGAAAGCTCCGCCCAGGAGCGACATCCCCATGATGAACATACTGGAAAATGCGTCGGACCGTTTTTCGCTTTTGATGAGAGCGGTAAACAACAACATCAAACCGGAAGCACAAACCGCAAAAGAAAGCGCAATGCCCATCAAACCGAACGGATGCTTCCAGGAAATACCAAAGATAAACGCCCCGAACACAAACAACATGAGCGCCCCCAGCCAAACCAGAGCAACGCCAAACATCCATTTCGAAACCACAAACGGAAAAACCCCGAAGTGGAGTGTCTGAAACCTTTGCAAGGTCTTTGACCGGGATTCTCGAAACAAATCCCTTGAAGCCAAATCTGCCAGAAACAAGAGAAACATGGAGGATATCATGGGCAGGAAATAGGCAAAAATCTGAATGGAAGTATTTCCTTCCCCCTTGGATGCCGACGCCTCACCAGTATCTTTGGCCCCTTTTTCATATCGAAAACTGGGAGGAAACAAATGCTCGCGGATGGCTTCAATTTTGGTCCCTATATCAGCCAGCCAATTGCCGATGACTTCAAAATCCGAAATATCTTCCTTTTCGATCCACTCCTTCAATTGGGTCAGTTTCGGTTTCGCGTTTCGAATCAAGGCATTCAGGCCTTCGGTCAACACCTGCAACATTTCCTCCACAATGGCCGGGTGCCACGATTGCGCAGGGTTCTTGACCAGATCCATCGGAGGAATGTCCTCACCACGTAACAGACCTTCAGCCCACCCTTCTGGAATGGTGACCACGGCGCTGATTTGGTTGTCGAGGAGCATCTCCATTCCGGACTCAGGATCGGTCTCGATCACATCGAAATATTCCGTCATTTCAGGCCGCTCAAAAAAACCGTCCAAAAACTCCGCAACAGGTCCCGGATCCTGATTCACATAGGCCAATCGAATCTTCCCCATCCCTTTACCTTGATTCCCCCCACCGCCAAACACCGATCCCATGATCGCCACAATGGCAATGGGAATGAACAATTGAATCAGCACCGGCCACGGATTCCGCCAGGTTCGGATCAGATCCTTGGATAACAATTGCCAAATCGTTGTCATTCTCTCAGCTCACGTCCGGTTAAGTGAAGGAAGACATCATTCAAGGAAGGCTTCTTGTAGGTGACATTGGAAACCGCCACGGGATAAGCCAGGATCTCACGCAAACTTTCCCCCGGATCCCGATCTATGGTCGAAGCGATGACGCACTGTGAATCCTCTTTTCGTACCAATCGAAAATGTTTCTCAAATCCGGGCCATTGTTCAGGATCCTGATCCGAAAACTGGCCCTCCAGGATGAACACAGATTGACTGGCAACCTTGTCCCTCAACGAATCCAGACTGCCTTCGGCCAACAACCTGCCATGATCGATCACCCCCATGCGGTGGCAAAGGTTTTCCGCCTCCTCCAAATAATGAGTGGTATACAGAATGGCGGTTCCATCCTCGGCCAATTCCTTGATCACCGACAGAAGTTTGGTGCGAGCCTGAGGATCGATCCCCACGGTGAGTTCGTCCAGTAACAACAGCTTGGGTTTGTGCATGAGGGCGCACCCCAAATTCACGCGTCGCTTCATACCGCCCGAATAGTCCTTCACCGGATCACGCCCACGCTCCTCCAAAGACAAAATGGATAACACCTCCCCTGCCCGCGATTTCGCCTCCTGCTTGGCCACCCCGGCCAGACGCCCCCAATACACCAGGTTTTCAAGCGCACTGAGTTCCTCGTAAACCGCCATCTCCTGAGGCACGACTCCCATAAACTTTTGAGAAGCCGGTGGATCCTGCCAGAAATCGCGTCCCATCACCTTAACCTTGCCCATATCGGGTCTCAGCAACCCCGAAATCATCGAGATCGTGGTGGTCTTGCCGGCCCCGTTGGGGCCCAACAAACCATAGATTTCCCCCTCGCCAATGTGAAAGCGCACACCATCCACGGCTCTCACCTCACCAAATGATTTACCCAATCCTTCAACTTCCAGCGGCATCATGATGCATTACATACAATCAGAGCTTGGATACGACAGCTCTTGTTACTCTTGGAATTCAACATAGGTATTCACACCTGAACGACCTTTTGTTTCAAGAAAAAGGAATCCTTCAAAACCGATGTTTCATTGCATCTTGTTAAGATTGAGGGCATTGTTACAACCATCACATTGGGTGCATTCTCGGCATGACTGACAAAGCAAAAGGTTGGACATCAAAGTGGATTCGAGCAGGAATCTTTTCAGCTCTATTGTTGCTGGTTTGCTTCTTTACACTCGGTATCTTCAAAAATTTATCGGGACCGACCTATCAAGACCACAACATGGAATGGTGGCTCGATTACGCCAACACCCAGGACGGGAGGTCTTATTGGTATGCCCGGCCTGTTCAGCCTTCTCCTGTAAAGAAAGAAAGTATCGAAGCTTTCCGAGCGTTCGGTGATCCAGGTGTCGCATTCCTTTGTGAGGAAGCCTATAAATCGAGTACAACAAATGCGCTCGTCTCCGTGGTTCAGAAAGCTTTAAAATGGACACCTTGGTACAAGCGAAGAGATTTTCGAGAGGAAAGAATCAATAAATCTGGCACAGCAGGTTATTTGCTTTCGGACATGGGTATTTCCTATAAGCAAGCCGAGAAGCTTGCTCACCCCAAACTCCAATCACCCAATCCTAACACGCGGGATTCTGTGACCTGGATATATCACCTGGTCACCAATCGCCTGGATGTGATTGCGGAGAAAACCGCACCTTTTCTGACTCACACCAACTCATCTTCACGATTTTGGGCTATAAGGACTATGGAAAAGCTCAGTCCGGAAAACGCGCGTGTTTGCTATCCTGGATTGGCAGACCCCATCCATTTGGTTACTAGGCAGACCGAGTATTTTCATATACTGGCAAAATTCGCAGCGGATTCCCCGGAAATTAAGAAGCGTTTGCTGGAATTAACCGGTTCACCCGAACCAAGAGTCGCCATCCAGGTGCATCTTGCACTGGTTCATGGGTATCCTGAAGAATCATCGCACAGAGAACGACTCATTGAACTCGTTAGAGCTGACATCGAATCCAATCATACCAGTTGTCTCGGAATTTTGCGCAATTGGCCTCACCCGATCAGTCTCCTTCATCCGATTTTAATCGAACTCGTTCAAAGCAGCCAAAAACCAGACGAATATTTACAAATAATTGAGTTGCTTCGACAGCGGGATGCGGACCTTTCCCCATTCATCCCAAAACTACATCTATTACTGACCTTTTCACCGTTCGAAAATGAGTATGGATTCTTTTCGGTCCGGAACCGGGACATCACTGCAATGGCTCTGCTATTGGAGCACAACCTGGACGACGAAAAAGTCTGGGCTTATCTTGAGGATCTATTTGGGCAAATGCTGCCTCCTTTTGCTGAAAAACGGGACAAACAGTCAAGAGGAATGATCAACATGGCAAATGATCGTGCCCGTTTCCTGCAGCGAATGGCCCAACACCACGCGCCAGCGGCGCAGTTGATTGAAAAACTACCGCTGGCAAAGGTGAGGTTTGGAAGACGTTCCTTTTCCTGGATAGATACTCTTTTACGAAGACACCACCTCATTCCGCTGGAATCAATGGATGAAACCCCGTAGACTCGGGCCATCCATGAGATTTCGTTTTCATCATACCATTTCAAAGTGCTTGGCGACTTTTGTTCTGATGAGCATGCCGGCCACACATGCACAAGAAGGCAACCTTGCCACACCTTCCAAACACCCCTATGCAAATCCAGCGTTCGGAAGAGAGTCCTACCAACTCTCAACCGAAACCGTCAACGAAGCCCGGCTCTACGAATTCTATCAGCGTCAGGCCGATTTCTACATGGAACATCCGG
>CAYPZD010000139.1:0-9457 GCA_964415055.1 uncultured Verrucomicrobiota bacterium | reverse complement strand
AAATGCTGGGAAGTATGGATTACGGTAGAGAAGAGCGGCAGTATCACCAGCTTGCAAACCGAATGTGCGAAATCTATCACCAATCCACTGCTTGGTGTTTCTCCAGCGCTCCGGGCAGCATTGATGAATACATCATTGACCACGACGAATATGTCGGCGTGGGGAGCGGATCATTTGGTTTTTTCAACAACACGCTTCACATCAATACATTCAGCAATAAAACTTACATCCAAAAACTGACTCAACGAGCATTGCCCATTTCACATTTCAAACAATTCACCCGGAGAGAACTTCAGTATTACTGCCTTCTCAGACGATTGTTTGCGATCCAGACTCCGGCCGGACAGTTGATCAAAGAACTTAGTTCGCTCGGTCCGGGGCATCTGGGGTGGTTGCTGAACACCTTGAAATGGGGAGGAGCATTGAAACAGCACGGTGAGTATCTTCAACTTACCCGAAAGGGACAATATGTTTGGATCATGGCGATGCGGGAGTTTTTCATTGCTGTGGACACCTTGCGAGACCAATTTAGAATCCAATCGCCTCCGCACATTTAAACGTGAACCATCCGCAGGGCGGTCACTCCCCTGCAGCCGCCACTTCGGTTTCCACTTTGACTTTCTTGAGATTGGCCATCCTGGCAGCATCCATCACGAAGAAGGTCTTGCCAAAGTGTGACTCCACATCCGACCGAATGATCAGGGCCATATCCGGATCCTGGGTCGCGACAGCTTTGAGTTTGGACTCCAGCTCTTCTTGGGTCAGGGGCTCTTCCCCCCAGAAGAATCGATCCGGATCGTCTTTGAGAATGCTGATTGTCACGGAACTCGCTTCAGCCTGAGTGGACACCTTGGATCGGGATTGCGGTAAACTGACATTGAGGGCCGGTTTGTGTTTAAACGTCGTCGTCACCATCATGAAAATCAACAACACAATCAAAATATCGATCAATGATATGATGATAATCGTCGGGGGTTTGTGACGTTTGCGTTCAAGGAATTTCATGGCAACACAGAGCTCAGGACCTATTTCGTTTCGCGCTTGCGGCGGGCTTTTCTTTTCGGAGCATGCGACTCGCTGGGCACACCATCTGGTTCAGACTGAGCTTCCGATGTGGGAGCTTGGGACACGTTCTGTGTCACGGCAACTGCAGGAGGATAGTAACGTTGCAAAAGATCGTCGCAGAGAGCCTCCAGCTCAATCGCCATGGTTTCGACCTTCTTGTTGTAATAACTCCAGGCAATCAAAGACGGAATGGCGATGAGCAAACCGGTGAGCGTTGTGTTCAGTGCAATGGAAATCCCTTTGGCCAAAGCCGAATGATCAGCCATGCTCGCTGCTCCAAAATCACCAAACAAAGTAATCAAACCGTGCAATGTCCCGACCAATCCCAACAACGGAGCCGCACCCACAATGACTTCAATGACGACCAGTCCGCTTTCCAAGGTGGCAATTTCCTTACGAGCCCTGGTCTGTAGAGCTTCGATATTTTCAGCCTTGGTATAGGCAAATTGATCCATCGCCGCCAGCAGCATCCTGCTGGCTGGAGAAGGCAGTTGCTGACACACCGTCTGCAAGGTGGTCAGGTCGTTCTCATTTTCGCATTGATTCAATGTCGTCGCCACTTGCTCCGGCACGACATTGCGCCATCGCAAAGCCAATCCTCGCTCGATAATATAGGTCAGAGCCACCACCGACATCGTCAGCAGCAACCACATAAACGGTCCACCAGCCTCTAAAAACTCAAACATGGTTCCTCAATTTTGCTCTACTTTTTAGTGTTGTTGATCTCTAAGCCGTAACAAGTCTGATCCAAAACGAAATGGCCAACGAGTCTGCGCGGTTGGCGCCAGGTTTTCAATTGTAATAAAAGGTAAATCGTATATTACGATAATCCGCCCCCACCAAACGTCTCATGTCATTGGGCCATTTTCCGTAGGGAGCCGGATCAGATATCGCACGCTGACATAAAAGCGATTGTATCACGCCGACCGTATCTTCTTCTATATCGATTTCACGAATCTCGCCGGTTGAGGTTAATTGAAATTTCACCACCACTTTTCCCGATGCATTCCTTGCCGAAGGCAATCCCTCCAACAATCCAAACCAACGTTGCTGAATCGCTTGAATCACCGCTGCATCATAAGCGCCGAAAGGTGTCGCCAACAGGTCCGGAGATGACTCAATCCTAAAACGCTTCACGCCCCCTTCCTGTTGCATGGATTCACCAATCAACATGCCGCTCCGCTTCTTGGCCTCGGCCAAAGTCCTGGGCCGATCCTGAGGTGTCGTTGCCGGTCGTTGTTGTGGAGTCACGGGACGCGGTTGAACATTTGTGAGTATTTCCGCTGCATCCGAGAGTTTCGGGTCATCCGACACCACTTCCACCGACTCCTCAGGTTCAGCCTCTGTATGATCCTCTGTAACATCCACTTCATTCACGACCACATCTTCGTTTTCAATATCCACCGGCTCCACGGGCGGGATTTCATCAGCATCCGGGAAATAAGGTTGAAGGGATTCGTAAGGTTGCTCTTCCGTCAATTGCTCGGTAGGCCCTGTATCGGTGGTCTTGTGCACCAAATCCTGTTGCCCTTCCAACTCGGGTTGATCCAAATCTTTTGAGGTGTCGGGGTTCCCCGCCAGCGAATCGATGATGGCGTAATACGGGGTATCATCCGGTTTATCCTCAGTTGCCAACGATGGATCGGCATCGAAAAAGATCGTGGGTTGAGGGTCCTGAACCAAATTGATTTCCAACTCCTGCGTTTCTTTCTCAGCAGTCAGATCCGGCATCTTGGGAGCCAACAACATGGAAACCGGTCCCTTTTCGGTCAGGCCATAGTAATGAGCTAGCTCCATCGACGCAATGACCACGAAATGAAACAAAATGGACCACACATAGGCCTTCAGCAGCAAAGGCTGCAGCCGTCGTGTTCCATGAATGTCAAAACTGATCATGCCCTGATAACTTGATCAATTCACCGCCCCAACGCAACCGATATATGCAATAAACCTGAAAAAGATCCCCAGGATGGGCCCAAACAGGCACCTTCTTGCGAAGGCTCCTACGGCAGGTAGAACGTGTCGTCCCCGACGCGTATCCTTGTGGCTCTCAAACTTATTTTGCATTCCGTTTCGGGAAGCCATGAAGTTCCCGATCCCCAACCGCCTTTTCGCATGCTCCAACTGGGCACCTTCTGGCGAAGGCTCCTACGGCAGCAAAAGAGGCGACCAATAAGGCCGCCTCTTCGTAATTAAAGATGTTTGATCAAATAGATCAGACCACCACAGTCTGTCCGGGAACCGCCGTGGCATACATGCCGTCAGGTCCGGGCAGGGACTTCGGCATGGCATCCCAGGCGAAACGCTCAGGCAGGAGACTGATATTGGAATTGATCGCGTCATTCCAATCTACCACCTTACCGGAATAAGTCGCCATACGTCCGAGAATGGAGGTCATCGAACTCTTGGCCCCATATTCAGCTTCGTTGTAGGCAACGTTGTTGCGGATGGCATGGAACAAGTCGTCGTGTTCCTGCTGATAAGGGTTTTTACCGCGACCTTCGAAGCGCCAGCGATTTTCACCGCGGATGATGTAGCGATTGATTTCTGCACTACCCTTGCTGCCGTGAGCATGTTCGGAAACACTGTTCCAACATCCTACCTGATGGCGGCACTGACTATACATTCTGGAACCATCAGCGTATTCGAATTCGACGGTGTGATGATCGAAAATTTCGCCATAATCAATGCCCACACGCACTTCAGCTCCGCCCATGCCATTGGCACGCACAGGGAAATCGCCCTTGAGCCAGTTGATCACGTCCAGATTATGAATGTGCTGCTCGGTGATATGATCACCACAGATCCAGGCAAAGTAATACCAGTTACGCATCTGGTATTCCATTTCGGTCAATTTGCGACCGTATTGTTTTTCAAGATCGGCACGCTTGCGGACCCAGGGAGTATTGCCGTTCCAATAAGCGCGGGTGGTGATGATGTCACCAATGGCACCGTCCTGCAGGCGTTTGATGGTATCGATGTAGCCAGCCTGGTGATGACGTTGAAGTCCAACGCCCACTTTCAGGTTCTTGCGCTTGGCTTCTTCGGCTGCAGCCAAGACTTTGCGGACACCGGGAGCATCCGTGGCAACCGGTTTTTCCATGAAGACATGTTTGCCCTGCTTGACGGCTTCCTCGAAATGAATGGGACGGAATCCCGGAGGGGTTGCCAGGATGACCACGTCGGCCAGTTCAATGGCCTTCTTGTAGGCGTCAAATCCGATAAAACGACGATCTTCAGGCACGTCCACACGATCACCATGTTTACGGGCCAGGTTGTTCAAGCTGCCTTCCAGGCGATCTCCAAATGCATCGGCCATGGCAATCAACTTGATGGGTCCCTGGTCGTGCGTATTCAGAGCTTGATCTGCCGCCCCCGAGCCGCGACCACCACACCCGATCAGGGCGATTTTGATCTCGTCATTCTGCGCCGCGAAGACGCCGTGATTGAGCGCCATGGATCCCAAAACACTTCCCCCAACAACGGTGGAGGATTGTTTCAGAAAATTCCTGCGCGTCACTGAATCCTGGTTTTGATTCTCTTTTTTCATAGGATTTTGATTTATACTGTGATGCCCTCCGCCTCTGATCGAGCGTCGAGCAATGGTTTTCTGAAAATATGTACTGATACTAAACTTTTCCGCCCCATTGGCGAGCTTAATCTCGTTCCGACAAATTGTTCCAATACAGAGCCATCTCTTCTTTGCTCGGCACCTTCAACGGGCGGACAACCCGCATACCCAACACCTGCGCATCCGTCAGATACCAAATACTTTTCGGAAGCTGAGGATCCTGCATTTTCCAATCGGGATTCGATCCGCGACGGGCCGCGCTTCGCATGGCTTCCTGGTAATCATCCCAGGATCCACCTCGTGCGGTGCGTGGATACAAGGTTTTGGCAACGTTCCAGGGATCGATCTGCATCTGGTCCTTGAACAATTGGTAACCGTCCTCGGTATAAGCGTCCAAGACCCATTCAGCGACGTTGCCATGCATGTCGTAGAGACCCCATGGATTGGGTTTCTTGGTTCCGACTTTCTGATACTTAAAATCAGCATTGTCGGCGTACCACTCATATTTTTCGATTTCATCCGGATTATCCCCCCACCAGAACGCTGTGGTGGTCCCTGCGCGACAGGCATATTCCCACTCTGCTTCGGTGGGCAAGCGATAAAAGTGACCTGTCTTGGCACTCAACCATTGGCAGTATTTATTCGCGGCATGCTGAGTCATGCTGATGGCTGGATACCCGTCCTTACCCATTCCGAAGCTCATTTCCACGTAAGGCTTGGTGGGTTTGGTGACTGCGTCAGCCAAAGGATCGTGGTAATCATCTCCGGCATTCAGCAGGCGAGCCATTTCCTCGGGATACATGAACAACTCATATTGATTCCAGGTAACCTCATGTTTCCCCATCCAGAAGGGTGAAATCTGAACATCCACCTGAGGTCCTTCATCATCACGTCGACCTTCCTCACTGGCAGGACTCCCCATTTTGTAGGTCCCCCCCTTGATCGCCACCATATCGAAGGTGACCTGGGTTCCGGTGATGGTTTCGGTGTAAGCCTCCATCTGGGATTCTTCGGTGATCGTGTTCTTTTCAACAATGCGATCATGAATGGAGGTGACCAATTCCATATTGGCACCTGTCGGTCCGTCATCGGCTTTTCTTGGAACCAAAGTGATACCGTCCGGCCACTGAGCTCCCTGATCAATCCAAAAGCGCAGGATATCGGTCTTGTCTTTGGACATCGGACCATCCTTCTTAACCGGTGGCATCAGGTCACCGTGATCTTCGGGAAGAATCGTGAACGTGTAAAGTGAACTCAGACTCGAACGTCCCGGAACAATGGCTTTGCCGGATTTGCCACCGGCGAATGCCTTCTCGCGGACATCCAACTGCAAGTCTCCATCGGCATGTCCTTCACGATGACAACTGACACAGTTTTGTTCCAACACCAGCTGGACATCTTCCACAAAATCGACACTGCGGGCGGGTTTGAGCACGGCGTCTTCGGGCCACTCGGCTCCCTGCTCGATCCAGACCTTCAAAATGTCCGTCTGGTCCTTCGTCAAAGGATCTCCCTTGGGCGGCATGATGTCTTCGTCATCCGGATCCAGAATGGTCAGTGTGTAAAGCGAACTTTCGTCCGGTTTGCCCGGCTCCAACGCGGAGCCATATTCACCGCCAATGATCACGTTTTCGCGCGTATCCATCAGGAGTTCGCCCTTGACGTTTTCGGGATTGTGGCAACTCAAACAATTGGCTTCCAATATGGGTTTGACCTGCTTGGAGAAATCGATGGTGTCCTGCCCCTGAACCGTAAGGCCCAGGCCCAGCGCCATCCAACTCGAACATGCTATGTGAATTGTCGTTTTCTTCATGGAAAAAAGTTATGAACAATGTGAAGACAGACCTTTCGGTTGTCAATCATCCGCTCCCTGGTAGACTTGATTTAACCGATTTGCATTCATTTCCGGGCAAAAAAGGCACATTCAGCCACAAAAATGACTTACCCGGCAGTTTCTTCGTGCATGGAATGAAACCGTCGACGAAGCAATGGTTCCTTATCGGTAATCATGGACCGCAGGGATTCGACCGGCACGGCGCCGTGCTGGAACCGGCGTTTTTCGAACACCGGCATATCAACCCCCGTCACGGCTTTCACACCCAAGGCCACAATGCGGCCCTTCAGGTCATAAAGTTTTCCATGCTCATAATCGGTCAGATCAATATAAGGTATTCCCTCGGATACTTCGATCACGGAAGGACGTGTGAAAGGACTGAAACCCTCGAATCCATAGTACTTGGCCGGAGCATAAGTTCGTGTGTAGGAGCGACTCAAACCTCCACTGTATGTCAATGAATGCTTGATCTTTCCGACGCCCCACCCTTCGTGATACAGCATCTGGTTATGCAGCACGCTCTTGATGGTTAATTCGGGGTTCTCCTCGATCGGGTAATCCTTGAGATTCTCATCCCCACCGTCACCATCCATCAAAAACTTCCAATCCGGATAACGCTCCCGAATG
The DNA here is from genome assembly GCA_964415055.1 of uncultured Verrucomicrobiota bacterium. Lineage (GTDB taxonomy): Bacteria > Verrucomicrobiota > Verrucomicrobiia > Limisphaerales > AAA164-E04 > AAA164-E04. Next base: position 2,360 of record CAYPZD010000139.1, on the reverse strand, counting down.
CCCTTGTGCAAAAGCATCCCCATGGCGGCACACTCCACATCGAGCGGCTTGTAATCTTCGATCGCCCGCAAGGTCTCATCCAAGTTAATATCCTCGGTTTGCCCCCCGATTTCTTCCAGAAAGAGATTGTGCCCGGTTTTCTGAAAAAATTCGCGGGCTTGTGTCATATCCTCTCCTCCCCCCAGGTTCAGGGTAAAGGCTTTAAGGCGAGTCAACGGCGTCCCCATCGACTGCATCACATGGTGGGTTGTCAGAAAGACGGCGCCACTGTCGATCCCTCCCGAAAAACAGATCCCGATGGGTTCCTTGGCCGGCACCGTTGAAATCCACTTGGCAATTTCCTCAGCCAGAGCCCCGATATAACGTCGCCCGATCTGTTCGAGATCATTCGGTTGGGTGTTTTTCTGGGGATCAAAATACCGTGTGTAAACAGGATCCGGATCCGGGCAACCGATCAATTGAATTTCCACCACATAGTGAGCGGGCACCATGCGCGTGTAACTCGGATGAAACTGATCACCAAATCCTTCCTTGTTGAGCCAATCCCGGATGGTGTCCATCCGATCCGCCACGATCAGGGCCGGACCTTCTTCCCGTTTTGCCAGGAAATAGCGCATGGGACGGTCCATCGACCGAGCCAGCCGAACTGTCTTACCTTCTTTGGCAAGCAAGGCAAACGAACCGTCGATTTCACGAACCGATTCAGGCTTACCCGACAGCACTCTTTCCCGAGCGTCCTCAACGCTCATGTTATATAGCCGCTGCGAATCCTCACTGATGAGGTTCACGACACGTTCCACGTATTGGTTGATCATGGACTTATCAAATTCCCAATACCCCCCGAAAGCAAGTGAAAACCTTCTTCGTGCCATGTGCCTTAGTGTGAGAACAAAAACCCACCACTCATTTTCCCTCGCCATCCCCACCACCATTCTCCATCATCCACACAAAATCATGAACTTTGCTTTTGAAGAAGTCGCAGTGCGACTACATCCGGCCGATCATGTGGCCGTGATGAAGAAAACCGTGAAGGCGGGGAGCGTCCTCACCACGCCCCAGGGCGACATCCAAACCAACGCCATCATCCCGGCAGGACACAAAATGGCCCTGACCGATATCGCCAAAGGCGCCCCTCTCGTTAAATATGGTCAAACCATCGGATTCGCCACGGCCGACATCAAGGCGGGAGATCACGTGCATGTTCAAAATCTGGGGATGGGCGATTTTGGTCGCGACTACAAGATCGGGGAACATTACCAAGCCATCAAACCTGCTGAAGATGCGGATCAACGGACTTTCATGGGATTCGACAGAGGAGCTGGACGTCCGTCCGGAACGCGCAATTACGTAGCCATTATCTCCAGCGTCAACTGCTCCGCGTCGGTTTCAAAATACATTGCCGAACAATTCAAAGGAGACGATTTCAAACGCGACTTCCCCCACATCGACGGGGTGATGGCTCTGACTCACAAATCCGGTTGCAGCCTGATGCCAGACCAACCACTGGACGTCCTCCAACGCGTTCTTGCGGGCATGGCCACCCATCCCAACATCGCCGGATACATCCTCGTCGGGCTCGGATGCGAGGTAAACCAGATTCCCCACCTGATTGACAGGTATTCCCTGACCGACTCGGGCAATCCCGCATCGCAACCCGTTCACATGAACATTCAGACCGTGGGAGGCATACGAAAAACCGTCGAGGCAGGGATCAATGCGGTCAGCGATTTCCTCCCCAAACTCTCCCATCTCAAACGCACCCCCCGCCCTGTCCGCGACCTGATTCTGGCCATGAACTGTGGCGGATCGGACGGCAACAGCGGCATCACCGCCAATCCGGCCCTGGGCGTGGCATCGGACATGTTGGTCCGTTATGGCGCAACATCCGTCCTGGGCGAAACCAGTGAAATCTATGGAGCAGAACATCTCCTGACCCAACGAGCCGCATCCCGGGAAGCTGGGGAAAAGCTGCTGAGCCTCATCCGCTGGTGGGAAGACTACACGGCGAAATTCGGAGCCACCATTGACAACAACCCATCCTACGGCAACAAAGAAGGCGGACTCACCACCATCTATGAAAAAAGCCTCGGAGCGGTTGCCAAAGCAGGTCAAGCGCCTTTGGAAGCGGTCTACGACTATGGCGAAAAAATCACCGCATCAGGACTCTGTTTCATGGACACACCGGGTAATGATCCCGTGAGCATGACCGGACTCGTGGCCGGTGGATGCAATCTCGGTGTCTTTACCACCGGACGAGGCAGCGTATTCGGATGCAAACCCACCCCCTGCATCAAAGTCGCCACCAACACACCGCTATACAATTGGATGGAAGACGACATGGACATCAACGCCGGCACCAT
>CAYPZD010000138.1:0-9611 GCA_964415055.1 uncultured Verrucomicrobiota bacterium | reverse complement strand
CTAGTTCGTCCCGTCCCTTTGATGGAATCGAGGTATTCCTGGATGATACTTGCGTCCAGCAGATGCATGGGCATCTGCAAAGCTTCAGAAAAACGACCCAGCCGGCTCTTCAAATCACCCAAATGGCGCTCGCTTCTGCCCGCATTGGTTTTACCTGCCAGGTATTCATCAACCACCTCCTTTATATCCTTGCGTGTCTGGATGGTTTTCGTCGCTTTTTGGTGTGCCTGGACGGCTTCCAATAGAGTCGTTCCGTCTGGAAGAACCTTCAACGCTTCCACATACTCCGTGATCGCCACGTTTAACGGTTTTTGGTAGGGTTTGAGTTGATCAAGAGCATGCAGGTAGATGGATCGATCCTTGCCATTCAGCTTGAGGGCCTCAGCTTCTCCGGAGACCAATCGGGATGCGATGAGTTCAGCCTCTTGTTTGGCCTTTTTGAGATCTGAGAACTTGCGCCGGACACGTCTCTGGCCCTGGTAATAAACTACCACGAATTGCTCATATCGTTGGGAGCCGGACAAGGACGATAAGCGGTAGATGGACACGGTAACGTGACCGCGTTTGACGCGTATGGGAGCCGGTTTGGCGTCCGTTTTCATGGTGTAACTGTCACCAATTTGACACCAAGAATCAAGAAATATACGTAAGCAGTTGGTAATAATGGCGGAGAGAGCGGGATTCGAACCCGCGGTCGCAGTTATCCCACGACGTCGGTTTAGCAAACCGGTGCTTTCGACCACTCAGCCATCTCTCCGCGCGGAAAGGTCGAGGCGGTAATCAACCTTTTTTTCAGGGGTTAAGCAAGTAAAAAGCATCAGGTTTTCGCTTAAAAGAATCACGACCGCATGCCAGCCTGGAAATCGATGTGGTCTTTTCGGGCAAGATCACCCAATTCATTGACATATCAGTTTGGATTTCCTAGTTTTTAGCCAAATCTAAGAACCCTATAACTACCCCTTAAACTCTATTCTTATGCAAACCAAGCAAAAGTTGAGACGCTTCTCGACAAAGTCCGGATTCACATTGATCGAATTGTTGGTGGTCATCGCCATTATCGCCATCCTGGCTGGCATGTTGTTGCCAGCCCTGAGCAAAGCTAAAACCAAGGCTCAGGGGATCAGTTGTATGAACAATCTCAGGCAGCTCATGCTGGCCTGGCGTTATTATGCTGATGACAACGGTGGCTGGCTGGTATCATCTCTCGGAACTCCCCAGGGGCGCCCTGTATGGATCGCCGGAAGTTTGAATTACAACGGAGGTAATGCTGCCAACTGGGATCCTACCTTGCACATCGAGACCAGCCCTTTGTGGGATTATACAGGCGGGAGCCGCGCCATTTTCAAATGCCCTTCCGACAAGGCCACTGTCAAGGTTGCCGGTGAAGTTCGCCCTCGTGTGAGAAGTAATTCCATGAGCCAGGCGTTTGATAATGGCAGTTGGTTACCGGGTAGTTTGTATCGCACTTTCGCAAAGGAATCCGATATGATTGACCCTGGCCCTTCCAACACCTGGATTTTGACCGATGAACATCCCGGCAGCATCAATGACGCCGCATTCGCTGTTCAAATACAACATCCTCATACCATGGGCCAGGCACGCATCATCGATTTCCCTGCCAGTTATCACAATGGGGCCTGCGGTTTCTCGTTCGCGGACGGTCACTCGGAAATCAAAAAATGGGTGGATAACCGGACGATTCAGGCGCCACAGTATGGCACCCAGATATCTCTGAATGTCGCTTCTCCCGATAATCCAGATGTGCTTTGGATGTCGGAGCGTACCTCCGCCCTGAAACCAGGCAAGACACGTTAATCGATTCTAAGATCCATTCAATCGAATCCCCTGTTCACACCCGTGTTCAGGGGATTTTTTTATCGTTCGGCCTGAATGGTCGCTCCGCCAACAACCTCGGGGTGAGCTTTGTTGTTGGATTCGTCATAGAGCCAAAGGACTCGTATGTCGTCCATGTTCAATAGCAGTTTGGTGTCTCGATCAGGTAAAAAACGGCGGGAGGGACGGAAGGTTTGCCGTTGATAACGGGCCGTGCTTGAGATGCGTATGCTGTCCAATCTGCCAGCAAAATAACCGCGTTCTTCAGAGGGTAATGAGGTATCTCTTCCGATCAGCAGGTCCGCTTGACTGGGTACGCGGCTTTCATTGACCGGTTTCTGATCAACCTGGAGCCCATCCAAAAAGATGGAAACCATACCCTGGTCCACCACACCGGACAAATGATGCCATTGTCGGGTTCGTATAAAGGACGTTTCGGGGGCCTGGAGGGACACGGATGTTCCATCGGACATTTGCACCTCAAAAGTCGGGCGACTGTTCCGAATCCCCAATTTGAATCCGGTGTTGCCGTCCTTGTTTGAGACCAATGTCAGGTCTTCACGTAAAAACGGAGCATTCAACCAGCACTCAACAGTGAGGGAACCGTCTCCCAGATCCAATTGGTCCGCCGGAATTTTCAAGTGGGCATCCATCCCGTCCAATTCCAACACGGACTCCACTCTGGGTAGGACGGGGGTTGGTAAATCAATGGAATAGGGTATGGCAAACCGCTTCTTCTTGAGCGGAAAGGTCCCGCTTTGACTATCGATCAAGGACAGTTGAATATCGCAATCAGGAGAGCGCCAGGAAAGATCGAGGGAATTTTTCCAGCGAAACACTCGGAACATGTAATTAATATACTCTCCCGGCTTCACGACCACATCCAATTGATCCGGGGAAAATATCCAACGGGAATCCGTACTGTTGAGTTGAATCTGAGCGCGTATGGGTTGGTCGATGGGATTATCCAGCCGCAACCGAACAAGTTCGTCCACGCCGCCTTCCGAGTCCACTGAAAATCTTCGGGTGAATTTGGGGGCCACTGCGTTCAATTGACGCGTTCCATCACTGACACTTCCCGTCACTTTTCGAACATTCATCGTCTCACCCACTGGCAACGCAGCCATGGCGATTTGCTGATCACGCACCGTAACCATATGGAATTGGTGCAGGTTGCCGGCAGCGGGTGAGATACCGCTCTGGTTTCCCCCGGTGGTGGCCAAAGTGACGTATTCGATGCCATCAAACGGACCGTCGTAGCGCATCCGGTGAATATGACCTCCGAACACAGCTTTGACATTCCCCGCTTTGACAAATTCATCGTGAACCTTCTCCCAATCATCTCCATAATTTCCACCAAGCCAGCGTGGATGATGAATAAACACAAACACATGATCGGCATCCTTCGACTTGTTCAAGGTGTCCTTCAACCACGCAAACTGCCGGTGACTCATTTTCTGAGACGCAGGTTTGCCGGTTGCCTTTTCGCCTGTCTCAGGGTTCCCTTCGTCTGAATACAACACAATGAACCAACTGTTTTTGTGTTCGAAGGCATACCATAGCGGGGCAAAATGTTGTTCGTAATTGGATTCGTGCTCTCCCGGGGGTTTTTCTTTTGCCATCCAGTAAACATCGTGATTCCCGGCCACAGGGAACCAGGGCATCAACAAACCATCCATGATCCCGCGATATTCCCGCATCTGAATCAACCACTCGACCTGTTTACCGGATCCCTGCACCAGGTCCCCCACGGTCATCACCAAATCCGGTTCCAGTAAATTGATCTCATCCACCGCCTGAGCCAGCACTTTGACGCCTTCGGCGGGTCCCCCCGTCCGATCTCCGAGGACGGCAAACGTGAAGGCATCTTTTTCCGCAGGCAGCGGGAGTTCACGTCCGTTTCGACTGGAATGAAAGCGTTCGGCATCGGGTTCCTGAGGGTGAGGAAAAACCAATCCGCCCGTTTGACCATGCAAAGTGACCACCGGTCCAAAGCCAATCACCGGCAGGAGCAGCAAGCTTAATATAAAAAATACCGACCTCATGAGAGCGCAAGTGTATGGAGTCTCATGAAAAAGCCAAGGAAACTCGGTCCCGGTTGTCTCAAATAACCCTTCAAAAGGTTTGTCATTTTCCCCGGATTCAGGCCATGCTCCCCTCATCCAATTCAAACCAAATGCACGTTTCATGAAGAATAGATTCACTTTTGTCCGCTTGGTTTCGGTGTTCAGCATCGTCGTTTCTCTCGTTTCGTTACAGGCGGCGGTTCATCGACCAGACATCCAGCCACCCGGCTACGATCCACAACCGTTGAATTATCATACTTTTACCGGTGCGACCGTTGTTGTTTCCCCCAGCCTGACTATGAGCAACGCCACACTGGTGATCGCAGATGGCAAGGTCCTATCAGTGTCAGAAGACGGCAAGGCGCCCGCAGGAAGCCGCGTATGGAACATGCAGGGTTACACCATCTATCCGGGTTTCATCGATCCGTATTATGTGATCGCACCCGACGGATCAAACGTGCGCACGACTCGAACCGCAACAGACGACCACCACGAACATAAGGCGGCAGGCGATTGGAATTTTTTTGGGATGACAGGAGACGAGCAAGATCCGGGCAGCAAGGGACCGGGCTCGTCATTGTCCACCGTAACGCCTGAGTATTCCGTACTGGATGACTGGCAATTTGATTCGAACAAACGCAAGGAATTGCGCAACCTGGGTTTCACGGCCGCGCATTTGAGTCCCTCGAAAGGAATTTTCCGAGGGCAAGGAGCCGTATCCCTCACCGGAGAAGCATCGCCTAACGTGCTGGTTCAAAAATCGTCACCTCTACAGCACCTCGCCTTTGACCGAAACGCTGCTGCAAGTGATGTATACCCGCGATCCCTGATGGGTGTTCTGAGTGCCATCCGTCAGACCCTCTTCGATACTCAGGATTATGCGCGGTTGGCAAAAGGAGATCACGCAAATCAATACAATCCGTCTTTGGAAGCACTGATTCCCGTGCTGAATGGCGGTACATCCGTCGTGATCGAACCAGGCAGTGTGTTGATGGCGGCACGTGCTTCGAAGATCGCCGATGAATTTGGTCTGGGCTTCCGACTGATTGCTTCGGGACAAGAATGGCGTCGACCGGATTTGATTCAGTCCATTGATGCTCCCTTCATTGTTCCGGTCAATTTCCCGAAGATTCCGGATCTTCCGGAAGAAGCCGATTGGGACGCTGTCGGATTGGATCTCTTGCGTCAGTGGGATTGGGCTCCTGAAAATCCTGCCTTGTTGGCATCACAAGGACATCGGATTGCCTTGACGCTTTATTCGCTGAACGATCGAAAGCAGTTTCGCAACAAACTGAAACAAGCCATCGAGCGAGGTTTGACGGAAGCATCGGCTCTGGCGGCCATGACCACCATCCCGGCGGAACTTTGTGGACTTTCGGATTCCATGGGAACCTTAACAGCCGGCAAGCAAGCCAACTTCACCATCGTTCGGGGAAACAGCTATTTCAATCCCGATCACCCGGTCGAATCCACCTGGGTGCAAGGCGTACGTTACATCAACGAATCCTTTGATCCGGATGAACAGAAAGACATGGACGACGAAAAAGAAAACGGAGCATCTGAGAAAAACACCCTTATTGCCCATTCCCCTCTTCAGGAATACCCATCGCATCAAGGTCCGGACACCGTCCTGATCAAAAACGCCACCATCTGGACCAGTTCAGCCAAGGGCATCATCGAAAAAGGTGACATGTTGGTGCAGCATGGTCACATCCTCGAAGTCGGCCAAAACCTGAGCCTGCCCGCAGGTGACCTGGGGACCTGCCTTGTCATTGATGCCACGGGGAAATACCTCACGCCAGGACTGATCGACGCCCACTCTCACAGCATGATCATGGGAGGCGTCAACGAAGGCACCTATCCATCCACCGCCATGGTGCGCGTGGCGGATGTGGTGAATTCCGAAACGGACAACATTTATTTTCAACTCGCTGGTGGACTAACGATTGCCAACCTGCTGCACGGATCAGCCAATCCCATTGGAGGTCAGAATGCGGTGATCAAATTAAGATGGGGCATGGGGCCGGATGAAATGATCTTCAAAGAAGCCCCGGGAGGCATCAAGTTTGCCTTGGGGGAAAACGTCAAGCAGTCTAACTGGGGAGATGATCGCACCACCCGGTTTCCACAGTCCCGCATGGGAGTGCCGGTCTTCTTTGAAAACCGGTTTACTCAAGCCAGGCAATACCAGGCTGCGTGGAAAGCTTTTCGCGCCGGAGAAGGCGAGCAACCGGATCGGGACCTCGAAATGGATGCACTGGTCGAAATCCTGGAGGGTCGTCGCTGGATTCACTGTCATTCCTATCGGCAAGATGAAATCCTGATGTTCCTGCGTATGATGGAGTCCTTCGGAGTCCAAGTTGGAACCCTTCAACACGTGTTGGAGGGCTATAAAATAGCGGACGAAATCGCAGCCCACGGAGCAGGAGCATCCTGTTTCACCGACTGGTGGACCTACAAATATGAGGTCATTGACGCGATTCCCTATGCGGGCAGCTTGATGCATGAGCGGGGAGCCTTGGTCTCGTTCAATTCCGATGACAGCAACCTGGCTCGCCGGATGTATATGGAGGCAGCCAAGGCCGTCAAATACGGCAACACCCCACAGGAAGAAGCATTGAACTTCGTCACCCTGTATCCAGCTCAGCAACTCAGAATAGACCACCTGGTGGGTTCCCTGGAAAAAGGCAAGCATGCCGACTTTGTTTTATGGTCCAAACCACCTCTGGACTCCGGAACAACCTGTCTGGAAACCTGGATCGAAGGGGTTAAATACTTTGATCGTTTTTCGGATTCGGATCGATCCGTCAAACGTTCACTCGAGAAAGGACGACTTCTTGAAAAAGCCAAGAAAGCATCCGGATTCAAATCCGATTCAGAAAAAGACGATACCGCTGACGAGGAAGCCATGCATGTGTGGAATCACTTTTTCCAACGTGCGCTCGAAAAACAGGATGAAGGCCGCATCATTCATTGTGACGACTGATACAAAGTTCAAAAAATGAAACCTCACTCATCCTTAAGAACCATTTTATCCGACAAGATCATGAAGAAAAATTTAAGCCAACGGCTGGTATGGATCGCCATCGCACTCCTGATGCCCGGTCTTTTGAACGTCGAAACAAGATCGGAATCCATCCTGCTCAAAGGAGCCACCATCCACACCATCACACGGGGAAACCTGGAACAAGGTGATGTGTTGATTCAGGACGGAAAGATCGCTCAAGTAGCCGAATCCATCTCCACGGTCGCCGACCGAATCGTCAATCTGTCCGGCAAACATCTTTACCCCGGCATGATCGCTGCGACCACTACCTTGGGGCTGTTGGAAATCAATTCAGTCCGCGCCACCCTCGATACTCATGAAGTGGGGCGATGGACACCCGAAGTCTTGTCCTGGCGAGCGGTCAACCCGGAATCCGAACTCATCCCGGTAGCCCGAGCCAACGGCATCACCCATGCGCAACCCATTCCATTGGGAGGCACGGTGAGCGGGCAATCGGGGGTCATTCAATTGAATGGCTGGACCGTGGAGGATTTGATGGTGAGCCCGACGGTTGGCCTCCACGTATGGTGGCCTTCCATGTCATTGAACGACACACCGAAAGAATTATCCAACAATCCATCCGGCTGGAAATCCCCCAAGGACCAAGCCAAGCAAAGAAAACAGCGCGTGCGAGAAATTACTGAGTTCTTCGAATCCGCCAAAGCCTATGTGGCACATCGCAAGCACAACGACGATGCCAGTAAAATCCCCAACTGGGATTCCATGCGTGCTTGGGTTGAAGGAAAAACTCCCTTGTTTATACACGCGAATGAAAAACGACAAATTCAATCCGCGGTGCAATGGGCCAAAGAGCAGGATTACAAGATCGTATTGGCGGGTGGCCAAGATGCCTGGCAATTGGCAGACCTTTTAGCACAACACAAGATCCCGGTCATATACGAACACACTTTCACTCTACCAAATAGAAATTCATACACCTACGACACGCAGTACGCTGCGGCATCCGTATTGGCGAAAGCAGGGGTCAAGGTAATCTTCAGTGAAGGTATCAGTCGTTTTGCCGCGTCCTCCTTGCGCAACCTCCCCTACTCGGCCGCTCAAGCAGTCGCTTTTGGCTTGCCCAAGGAAGAAGCGCTGAAAGGACTCACCTTGTATCCGGCACAGGTCTTGGGACTGGGCAATCGGCTTGGTTCCATCGAAGCAGGCAAGGAAGCATCACTGGTGGCATTCACTGGCGAACTGATGGATGTTCGCTCCCAGGTGACCGAGATGTGGATTCAAGGCGAGCGTGTCTCTCTCGAGAGCCGACACACCCGCCTTTACAACAAATACCGCAACCGCCCAAAAAATTAACTACTCAGCCTGGTAACCGCGCCACATCCAGACCAGGGTATCGGCAAGGGTGTACTCAAACACACGACGATCGCAATGCCGTGATTCCTTACTGAAAACGTATCGGTAATGGTATCCCTTGGCCTTCAATGCCGCTGCCGTGCGTTCATTGGCCATGACCCAGTTGTGATAGGTTTCTTCGGGATCCTTGTATCGATTGTCCTGCTCGGATACATGAGTGAAGATACGCAGCGGTTTGCTTTCCGTATTCTCGATCAATTTCATGTTGGAATGATATTCCCAGGCGCCCAAGGGATAATCGGCTTCTTCAGGAGCGTCGTCATCCTGCTGGTCCACGAAGGTGCCGGAATAAGTGATCAAACGACGAAACAGATCAGGACGAAACCAGCCCATGGTCAATGCAGCCGCACCTCCCGAACTGCAGCCCATGACCCCTTTACCCCAGGGATTCTCGGTAAAGGCGATGTTGGGATATTCGGCTCGGATTTCAGGGTGATTGAGCACAGCCGGCAACACTTCATCATTGATGAACAAGGCCAATCGATCGGACATGGTGTCGTATTCCAAACCCCGCTGACTGTTCTTCCCATCGTTTCCACCGTTTTGCACGGAGATCACAATGAAGGGGGGCAGTTTTCGATCTGGATCCTCTGAGATCGTCAGGTTGTCCAACGCGTTTCTCAACAGATCCAGACGGCTGGGGCCGTCATGTGTGACCAGGATGGGCGCTTTGGTTCCGTCCTGATAAGCCGCTGGAACGTAAACAAAGATTTTACGTTCGGTGCGGACAGGTTTCTTCTCCGGCTCAAGGGTCGGATCATCGCCACGAAAGATTTTGCTGTCCGCCAGCTTCATACTGAACTCAAAACTCTTTCCCTTGGGGTTCCCCTTGTCGGTCAAATCCGGATCAATCGAATACTCCGGTCCCACCACAAAATCACCGTCACCCTCCGTTCCGGGATCTTCCGAGTAGGACGCTTTCTTTGAACAAGTGCAACATCCGGATAGCACAACCATAACGCAAACCAGGGCACAACTCAACAATGTGGATAACAATCTCATTGAAAACATGCCCCAAGCATTAGAACGAGCCGCATCCCGTAGCAAGTTTGAAATATGCAGGGGCGCGTTCCACCCCCATTGTTTCATCTCGGAGGGACGCGTTCCACCTCGTCCCTAATCTCTTCCAAAAAGCATTCTTAAACAAGATACGTGGAACGTGGGAAGTCTTGGGTATTCGTTGGCCAATAGCGTTTCCACGGCAGCTTGATAATCGTTCCGAGGCCACAAGGTCTAAAGTGGGTTGAAGACGGAGCTTGCCTGGCGCCAGCCAAAGCCCGGAGAGACGGGAA
>CAYPZD010000137.1:0-9622 GCA_964415055.1 uncultured Verrucomicrobiota bacterium | reverse complement strand
ATCAAGAAACATATGAAATCCAGCATGGTAGAATTCGATTTGCAGGAGGATTTGCTTCGCGAAATTGATCGTGAGGCGAAGATGCATGCGCGTAGCCGAACGGACGTATTACAAGAAGCAGTCCGCGCGTATGTGGTCAAAAAAAAGAGTTGGTCCAACTTACTCAGCAAGGGTAGGTCCATTGCTAAAGATCGTTGCCTCACACCAGAAGATGTTGAACGCGAAATCGCCGATTATCGTAAAGTCAAGTCCTCGTGCTGATCCACGCCGTACTAGATTCAAACGTCATTATTTCAGGTCTTCTTTTTGGAGGGATCCCCTCTCGGATAATGAATCTTGCCATGACTGGCAAATTCATCTGTTACACATCTCCTGACATCTTGGATGAGATTCGAGGTGTCCTTTCGAGACCTAAATTTAATCTATCCACGGATGAGGTCACCTATTTGACTACAGAACTGGAAAACCTTTTTGTCATCACCTTTCCGAAAGTTAAGATTCGAGCGGTAAAAAAAGACCCTGATGATGACATGATTCTAGAATGTGCGATAGAATCAAATGCAGATCTGATCGTCTCCGGTGATTCTCACTTACTCGAACTTGGACAATGGCAGGGAATCAACATAAAAAATCCTGTGGATGCCATGACTTTGTTTGAAAAATTATAATCCCAGTTCCCCCACCAACAATCTTGCCTCTGGCTCAAACATCGAGGAGAATGACACACATGCGTTCTCACTTGATTCAAAGGCTCCTGAAAGGATTACTTTGGAGCGCGGCCTGCTGGGTTTGCCTCCCCGCAATCGCGGCTCCCAATCTGCTGATCATTCAAACCGACGAGCATCATTATAATACATTGGGTTGTTATGGCGGCGAGATTGTCCAAACACCTCACATCGATCGCATCGCCAGGGAAGGCGCACTTTGCAGCAGTTTCTATGCAACCACACCGGTTTGCTCCCCTTCCCGTGGTTCGCTGGTGACCGGACTCTACCCGCACCATCATCAAGTCGTTCAAAACAACATCCCCTTTCCAGACAGCACAGTCACCTTCGCCAGCATCCTGAAGGATCAGGGTTATCGAACCGGTTTCATCGGAAAGTGGCATCTGGACGGAGATGGAAAGCCGCAGTGGGAACCGGAACGTCGTTTCGGTTTCGAGGACAACCGCTACATGTTCAATCGGGGACACTGGAAGAAGTTTGTGATGGTGGACGGTGAGCCTCAGGTGGGTGGAAAAGATAATAAGGGACGCCCCAACTACGATCTCGACGGCGCTGATGCAACAACCTTTTCCACTGACTGGCTGACGGACCGCGCTATTGAGTTTATCGATACATCAAGGACCGATCCTTTCTGCCTCATGCTCAGCCTTCCCGACCCGCATGGTCCCAACACCGTGCGTGAACCCTATGATTCCATGTTCGACAACGTGGAAATCCCCATCCCATCCACCATCCGCAAACCCGAAGCACAAATCCCGGCCTGGGCTCCCACCGAAGCCAAAGTAACCATCGCCACCCTGCGTCGCCTCATGCCACACTATTTTGGAATGGTGAAATGCATTGATGACAACATCGGTCGTATCCTCAAGACGCTGGAAGACCGCAACCGGTTGGATGACACGGTGATTGTATTCACATCCGATCACGGCGATTTGTGTGGGGAACACGGTCGTTTGAACAAAGGCAACCCATACGAAGGCTCCGCCAGGATCCCATTTTTGCTGCGTTACCCTGCCAAGGTCCCGAATGGCACACGCATCGACGTGGCCCTGTCCTGTATCGACTTCATGCCCACAGTTTTTTCATTAATGGGTATGAGAACATCAAATGCGTTCGATGGAAGAGATGCCTCACAATGGTTCCAGGGCCAAAAGGTGAATAACTGGAATGATATGGCTTTTCTGCGAAGCACCACCGGACAACGTTGGCTCTGCGCCGTTTCGAATCGATACAAACTGGTGTTCTCCAAAAATGAACGTCCCTGGCTCATGGACCTGAAAACAGATCCCGAAGAAGCATTCAACCACATTGACAACAAGTCACTCTCCCCGGTCATACGCAACATGACTCAAAGTTTATTGGACTATTGCACGGCAGAAGGCGATCCCTATGGTCAGATTCCCGAAATCAGGAACGCCATGTTCAAGCAATTACGCTGATCCTCCAAATTCCCATGGCTCAGCCTCATTCACAACAAAACCGATGGACCTCGACCGGCGTGGACATTCGTGACGATGCCATCACGCGTCAACTCTACGCAACCGATGCCTCGATTTACGAGATCCTACCGAAAGCAGTCGCATTTCCCAAAGGACCGGATGAGATATCACGGGTGTTGGTCGCGGCGGCAGATGCCAAGCTGCCCGTCACCCCGCGCGGGTCAGGTTCGGGATTGGCAGGTGGAGCCATCGGTAAGGGCTTGATCATGGATTGCCAGCGTTTCAATCAACAAATCCATTCTTTTGATCCGGATCAGCGAAGCATCAGAGTCGGTCCGGGCGTCGTGCTGGATGCGTTGAACGCTTTTCTTCGGCCCCATGGATTCCAGTTCGGCCCGGATGTCGCCACCAGTTCACGTGCCACACTGGGAGGTATGATTGCCAACAACTCCTCCGGAGCCCGGGTCACGGCATACGGCGTCACAGGAGATCATGTCAGGTCGCTGGATCTGATCAAATCAGATGGCAGTCGGATGAGCATCGACAACCACGGAAACCAGAAGCCAAAACCGTTCGATGATCTCCTGTCCGACATCCAATCCAGAGCCCCATTGATTCGGGAAAAATTTCCCGATGGAATGATCAAGCGATGGCACGGCTATGGATTAAGAAAACTCCTGGATCAACCATCCCACTGGACCCAACTCCTGTCCGGCAGCGAAGGCACATTGGCGGTGATTGCGGAAGCGGAACTGAACATTGTGCCACTCCCCAAGGAGAAGGGACTGGGATTGTTGTTTTTCAACTCGATCACCGATGCCATGCAGGCATCGGTGGGCGTTGCCGATTTAAAACCCATCGCCATCGAACACATCGACCGTATCCTTTTCGATCAAACACGCGGTCAACTGCTCTTTCAACAAGCAAGAGACTTGCTCCAACTGGATACTCAACCTTGTGAATCCATCCTGATGGTTGAATTTCAGGAAGACGTTACCGATCGCTTGACTCAACTTGAGAAAAGAAATTTGGGAATGCGTCATCTCATGCTTAAGGACTCCAAGTCCATGCAACTTGTCTGGCAATTACGCAAAGCAGGGCTCAGTCTCCTGACCGGATGCAAAGGAGCGGCCAAACCGACCACAGGCATTGAAGACGCCGCTGTGCGACCGGAGATCCTCCCCGAATACGTTCAAGAGCTTCAAAAAATCCTGACTGCTCAGAAGTTGGAAGCCTGTTACTACGGCCATGCGGCATCGGGTTTGTTGCACATCCGACCGGTGTTAAACATCCAGAAGCCCGGGGATGTACAACGATTTCGAACGGTCGCGGATGATGTGTCAAAGCTGGTAAAAACTTTCAAAGGTTCTTTGGCCGCCGAACACGGAGTGGGCATGGCACGCACAGAATACCTGGAAGATCATATTGGATCCGAACTGATGGATCTGCATCGAAAAATCAAGGAAACCTTCGATCCTCACTGGCGATTGAATCCGGGAAAAGTCATCGAAGGGAACCAAAAATTCCGAATCGATTCCTCCTTGCGACGACCTATTGAATCCGGATCACCATCGTCAACCTTCTCCCCCGAACTGGCCTTTTCCGCCAAGGATTCACACTGGACTGATAACCTCGCGCAATGCAACGGCTGTGGCGGCTGCCGGAAACCGACCGCCACCATGTGCCCTACTTTCCTGGCCACCGGAGAAGAAATCATGTCCACACGCGGCAGAGCCAACTTGATTCGCAACTGGACTCAGGAAGGTCGCGAAAAGGATGAAGTGTTGTCCATGTTACAGGAAGCCTTGCGACATTGCCTGTCCTGCAAGGCTTGTAAAACAGAATGCCCATCCAATGTCGACATGGCATTGATCAAGGCCGAACTCCAACAGGTCTTGAGAGATCGAAAGGGAGTCTCACTTTCTCAATGGTTGTTTGGCCATGTGGATTGGATCGCAGAGTGGGCGTCCCATTTCCCTGCTTTGAGCAATCGCATGCAATCCTGGAACTGGCTGAGGAAACGACTGGAAAAACCATTCAACCTGTCTACCAAGCGCCCATTACCAGACTTTGCCGATCAGCGTTTTGATCTATGGTTCGCTCAACGTACTTCGAACCGCCCTACCCCCAACGGCCCTGTCTACCTCTGGGATGACACCTTTGCCCGGCATTACGATCCACATATCGGAAAAGCTGCGGTGGAAGTTTTGGAACACCTGGGATTTGAAGTGCGTTTACTCCTGGGCCGCCAATGTTGCGGAAGACCTTCTTTCAGCCAAGGCGACCTCCGTCGAGCACGTCGACTGGGTCAACACAACATCGATCTGATCGAACGAAATCCGAAAGCTCCTATCCTGTTTCTTGAACCTTCCTGCTTTTCGATGTTTCGGGAAGACTACACGGAACTGGGAGTAAAAGGTGCGGACTCCATCGCAAAACGCAGTCACTTGCTGGAAGCCTTCCTGGCACAACAATGTGAAAAACACCCTGAATGGCGTGATCGATTTCATCCCCCCAAAACACCCGTCACCACTCACGTGCATTGCCATGCGAAAGCTTTGACAAACACTGCCTACATCCAGCACCTGAAACAGCATCTGTGGCCCGACATAGAATCCGAACTCCTGAAATCAGGCTGTTGCGGCATGGCAGGCGCCTTTGGTGCTTCTGAATCAGAATATGAACTTTCGGTTCAAGTGGGAAATCAACTTGCCGGGATGCTCAATCAATATCCTGAAAATGCTCAGGTCATATCCAATGGAACCAGTTGCCGTCATCAGATCGAACACCTCACTGACCGCAAACCACAACACATCGCTGAACTCCTTGCTGAGACGATCAGGAAGCCTTGAGTTGACCGTTCCCCGAAGAAAGCGCACTGAAACCAGACGCCATCTGGACTGCGCGCGAGTCATCGCCGCTCTGGATACTTTACGGCAACGTCAAAGTTACCATAAACAATGGTCCCTTACCCTTCATTCAAAACCAAATCTATGAAGAATAGGAAACAGTAAGAACTTTCGATTTCCACCTTTGAATTTGAAACGTATCCAAAGCTCCGATACCTCGGAGCACTCCAGAAAGACATCACTTGTAACATGAATCAACGAACCTGAATTTCCCCAACGAAACCCCATCACTTCAAGCTCGTATCTGACAACTTCTGGCCATTTGTGGAAACCACATGAATCCCATGGGCGTGAGCGCTCGGGTGAAAAAACTCCCATACCACTTTCTTGTCCGGAGTGATTTCAAACAAACGTGGTTTGGATGCATCACGTTGTGCGTAACTGGCGATCACCGTGTTGCCATTGGGCAAACGTTGACCACCGCAAGGATCGCTAAACCGTCCGGCCACATCGCTGTTATCCACACGCCACACAACCTTTCCCGACATATCGAATTCAACGGTCTTGTTTCCGTGCGTTAGATTCGCCAAGGTATTTCCATTGGCCAATCGAATCGCAGTGAACGGCCAATTTTCCTCTTCACGCCCCCCCAATTCCGCAAGATCCGTGTGGATGGTCTTGAGCACCGTCCCGTCAGGAGCATACTCCTTGATGGCAAAACCTAGCAAATGAGGTGCAATATAATTTCCATTCGCCAACTTACGGGCCATGCGGGTTTGCATGTGACCGTTGTCGGTGTCGGGTTGAAGTGAAATGTCAGCTTTGATCTCGCCCTGCGCATTGATCTCAAGCAAACGGGGCTTGATCCCTCGCTCCACCACCATGGTGTTACCGGAATCCAATCGGACAGCCGTCCCCAACTCCTTGTTCACCGCATTCAATTGATAAGACCACACCACCTCATTGGATCGGGTATACTCACGTGCCACCCGTCCGTTGGAGATCAGCAGATTCCCATTGTCCAAAACGTATCCATCGCGTGACCCACCATCGACCTGCCAGACCACCTGACTTTCTTCATCAAACAAAGCGGTGATATTTCCACAAACTAGAAACCCATGTTGAATACGCTCGGCACTGACCTGTCTTGGGCTTTCTTGTGCATAACCGGAAATGACAAGCATCGAAAGACACAAAAAACAAAGGTATCCCTTTGCAGAATAGCTTTTAAAACGAGGGAATATATTTGGCATATCAAGAGCATGACACGGTAGATGCAGGGGAACAAGCCAGTATAATAAAAAACCCGGCCTCGTATGAGACCGGGTTTTATTGACTTCAAAACTTATTCGAAGGAGATCTGCTGCTGGATCTCTTTGACCGTTCCTTCAGGAGGATCATTCTTCAAGGTCATCAGGTAAGCCATCAAGTCTTCGATGTCCTGAGGTGGCAACAATACTCCAAATGGCGGCATCGGCGACACTTCAGCAGGGAAACCCTCGGCAATGGCAGCCTGTGGATCCAGAATGCTTTCACGGATGTAAGCTGCATCTTTCCGCTTTGCGATGTCGTCCAGATAAGGACCAACGAATCCCCCTTGTGCATTCACTTGATGACAACGAATGCAGGATGCCACCGGATGTTCGTTGAAGATTTTCTTTCCGCGATCGACGTCACCGACCAGATCAGCGGAACCGTCTTCATCAATTTCAATCACGATTTCCTGCAGAGCAACGTCATCGTACCAAGCGGTGCCACGTGAGGTTCCCCAACCGCCGAACAGGCAGTTGATGAGAATGTTCTCCTGGCCTCCGGTATTGAACGTGACTTCAACCTTTTTCCAATCACTGTCGCCGGAAACAGGACTGGTGACACCTTCACCAATCGTGTGCACATTCATCAGTCCTCCCCTCGCGCCACGAACGCCTTCTGTCTTGACCCACCCGGACATTTTGTAGTCGGTGTTGGGTTTGACCTTCACGTTTGCTCTCCAACCGACATCAGCACCTTGGGTTGACGTGATTTTTATGGAGCGTTTCCCGGTTCTTACATGAGCGGGATCATCTTCGTAGGAAAAGGTGGTTCCACCACGATCATTGTAGGAGGCAGGACGCCAGGAAGCCGGACGATCTCCTCTTGCATCTTCGAAGGATGCATTCGGCAGGATGTTTTCACCGAGCGAAGTGGAATAGGCGGCCACTCCCTGATTCTGTGAAGCGGCCTTCAGAGCAAGAGACAACCAGTCATCCTTGCGATTCACTTTATCCCGGAACAATTGCGGTATGGCAATTTCAAGCGAGGCCTGCTTGGGGAAGTGGGCCATTTTAACAAAAGCCTCACGGCGCACCTGAAGATCATCAGCAGCCACCACGGCCGTGTCGAAGAACAATTGGATATCTTCCTCGGATGTGCCCAGAGCTTTCACCGCATTGCGACGCAGAACAGGATTTTTGCTGAGCAAAGCGGCCTGGTGAATGTCCCGATCCAATTGCCCCAATCCATCGAGCGTCCAAAACGCATGAACCGCCGAGCGTCCGGCATCCACCACCTTGCGACGCAGCAATTGAACAACGTCCGTGGCATTTCGCTCGATCAACATGCGCTGAGCCGTCATACGCCAAAACATGTTCGAATCATCAAAGACCTCCACCAACGCTTCATTGGATGCGTTGGCAAGGGAGACAATCGTGGGCTGAGCTTCAGTTGCTTCATAAATGAGTCGGTAAATACGTCCATGCTGACGATCACGATTCGGGTTCACATGGGCGTTCCCCTTTCCGGTCCGGGCTTCGTATCCGCCTCGTTGTGGACTCGGGGTCGGATTGTGTTGAATGATGAAATTATACCAATCGGCGACCCATAGATGTCCATCCGGCCCCACTTCGGCGGAAACCGGCGAGAACCATTCATCGGCGCTGGCGATCAATGAAAAACGATTGATCGCCTTGTATCCGGAACCATCGGAAACATTCTGATACATCCCCAACAAGTTACCGGTTGGCCCACTGATGAATGCCATGGAATCACGCCATGATTCAGGAAAACGATCGGATGTCGCCAACGCATAACCCGCACCCGCCGTGTATCGACCAAAAGCGTCCACCTGGCGGATGTTGGGGGTGATGGGTTGGAAAGCGGGGTTATCGGCAATCATCTGGGCGGAAATGCTGCGCCTGCCTTGATATCCCGAAGCAGGGAATCCGCCGAAAAAGGCCGGATTGTTATTGGCGGTTGACCCGAACGTATCCCCCGCACTGTTGAAGCCCAGGCCCCAGGTGTTGTTGTTGAACTGATGCATGAAGGTGACATCAGAGCCGTCCGCCTTCATGTTGAAAACGCCATTGCCAAAGCGCACATCGCTGTCACCTCTTCGTTCGGAATAACCGGAATACCCCACAGTCCCCCAAACACGATTGTCCAACCCATATCGGAAACTGGACGGTCCGGCATGAGTATCAGCAACACCCCAACCAGTGTTCAACACCTCGCGCACATCGGCTTTATCATCTCCATTGGTGTCCTGGAAAAAGAGGAAGTCCGGAGCCTGAGCCACGATCACACCTCCGTTGGCGAAGACGATCGAGGTCGGGACATTGAGCCCGTCCGCAAACACCGTCACCTTGTCACAACGCCCATCCCCATTGGTGTCCTCAAGGATCTTGATACTGTCTCGACCGGTGCGATCGTTTGTGAGTTCGTTGGGATAGTCCACCGCTTCGGCCACCCACAGCCGCCCACGATGATCCCATGCCATGCAGATGGGATTCACGATATCAGGTTCGCTGGCGAACAATTCCAAGCGAAAACCAACGGGTACTTGTGTGTATTGCATGCTCTCCTCGGGAGAAAGTGGAAATTGATAAGGTAAAGGCTCTGGTCGGCGCTCGTAATTGGGAATGTTGTCCCGTTTTTCATAAGCCAGCGCCACACGCCCATGCAGGAATGCCTCATAGGATTGACGCCGTTCATCCCCGATGGTCCAGAGGATGCCTTTCTTGATCAGCTGATGGAATTCATCACGACTCCACACACGATGGTCATGCCCCGAAGCGGTGTAAAAAACACGCCCCTCGCCCTGTGTCCGAATCCAGGTCCAGGGTTCAGGCTCTGTGATGTTGTCATCCGGCTCCGCCACTTCACGCACCTGAAGCACCACACGGTCCTTTAGGTTATGATTCACGTGAACGTATGTCTCGTCCCATGCTTCCAAGGCAGGGACGTCTTTGATGGCCTCATGGCCAGGAAGCACCGTCTTTGGTTGGAACACCCCGGTTCGGTGATGCGCAAATCGCCCGCCCACCAACTGATCGAATCCGGGTTCATTGCTGAAACACCAGCTGGCACAGTGAATCGGCAGAAAACCACCGCCGGTCTCGACAAAGTTCAACAGATTCTTCCATTGATTTGAGGTGATCTCGGCATGGTTGGCATAAAGCAACACGGCATCGAATTTGCCTAGATAGTCGGCATCCCCCAAAGCATCTTCGACCGAAGTCGTATAATCAAAATAAATGGCATCCCGCCCAAGTGCCTCGGAGATCATGGGAAAATACGCGTTGGAAGGATGATGTTCGGCATCGTGCCCCAGGAAGAGCACCCGAACCGGACC
>CAYPZD010000136.1:0-9628 GCA_964415055.1 uncultured Verrucomicrobiota bacterium | reverse complement strand
TTGGTATATCCTTATAGGTTGCTTCCTCCAATTTATCACCTTTTCCGAAACCTTTCGTTTCACGGCCCCAAAGTTTGGAGTAAAAAAGGCACCTGGTTTCAGCACTCGATAGATTTCAGAAATCGCTGAGTCCATCACTGTGAGTGTATTTGCATAGATTGCAAAAATATCGACAGCCAGATCAAAGCTTGCGTCTTTCCATTCAAGCGCCGCAAAGTTACCGGCACGCAGGTCCGGTGTCGTATCATTAATGCCCTGGTTTTCAGACAACAACCTTTTACCGGCTATGGCAATAGCAGTACTGGAAGAGTCTATGCCTGCTACACTAAACCCCTCTCTGTGCAGGAACCAAAGGTTTGCCCCTGGACCACAGCCCAACTCGAGGGCTTTCATTTGCTTTCTAGAATCGGCTGGAAAATGCCGACCAACAAATCTGACAAGGTCTTCTGGCGGGTAGCGACCCCAGGCCCTGCTTGAAAATTTTTCTTCCCAGTGGGCGTTGTAATCGGACATGCTACCTGCTCACCAATTCAGCTATCTGTAATGAATCCAGGAAAATTTCACGCTTGAAGAATGTTCTGGGATTTCGAAAAACTATATCCTTGAAGTCATTATTAATAACCTCCTCCATCCTTGAGAGGCTATTCGAATAACCCACCTTGGGTGGTTTGAAAGTGCCAGGAATCCGGATTATTTCATGGTCCCTCAATTTCGTAGTTTCTTTTACCACGCCTAAAGTTTTGCATTCAGCCCAGACATCCTGGATTACACTCTCTGGATCTTCCCATGAAGCCGAGCCTATTGTCGTTGGACATTCAGAGGTGATAAAAGACAAGCCATCCCGGGACACCTGGTTACTGTATATCCCAGCAGCCGCAGTACGGTAAGTCAAACCATCGATATTGAAGTTTTGTATATAGGTGTAATCATTTATATTATCGCTGTCCGTAATCATGGTTGCGAACAACATTGGAGTACCATAATGGAATGGCTTGACCGGGTCATCAATACCCAGGGCATTGCACAGTGCGCTGGCATTGTCGTTTGACCAGATCAACTTATCAGTCGGGTAAACTCCCTTGTCCGTGATTACCTCCATATGACCATTGGTGGAATTGATTCCCTGAATTTTTTCTCCGAGAATTATGTCTACACCTTTGACATCGCTCAACCATTTGGCTGCAGCCTCACACCAACCCTTCATTGCCATACCGTCAGCCGGATACACAGTAACCAGATCGTCGATCTTCCCCAGCGTTGTTCGCCTTGCTGCAAGGATGGAATCCAGATAAGAGTCTTTTTTGAGCTCTTTCATGGATTCGTCGTCCCTGAATTTCAATCGATGCAGAGAAGTATGAGATAGTCCCGAAGGTTCAATCTCGTCGGCATCGATGCTGTAGATTTTTTTGAATACACGGCAAAATATCTCGCCAGCCTTATTGCCGAACTTTGAATAAAAAAGATCTTTAAGGGATGAGAACTCATCCTTGCAGCCATTTCTTGCTATGTTTTTGACTTCCTTCTCAATTAAATCCTTGTCTGACTCAGGCAAAGAAGAAAGATCGGGCAGCGAGTATCCATCAGTGACATTGCCGTTGAATGCACTTCCAGACTTGACATCAATGTAATTCACCTTGCCATCCATTATTTCTGAAACGATGTCGGCAAGCGCTCTGGGAACAGAGTCGAAAAAATGCACCCCTTTGTCGACGCTGAATCCCTTGACCTCTCTTGAATAAGCGATTCCACCGAAAAAAGGCGCGGGCTCGATGATTTTAACCTCGTCGACAAAGTCTTCGTTAGCCAGGTTCAGGGCATCGCAAAATCCCTTGAATCCAGCTCCAGCCACAATACATTTCATAGATATATACCGATTAAATATGGTTTATTACGCAGAAAGACTTTATCAGGAGTTCTCTGCATTTATGCCGCCAAGAAGTTCTGCAGGTGAGCCCTGATTGGAGATACGTCCACTTTCCAGCTGGTAAATACAGTCGCAATTTTCCACAGTGGTCAAACGATGAGCAATTACCAAAAGGGTTTTCTGCCCTTTAAAAGTCTGGATTTCACTGACTATCTCTTTCTCGGTCTGAACATCAAGCGCACTAGTCGCCTCATCAAAAACCAGCACATCAGGGTCATGGTAAAGCGCCCGCGCAAGACCTATACGCTGTCTTTGACCGCCGGATAATCTGACTCCCTGTTCACCGACGATGGTTTCCATACCCGCCTCAAGTGATTGGACGAAGTCCAGCAACCTGGACTTTCTGAGTGCACGGACCACGGCATCATCATCAATATCTTTTTCAGGCACTCCAAAGGCAATGTTACAGCGAATTGTGTCATCAGTTAGGTATATGGATTGGGGGACATAGCCTATCTGCTGCTGCCACGAAGAAGCTACGTTCTTTAGGTCACAACCATCGATTTTGATACTGCCAAGGCGTGGTTCCGTAAGGGCAAGGAGAAGATCTATCAGTGTTGATTTACCAGACCCTGTTGGCCCTATGAAGCCAACTGATTCACCTTGCTTTATTTCCAGTGAAATATCCTTCAGCGTATCCTTGTTCTCGCCAGGATACCTGAAACAAACTGACTCCAGTGCAATGGAACTCTTGAAAGGTTTTTCTTGGGTCACCTTGGCTAGAAATTTATTGTCTGCAAGTGTAGCGAACTCAGCATGAATTGCATCGACTATCGGCTCAGAAAAGCGAAGGGATTGGATTGCTGACAACATTCTGTTGGCTGATGGCATAAGCCTGAAAGTTGCTGCAGCAAATACACCAAGGACAGGAGTAATTGTTGAATAATCCCGTCCCGACAACAACATGGTTATGACCAGTACAACCATTGCCGAAATGGCGAGAATTTCAAACATAAAGCGTGGGGTTTGCCTGAAGGTAGACTGTTTGATCTGGATATCGGAAGCGGCACGGTTATGTTCACCAAAAAGCTCAAGGAAACCTTGCTCTCTCCCCAGGATCTTGATTTCCTTGACGCTGCCCAGCCCTTGTTGAATATGCTGAAGTCGAAACCCATCATGTTTCCTGGTTCGATTACTCCAACTAACCAAGTATTTCTTGCTCCAACTTGTGTACAGGTATACGACAGAACCTAATAGGACGATGATTAGAAGCGCTCCTACCGGTTCGATTAGCAGTAAGAATACGGAGAAACTAATCAGAACCAGGCATTCTGTAATCAAGAACATCGATTGGATCACGCCCTGTTCTGATAAGGTGCTCACTCCATTCAATATATTCCAAATCAGTTTCGATGAATTGTGCTGCAAGTGGAAAGAATAAGGCATATGCAAATAATGACTAAACAGCCGTTGCGAAAAATTTGCCCTGATTGTAAAAGCATATTTCATCTGCATGAAAACCTGAAATACAAGAAAGGTGTTCTTTAGCAAATACAAACATATCAACGCCAACATGGATATTATGATCAAATCTGCCCGGTCATCGAATCCCAGGGTTTCGATAAAATCCGATAACTCGGGATAATTTTCATCAAGGTTTGCGTCTGTAAGAATAGCAATCACCGGGATAACAAGACCTATCCCGAGGGTTTCCAGAATCATCCCTATCAGCATCAGGCACAGGATAAACCAAGCCCTGCGCCTCTCTTTCTCACTGAGAAGTGAATAGATTTTTTTGCAGGTACTGAACATTAAGTGCTGAAAATTCTAGAGCTTTACGCCCGACTCCTTGTCGCCGGGCCAGTATCGTTTGGTACCAGACTCCGCTGGCGTATCCAGAAGGTCCGACTCATGGAGAAAGTCACTGATTTCCTGTTCTGTCATAAAAGGGACCGATGAGGAAATGTAAGGGTCATGAACTTCCTCAGACACTAGAGACTCGTAAGAGTAATAGATGTCGTTATATATACCTCTGAAAGCAGGTAAGACAGAGAAATAATCATCAAGTTCCACTGCTCGACGTGTTTCCTCGTCGCTCATTAATTCCTCGTAGAGTTTTTCCCCCGGTTTCGTTCCTATTATTGATATTTTGATATCCGCTGGATCGTAACCATATTTACCCGCTAACTCCTTTATCATAACTTTTGCCAGGAGCTCTATTTTCAAAACGGGCATCTTGGTGATAAACACTTCTCCGCCCCTCGCAAAGTTTGCTGAATCGATCACCAGTTTGACCGCCTGCCTGCAATTCATCACAAAACGTGTCATTTCATTATCGGTAATCGTGACTGGACCACCTTTTGCTATCTGGTTATGAAATACCGGAACTACGGAACCTCTCGAACCCAGGATGTTACCGAATCGGGTAGAAACAAATACGGGCCCCTCATCACGCTTATGGCTGTTTGAAGCCGTCATTAGACGCTCACCCATCAACTTTGAGGTTCCCATTACATTGGTTGGATTCACAGCCTTGTCCGAGCTGGTAAACACAACCGTTCCCACCTTGTTGTCAATTGCAGCATCAATGATATTCTCGACGCCATTAACGTTGGTGCTGACTGCCTGTGACGGTGAACGTTCACAAACGATGACGTGCTTGAGAGCAGCGGCATGGAAAACAATATCTATACCTTGCATCAACCGGCCTATTTCACGTTTGTCTCGAATGTCGGCGAAGAAAAACTGGGTCCGCGAATCATCAAGATATAACTGGTCGAGATTGAAAAGTTCACTTTCATTATTGTCGATACCTACAACTTCGCCTGGGTTATATTTCCCGTGTAGTAATTGCCTGACAAGTTCTGAGCCGACCGTGCCACAGGCACCAGTCACAAGTATTCGTTTATTATCGAGTATGGATGTCATTCTTTTTTCAATTCCCGGAAGTAATCAATGGTTTTATCAAGCCCTTCCTCAAGATTTACCGATGCTTTCCAGCCTAATGTTTCCCTGGCCTTACTTGTATCTGCATAGTTTCTCTGCACATCACCTGTCCTAAACTGTTCGTTTTTGATTTCAACACGCCCCAGACCTTTTTCTTCCAGGACATCAAGTAGCGCTGACGCAATTTCAGCAACATTGGTTTCTCTGCTGGTTGCCACCTGGAACAATTCACCTCCAACGCTCTCGACAGCGGCAGCACTGATGATGGCTTCCACAAGATCATCAACGAAAATGAAATCGCGGGTTTGACTACCATCGCCAAAAATTTCGAGAGTTTTGCCCTCGAGCGCACGCTTGATGAAACTAGCCACCACGCTGTGTTTGTGAACCGAGCCCGGGCCGTATACATTGCTGAACCTGAGCACTACTGTCTGGAGACCAAAGCTATGGAAGTAAGCAGAACAATACCCTTCACAGGCAAGCTTGCTGGCACCATAGGGTGATACGGGGTGAGGGACGATTTCCTCGTGAATCGGGGGAGTGGCATTACCGGCTGGCGCGCCACTGGAAGCATAGATAAAGCGCCCTACTTTGCAGGCCCTGCCAGCTTCCAGCATGTTAAGTGTTCCAACCACGTTAGCCATACAATCTGAACGGGGGTCTTCAACAGAGGGGGCGACTCCCGTGTTGCCAGCAAGATGCACAATCACATCGGCTCCTACTGCAACACGTTTGACCAGTTCCGCGTCCAGGATGTCTCCCTGTATCAGTGCAACACCGGGAGAGAAGGAATACCGGTCTGTACCTGAGAATTGCCTGAATTCACAAACGCTGGCCAAATCTTCAGCTGTACCTACAGATAAGTTATCCAGCACGCGGATACTTTTAACACCGGACTCCTGTAATTTTTTTACCAAGTTGGTTCCGATGAAACCACAACCGCCTGTTACCAGCCAATTCAGCCCCATTTGATTCCTTTGAAGATAATGTCGCGGTTAATTTTGTCTTTATATTGCTCTACTATTTCAAAGAGCCCGTGCATTACTTCGTCAGTGAGGTAGTGCGGCTCAACACCGATGTCCTTCAAACCCTGGTATACGGGATTGTAGTAGTGATCCTCAGCTTCGACCCTGGGATTTGGTAAATTGCTTATTTCGACGTCGTATCCCCTTTCATTGGCTATTTTTCGGGCAAGTGCCGCCAACTGGTTCACGCTGAAAGTTTCCATGATCTGGTTGAAAATACGCAGTTCGCCTTTTTCAGCAGGCTTTTTTTCTGCCATCCCTACACATTGCAGGGTATCCCTGATATTCAGGTAACCTCTTGTCTGACCGCCCGCACCATAAACAGTTAGCGGATGTCCGGTAACGGCTTGAACGATAAAGCGGTTGACTATAGTCCCGAAAATCTCATCGTAATTAAACAGGGTCCTCAGCCTGAGGTCGATTTCAGACTCTTCCGTCTCTATACCATATACAGGCCCTTGCATCAGGTCTGTTACTTTGAGGTCCCACATTCTCACCGCAAACCATAACAGGTCTGTATCCATAATCTTGCTGGTGTGGTACAGCGAGCCTGCCTGCCTTGGATAGAGAAATTTTTGCTTTCGGCCCTTGTGCTCTATATCTATCCAACCCTCTTCGATATCGATATTGGGAGTTCCATACTCTCCCATAGTGCCAAGCTTGATTATGTGTGTCTCCCGGCTGTAGTCCCTAACAGCCCAGATCAGGTTATTCGTAACACGCAAATTGTTAATTAACGTTGTATCCGCCGTGCGGTAATCCTTCATCGAGTACGGTGCCGAGGGTTGCTCCGCGTAATGAATGACTGTATCCGGCAAACCATTAGGTTTTGAATTAACTTCCCAGTCGTAATGAATATCCTCCGAAAACAACCGGCGCATGTTTTCCGGATCAGCAAGATCAGCAATGATGACTTTGATTTCCTTGCCAGTGTGTTCGTGCCAGATTCGCGCCCTTTCTACGAGGGAAGGCAGTTCGTAAAGTATCCCTGCATCGAGATCCTTACTGGCTGTGCGCCGAAAGTAATTATCTACCACAGTAACTTTAGCGCCCTGTTTGGAAAAACGCATTGCGGTTGGCCACCCGAGATAACCATCACCGCCAAGAATTAAAATGTGCTGAGTCATAATATTAGTACTTGGTATTTAGACAGGAGGGATCGATGTCATGCTGTCTTGGCAAGAACCGGGCTGCTTGGAATATTGATTATTCTGACGGCAAGTGATTGTGCACAGTCAAGCGTCATTCGCGGGCAGTCCCTGAAAGGGGGAAGCTGGTGCATCAGTTTCCATACTGGCCTGCACATTACACCGTCGCCATTAGTTACTTTTAGAATTTCTTCCCGAAGCGAATCGTTCTCCTTTGTCAATATCAGGCTTTGCAGCCAGTAGTTGCTTTTGCAACCTTCAGGCTCCGTAAAAAGTTTAATCTTGTCGTTGCTGCTGAACTCCCGCTCATACAGCCGGTAAAGTGCACGTTGCCCTTCTACTAGCTCATCCAGTTTCTCCATCTGCGCACATCCAAGTGCTGCATTCAAGTTTGGCATTCTGTAGTTATAACCCACTGCATCGTGTTTATATTCCCATTCGTGGCCCACTTTCGCTGTCGTACTGAGATGCAGGGCTTTACTTGCAACTTCCCGGTCGTTAGTGAGTATTGCTCCGCCACCGCCCGTGGTAATGGTCTTGTTACCGTTGAAACTCAGTGCGCTTACTTTGCCAAATGTCCCTGTATGACGTCCTCTATATAGGCTGCCAAGTGATTCCGCAGCATCTTCCACTAGAGTGATGTTGTAATTTTCAGCCAGCCTTATGCATTTTTCGAGGTCAGACGGGTGACCAAAAGTATGCATGACAATCAAGGCGCGAATGACCCTTCCGGTTTGCTTGTTGATGCACTTTCCCTGCCGCTGTTCTGAAATAGCTTCAAGATATTCTTCCAGTTTGGTTGCATCAACTCCCAGGGATCGGTCTTCGGCATCGATGAAATGAGGAACAGCCCCGCAGTAAGTCGCGGCATTCGCCGTAGCCACAAATGTCAACGCGGGCATGAGCACCTCATCACCTGCTGAAACACCAATTGATATCAATGCCATGTGCAGTGCTGCTGTTCCATTGACCATTGGGATAGCATATGACGCACCTGTATAGTCCTGCAGGTCGACCGCCAGGCGATCCACAAAACTGCCAATGGAGGAGACAAAAGTAGAATCAAGGCACTCTTTGAGATACTCCCACTCATTTCCGATGAAAGCAGGCTCGTGTAAAGGAATCTTACCCGGCCCAGTAACATTGCGAATCGAATCCAGCACCTGGTGAGCCATTAACGTTGACTTGGACGTGTCAGTCATACGTTGTATATATCCGACTTGTACCTGGCAAGATTGGACGGGTCGCTGAACCATTCCACAGTTTGTTCGAGACCCCGTCGCATACCCTCAACACCGTTAAACGTAGGCTTCCATCCAAACATCTCCCTGGCTTTGCTGTTATCAGCCAGCAACCTTTCCACTTCGGAGTTTTCAGGACGAAGTCGCTCCCGATCAGTGATGATTTGTATTTCTTTACCCATCACATCTGCAATCAGGCTAGCTGTCTCTGCAATTGAAATCTCGAAACCGCTTCCTATATTTACGACTTCGCCGAATCCGGAATCGGACTTGAAAATGCTAATGAACGCCTTGACAGTATCATCCACGTAATTGAAATCCCTCGTAGGGGATGTTGTCCCTAACTTAATTTCATTATTACCATTCGCAAGTTGTGTGATGATCGTCGGGATGACAGCTCTCGCTGACTGGCGGGGTCCGTAGGTATTGAAGGGTCTTGCTATGACAACAGGGGTTTCAAATGAGCTGAAAAAGGAATACGCGAGTTGATCGGCAGCGATTTTGGTTGCCGAGTATGGCGACTGTCCCTGGAGCGGATGCTCCTCAGTAATCGGAACAAACCGGGCAGTACCATACACCTCGCTGGTAGAGGTATGAATGATCCTGGCAACATCCAGCTCCCTTGCAGCCTGCAACATGTTCAAGGTGCCCCTGATGTTTGTATCCACGTAGGAATCAGGTGAATAGTAGGAATAGGGTATGGCTATCAAGGCCGCCAGATGCAGTACAGCATCACACCCCCGCATTGCTTCTTTGATACCGTATGGGTCTCGAATATCTCCCCTGAATATCTCAAAGTTTCCCTTCACATCCGATGCACAATTGTCCAGCCACCCATTTGTTCCGAATGAGTTATAAAGTGCAAATGCTTTTACATCGTTTCCTTCGCGAACAAGAGCTTCGGTCAGGTGGGACCCGATGAATCCATCAGCACCTGTGACGAGAATTTTCATGATGAGTTTCCGATGGTAAGGACCAAGCTGATATTTTGTAGGGTTAAACCTATGGTAAAAACAACTGCGAAGGCTGAATGTTGCTAATTGGAGGGCTAGCGGTGTTCACCGGATTCGTTAAGATTCCGGGCTTCGCTTTGTAATTCCTCAATCTCTGTCTTCAGGTTTTCATACTCCTGCTGCTTTCGCTGCAAAAAGGCCCGCGTAACCTGAGCCTTTTCCTCAATACCCCGTAAGGTCAGGAGATAGACATAGGCCTTTTTGTTTGGACTTTTACTGAAGTTACCTACCTTAATCCAGCCTTTTTCAACAAGGGCTTTCAGGCAGAAATTGGCCTTTCCCAAGCTTAGTCCAAGGGACGAGGCAATCTCGCGCTGGCTCATTTCGGGATTTTCGTGGAGGAGTTTGAGGAGCTTGTAACGGTTTTCTTCGTTCAATACAGGCATTACAA
>CAYPZD010000135.1:0-10255 GCA_964415055.1 uncultured Verrucomicrobiota bacterium | reverse complement strand
ATGATCACCCTAACTTCTCACTCAACTTGGGCCAGAAAGTCGACGGCCGGCAGGTTCTTGTATGAAACACACGGTGCCGGAGTGGGAACCGGGGGACTCCTGGTAGACGCAAACGGTACCATCATCGGTCACACCTGGAGTTTACCCTCAGCGGATTACTTCACCGACACAGCCAACTGGGTGTCGCAGTTGAACGGAAAAATTGAATTGTTCAATGATACCGAGTTGGTCATTGGTCGTCTTGATTTGGCCCCTTCGCAGGCCAACAACATGGACGATGTTACCTCAGGTTCAGACTCCGATTCAGGTGATACCACTCCAGGCAACGACGTTGTGGACTCCAACACAACACCCGATGATCAGGATTCCACCGGCACAATCACTCCATCGTTTTTGAACATGGGAAGAACCTTGTTGAACCAGATCCTGTCCTATCAAGCTGCGGGTGTCTACGTCGACCAGGACGGAGTCGAGATCAATCGCAGAGGCGGGAGCTGGGGAAGCAGTTCCAATCCGGTTATGATTCGCTTTGCGGATGAGGCAAATAGCATCCTTCCTATGAACTACAACAAAGGCACCACTTTGGTCAGCTTGTTGTTGCAGGAAGCATACGGTCACTCCTGGAGAGAGTATGAATACTATGACACAAAGAAAGACGAAGTCCGAACAACATCCAGTCCCAGCTCGACACAATACGTGGATCTGATCGAACAACAGGCCGGCTTTTCTGCTCAGGTGCACACCTTGACCGATGCCTATCCTGGTGATGTGTTGGCCATCCCTACATCTCCAGTTGGTCGGGACACACCATGATGATCAATGCGATTGATTGGAGCGAGGCAGTTGAATATCCCGCAACCCATCCGGATGCGAATCCCGACTTGGCAGACACTTGGTATATTCCTGTGCAAGTATTGGATTCCACATCCAATCCACACAGCAATGACACACGAGAAGTCAACGGCGAAGAACTGGAAGGCATTGGAACCGGAACCATCGGGGTTTTGGTCGACGGCACCGGAGCCATCGTAGGCCACACATGGTCCTTGCCCAGCTCGGATCCTCACACCTCCACGGACAATTGGATCTCCAGTCTGCACAACCGTTTGAAGTGGCAACAGGATCGCAAAATGGTCATCGGCCGATTCTAAATTATGACCAACCAACCCCCGACAGAACAGAGAAGCCTACCCAGCCGGGTAGGCTTCTTTTTGCAAAGGTAGATCGGGTCGTCTCGACACGCCCTTGTGGCAACTATGACCACATTTCAACTTACAAAGGAAAACCCAAGGGCATTCTACGTCCAACTTCCGCATCGCTACCGCTAGCGGGCGGATCGAGACGATCCGTTCTTCCTACAGAACCTATCCAGCACCATCAACCATGATACTCCACTGGATCTTGACCGTAGAATGTTTGGAGTTCCCGATAAAGCTCTGGGCGATGCTGTTTCAACTGCTTCGGTTTTTCAAAAAAACATTCCGAAGCAACGGCGAAGAACTCTGCTGGATGCGTTGCGCCGTAAGCGTCCATGATGGTTTTCCGCCCCTTCTCCACACGATCCTGCAGACGTTCGTATTCTTCGCTGAGAACGGCTTTCCACGCCGCATAACGACAACGCGAACGCAACACAGGCAAACCATTCGCGACGCCGTCCTCCTGATCAAGCTGATGAGCAAACTCATGGATCACGACGTTGCGCCCATCATGCATGTTGGCCGCACCTCGTTGGGTGGATTCCCAGGAAAGGGAAACAAGCCCCTGCTCCCAGGATTGCCCGAGCACCTCATGATTGGACACCGTCACAATGCCTCCTTCAGAAATCTGCTCCGACTCCGCCGCGTAGGAGCGTGGATAAACCAGAATGGATTTCAATTTTCCATATTCCCGATCAGGATTCCCAATCAAAAGCAAGCAAGCCTGAGCAGCAATCAGAACCGGAACTTCCTCCGAAAGCTCAAACCCACGGCATCCTTCAAAATTCTTTTCAGCAAGAAATATCTGAATCAAATCCTTCAACCTGGCCTGGGCATCGACGGGCAGCTTTTGATACAATGGGAACTGATCTTCCAGAATCTTCAGATGAGATTCTGAGAAAGGCCTGGAAAGGATTTTTCTCCTGCGACGCTGCTTTAAAAATTCGAAAATCATGTATAGGGCAAAAGCGCTGCAGTTTTATGAGGAGTCACGTTCAACGTTCGGCTTGATCAAGGGGATCCAGCGCTTTCCAATCATCTTCAGAAGCCGGAGCCTTTTGATTCTCCATCAGGATCAACCAGCGATCCTGTCCCCTCTTCAACAACGCTTCAAAGTGAACAAAGGCCACCGACTGCACCCCGTCGACTTCGGATGCATACCGAAAAATCCCGGTCTCGTGAGCCGTGGTCACATCCCCAACACGATGACTGAACCGGAACTCAACGGAGGCTTTCATCTTACCGGACTTGGTGTCCATAATTCCTTGTTTCCACCGTGCCAAGGCTCGGCTCAATGGATAGCTGGATTGGGAACTGCCAGAGACCAACACACCCTCGGTATGACATGTCGCGGCATACCCCTCGAAATCTCCCTCTTTTACCGATCTTGAAACCTCGGCCCAATAATCATTCAGTTCCGCTTCACGCAATGCACCCAATCGTTGCTTGGCAGATGGTTTTCCCGAGCGCGCCCAAATGCCCCAAACCCTCAAATACTCTGGGATCATCAAGGAACCATTTCCATTAAGGTCGAAAGCATCGAATACTTCCTTCGCCAAACTCTCGCCCAGCACCGAATCAGTATGTGAAAGGAATTCGTTTTGATTGATGAAACCGTCCCGATCTTCATCCATGGCTTGAACAATCCTCTTAGCCTCATCGGTAATCACGCGGTTCACCACATATTCGTCATGGGACACGAATCCATCCCGATCTTCATCGGCTGCATTAAAAATGCCGCGCCGAGCCATGGCGTTCATATGAACACCGTTTTCGACATACTCCTCCCGGGAATGCCGCCCATCGTGGTTCGTGTCCACTCGATCGAAATGCCGTACGTAGTCCAAATGATCAAGGTATTGAAGTCCCGATTCCAACTTTGCCCCCAATTGAGAAAGCACGTGTTCACATGAGACGCCGCCGATTTGATTCGATCCCCGCTGGGCACTCAAACGCGAATCCGACAGCAGAAAGCATATTACCACCAGCACGATCCCATAATGGATACGGTTAAGCCATTTGTTGGCCGTTTTCCGTGGCTGACAAAAACTTGGACTCATCATTGAATACTCCTAAATTTGACGTCCCTCAAACCGCATCCAATTTGCCGGTGCTGTCGGCAAATGAATCCGTTTCAACGCCGAGGCGCTGTAGCATCGAAACGAAAAGGTTGGAAAGCGGGCGGTCTTCCTGGGTCGCTTTCTTTGTCCATGGCTCCGAATCTCCCGGCTTCCAACCGCCACGGTAAGCTTCGGCGCCGGCATGATTGAGATAGCGTCCGTGTTCCAATCCCATGTTGCGTCCACCGGCCAGAATCAATGGATAGTTGCGGGATAAATGGAAGGCGCTGGAGGCCGATCCAAACAGCAATACCGTGTTGTCCAGCATCGATCCTTCTCCTGCAGGTTCGTCGGTTTGTTGAAGACGTGTAATGAACTGGCCATACACTTCATGCAAGAAACGGCAATAGGTTCCAAAATTCTTCCAACCATCGGGTTGCTTGGTTTCATGCGACAATTGGTGCGCTGCCGGGAAACCAATCGCACGAGCCAGATGATCGCTGATCCCCACCCCATTCTCCCGCCCGATTTGGTAGGTCGCCACTCGGGTGGAATCGGTTTTGAAAGCCAGGTAGATTAGTTCAAACATGGTCTGCAGATATTCTCGCGGCTGATCCGGTGTTAGCTCCAAATTCATGTGATCCACATTGACCGTTGGAAGCGGCGTGTTGATCCATTGTTTGGCTTTTTGAACTCTGAGTTCGGCTTCACGAACGGATTGTAAATACTCATCCAGACTACCCTGATCATGTTTTGATAGTTTCTTGCGAAGCTGGCGAGCATCTTCAAGCAGGTCATCCAATGCACTTTGGCTCAATGCTAGTCTCCGCGCTGCGTCGGTGTCGTCTTTGACGAACAACATGTCAAAAATACGTTTGGGACGATTTTCGGCCGGAATGGCACGCCCCTGCCGATTGAACGAAACCGTATGAGCCCCTCGAGCCGTCCCAGCCCCCCCATCGGTGGACATCACCAGGGAAGCAAACCGCGTCTGATCACCGACATGGCTTGCATAGAATTGATCCAGGGAAATGGTGTTCTGATACTCCATGTCCCCAGTCCCAGTGGCTGCAGCGGTGAGGAATTGATCTGCATTGTTGTGTCCATGAACGTTGCGACCGGCGGGATGGGACAAGCCGGATATCACCGTCAACTCGGATCGCAAGGACTGGAGCGGTTCCATGCACTTGGTAAACGAAAAATCACTCCCATTTCCGTGCGGAAACCATGCCCAATCCTGATACGCAGGATCATTCGGAAGCGGCATGGGCACTCCGTCGGGAAAATAAAAACACCCCAGACGCCTGGGCTTACTCGTCAGGCTATCAGCCTTGATCAGCGTCCCCGTAAAGGACTCGAAAAAAGGCAGCGCCAAGGCCCAGCTCGTTCCACGGAGGAAACGGCGGCGATCCAGCGATTTCAGGTTTACATAATCCATCGGTTTCATTTTGTTAAAAATAAAGAACTGGCCACCACCTGCTCCACCAGGGTGGCCAAACCATCTCCTCCACGTCGCACCTTGGAAGCAATCTCCTGAACGCCGGAATGATCAGAAAAACTCAGTGGACGCCCCAGAGCGTAAACACACATCTTGTGTGTCATCGCCAGGACAAACTGATCTTGACGATGTTCCAACAAGAATCGCTTTAACCCGTCCATGCCATCCAAGCGTTCATTATTGAACAAGCGGCTGCTTGCGTCAACGGGCTTCCCGTCAATTTCGTCACGCCACCGGCCGAGGGCATCAAAGTTTTCGAATGCAATTCCCCATGGATCAATCTTCGAGTGACAAGACATGCAGGCCGGATGATTACGATGATCGGCAATGCGTTCTTTCAAGGTCATCTTTGCGATCTCGGGATCCGCCAGATCAATTTCGGGAACAGCGGGAGGCGGCGGTGGAGGCGGATCATTAAGCAAACTTTCAAGCATCCAGATACCTCGTTTGAGTGGATTGGAATCCATGCCGCTGGCATTCATCGCCAACAATCCCGCCTGGGTCATCAGTCCTCCGCGACGATGACTGCGGTCAAGAGTAACACGCCGGTAGTGATTTCCGTAAACACCCGACAATCCATAGTGCCCCGCCAGCCGCTCATTGACCAAGGTGTAGTCAGCATGAATGAATTGAAGAATCGATTCATTTCGTTTCAACACTTCCTGAAAAAACAGAATCGGTTCCTGCTGCATGGCTTCTTTCAACTCGGTCCCCATGCCCTTTTTAGGATTCACGAAATCCAACAACTGCATATCGAGCCACTGACGCACGAAATGCCTGGCAAAGCGGGCTGAGCGTCGGTCTGTCAACATCCGCTGCACCTCTCCTGCCAAAATTTCAGACTGGTGAAGCACACCTTGATCCGCCAATTTCAACAAGTGATCATCCGGCACACTGCTCCACAAAAACAAAGAAAGACGAGTGGCCAACTCATGGTCGGTCAACGGCTGAACATCCGATGAATGATCGGCAAGTCCGCTCCCCTCCTCGCGGGCAACATAAAGAAAATGAGGCGAGGCCAAAACGGTCGCCAGCACTTCAACCATCGCTTCCTCGAAGGTTTCGCAAGTATCCTTCATCGTGCGGAAGAGCTGCAGTTTCCGGTCCAACTCATCATCACTGACCGGACGCCTCCAGGCGCGTGGCATGAATGAGGTCAGTATTTCTCTTGCATACACCGGTTCATCCTCCCGGTTCGGGCTATCGAAAAAAATTCGCTGATGCGAGGCGGGAGGCCATTCATCATAAACAGGCGCGATCACCTCCACATAATCCAATTGAATCTCCCCTTCGGAAACCGAACTATTGACCAAACGAATATGCTCGGATGGACTGGGCGTTGAACCCATGGGCGATGTTTTGCGCACTGAATTGCGTGGATAAATATCGCCGAGTGGAATGTCCCATTGGTAAATTTCAGGCGATTCAGGTGAAGCGGTCACCAGTAGGTCTTCGTCACTCACCTTCATCAGAGCACGCCCTTCGTTACTGGCCTGCCAACCAAATTCGAGCTGCATACTCGGATCACGCCCCTTGTCCGTCATCGTTCTCGAAGCCCTCACCCGAACCCGCATCAGGCCTTCGTCAGGTATTTGATTCCCCAACTCCACAACGATCTTTTGACTGCGGTTTTTTCCGGGTGGAAGAATAGCCACATGCTGAAAAGCTTCCGGCATATCTGTTTGAGATGTGGAGGGCTCGAAGGCATACTTGGCCCCACCGTAACTCCATGAATGAGGCGCAATTCGTCCCGTCGACAGGTTCTTGTAATGAGCCCCCCGGTGTGGACGCTTAAACTCAGCAAAAAGTTTGTCCGTCTCCTGTTTCAGTTTTGCAGGATCATCTTTGAACTCGGTTTGAGCTTTCGTCAGTTTCGCCTCCTGTTCCTCCCATTTGGCGCGACTCGCTTCCTTCATGGACACGCCCCAATAAAGCGTCTGAGGTCGGGGACCATGCACCGTCGCCCGCATCAGAGCCTCTCTTGCGAGACGTCGATACGTTTCCAACTGCACAACCGACACATGCAAGGTTTCGGAACTGTTTTGAAATCCATCCTCCGAATGGGCCTCAGGCGGTAGATCTCTGGCAAACTGCCAAGGCAATCCGAGCAGATCCTGCAGGGCGTAATTGTATTCATAACGCGTCAAGCGCCGAAACGACGAATGCCCCCCGGTTGCTCTTCGAACCATCGAAGCTGTCCTGATTTCATTAGCCAACCATTCCATGACCTTCCCTCGATCCTCCCCTGACAATTCGGACTCTTCAGGGGGAGGCATTTCACCATTCCCCAACGCAGTCTGAACATCCAACCACCAATCCACATCGTCCCCTTCCAGAAGATTCGGATCCAAAGTATCGATCCGAAAACGCCCTTTTGCTTTGTCCGGGCCATGACAAGGAATGCAATGCTGATTCAGAATCGGGAAAATGGCGTTTCGAAAGTGATCCAACCCGGGCTGCGGAACCACTGTTCCTCTGGACTCAGGCAATTCGGTTCTCAAAGTCGACCGCCGTGCGCCGTGAACCTTGAGTTCTTCAAGGGTCGGCACATGTTCTCCGGCAAAAAAACGGATCGTTCCAATTAAAAGAACCGACCACATGCAGAGATTTCGATGGTTCGTTATCAGGTCCACTCGCAAAACTTACCAAAGGCCCACCTTTTTGTCACGAAAAGCTGATCTGAAGAAAATCACCTCATCAACCGATGGCACCAAGGAAAAGACACCAAGATTCCGTGAATGCACCCGAAAGTGAATATCCCCATGACATTGGCAAGTATGTCTATTAAATCAAATGTTCGGTGGGGGGTGAACCTTTGCATATATTCACTCAAGATCGCCCAAACGATCAGTCCGAAAAAAAGTATGTGGTAGTGTAACATGGATTGCGATTTCAATAACCATCCAACACGGACACATTGAAGAGCAACCAAAGTGCATGCTCCAAAAATAAAAAATGATGTATTTTATCATCATTCTCCGAAATAGAATCATTTCCCATCCATTCGATACATCCCAAGTGAACCAGCAAAGAAACGGCAACAATATACCCTTTGAAATGGCGTTCGTAGAACGAATTCATCGAACCATGACGAAAACCTCCAAGAAAGCCATCGTTCCTCCAGATTTCAAAAGAATCCCCTATGGGAGTATTTTTGTTCGTGTTGTTCACGAACAAAAAAATCATCAAAGCACTGACACATATGGTTTTCCTGTTGATACTTTCGGTGGTCATTTCCGGTTGTGGTTGAAATGCCCGCATGAAGGACATCGCAGCCAAACGCATGATCCCGAAAGGAAATATTCAATGTTTTTCAAGCAGTGAAGGGAACGTTCTGCCAACAAGCCGACAAGCCGTATCACAATCGTTATAGTACCGCCCTAAATGTTATGTGTTTGCATTAATTATTTATTATTTAAGGGCTGACCCCGCAGGTGGCGGACCCCGCAGGTGGCGCATGGAAAAGCTACGCACGAATTACAACCCCAATTTATTGGATAAATCCTGGCCATTTGAAGGCACCAAATGGAATGCTTACCAATGGGATGAAGTGCATAGCGTTGGTTACTTATTCAAAGCTGGATACTCAGGACAAGGGCTGTGGATTGCGCAAGAGCAGGATTTAGTCATCGCTTATTTTGGCACTAGAACCAAAGAGGGAAAAGTTCATGACTTGATGAAAATCGCTCACCTGTTAATCAAATCAGGATTGTTCGAAAATTAACCTTTCCACGGCAATGCCATAGAGTTAGCGCGTCGTCCTAATTTCAACCTGATTTTCAGGCTCATAACCTGAAGGTCACAGGTTCAAATCCTGTCCCCGCAACCAATTTTCTTCAAAAAACAGCCCTTTTTGCCCCAAAAACCACCTGACTCCCAGAAACTTTTGCACCGCATTGCAGTTTCAGTCCGAAATTGGGTTCACCGTGGTCTACTCTGGTGCGCTATGGCCGAAAACCAAATAATTACCAAATATTTGGGGGTTTGGATGGGGCTGAATGAATGGGATGCAAGGCGGGTTCACTGCTCATGAATGGCAAGTGCTTTCCAACATCGGACTATCAATTCTCCTCTGTTGGAACTTTATCACCGCTCGTAATTTTGGTATGGAGGAATGACGTGCGTTTCGAGTAGCCCCAAGAAAAAGGTCCATAATTAGAAATTTGCAAACATAACAATGTATATCAATAACTTCATAAAAGTCATCCATATCTTTTAATAATCTGCAGAGCATTATGTTATTACTTTTTGTTTAACTTCTATTTCACAGCTGGAACAGGTGTTCTTTTATAAACTAGTGTAGTGTCCGATAATTAAGTTGCAATAACTACTGTTTGCGGCATTCTTATCGCCATGGCGCGCCCCATCAGTGTAATCGAGCTTGACGACCAGGAAAAATGCGAACTTGAACGACGCATAAAATCACCTACAGCTTCAAAACAAGACCATCTGCGAGCCAATATCATTCTGCTTAGAGCAAAAGGAACAAAGCAGGCCGATGTTGCCAGTTCCCTTTCCGTTAGCATTGCTTGCGTTAACAAGTGGTCCCAAAGATTTGAGCGTGATGGAATGAGTGGATTGTCTGATCAACCTGGGCGAGGCCGTCCCACTTCAATTGATCCATCAATAATTGAGAAAGTAATAACCAAGGCAACTCAGCCTCCAGCACCCCTAAAACGTTGGAGTGTTCGCAAGATGGCCAAGGAAGTTGGCGTTTCACCTGACACTGTACATCGAATATGGCAGCACAGTGACATTAAGCCCCATTTGACGCGAACGTTTAAGATTTCGAATGATCGAAAGTTTGAAGAAAAGTTTTGGGATGTGACCGGACTTTATTTGAATCCACCCGAGAAGGCGCTGGTTCTTTGCTGCGATGAGAAAAGCCAATGCCAAGCGTTGGAGCGTACGCAACCAGGATTGCCACTGGGAGTAGGAGAAATCCGAACCAAAACGCACGATTACAAGAGGCATGGAACGATCACTTTATTTGCAGCTTTGAATTATTTAGACGGTAAGCTTATTTCCCGTACCGAAGAACGGCATACGCATGTGGAATGGCTGCGCTTTCTTAAGCAAATAGACCGAGAGACACCCAAAGAATTGGATCTTCACCTAATTGTCGACAACTATTGTACGCACAAGCAGGAAAAGGTTGTCGAGTGGTTAAAAAAACACCCTCGTTTCCATATGCATTTCACGCCGACAGGATCTTCATGGTTAAATTTGGTGGAGCGGTTTTTTGGGGAATTAACACAAGATGTCATCCGTGAAGGAAGTTTTCAAAGTGTTAAGGAATTGGTAAATGACATAGAAACATACCTTGTTCAGCGGAATGAAAATCCAAAACCCTACCGCTGGAAGGCGGCCAGCGAAGAGATTCTGCGGAAAATCGCAAGGGCCAAGGAGGCACTCAGAGCGCAAGTTAGTTAATTCTGCTTAATAACCGGACACTACACTAGGGAGGGGGGAGACGCCGGGACCGTTGTCGAATTCAAGGG
>CAYPZD010000134.1:5566-10506 GCA_964415055.1 uncultured Verrucomicrobiota bacterium | reverse complement strand
GGACCTGCGGCAGCAGGTCCCGATCGTGGGTGTGCCCGACAACGAGCCCGTGCAAAATCGCGCTTTAAGCCGATTGCGAGATGTTATAGTGTTGCCGCATGTCCATTTCTTTTCGACGCATTCTATGGGTGGTTTTGCTGGTATCTGTGATGTCATCTTTCCATACAGCGGCTTCCGAGAAGCAACCGCATATCGTGTTCATTCTGGTGGATGACATGGGGTATGGCGACTTGAAGTGTTACAACCGCGATTCCAAAATCCTCACCCCTCACATGAACCGTTTGGCGGATGAGGGGATGCGTTTTACCGATGCGCATGCCTCGGGGCCTCTATGTCATGTGTCGCGATACGGGTTGATGACAGGGCAGTATCCTTTCCGTGCAAACCCCAACGCCTGGCGCCAACGCGGGACGATTGATGCCGGGCGGGTAACGCTTCCATCTTTTCTTAAATCAAACGGCTATCGCACGGCCATGGTCGGTAAATGGCACCTTGGTTTTGATGAAAACGGGTATGATAAACCATTGCCTGGCGGTCCGGTGGATCGAGGGTTTGATTCGTATTTTGGGATTCGGGCATCCACGGATATTCCGCCTTATTTCTACATACGAGACAATCGGGCGGTGGTGCCTCCAACCAGTCGCATCGAAGCCAACAACAGTGAGGGATGGTCCCCGATTCAGGGTGCGTTTTGGAGAGAGGGTGGCATTGCACCGGGATTGGAGCTCAAGGATGTGTTGCCGAAGTTCACCGATGAAGCCGTTCGCACCATTGAGTCGCACGCATCGGTTCAGCATGAGAAACCCCTGTTCCTGTATTTGGCATATCCTGCTCCTCACACCCCCTGGTTGCCTTCGGAGGAGTTTCAGGGAAAGAGCGAGGTCGGCATGTATGGTGATTTCACCATGATGGTGGACGCCATGGTGGGGCGTGTGTTGAAGGCTTTGGATGATACGGGTATGGCTGGAGACACCATGGTCGTTCTCAGTTCGGATAACGGTCCGGTCTGGTATGGGGAAGACACCCGGAGATTCGGTCATGATTCCTGCGGAGGTTTGCGGGGTATGAAGGCGGACGCCTGGGAGGCGGGACACCGCATGCCATTCATTGTGCGATGGCCCGGCAAAGTACGGCCCGGTTCTCAAAGTCAGCAGACGATCAGTTTCGTGGACATGTTGCCAACGGCAGCCGAGCTTGTCGGCAAAGACCTTCCCGACGGGGCTGGCCCTGATGGTGTCAGTTTTTACAAGGTGTTGACCGGACAGCAGCCCGAGGGTGTTGCGATCAGAGAATCCCTGGTGGTTCCCTCTGGCAACGGAACTCTGACTCTTCGCAAAGGACCTTGGAAATTGATCAAAGGACTCGGGTCGGGTGGGTTCACCAAGCCAGCCAGAGTGCAACCGAAACCGGGCGAACCGGCCGGGCAGTTATATCATCTTGATCAGGATTTGTCTGAAAGCGAGAATCTTTATCTGCAGCATCCGGACATCGTTAAAGAAATGGAAGCCATGCTCGAGCAGATCGTATCAGGTCCCGACAACATTTAGTCTGCTGATTCTCTGTCTCGCATGATCCTCACCCCGACATGACGTGTGTTGGGGAGAATGAATTTTTTGATTTCGATTTGCACTCCGGCGATTGAATATCGGTCCAGAATCCAGTCCGCGATGTTCGAAGCCAGGGTCTCGATGAGTTTCCATTCCCGGGCCTGGCCCCATTCGATGAGTGATCGGGTCAGTTCATCGTAATCGACCGTATGCTGGACATCATCAGTCCGGGCCGCTTCCTTGAAATCCGTGAAGAGGCGAATCGTGATCAACAGTTTCTGCGGGTTGGCTCTTTCGGTATCGGGGACTCCAATACGAAAGGATGCTTCCAGATCATTGATTTCGATGATGTCGTTCATGATTTTTGAGGGGAATGGTTTCGGAGGACTTCTTCGATGAGGATGCGTGTGGGTTGATTCAGATCCATTTCCAGGGCTTCGGTTGGCTGAATCCAACGAAACGCTTGAGCTTCATCGTTGAGGATAACGTCGGGTGTTTCATCCAGGCACTGGCAAGTGTAGTTCATCAGCAGGAAGTGGGCATCTTTATAGAATTCTTCGGGTGAGATCGCGTCCTGCACCATGATGAATTCGATGGAGCCGATGGTTAAGGCAGTTTCTTCCATGATTTCACGATGAAGGGCTTCTTCGGAAGATTCTCCGGTGTGGATCTTTCCTCCGGGGATCCCCCATTTGTTCGACCATTTTTGAGTCCGGATCATCAGAACCTCTCCGGTTTGATTGAAAATCAAGGCTCCCACAGTAGGGATCGGGAAGGGGAAATCGGTCAGGGCATTTGCATGAGTCGCGCTTTCGAGAGGGTTCATGCCTGTTTTCTCCATCAGTGATTTTAGTTCACCAAGGTGTTCGACAATCAGTTCAGGCTGGCTGGCCTGGAGCGCTTTCAGTCCTTTGAAACCGGTCAATACCGCACAAGCCGCGACACCGCCGTGATGGGCCGTTTCGATGTCGTGTTCCATGTCGCCGATATAGAGGGTTTCCTCAGGGTTCAGCGCGTGATCTTCGATGATCTCGTGGATCTTTTTGCGTTTGTCCCACACGCCGGTGTAGGATTGCTCAAAGTAATCACCGAACCCGGACAGTTTGGTATGCACTTCGAAATGTTGAGGATGGATCGCGCTCAGCACGAAAGAACGCAACTGGCATTCCTGACAAAAATCCAGGAATGCCTTTGCCTGCGTCATGGGGCGAACCGTGTGTTGTTCTGCTGAAAACGCTTCGTGAAACCACCGTTCCAGTTGCTCAATGGGGACATGAGGCACATAGCGGTCGTAAAAGCCTGTGAATGGCAATTCGAATTCATCCCTGAATGTTTCCAGCGACAGAACGGGCACATTCGCTTTTTCGAATACCTTGCATGTGGCGCGCCACACTGCGGGAAGGTC
The DNA here is from genome assembly GCA_964415055.1 of uncultured Verrucomicrobiota bacterium. GTDB lineage: Bacteria > Verrucomicrobiota > Verrucomicrobiia > Limisphaerales > AAA164-E04 > AAA164-E04. Next base: position 7,554 of record CAYPZD010000134.1, on the reverse strand, counting down.
GTCCATCAGCGTGCCGCACCAGTCAAATATGATGTTTTTGATCACCGAAGTGGAGTTTAAAGGAGGTTCTGTTAAAATCAAATGATGAAGCGTTGGAAGGATATTTGATTTCCTTGATGACAAAAAGGCTTCAACATGGGCTGGAAGATATCATGAATGGTAAATTTGGATTGGAACTGGCGATCATCTGTGTGTTGATTTTGGCGAATGGTCTGTTCGCCATGGCAGAGATGGCCATTGTGTCCGCGCGCAAATCGAGGCTGCGGCGATGGGCTCGCGACGGCGTCAAGGGGGCTCAAACCGCCCTTGACCTGGCGGCATCTCCCAATCGTTTTCTTTCCACCGTACAGTTTGGGATCACTCTGATCGGCATCCTTGCCGGAGCGTTTGGTGGGGCTACGATTGCCACGACCGTATCCAGTTGGGTTGAGCAAAGTCCAAAACTGGCTCCACATGCCGACAAGATTGGATTTGGTATTGTGGTGGTGTTCATCACGCTGGCTTCTTTGATTTTTGGAGAAATCCTGCCCAAACGTCTTGCCCTGGCTCAAGGGGAACGGATTGCCTCGACACTGGCTCCCATGATGCATGGACTTTCCATCGTGGCTTCGCCCTTTGTGAGTTTTGTGGGGTGGGTGATCGAGATGACTTTGAAAATACTGGGTGTTCGAACTCATCAGGACAGTTCGGTCAGTGAGGAAGATATTCGTGTGATGGTGGAACAAGGATCCCATGCCGGGACCTTTCACAAAGCGGAAATCGAACTGGTGGCCAGTGTCATGCGGCTGGATGAAACACGGATCATCGACATCATGCTGCCCTTCGCCCAGATGGTCTGTCTGGACACATCTGATCGTGGGCAGGTTCTCAACGAAAAAATCGCCAAGGCAGGCAGGTCCTATTTTCCGCTCAGAGACGCTTCCAACGGTCAAATTCTGGGACTGATTTCTCTGCGCGATTTATGGACAAGGTATAGCGGCGCAGCGACGGAAGAGATCGATCTCAAAGCATTGGTGAGCACTCCTTTGTTGGTGCCTGAATCCACCCATGTGGTGAAACTGCTCGAAGCGTTCAAGCGTTCTGTCTGGCATGCGGCGTTGGTGGCGGATGAGTATGGGGAGATTACCGGTATGGTGTCCGTATTGGACGTGATGGAAGCCATTGCGGGGGATTTTTCCCATCTTCAGGATGAAACATTCAAGCGTCCAAGGCAGTTGCCGGATGGCGCATGGTTGGCGGATGGGTTGACGGATGTGGAAGATGTGGTCCGGGCCATTTCTCCGGACCGGCCCTTGCCGATCCCTCCCGGTAAATACCATACCCTGGGCGGCATGGTGGTGACGGTGTTGGGAAGGATACCCGAGGAAGGGGATCGTATTCCCTGGGAGGATTATTGGATCGAGGTGGTCGACATGGACCGAAATCGGGTCGATAAACTCCGAATCGTCAAGGGATCCGTTGCTTCCTCTGAATCCGGTGAAGCTTGATATGGCGGTCCAATTGTTTTCCTAAGTTACCTCTGAATTACCGATGCCCAAGTCACTGGATGCCTTTTGCGAAAAGCAGTTGATGGAAATCCGTTCTCGCGGATTGCATCGACAACTGCGTACGGTGGAGACGGCGCAGTCTTCGTCGATACGAGTGGATGGTGTCACGGTACACAACTTTTCGTCGAACGACTATCTTGGATTGGCCAATGATCCGATGATGAAGGATTGTCTTCGGGAAGCCATCGAATCCTATGGAGTCGGTTCGGGAGCTTCACCTCTGATTTCAGGGGCTCTGCAGCCGCTGCATGATCTGCACAAGGATATCGCAGATCTCAAGGGGACGGAATCAGCGCTGGTATTCAACACCGGCTATGCGACAGCGACCGGAACACTTTCGGCTCTTTTCGGCGTAAATGACATATTGATACTCGACAAGCTCAGTCATGCGTGCCTGGTGGACGGGGCAAAAATGAGCCGGGCCAGACTGCGCATTTGTCG
>CAYPZD010000134.1:0-5466 GCA_964415055.1 uncultured Verrucomicrobiota bacterium | reverse complement strand
ATGCGTGCCTGGTGGACGGGGCAAAAATGAGCCGGGCCAGACTGCGCATTTGTCGTCACAATGACATGAACGACTTGGAGCGACTTCTGAAGTGGGCTTCCAGAGAAATGGATCGCCGCCCCGAGAGTGAGCGAGGTCATGTCTGCGTCATCATCGAGAGTGTTTATTCCATGGATGGCGATGTGGCACCACTCGAGGCATGTGTTCGTTTGAAAGATCAATACGGCGCTTGGTTGATGGTGGATGAAGCGCATGCCACCGGCGTATTGGGTGAACGTGGAGAAGGCCTGGTAGGATCGTTTGGATATTCCGATCAAGTGGAGATCCAGATGGGGACCTTGGGCAAAGCCATCGGTTGTTCGGGCGGATTCATTGCCGGATCCAAAAGTTTGACGGATTTGTTGACCAACAAGGCGAGATCACTGATTTTTTCCACAGCCCCTTCTCCACTGGTGGTGACGGCGGCACGGAAGGGGATTGAGATCTGTCGTTCGGAAGTGGGAAGAGAGCGGCGAAGGCGTATGTTTGGTCTTGTGAATGCTTTTTGGAATGCATTGCCGGTCGAATGGCGTCACCACGTTGGTCAGGGTGAGAAACCCGATACGCCCATCCTTCCGTGGCAGGTTGGAGATGCGGTTGTTGCCGTGCGCTTGTCGGATGATCTCAAAGCCAGGGGGTATTTCGTGCCGGCCATACGATATCCCACCGTGTCCCGGGACAGCGCCCGATTGCGAATCACTTTGAGCGCCTCTCATTCCGAAGAACTTGTTCGCGATCTGGCCCAGGTGTTGGTCGAATGTCACCGCAAATTGAAATAGTGAAAAAAGCGTAACATGCATCATTTAGCCAAGAAAGATCATCAGCATGTATGGCATCCCTTCACCCAGATGCAGGACTGGTGCGAGGAGGAACCCATCGTGGTCATGAGCGGAAAAGGCGCCGAGATTGAAGACCAACATGGTCGGCGTTATCTGGATGCCAATGCGTCGATTTGGACCAATCTGCATGGTCACGGTCATCCGCATATCAATCGATCGATTCGTCGTCAACTCGGCAAAATTGCTCATTCCTCGGCCTTGGGTTTGGCCAATGAACCGGCGTCTCTGCTGGCTGATCAACTTGTTCGCAATGCGAATCCGGCCAAGTTGTTTCGCAAGAAATCGACAACCTTAAAGAACACCAGGTTGAACAAGGTGTTCTTCTCAGATGACGGAGCCACCGCCATGGAAGCCGCTTTCAAGCTTGCCTACGAGCATGCGCGGCGCAGTGGCCGAAGCAAGAAACCAAAGTTTCTTTCCATCGATCATGCCTATCATGGTGACACGATCGGAGCGGTGAGTGTGGGGCAGGTGGATTTGTTTCATCAATCCTTTGCCGGTCTTTTGTTTCCAACCGACAAGGTGATGTCGCCTTATTGCTATCGATGTCCCTTTAACCGGGCCAAGCCGGACCGGGCGGAAGCCAGGCTAGGCCGAAAATGCCAGTGGGAATGCATCGGTAAAATCGAGAAACGATTCGAGGCGATTGATAAGACAAAGCAGGCATATGCCGGTTTTGTGTTCGAACCGGTCATCCAGGGTGTGGCGGGTATGATCGTTCAACCGAAAGGGTGGTTGCAGCGTGCGGCAACCCTTGCACGTCAGGCGCAGACTCCTTTGATTGCCGATGAAGTCATGACCGGATTTGGTCGGACGGGATCGATGTTTGCCTCTCATTAGGAGGGGGTGCAACCCGATTTTCTATGCCTGGCCAAAGGAATGACCGGAGGGTATCTGCCCATGGCGGCCACGCTGACGACTCAAGCGGTTTATGACAGCTTCCTGGGTCCGTATGATGCTTTCAAAAGCTTTTTCCATGGGCACAGTTACACTGGGAATCAACTCGGCGCCTCGGCTTCATTGGCGAGCCTTGAGTTATTGAAAACGCCGGGCGCTGCCGTGAAGCGCAGAGCGTTGGCTTGTGAATTCAAGGAAGCGCTGAATGGATTATGGGCATCACCTTATGTTGGTGACGTACGGCATGCCGGCTTGGTGGCGGGTGTCGAACTGGTGCGTGATTGGAGGACCAGAGCGACTTGGGAATGGAAGAAGCAGGTGGGCATCCGCGTGTGTCGAGAGATGGCGCGGCAAGGTGTGTTGACGCGTCCGATTGGCAATCTCATTGTGCTGATGCCTCCTTATTGCTGTTCCTCCCGGCAGATACGAAAAATGGTTGAAGCGTTGAGTCGATCCATCGATATCGTTTTGGGTAAGAAAAGAGTTTGATAGATAAAAGGCACAGGTGATGTGCCTGTGCCTTTTGCAGATGAATGTCAGTTGAATTCTGATTCAGGATTAATCCTTTTCGGATTCGGAGGCGTCGTCGTCTTCTTCAGCGGCATCACCTAATCCGGCCTTTTGCATGGGATTCTTGTCTTCTTTATCCTGAGTCAATTTGAAGTGGGACTTGCCGATTTCAGGTGGGTAGACATTGTTTGAAGTGTCGCTGTCCGCCGTTTGGAGATGCGGGTCAAGCCGGAGCGATCGAATGGGCTCACGGGTGATCAGCAGTTTGGTGATTTTATCGCTGTGACGGCGCCATATTTCGGCTGGGTAGGTGCGTGTTTCCTTGTTCCCGTTAAAGTATTCAATCTCGAGAATGACGGGCATGACCAGGCCACCGATGTTTTCAACATCCACCACATAGAAATGCCGTTCCAGCTTCAGAAGATCCCGGTCTTCAGGCGCCAGCTCGGCCAGTTTTTCTTCGCTCTCTTTCTTTTCATCATCCAGAACATCGAGAGGGTCGTAGTCGTTGTAAAAGTCGATTAGTTCAGGGAAGCGATCTACCAGGCGTTTCAGGTTTTGGTTGCGGATTTCTGAAATGGTTTTGGCTTCTTCATCGCGTTCCTGCTTGCGACGGTCGTTGTCCACGACAGGGTCGAGTGTGTCCATGCGGTATTCGGTCACACTGGTAATGGCCAGATCGACATGGTCGGTGGAATAAAACCAACCTCGCCAGAACCAATCCAAATCAATGCCGGAAGCATCTTCCAAGCTGCGGAACAGATCGGCTGGTTGCGGCCGCTTGAACATCCAGCGCTGGGAATAGGTGCGGAAGGCGAAATCGAACAGTTCACGCCCCAGAATGGTTTCACGCAGGATGTTGAGCGCGGTGGCGGGTTTGCCGTAGGCGTTGTTGCCGAATTGCAAAATGGATTCGGAATTGCTCATGATGGGCACCTGCGAACTCGAGGTCATGTAAGAGATCATGTCCTTGGGTTCTCCGCGGTTGGCTGGATATTCCTTTTCCCATTCCTGTTCCGCAAGGTATTGTAGGAAAGTGTTCAATCCTTCATCCATCCAGGTCCATTGGCGTTCGTCGCTGTTGACGATCATGGGGAAATAATTGTGCCCGACTTCATGGATCACGACGGAAATCAAGCCGTACTTGGAATGCATCCATTGTTCGCGGCTCTTGGGGACGCCCCAATAAGTGCCATCGGGCAACGGTCTGGGCGCGTTGAAACAGATCATGGGGTATTCCATGCCTCCGACAGGTCCGTTGACCGATATGGCAACCGGGTAGGGGTAATCGAAGGAGAATTTGGAATACACATCCATGGTATGAACCACTGCGTGAGTGGAGTATTTGCTCCATAAAGGTTCCGCTTCATTTGGGTAAAAGGACATGGCCAGAACCTTGTTTTTCCCGGACTGATGACCCATGGCGTCCCAGATGAATTTACGCGAACTGGCAAAAGCGAAATCGCGCACATTGCCAGCTTTGAAAACCCAGGTTTTTTTCCCGGTCGCTTGAGTGGACTCGTTGGCTTTTGCTTCTTCCGGGGTGATGATGAAGAGTGGCGTTTCTGATTCGCGTGCTTTCTTCAGACGGTTTCGCTGCTCGGCGGTGAGCACTTCGTCCCCATTTTGAAGTTCTCCCGTTGCCGTTACGACGTGGTCGTCGGGAACCGTGATGGCCACCTGATAATCGCCGAATTCAAGGGTGAATTCACCACTGCCAATAAACTGTTTGTGCTGCCATCCGCGATCGTCCGTGTAGGAGGCCATGCGCGGGAACCATTGAGCCATTTCGTAAATGAAATTTCCGTCTTCCGGGAAAAACTCATAACCACTGCGCGCGCGAATCAACTGGGCGTCGACGATGTTGTAGGACCAGTCGATGGAAAATCGGAATGATTTCCCAGGTTGCAAGGGGAAGGGAAGGTCGATCCGCATCATGGTTTTGACCACTTGATGATCCAGATCCGCTCCGGCTGAGTCACGCACCGCATGGATCCTGGCCTTGCCGTCGAATAGTTCCCTTTCCAGGATGCCGCGAAGGGAACGGAAGTTGAGATTGGACATGTCGGGCGCCAGTTCCGTGATATGACCTTCGGAATCTTTGGCGAACAGGTTCGGATCGATTTGAACCCACAAATAGTCCAGAGCGTCCGGGCTGTTGTTGGTGTAATGAATGGTTTCGGACCCGATGATGCGCTGTTGTTCATCGTCCAGTTCCACTTCAATCTCGTAATCCGCCCTTTGCTGCCAATACGCCTCGCCCGGCGCGCCCGAGGCGGTGCGATAGTGATTGGGTGTGGGTAGGATCTCCTCCAGTTGGCGGAATTTAGGTTCGCCAAATTGTGCAGCGCTTGCTGATTCGACGGTAGACAGATAAATCGCACACAACCAGGTCATGCCTGTCAGCAAGACATCGGTTGCCAGAGATTTGAATGGATTTACTGGTGTTATTGGCATGGCCGGAGCCTACCATGCTTTTTGGAAGAGGCAATCTTCTTCATATAACACCCAAGACTTCCTGCGTTCCGCCTCATTTGGTCAGGAATGTTTTTAGGCGAATAATTGGGAACCGGGTGGAACCGGTCCCTCCATTTTCCAAAAAAAGACCCCGACTTCCGACCGAATGACACTCCTTTGGGGAGAAAATGTTTTTGTTCCCCGCTAAGATGCTGGCTTACGGGTCACAGTTTGATGGAAAAGTGAACCCAAAACTGGACTTCATCCGACGTGAACACGAAGGATTCGTTCTTGGCATACTTGATGGGATCAATTTCAGGTTCATCCTGGCATCGCACATCGGGCACTTTCAATTTGCAGAGAATACCCGCACCAGAAATGTTGGACTGAAGGTTTCCAGTGATGATATTAACGAGTTCTCCGACACTATCCGTGACCATTTCCTCCGTGAGTTCTTCATTTGGAACGTCAAACAAGTGTGAAGCGATACGTTCGCCGAGGGCATTGGCAAAAACCAGGTGAACCCGCCCATCAGCCGATCCGCTGAAATCCACTGATCCCATGTGACAGGGTTCCGATTTACGGGTGACCGAAAGAGGATCCACCTTGGTCAGGTTGATTCCCAGCATGGTGTCAAATGTTTTAAGCACGGCTTGCCCGAGCATATCTCCCATGGTCAGGATAAGAATGATGCCCGTTCCCAGTCGATTGACAGCGCCAAAGA
>CAYPZD010000133.1:5128-10772 GCA_964415055.1 uncultured Verrucomicrobiota bacterium | reverse complement strand
CTCTCATGCCACTGCACTTGTCCCTGAGAAACCTGCCAGCGTGTTAGCCGGCGACCCAGTTCGCGGGGCCAGTTTTCTTCGGTGCAGGTCATGAAGACCTGGCCTTTGGCGTGGTGGGCTCGTTCCAGGAGGGGAAGTAATCCGCTGCGACGTTCGCGGTCAAGTTCACCCATGACGTCGTCGATCAGAAGGACGGGGGGATAGCCAACAATGCCGGTCAAGTATTCAGCCTGGGCCATTTTCAAGGCAAGAGCGAGGGTGCGTTTCTGGCCTTCGCTTCCAAATTGGGAGGCAAGGTTGTCGTTCAACTTCAATGAGAGGTCATCGCGATGCGGGCCGATCAGGGTGGAACGGTATTGGCGATCACGATCCATGTTTTTCTTTAATTCTTCCGCAAAATCAGATTGAACCGTCGGTTTGTAAACCATCATGAGTTCTTCCGCATCGGCAGAAATCCGGCGGTAGGCCAATCGGGCCAGTGGAGATAGTTTGGGGATGAGCTGTCGGCGGGCATCGATCAGGGCCTGACCATATTTGACCAGTTCACGTGAGAAGGAGTCCAGCACGCTCAGGTCAGGGCGATGCTGCTTGAGCAGGGCGTTGCGTGAGCGCAGCACTTTTGCGTATTGCTGCAGGTGCTGCAGGTAGGTGGGTTGTGTCTGTGCCAGCAGCAGGTCCATGAACCGGCGACGGATTCTTGGGGCTCCCTTGACCAGTTGCAGGTCTTCCGTGCAAAACACCACGGCACGCAGGGTTCCGAAAAAATCGGACAGACGCTTGACCGGATCCTGGTTCAAGGTCAGTTTGCGTTCCCGCATGGACCAGTAATACTTGATGGTATCGGACTGGGAACCGATGATTTCGGCTCCCACGAAAAACCCCTTCTGTCCCTGCCGAATCATCTGAGCCGCCCCCACCCCACGAAAGGATCGGAGAGTGGCAAGCAGGTAAATGGATTCCAGGATGTTGGTCTTGCCCTGAGCGTTCTTCCCCAGCAACAGATGGAATCCCGGCTCGAACTTCATGTCCAATCGCCGGTAATTCCGAAAATCTCTTAATCTTAATGTTGCCAGGTGCATGCCCGAAAAGCCTCAGGAGGCAGGCCCAAGCATCCCGAATGTGGGAGGGTTTGTTCAATCCTATTTTTGTATGTATGCAAACAGATCGGCGATCTGCTGGGGCGACAGGGTATCCAGCAATCCCTCCGGCATGATGGAAACAGGTGAATGCACCCGGTCGGCAATGTCCGTTTCGGCTAGAACGGTCAGGTTGCCCGCGAGATCTTTGATGCTGACCGATCCGCCTTCCATGGCAGTGATAAACCCTGTCAACAAAGCGCCTTCCGATTCGCCAGCCTTGGGACGCAGCGTCACGGTCACCAGTTCATATTCTTCTCTCACAGCCAGGCTCGGATCAATGATGGCTGGAAGCAGGAACTCCAGATTGCTCCGTTCGTATCCGGTCAGCTCGGGTCCAATCTGCCGTCCCTCCCCATGCAACACGTGGCAAAGGCCACATGCCTGTTGAAACAAGTCCTTCCCGGCTGCGGGGTTTCCTGCATGTTGCCCCAACAACTGACTCACCTCGCTGATGCGCTTGGTTTTGTCAGCTTCGGGTTGCCTCAGGTTGCCCCAGATGGAACGGATGTTTTCCGTCAGCGCGGGATCTTTACGTTGCTGAAGAACCACCAGAACATCAAAAGGAAAATGTTCTTTCTTCAGCTTGCCTTCCCGAACATATGCCAACATTTTTCGAGCCCAATCGGTTCGACCGGACAGCACCGACTGGGCGGTCTGCCGAAGGTCGCCGCTCAATCGCGGCAGTGCTGCCAACAGCACATCAGGAATTTGTTCCTGATCAAATCGGCGCAACCCGTTGAGTGCACTCAAGCGGACAGCATCCTCTGTTGAGGCACTCGTCACCAATTCCAGAAAAGCCGCTACCGAAGCCACATCACGCAGTTCCGACAAACGGGCGATCATGGAAGCACGAACCCGGGCATCGGTTTGAGGATTTTTCACCATGTCACGAGCGGTTTCAAAAGCTGTCTTGCTTCCAATACGCAGGCCAAACCCCACCCAACCCGGATCAGATCCAAATCGCCCGGTCACCTGCTTGAGCGCGGCATCCAGGGAGGAGGGCAACGTTTCCAGACGCGATCCCTGGAGTGCGAGTTCCATCCCTTTTAGCAGGGCCGACACCGCGTCCCGATCCGGTGAGCGCTGGAGGAGTCTGGCACAAATGTCGAGGCTTTCCGGCTTTTGTTCAGAAGTCAGACGTCGACCGATGCGCTCAAGCAACGTTGTTCGGAGCAAGGCAAACTGCCAATCTTCAGCGCGATTCAGCAGGTCGAGCACGCCCTCGGGTCGTTGCTGAATTTGAGCTTCCATGGCCCACCAGACCTGCTGCGGGATGTACGCGTCCGCAGTCCATTCATTGCGTTGATAAAGCGCCTGCACCAAAGGATACCCCTGAGCTTCGGGCAACCGCTGGGCGCTGGCTGCCAATTGAGAAATGACTTCCGGATGCTCATCGTTTCGAGCCAGGTCCAACATGGATTCATACACAGGTGCACTGAGTGTTTCACGTTGATCAGCAGCCAGGCGAGCCCCCCAGATGCGGACGTGGGGGGCGGGATGACGAAGGGCATTGACCGTGGTCAGCCCATCCCGTTCACCCAGTTGTTCCAAAGTCCAGAGAGCTTCCAATGCAGCTTGAGACGACGCATTGCTCAGTCTTTCCCGCAACAAAGGAACGACGGACTTTTCTTTGCGTTGCTTCAACAGTCGACGGGACGTTGCCCGCACCCACTGATTGGAGTGGGATTGCAGAGCCACCAACTTGACACTGTCTGTTTTCCCCAAATCCCAACGATACCCGGGCTTGCGTTCTGAGTCCCGGAGGCGATAAATGCGGCCCCGTTCGCGATCCCAGTTATCTCTTGGATCCACATGCGTGATGCGCGCATCGTACCAGTCGGAGAGGTAAATCGCGCCGTCAGGACCAATGGCCGTGTGAACCGGGCGAAACCATTTGTCCTCCGTACGAACAGGCTTCTCAATTTCAACCGTTTTAAACGTGCTCCCATCGCTGACAATCTCCAGTGCGTGCACCTTGTTTCCGAGCGAGTTTCCCCCCACAAAATGCCCCTGCAGTGATGGGATGGCTTCACTCTCATACAAGACCCACTGATGGACGAGGCGCACTTTCTCTCCCTGGATGGGTAGTCCAAAAAAATGTCCATAGGTGTAGGGATTGGTATGTGGACCGTGTTTGCCGAAGGATTTCTGATAATAACCTCCTTGAACAAAATACACGGACTGCAGGTTGCCGTTGGTGCCTGAATACACCCTGCCCTTGCTGTCGAAATCCACGCCAAAGGTATTCCACCCCCCCTCGGCAAACAGTTCGAAGCGACGCTCGTCCGGTTGATAACGCCAGATGTTTTGACCGAAGAATGTGTGCACCTCTTTGGAACCGCTGAGATCGGCTTTGACTCGGGCGGTTACCGTGCTGCCGGTCGCGCCATAAAGCCAGCCGTCTGGACCCCATTTCAAACTGTTGGCAATGGAATGCGTGTCCTCCAATCCAAAACCGGAAAGATGCACCTCGGGCGGGCCGTCGGGTTCGTCGTCATGATTGCGATCCGGATAAAACAAAAGATAGGGGGGATGCATCACCCAAACGCCATCTTCATCAAAGGCCAGCGAGGTACACATGTTGAGACCTTCGAGAAAGGTTTTGTGCACATCAAACTCGCCGTCCCCATCGGTGTCTTCGTGGATGGTGATTTTGTCAGCGCCGACAAATTTCTGATGCTCCAGTTTTGTAAAAGGAGGCGGTGGCGGGACCGCGTCGAACACTTTGCGCAGGTGATTGTCCCAGGTCAGCACCTCCAGTCCGGCGGGGTTCGGATATTGTATATACTGCACCACCCACAAACGGCCGCGCTCGTCGAAATCGACAAACAATGGCTGCCGAACTTCGGGCTCGGTCAATACCGTATCGATGACCAGACCATCGGAGAGCTTCAACGCCTCACGCGCTTGCTCCGGTGGCAGAGGGGCTCCTTTGTCAGCGGTCAATGCATAGGGATTGGTGTTCCCCTTGTAACGATCGTAAACCTCCTGGATACGCCGCTGCCTTCCTCCTATATCAGCGGGCACCACCCCCCGGTAGCTGGCAAATCCCGGACCGGTCAGTGCCCGAAATGTTTCCACGTCTTTCACAGCGGCTTCGCTCCCGGGCGCGTGATCCCATTGGGCCCAGGACGGAGTATCGCCAGTGCGAAACATCCAAACACCTTGCAAATCAATGGCGTCATCCCGTCGGCTGAGGTGAATCGGACCGTTCAGGATTCCCCCCTGTCCTCCTTTGTCATAAACGCGCCAGGCAATCAGGTTCTCCTCACCGAATCGAACCCAATCCGGGTCAATCACAAATGGTCGACGGATGCTGCTCGAGGGATCTCCATACAGTGGGGGCATGGAACCGTTGGCTCCGATTTTGGTTCCATTGAAGAATCCTTCATCCACGTTATCCACGTGATCCGCCACCAACAGCAAGCGACTGCCTTTCCATTCCTCAGGAACATGCACGTAAGCCCGATACCACGCAAAGCCGTCATGGTTCTCAAACACTCCGCTCGGGTGCGATTCCCAAGCTCCGGGAACCGGCATGGGTACCCAGCCATTTAAGGACGCTGAGGGATCATATTCTTCGGTCATGCCTTCGTGCAGCAACGCATCAGGCGCCTCCCTCTCGGCGGCCCAGTAAAGGGCGTTCAACAAAAGACGACGAAACGGCTGGATCTTAAAATCCCGGGGATTGCCAAGGGACGTATAAAACACGCGCCCTCCCCAGGAAGACGCATGCGTCCATGCAACAGGTTCTTCCACTCCCTTCCCCGCAATGATGCCATTCATGAGGATGGATGCGCGCGGTGACATGGATCGGTTTTTATAAAGATGCGATGTTGAAATGAATGAAGCCCGATCGATTCCCTGTAAAATCGGATGGCTTTTCCTGTCGTCGACCAACTGAATTTCGGAAGGCGGATCCAGAGGCGGTTTGTTACTGTAATGCCCCTGGTAATGTCCACCCAGAATGTCCCGATCGAAGGTCTCCCAACGTCGATGCTCCGCATCGGGTGGATCACGGTCAAAAGCATGGCTCGCCGTGCGAATCCCCACCACGGCGCCTCCGCGCTGAATGAACTGCCGGATGGCGTCCATCTGATCGGCTGGAGGGGTTCGGCGACGCACACTGATCAGCAACACGTCGGCATATTTCAGATCATCCAAGCCACCAAAATGATTCGAATCCTGTTCGGAAACATGCGCAAACGTGCAAACCACTCCTCTGGGAACCAATTCCTGTTGAACGAACCGAGGCAAGGTTTGTGCGGTCTCGTACTCTTGTTCACCGATCATGAACACCACATGCAGTCGCTCATCAGCATGTGAAGTAAAGGAAACAAGAGACAGGAAGGTGATCAGGCACCCGATCCAATACCGGGAAAACTGTTGCAGACAAACCGTCCGAAACCGGAGGAAAACATTCTCTCTTCGCATATCGCAAAACTGGGTTGGGGTCACGCAGAGAGCTTACGATATGGGGCGGGATATCCAATTTATTTTTTTGG
>CAYPZD010000133.1:0-5028 GCA_964415055.1 uncultured Verrucomicrobiota bacterium | reverse complement strand
GGGGTCACGCAGAGAGCTTACGATATGGGGCGGGATATCCAATTTATTTTTTTGGGGGTGGCAGTATTTCGCGGGCTTTGTCTTTTTGTTCTTCGGTGAGTTGACGGAAGACGATGTCGCGGTTTTTGGCGGCTTTGCGGTCATTTTGGGCGGCCGCCCGGTAGAACCAGACGTAGGCCCACAATTTATCCTCATCAACACCATCTCCGGAATAGTAGCGCGCGCCCAGATTGTTCTGCGCAAGGGGATGTCCTTGATCGGCCGCTTTGACCAGCCACTCAAGCGCCTCGTCATCGTCAAGCTCCAGTCCCATTCCGATCGCATGACGCCATCCCAGTTCATACTGGGCGTCCCGATCCCCCTCCTCCGCTTTGGTGCGGATGGCTTCTATTTGTTCTTCGCTCAGTTCCATGCTGAATTGATAGAATAATTTCGTGCGACTCGATTACGGACGACTGTTTCGTTTTTGACGCAAGGTCATCTCCCCTACCCAACGGGTGTTGTAGGCATCCATCCACTCGGTGTTCAAATCTTCCGGATACGGTTGTCGCCCGTATTGTTGATCATCCATACCATGCCAAGGCATGGGGCCCACGGTCCAACCCTTGGCCACATGAAAATCAGCATCCTTGTCCCAACCGGACGAGAAGAAGTAGAAGTCCCGTTCCAGTCCGGTTTCCTTTCGCGGAATCTGGTTGGCTGCAAATTTCAGGGTCAATTCATCGCCACCGTTCAACAACGCGAGAGCATTGTCTTTTGAATCAATCAATGCAGACACATCGCCATAACGCGTGCACCATCCTGAAGGAGTGATCAACCAGCTGGGCGCAAAATCCACTTTGGCGTAATCAGGTGTCAATGGTTTCCCCCAGACGCGTTCTTCGTAAGCGCTGAAACCGCGCCAGTGCAAATCGGTTTCGGCGGGAGTCATCACATGAAGGTGGGTATGCTCTTCGCCGACCGCCTGCATGAGTTGAATGCGATCCCAATGGATCTCGAATGCCATGGAAAGCTGTAGGCGAAGTGGACCCGAGGGAAGTTTCCCGGCGAGATCCACCATGATGGTTTTGGTTTTGCCCGCAGGCGCGCCCACGGTGACGTCCAGCGGTTGCCATTCTCCCGCTTCATCCTGAATCTTTAAGGTTGGAAACGGAAACGGCAGATCCGAGTGATGGGAGGCGCCGATGTTGGCCATTCCTCCGCCGAAGTGCAACCATCCGGTCATCACCAACGCCCAGGGCTGATCCCCGTCAATTTCCCCGAAATCCAGATCAATGGAATAAGGTTCGGCCCACCCCCGCAATTGAGGCGCCTGCAAGGCCACAGGGGAGGCCCTGCGTTGATCGATTGCCTGAAGCGCTTCAGTGAGGTCTTCGCCGTCATTACGGGTGGCAGATTTCACTGGGCGTGCGTGACCGAAGGTGCGCAGTTCGTGTTGAGGAAAAGGTGGCCCCGGAACGAGTTTGCCGGTGGTGTGGACCTCTGTTCCAGCAGGGTGATCAACAGCAGCGAGTTTTGCTTCGTCCAAATACAGCACTTCACGCAGTTCTTCGGTCAGTTGCAGGACATGATGCCCTTCTTTCGCAGGAAACGATTGTTCGTCGCCCAGCCAAACCCATTCATCGGTATCCGCAGGAATGTATACATTTTCAGCAACCGGCAACCCAAGAGGAGCCGCTCCGAGCAAATCGGTGACAAAACGATAACGCTCACCATCCCATGCATAGAGATAGGGACAGGAACCGGTCGGCATTTCAAGCTCGAACAAGACCAGGCTGGAACAGGAATCAATTTCGTAATCGACCTGCGTGATGGTATCCGACCAGTGCGGATCGATAGAGTCCACTTTGGTGCGTTTACCAAGACCGATTTCGAAAGGCAGTTCGTGCAAAGTTCGGGCCAGGCGAAGTCCGCCCGCAGTCAATTCGACCTTCACCCCAAGACCGCTGGGATTGGATCGGCTGCCTTCCATTCGAATTTTCATCATGGTGTTGGCATTTCCGCCTTCGTTGCGAAGGATGCGGATGGATTGGTCGGCAAGAGTGACCAACAGATCGGAATCACAATCACCATCGAAGTCACCTTTGGAAATGGATTGAATGTCGCCCAGATTGAGTTCACTCAACCCGATCGTATCGGTGGTTTCAACGAAACGATCAAGGCCAAGATTGCGCCATGTTCTGAACACCCCTCCACCATACACGGACACATCCAACCAACCATCGTTATCGTAATCCAACAACTTCACAGCTGAGGGAGCTTTGTCCAAGGAAATGAAAACAGGTAATTCTCCGCCCTGTGTCCGAATCTGCATGCCTTCGGCTGTCAGAAAAACCACATCCATTCGGAGGTCGTTGTTCAAATCTCCCACAGCCAGGGTGTGTGCCTGAGGCCAACCGGAACTGGCCTCCGCCAGTTTCATGGGAGCGCCCCGTTGTTTGAGGTAAAGCCGGCTGGCCTGGTCTTCGAAAGTGACCAACAGGTCGGCCAGATCATCCCCGTCCCAATCCTCCAACACAAAATCGCTCACCCCGGACAATCCAGCGGGAAGGTTGGTGTGGGTGGTTTCGAGGTTGAATGAAAAGGTTCCCATATTCCGGTGAAACAAGAGGGATTTATTGGTGGAACCGATAGCGATCAGATCCAGTTTTCCAGTCACATCAAAATCCGTCAGACGACCTTTCACCGCCTGCAAAGGGGCCAGGCGCGAGAACATGGAGGAATCGGACAGCATGCCGTTGGGCGAAACCTGAAACACCTGAGCCCCTTTATCGGAAAGCAAAATGGCGTCCTCCTGTTGCCCTGTCCGCATCGATCCCTGGTGCTGGAGATCCCCGATCAGGCACTGGGTGTAGTTGGCGTCCGGCAGAAGCGGCACTGGAAAACCTGCTGCCTGGAATACGCCCTCCTTCTGGACCAGCAATTTGAACCCCTGGTCCTTTTCGCGCACCAGGAGATCAAGTTGGTCATCGTGTTCAATATCCAGCACGCCAACCGGTCCGAGTAAGTTCCCGGCCTGTTCGCCGAGAAGGTCGTTTGTCGCATCCTCAAAGCGAACAACGATTCCTTCGGCATCGGGTTGTTCCAAGCGGAACGGCGCAATGGCTTCGGTGTAGATACATTTTTCGGTGACTGACGGATCGGCGCTGAGCGGGTTATTGGCCACCACTTGCTGGTGTTTTTCCATCATTTTTTCGGCATCTTCCTGCCGTTGCATGCGGATATAGGTTTGGCTCAGGTTGTAGTAGGCGGAGGGATGTTCCGGATCAAATTGCACGACTTCTTCGAACTGTAACGAAGCCTGCTTCCACTGCCCCAATCCCTGATGAGCCCGACCGAGCTGGTAACTGACGGCATTGATGGTGTGATCGATTTGTTTGGCAATCTGCAGGGATTGAACCGCCTCTTCGAATTGGCCCAGACGAACATGGGCGCATCCGTTCAGATAATGAGCCGCCGCCGAATTGGAGTTGAGTTTCAATGCCTCGGCCGTCTGCACCATGACTTCCTCCGCCCTGCCCAAAAGCAACAGGGCATTGGCGAGGTTCAGATGGGCATCCAGATCGCCCGGATTCAATTCAACCGCCTTCTGAAAACTTTCCGCCGCCTTTTCAGCTCCACTCACCCCTTGATCGAGCAGGTTCTTGCCGGATTGCATCGATTCCATGAACACATCCGCCGTATCCTGGGCGACGGGTTCAGACTTGTTGGGTTCGTTCTCTTTGATTTTCTTGGTCGGCAGATAAAAAACAGCAAACATCACCGCCACCAATCCAAACAAAAGAAGAACAAACACACCCGCCGGCACTTTACGGGCAGAAGTATTTCCAGAATTCGAACTCATCCTTCAAGCATATGGAAAAAAGTCCTCACTGCAAGCCCTCTGGACGTTCATTCGCGCACCTCGGGTCAGAAAGGAAATTGGCATTTTTCCTTTCTGTTTTTCGTATATTGGAACAGGCTTTCCCCAGTTTGATACTTTAAAGGAGCAAACCCCAAAAAATGATATGCACCCAATTCGTAGACCATCCTCAAAATTCATGCCATGGGCAGCGTCCCTTGGACTCCTCATGGGAATCGCCACTGAAGCGGAAATTGTGTTTGAATTTGACTACAGCTCAAGCGCTGAATTCTCCGATCCAACCGACGGATTGCTGAGACGCCAGGCGTTGGAAGATGCCGCCTGGATGCTGGGTTCTCAATTCAACAACGATGCCACACTGCAAATATCGGTAACTTCGGAGAACGATCCCGAAAGCGATACACTTGCCAGTGCTGCAAGCAACAGCTCGGATGTCCCCTTTGATTTCTTCGGTTTTTTCCCATCGGTGGTGGAATCCAAGGTCCTTCTGGGAGTAGATTCCAATGGGGATGAACCGGACGGCGAGGTGACGGTCAATTTCGGCATTGATTGGGATCTGGATGATGAAGTCAGCGATCATCTCTTTGATTTCAAGGCGACCATGATCCATGAACTGCTGCATGCCCTGGGATTCTCATCCAATATCTTTTCCAATGGAGAAGATCTTTTTGAAACCCCTCCGGGAGAACCCGGCGTCTGGGGCAAGTTTGATCAGTTTGTATCCGATTCCGAACAAAACTTCGTCATTGATGAAAACTACGTGTTGGATCCGGAAATCTGGAATGAGATCGCCACGGGCGGGACATCCCCCGAAAGCGGCATCTTTTTTGCCGGTCCCAGAACCCTGGAGGCCAACGAAAATGATCCCGTTGGCATATTCTCGCCAAGCGAATGGTCTGAGGGAAGCAGCGGCAGCCACCTGGACGATGATAACCCGGAACTGGCCGGCATGCTGATGCTCGCAGCCACAATTGAGGGGCAGTACACCCGCAACCTGAGTGACATCGAACGCGCCATCCTGACCGATCTCGGTTACGATGTGGTCGAAAGTGGCACAGATCCAATTGACCCCGACCCGGTCGATCCAGATCCTGTCGATCCAGATCCTGTTGATCCCGATCCTGTCGATCCCGACCCGGTTGATCCACCAGATGGGGGTGACAAAA
>CAYPZD010000132.1:0-10973 GCA_964415055.1 uncultured Verrucomicrobiota bacterium | reverse complement strand
TCGGTCCTCGCATCAATTCACCATTCACTATTTAAAAGGGGACGCCACGCTCTACCTCTGCCAGGGGTGGAGGCTCAGTAATCGTAGAGTCCGGGATCCTGGCTGTAGCCTCCCATGCCGCCACCGGGGCCTCCATCCATGTCACCCATCATATCGCCGAGAATGTCGCCCATGTCTTCTTCGATTTTGTCGGGATCTTCTCCTGCTTCCAGGCGTTTGATGGCGACGTCCATCTCCTTGGGGAGCACTCCTTCGGGCATGACCTGTTGCATTTTGCGCATCATGTGAGCCATGTGTTTGGGATTGTTTTCGTCGAGGTGAGCCATGTCTTTCTCCAGCTCCCCCATGGCCCGCATCATCTTAGCTTCGTCCATGTCGGACATGTCCGGGCCGCCATCGCCTCCTTCGTCATCACCTTTTGCCCCGCCTTTGATCATGGCAAATGAGCTCATTTGTCTGCTCATTTTTTTGTTGCCACATTTGGGGCATTTCGGATCGCCGTCGGGGTTCAGGCGTTTCGATAGAAAGCTGAAGATGACCCTGCACTTCGGGCAGGCAAATTCATAGATCGGCATATGTCAAACAGGGTTATTTCATGCGATCAAAGGTCTGCTGCAGGATCTGCCAATCTTCGAGTTCGCCCGTTTTTTCGCGAGCTTGGGTGATCAATGACTGTTCATTGGCATTCTTGGTCGGTTCTTTGACGTCGTAGAATACGCCGAAATAACCGGGGAAAGGTGTGTTAGCCAGTTTGAATGCTTCAATTTCGTCGGTGACATCATGGCTATCCGGAACCTCGAGAAATTCACCGCCCTTGCGGGGATTGGATTTGTCGAAGGCGCCGGGGTAAAACTCAACACATTCGCTCAAGCATTCAATGACGCTGAAACCATCATGATCCATGGCGCGATCCATCATTGCCAGGAGGTGTTTGGGATTGGTGGCGGTGGATCGGGCGACAAACGTGGCTCCGGCTGCGACCAATTGCGTCATGGGATTGATCGGCTTGTCTTTGGAGCCGCCAACATCAGTTTTACTTCTGAAACCAAGAGGGGAAGTGGGGGACGTTTGTTTCTTGGTCAGACCATAGACGAAGTTGTCCATGATCACATAGGTTAGATTGACATTCTTACGCGCGGCGTGGTTCAAGTGGTTGCCGCCGATGGAGAAGGCATCCCCGTCACCACCAAACACAAATGTGTGCAAATCCGGGCGGGAGAGGGAAACGCCCGTCGCAAATGGCAGGGCGCGACCGTGAATGAAGTGAACGCCGTTTGCCTGAACAAAGTAAGGGAAGCGGCTTGAGCAACCGATGCCGGCTACAGTGGCGATCTTTTCGTGGTGCAATCCACGTTGCTGGATCAGGCGGAAGTAAAGTGCCAGAATGGAAAAATCTCCACAACCGGGACACCATGTTGGGTGGTCCGCCGAGATTTCTTTCTTGGTCAGGGGAGCCCTGGTTGATTGATCGGGTTCGGTTACTTCGGTTTCAGCAGTGTTGCTAGCGCTCATTTTTTCGGTAATTTTGAAATCTTTCCTGTTGGGATCTCTCAGGCGATGGATTCTCGCACTCTTTGGATAATTTCTTTGATCTTGTAGGTCAAACCGTCGGTTTTATTGATGCCCTTGATTTTGGGATCACAATATCTTGCGCGGAGCAAGCCAGCGAGTTGACCGTATCCGTAAAGGCCCTCATCATTGATTTCCACCACAAAGACGTGCTTGTATTTGGCAAAAATATTTTCGAGTCCGTTGGGGAGCGGATTGATGTGCCGAATGTGCAGGGAGGCCCAGTTTTCGCCCTCTTTCTTGACCCGATCCACAGCTTCCTGGATGGGACCCTGGGTGGATCCCCAACCAACCAGAAGGATATCGCCTTCTTCGCTCCCATAAACTTTAGGTGGCTCAATGCTCTCAGCCAGTGCCAGTAGTTTACTGCGGCGTTTGGCTGTCATTTGCATGTGCAACTTGGGAGATCCCGTGGGATGGCCGGATTCGTCGTGTTCCAATCCGGTGATGACCGGGTATTTCCCGCTCTTAATCGGGGTGCCTGGCGCGACATGGGGGCTGATGCCGTTTTCTTTCGAAAGATCGTATGGTTTGTGATCTTCGATAGGCGTCAGATCCGGTGAAATGTCCTTGCAGATTTCCTTCAGATCAGGCTCTTCAAAGGCTTCGATACGTGTGGCAATGGCCTGGTCGGTCAGGATAATGACCGGTGTGCTGTATTCTTTGGCGATGCGAACCGCTTCCATGGCGGTGTAAAAGGCATCTTCCACATTCGCCGGGGCCAGGACGACACGCGGGGCATCTCCGTGACTGCCGAAACACGCGATGTTCAGGTCCGATTGCTCCACGTTGGTGGGCATGCCTGTGGAAGGACCGCCGCGCTGGACGTCCACCACAATCAAAGGCACCTCTGCCATGATCCCCCAACCGAGAGCTTCGGTCTTCAGGGAAATACCGGGACCACTGGAACCGGTGATGGCAACTTTGCCCGCGTAGCTCGCGCCCAAGGCCATTGCAATGGATGCGATTTCATCTTCGCATTGGATGAACGAGCCACCGTATTTGGGTAATTCGCGGCGCAACAGCTCCATGATATCCGACCATGGCGTAATGGGATAACCAGCGCCAAATCGTACGCCGGCTGCAATCAAGCCGTAGGCCAATGCTTCATTACCATTCATCACGACCTGGCTGGCCTGACGTTTGGTGCTTTCGGTGAAGGCGAAGGTCTGAATCAGGTCTCCGACTTCATACTGCTGACCGGCATTGAATGCGTTGAGTGCCGTCTCGGTGATCTTCGGGTTCTTACCTTTGAATTTCTCGGTAATCAGCCCCTTCAACTTCTCTTCACCGAGGTTGAAGATGCGGCAGATCAATCCCAGCGCGAAAATGTTCTTTCCTTTGTCCCTGGCGGTGCCGCCAATGGCTTCAATGGTCAGGTTACTGATGGGGATACCCACGTGATGGTATTCCTTCTGCCATTCTTCGTTGGGAGTGACGTGATCTGAATCGTAGAGGACAATGCCCTGGGGTTTGAGGGAAGAGATATGTCCTTCGTAGGAATGCTGATAGAAAGCCAACAAGACATCTGCTTCATCGCCAGCGCTCAGGACTTCGCCCGTGCCGATACGCACCTGGAAAATGGAGGGACCCCCGGAAATCGTGGAAGGGATCGTCATGAAGGTCATGACTTCCTGTTCACTCCTGCCCGCGAGCCTGGCAAGGAATCCACCAATGGATTGAATGCCGTCTTGTGAGTTCCCCGCTATGCGGATGACTGCCTCTGAAATGTTCGAATTATTTGTCTGTCCGCCAGTCGTAGGAGCGGTTGAAATGGAATCACTCATTCAGTAATTGGTTCCCATTAACGATTCTGATGCTAATTAAAAATTTGGAGGGTGGCACTCGTTCGGTGAGTGCGACCGCATCGACGCTAAAAGTAGGGCTGCCTTTTGCTACTGTCAAACGATTATAGGAAGTTATCCAAGATTATTTTGAGATACCTTTGAGGAACCATTGAAAATTCTCGCTTGTTCATTAGTGAAACTAATTTTACATGCGTTCAAATTAAGTAAACATCACTGGTTTCCAGCCCCAATTCCTCGCAGGCACTCCAGTAGTCCGTGCCCCGCTGGTTGTGAGGCAATCCATCCCTTGTTTTTCCGCACATGATCGATGACTGTTGGTATGGAATTGCCGGGAGCCACCAGATATTGAGCGACCAGCGGATCCAACATGGGAATATCGTTGAAATGATCTCCGGCTACCAGGATCTGGTCCCGGTCGATTTGATGCAATTTGGCAATCTCACCGACGAGGGTTCCCTTGTGTATGGAAGCATGGCTGAATCGGGCGTAGATGTCATTGCGCACCCATGCCAGGTCCTTGTGTTGCTTTAGTTTTTCGTCGACGAATCGATGGATCTGATCCGCATCTTCATTGCACCTGGCGATCAGGCATACGGGAGAATGCTTGTCTTCATACACATGGGCATCAAATCGGTCGTTGATCCAATCACTGACCTCAATCATCAAACTGGAATGTTTGTCGAACAATGCCTGATGGACGGATTGAGAGTGGCTGTTCCAGTCATGGACGGGGTTGAAATCACCTGAATGATGCCGATATACCTCGCGCTCAACTACTCCAATGTAATCCGGAAGCAGTCCGTCATTGTGCGCCAGCAGGCTTTCGAGCAGAAAGTCACGGTCCCGTCCCGTATTGACCATCCATATCGTGCCGTTTTGCTGCATGTTCCCGATGCAATCGATCAAGTCCTGCGGGATGCGGGGGGACATGTTTTCGGAATAAAGCGTGCCGTCAAAATCCGTGCACAAAAGGCGAATGGCGTCCAGGCTCATGTTGTTTTTGTCCGTGTCGGCATCATGTTTCATTGATGTATTGGAACAAATGCGTTCCCACTCGAAAAGGGAAGTCAATCTAATGAAATACGGACAGGTTGTCGATGGTTTCCCCAATTCCCGGCGCTCGTTTCGTAATGACCGGCAATGGTTGTAAGACAATGCGAACATTGATTCTCACTTAAATGATAATCTGAAACAGCGTATCCGTTTCGTTTCACCAATGGGTGGTGGCAAGCCGGACAATAGGTCGTGCCGCTTTCGGGGTGATGTCGATTGCCCGTGTAAACAAACTGAATCCCTTTTTCCAAGGCAATATTCCTTGCCCGCAACAGGGTTTGAACCGAAGTTGGCGTACATTGCTGCAGTTTGTAATCCGGATGAAATGCCGTGAAATGCCAGGGGACCGATGATCCAAGGTGGGAAGCGAACCATTCAGCAGCGGCATTTAGTTCTTGATCGCTGTCATTCAGACCGGGGATGAGGAGTGTGGTCACCTCCAGCCAGGTGGACGATTCTTTTGCGAGAAACTGCAACGTTTCCAGCACGGTTTCCAATTGCGCATGGCAGCGGTGTTTGTAGAAGCTCGGATCGAAGGATTTCAGATCCACATTGGCTGCGTCCATGTCCTGAAAGAAATCTCCTCTGGCAAGGGAATGAATATATCCCGCCGTCACCGCCACCGTTGCGATGCCTTCCTCCTTGCATGCTGCTGCAATGTCCATGGCATACTCGGCGAAGATGACCGGATCGTTATAAGTGAATGCAATGGAGCGACAGTTCCAACGCTTGGCGGCTTTCACGATTTGTTCAGGAGAGGCTTGATCCGCCAAACGATCCATGTCCCTGGATTTGCTGATGCTCCAGTTTTGGCAGAAATGACATCCCAAATTACATCCCGCCGTTCCGAAAGACAGCACGGAGGTTCCAGGGTAGAAATGAAAGAGCGGTTTCTTTTCAATCGGATCGATGCAGAAACCACTGCTTCGTCCGTAGGTGGTCAGGTGGATTGCGTTCCCTTGACGTTGCCGGACAAAACAGAAGCCACGCTGACCGTCTCCCAATTTGCAAAAGCGTGGACAGAGTAAGCATTCCAGCCTTCCGTCCGGAAGCATTTGTTGCCAGGCGGGGTTGGCTGCTTTCGAATGCGAGTCGTGCGATATCAAACCGAATCCTCTTTGATTTTTTCGACTCTGAATGTTTGGAAATCCATCGGGGTGTCCAAAGGAATGTTTACCTTTCTACAGATGGCCTCAATCTGTTTCTCCACCGTGTCCAATTGGGGAATGTCCGGCAGCATCAATCCTCGGCGTCCGGCCTTGGTTTGGATGATCAATCCGTCGCATTGTGGGTTTAAAGTCTTCAGATTTGTGACGGGGTGGGGCGGATGAAGAACGCTGACCTCGAATTGAAGATCGTCCAGTTCGTCAGAAGTGACCGGAGAAAACCGATGATCCCGAAAGGCGCTGGCAACGGCATTCCTTCGGGTTTCTTCCACGATGTTGTCTTGCTGAGGCTCAATGGTTCCGATGCAACCCCGCAGATCCCCGTTCCTGCTGCGGATGGTTACAAAGGTTCCTGCTTTCCAGTTGTGTAAGGAGTGGATGGGTTCAGTAATGGAAGGCGCCGCCAATTTCAAATGCTCCATGACGGCCTGCCGAGCCAGTGAGGGAAGCCTCTTTTTCTGTGTGTCTTCGTCATGCGCATGCTTTGAATGATTCGATGGGAAGGGTTCTCTGCTCAATCGTGCGGTACCGTATCCCACGCCAAACGGCGCTTCATAACCCAATACCTCCGGTTGAAAGGCATCGTCGCCTAAAAATCCCAATGCCACCCTGATCGCATCGACGGAATCTTCCGCCACCGTATTTCGTAAACATTCATCCATCATTTTGATGGCTTCAGAATCGGCTCCTTGAACCATTTGGATCAGGTCTTGATCCCAAGCCGCGGCATCAGGATGAAATCCGCACGGTGCGGAAGCGGTGACTCGATGACTCATGTCGCCACTGGCAATCAGGGCAAAAGAGAGACCTTGATCATCACATGCCGAACGAATGCATGTGCCCAGCCTTTCCAACATGCCGCCATCATGAGGACCCAGGCCGATGACCACGATATCTCCACACCATTCAGCCTGACTCAGGAAATACAAAGGCACTGTCGCGCCATGATCCAGACTGTTTGTTGGTATATCAAAAAAGAGAAGTCCCTCATCGGCCCCGCGTTGTTGGATGCCATTTGCCAGGTAGAGGTTATTGGAGAACTCAAAAAAAGGCTGATGCCATCCGAATTGATCCAAAACGCCTCGTAGCACTGTGGGACGGTATACGCCAAAAGCATCTCGTTTTCTTGGTGAATGTGGTGAAACGAGCACCACAATATCCGGATCGGTAGCGGCGATCTCCTTTCCTGCTTGAGCCATCCATGATTGAGACGATACGACATCCCGACTTCGTTCCCCGGCGATGTCCGGGATCAGAATCGGAGCATGCGGCATCCAGGCTACGTATGGTTCGTTTTCGTTCATCCCACTCATTCCGTTCTACTGGAACGATACTCCTTTCACCGAAACAGTCCACTGTGGAATGGGGGATATGCCCAAGTAGGTGCTTTCGCAAGAAAGTGCCCGTCGAGCCGCAAGAAAGTGTCCGTCGAGCGCGAATAGAAAAGCGGTAGGTGGTGTCGGATAGCCATGCCCAGATCGTGCCATGGTAGACAGCTTCTCTTGATTCATGTTGTAGTGCGCACTATTTTAGTGTGCATGAAAAACATTACTCTCAGCGCCAGGGAGGAAGCCATTGAGCGAGGGAGACAGGTGGCAATCAATCGCAATACCACGTTAAATGAGCTGTTCAGAGATTGGTTGGAGCAACTCGGCGAAGGTTCCCTGCGTGAGCAGTCCTATCGACAGCAGATGGAACGGTTTAAGGGCCGGGTTCGGGTTGGGGGACGCAAATTTACCAGAGAGGAGATGAATGAGCGTTGAGTATTTTTTGGATACGAACATTTTGATCTACTCCTTTGATGAAAAAGCGCCGGAAAAACAAGAACGGTCCCAGATGCTCATCGAGAAAGTTTACAGCAAAGACTTGCAACCCGGACGTCGCTTCTGTGAGCTTGAGCTGAGAAATCCGTTCACCCCTCATTCACCATTCTAAATTCACTATTCACTATTCACTATTCCCTGACGATTGGCCATGGCGGCGAAGAAGCCTTTGCGTTTTAGGAGTTCGTCGAAGCTTCCTTCTTCCACGATCACGCCTTCTGAAAGGACGATGATGCGGTCCATTTTGCGGAGGGTGGAGAGACGGTGGGCAATGCAGATGACGGTGCGGTCCTGAGCCAGGTCGTCGATGGCGGCTTGCACTTCCGCTTCGGAGGCGGAGTCCAGTGCGGCGGTTGCTTCGTCGAGGACCAGGATGGGGGCGTTGCGGACGAATGCTCTTGCTATGGAAATGCGCTGACGCTGCCCCCCGGAGAGTGAGGTGCCTCGTTCGCCCAGGATGGTCTGATAAGCTTCCGGAAGTTTTTGGATGAATCCATCGGCGTGCGCATCTTTGGCTGCTTTGCGGATGGTTGCTTCGGTGGCGTCCTCACAACCGCATCCGATGTTCTCCATTACGGTTTGATCGAATACAACAACATCCTGACTGACCAGGGCCATTTGTTTGCGAAGGTCTGATTGGCGGAATTGACGAAAGTCGGTTCCATCCAATGAGACACTGCCTTCGCTCGGGTCAAAGAATCGAAAGACCAGGTTGATCAAGGTGCTCTTGCCGGATCCGGATTCGCCAGCAATGCCCAGCTTTTGACCACGGGGTATGTTCAGGTTGATCTTGTCCAATACCTTGGTTTGATCGTAGGCGAAGGATACATTTTCGAAGCGGAGTGATTCGTTGAATTGAGTGAGCGGAACTGGAGAGGCCGTTTCAATGACCGTTGGTTTTTCCTCCAATACGCGCATCAAACGATCCACACCGATGCTGGTCTTCTCGATCATGACATGGAGGTTTGCCAATTTTTTGACCGGTGAATAAAAGGTGGCCAATCCGGCAAAAAACACCACCATGTCCGACATGCTGCGTTCGGTTGCCACCACGAAAAGGATGAGACCACCCATGGCGGCAACTCCCATGAATTCCACCAGCGGTCCCACTTTTTCCTGAGACCGGATGGTCTTCATGGTGTGACCAAAGAGTCGGCGGGAGAGCGTGCCAAATCGGGAGGTTTGCAAGGTTTCCAATCCATATGCTTTGACCACTCGGATGGATTGCAACATTTCAACGATCAGGCTGGATTGGGTGACATTGGTTTCAACGGCTTTTCTGCTCGCCTTGCGTGCTTTCTTGCCGAACACCAGGATGGCGATGAGCACAAAAGGCAGGATCAGGAAAAGTGTCATGGTCAGTTGCCAGTCCAGGATCAGCAACAGGATGAATACCGACATCACGGTCATGGGAGAAGTGATGCTGTTGCGCACGCCTGAACTCAGGCACATTTGGAGCATGGCTGTATCCCCATTGATGCGCGTGAGCATGTCTCCCATTTTGGCTTTGTTGAAGTAGTCAAGTGACAGTCCGCTCAGGGTGTTGAATACCTTGATTCGAAGATCGTTGACCACGCGTTCACCGACCCAGCTGATGCCGTATTTGGACAGGAATTCCATGCTCCCACGAAAACCTGCCACGAGTGGTACCAGTAAACAGGCCCCGATGATGTGTCGGGTGGTTAGTGGTTCGCCGAATCCGGGTAACCATTGTTCGGCTAGTGTGTCGGAGTATGCTTTCAGGTGATCCTCACGGGATTTGATCCATTCCACCAATTGGCTTCCCACGCCTTCCGGAGTCGTGTCTTCTTCTATTTGGTTGGGGACCTCATTAGGAAGTTCTTCTACGACCAGTTCTTTGGGTGGCTCCGGTTCGAGGCGGTGGAGTACGGCCTTGATGGTCCATAAAACGAGGGCATTGGACACGCCAAAACAAAGCGCTGCGGCTATCGAGAGCCAGAGGCGTGTCTTGTAGGGACGTAGAAACGGCCAGCTAAAGCGGAGTATGACGAGTGCTTTGTCCACAATGTGTCAACGGTCCGCCTGTGACGAACCATGCCCGATAACGGGAATGGTCTTTGGAGTTTGACCGTGGTGTCCAATTTGCATGACTGAGTTTTTGTTCATATCAAAACAGGCAACGTCCTGAATCGGAACCATCAGAACGGAAGTGAATCGAAATTGCAACTGGTGATTTGCGTTTGGGAAAGCACTGCAGGTAGAGCGGACCGTCCCGGTCCGCACCTTGTGGCTTACATGCTTAAAAACACCATCCAAAGGAAACCCTGACGTGGATGCATCGCGTAAGCCTTATCGGCGTGCTTCGAAAGTAGCAGGTTATTGAGAATTGCAGGCTTTCTAAAACGGAAGTTGAACGAAATTACAGGTGCCACAAGGAGGCGCGCCGGGGATCCGCGCAGTCGCGGGACAGGCTGCCACGTTCTACCTTGGGGAGCCAGGAATGTTCATTCAGCGGCTTCGCCTGAAGTTTTTGATTCTCCCAATCCTCTGGGGGCATCGATCAGGGACAGGATTACTTTTTCCAGTTTGTCGAATTTGACCAGGCCCATGAACTGTTTGTTGATGCGACCTTCGGTGTCGATGACGAAGGTTTGGGGTATGGCGGAGAAATTACCATAGTCAGCCACCATCTTTGAGTTGCCCATCAGGATGGGGTAGTTGACCTTTTCGGTGCGCACGTAGCGTTTGACCGGGCCGAGGCCGGTATCCAGACTGATTCCCAGAAAAGTGACTCCTTTGTCTTTGAATGCTTTATGGAGCTTCATGAAGTCCGGCATTTCGGCACGGCAAGGAGGACACCAGGTGGCCCAAAAATTCAGGACGATGACTTTGCCTTGGTATTTTTCTGAATTGACCGGTTTGCCGTTCAGGTCGATCAACTCCCATGCCGGGGCCTTTTTGCCGATCTGGGTATCGATTTCGGAGCTATGAAGCGTGGGGCAAAGAAACAGCGCGATGAATCCCAGCCACCCCCATGGTTTCGTGACCGTTTGTTTGATATTCTGACTTAGATCTCTCACTTCGCCATCAATGTAACATGCCCGCATGTTGAAACCAGATTTTTGTTTGGACAGGATAGATTGAGGGAGTTTGGTTTTTCCGGGGGATCTGGATATGGGGAAAAGTTCGTTTTGCGAAGTGGATGGGGATCGATATTGAAAGGATTTGCTCATTTTTCCTTTAGCGAATGATGCTGCTGGGTGTGTGCCGTGCATAGTGATGTATTGCTGCTTGATTTTGAATGTGAGGGTTTTAAGCTCGGCGTTCGATTTGATTTTATTCACGCAAGGAGAAAGCTATTTGAAACCACTTTCCGGTTGGAATGGTATGATGAGAGTAATGAAAAAATTTGGCTCTTTCGACTTTTGGTTGTTTTTTTCGGCAATATCGACGGGAATTGTGGGCTGTGATCGTCAGGAAAAACCTCCTGCGCAAACCGCTGCTCGACAACCGGCAGGACGGAGTATGAAAGTCCCCTCTCAAACCGGAGCGGCTTCTTACACTGGTTCGAGCGAGGTTCCTGCTTTAATCAT
>CAYPZD010000131.1:0-11130 GCA_964415055.1 uncultured Verrucomicrobiota bacterium | reverse complement strand
ATCTGGTTGGTGTTGGTTCTTTCAGTCCTTAGCTCCAGCGTCCGTGCTGGCACACTCGGTGACCTGACATACAGTATTTCTGATGGTCAGGTGTGGATTACTGACTGCGAGACATCTGCTGCAGGCGAGTTGGCCATCCCCGTTGAAATTGAAGGCTATCCTGTCACCAGCATTGGGGATGGGGCCTTCTATGGTTGCTCCAGCCTGACTTCGATAACCATTCCTGACAGCGTCACCAGTATTGGGAATGGGGCCTTCTATGGTTGCAGCAGCCTGACCTCGGTTGCTATCCCAGAGGGAGTCACCAGTATTGGGGATGACGCCTTCTCTGAGTGCATCAACCTGACCTCCATCACCATCCCAGAGAGCGTCACCAGCATTGGGGATGGGGCGTTCTGGGGATGCAGCAGTCTGACCTCCATCACCATCCCAGAGAGCGTCACCAGCATTGGGGATTGGGCGTTCGTGGAATGCAGCAGCCTGACCTCGATTACTGTCGCTTTAGGCAACCCAGTATACAAATCCTTGGTTGGTGTTCTTTTTTCCAGTGACGGAAAAGAACTGCTGCAATATCCAATGGCTAAATCAGGGATGGCTTACCTCATCCCAGAGAGCGTCACCAGCATTGGGGATTGGGCGTTCTTGGAATGCAGCAGTCTGACCTCCATCACCATCCCAGAGAGCGTCACCAGTATTGGGAATGGGGCCTTCTATGGTTGCAGCAGCCTGACCTCGGTTGCTATCCCAGAGGGAGTCACCAGTATTGGGGATGACGCCTTCTCTGAGTGCATCAACCTGACCTCCATCACCATCCCAGAGAGCGTCACCAGTATTGGGAATGGGGCCTTCTATGG
Organism: uncultured Verrucomicrobiota bacterium; assembly: GCA_964415055.1. Classification (GTDB taxonomy): domain Bacteria; phylum Verrucomicrobiota; class Verrucomicrobiia; order Limisphaerales; family AAA164-E04; genus AAA164-E04. Next base: position 10,276 of record CAYPZD010000131.1, on the reverse strand, counting down.
TTGCAGCAGCCTGACCTCGGTTGCTATCCCAGAGGGAGTCACCAGTATTGGGGATGACGCCTTCTCTGAGTGCATCAACCTGACCTCCATCACCATCCCAGAGAGCGTCACCAGCATTGGGCGTCGGGCCTTCAGTGGGTGCTATGGCTTAGAATCAATCGTTGTGCCAGCCGCATTTTACTCACGCACCGGAGCAGCCCTGATAGGCGATGATGCGACCCGCGAATTGTGGGGAACTTCCGGTTACACAACCCACTCAAACAACACTCAACCTCCTACAACACCTACCATCCAACCCTCCATACGCATGGCACCAGTGATCATGGTTCAGGGTGAGGAAGGCTCTGTGAAGACTATCGAGGTAGCAGACAGCCCAGATGGTCCGTGGCGGTTCTGGATGGATGTCACTGCCACTGCATCAGGTGTTGCCATCACTGATCTGGATGGTCAGGCGCACAAGCGATTCTACAGGGTCAGGGATTGATTAAACCAACTTGCCTGTGGTAAAACCACTCCATCATGAGAAAGCTCGTAATGCATTTCATCTGGTTGGTGTTGGTTCTTTCAGTTCTTAGCTGCAGCGTCCGTGCTTGAACACTCGGGGACCTGACTTACAGTATCTCTGATGGTCAGGTCACGATTACTGATTGTAACGAAGTTACTACAGGCGAGCTGGTCATCCCCGCTGAAATCGAGGGTTTACCTGTCACCAGTATTGGGAATGAGGCCTTCTCTTACTGCTACAGACTGACCTCAATCACCATCCCAGATAGCGTCACCAGTATTGGGAATTCGGCCTTCTCTAAGTGCAGCAGCCTGACCTCAATCACCATCCCAGATAGTGTCACCAGCATTGGGGGGGGGACCTTCCATGACTGCAGTAGCCTAATCTCAATCACCATCCCAGATGGCGTCACCAGCATTGGGGAGGCGGCCTTCGCTAGCAGCAGCCTGACCTCGATCACCATCCCAGATAGTGTCACCAGCATTGGGATTAATGCCTTCAGTGACTGCAGGAACCTGACCTCTATCACCATCCCTGAGGGAGTCACCAGCATTGGGGGTTATGCCTTCCGTAGGTGCGGCGGCCTGACCTCTATCACCATCCCTGATAGCGTCACCAGCATTGGGGAGGCGGCCTTCTCTAAGTGCAGCAACCTGACCTCGATCACCATCCCAAGTAAATTCCACTCCCGCTCAAAAGCAAATTGGTTGGAATTAGGCAACCTGTATCCTGAAGGCTTCTTTCCCTATCCATATCCTCGCCGAGCGAGGGCAACACCTGTTCTTTCCAACGGTTTTCTGACCGACGTTCGAATTACCAATCAGGGAGCGCGCTACACAGAGGTCCCTGCTGTCACAATTATCGGCGGTGGTGGCTCAGGTGCCGAGGCAGTTGCTGTCATGGAGGATTGGCACGTTGTTTCGATTGAGGTCATAAACGCAGGCAGAGGATACACATCAGCGCCAATTATCACCATCGACGCTCCTCCTGATATCCCATCAACTCAAGTTAGCCTTCGTATGGTGCCAGCAGTCACAGTCACTGGTGAATTTGGGCAATCTGTTATTATCGAAGTGTCCGACACCGCTGACGGTCCATGGACGAAGTGGCGGACCGTTGTTATAGGAGAGAATGGAACGACAGAGGTCGACCTAGATGAAGGCGCTGAGCAGCGCTTTTACCGGGTGAAGGAATAAAAACAGGGATTCCGAAGAAAAATAGAGGCAGTGAATGGGATGGCTCGAGTACTAGTGAGAACTCAAGAGGCTTGCTTTGTCATTTGTGGTAAAAATTGCTGCACCTAACATTTTCGCCATGTGTAGATTACACGGCATACACTCCGGTGGGGGAGGTCGGCCAAAGCAAAGATCAAGCAGCAGCAGCAATGACACGCTTTACAGCAGTGGCGGTCCATTTGCCGTTACGTGCCATTGGAATGCCTCGTCGATTCAGGCATTTGGCTATCTCTAAAAGTGTGGTCACGTACGTCAGCGGGCACTAAAAAACAGCCCCAAAATGCGAAATTATGCAGCCCCTCTGAGCTGAAAAGATTGTCGCCTGAAGAGGGCCTAGAAGACTTTCCAAAGGGCGATGAATCAGCTCAATGTGCATATTCAACATTCCATTCCATAAGAGAGGCGGAATCTTGGGCCACAACGTCCTTTACATAGCATGGAATGCTATGGGAAGAACACGTTAAAACATGGTACACCGGGAGGGATTCGAACCCCCAACCCTCTGATCCGAAGTCAGATGATCTATCCAGTTGATCTACCGGTGCGACCTATTGGGACCCAGATCATGTCCTTCGCCTTCAAGTTGGTCAATCTCCTTTTGAAGCATCCTTTTTGGTGGTGATGTCTGATGGCTGGCCTAACCCCGCAGAATGGATACGATCCTTGAAAACGATCGATGTAGAGCTTGATTTTTGCGCGATATGGAAGGATTGAAATCCGCATCTTCCAATGTCCCAACGGCAGGTGGACATTTTGAGTGAAAAGGCATTGAGTCACATCGTGGAGCATGTCATTTTGAACTATGTTAAACATACCAATAAAGCGCATTATTCCTTCTAACATCGGGCATTGTATTCAGGTCATGGTCGTCTCATTAACCATGATTTCCACGACTCGTATGGCAGCTGATAGTCCTAGGGGGACTGTCTCTTCAAGATCCAAGTCAAATTGGTACACAGGCTTCGAAGCTGGTGCCGGATATCAAATGAGGACGGATATTCAGGGTGGGGGTGAATTCGGGTTGAGTCGTTTTGCCATGAGTGGATCCCTGGGTTACCGCACCAGGCGGTTCGACACAGCAGCTTTGAGTATCGGATTTCAGCAACGGGCCTATGATTTCGATGGTGCCAATCTTTTGACCCCATCCGATCCATGGGATCAGGTTCATTTCCTCAGCATATCCTTGCCGATGTTTAAACGATTGGGAGAGGACTGGACACTCATGGCCATCCCGACCATTCGCACGATGGTAGAAGATACCGAAGATTTCGACCAGGATATGACAGGAGGAGGCATTGTCGGATTGTCTTATCAAATCAATCCGAAACTCAAGCTTGGACCGGGTTTTGGAATTTTGTCGCAATTGGAAGACAACACCAGCGTGTTCCCTGTTGTGGTGATTGACTGGGATATATCAGAAAAATGGAACCTTCAAACTGGACGTGGTTTTGGTGCTTCTCAGGGGCCGGGTCTGACCCTTTCCTATGCCTTGAACGAGTCTTGGAGTCTGGCGATGTCCGGACGATTTGAACGCTTTCGATTCCGCATGGACCAGCAGGGACCTCAGCCAGGTGGAATTGGTGAAGATCGCAATGCTTCTGTGTACCTTGCCGCAATGTATAGGGTGAATCCTCAAATCCTGTTCAACGTTTTCACGGGCTTGACATTCGCTGGTGAGTTAAGTGTCGACGATGCATCAGGCAATGAAATAGCCGAAAGAGATTATGAAGCCACACCTGTGATAGGGGTGAATATGCGTCTGCGTTTTTAATAGGTCCATTGGAAAGAGCTGCCACCTCACTCGGCGTTGCCCTGTTTTCTGTTGCTTCAGAAATTTGTCGATGCTCCCCAGATCAGTCCATAAAAGCCAGCAGGAGCCAGGGGATTGGGAACATCGTGCAAATGCAGAGGATGGTGACAATCCAGAGGAAAAAACCTCTGCTATCTGTCAGGTTTGTTTTCCGTGCGGGTGGGAGTTGGAGGATCAGGTGCGCTTGGATGCTGATGATGGGGCCTCCGATGACCATCGCAGCGTTGAGGGCATATGGAATGATGGAAAATGTTTCCATCATCCACCTGCCGGGTTGATCCAATCCGAAACCAAATGTCATCACCAACACCAACAGGTATGCCAAGCCGGGAATCAAACTGAGGAGCATCACCCATTTCCAGAAGCGGCGGTGCCGGGCGGTTTCAATGTCCATGTAAGTCAGGGTTGTCATACGTGGTTGTTGGATTTGGACACTTTTATTGTCGGGTTCGTTCAAAGTGGTCGACAGGATTAAGGGTTTTGTGATCCATTGTCCTGGGTCGGAGGCAATCCATACTTTCTAAGGAGGGCTCGGGCGTAGGCCAGGTATCCAGGGTGGAGGTCATAGTTTGCCCTTGAGTAACGGTTCAAAAGGTCCTGGGCCTTTGAAGAATGTGGCGCCAGCGTTTGGATGAGCGCTGTTTCTGTGCACATGACGGGGATGGTTGCGCCTAACTGCTTCATGGTTTGATCGAGGTGGTTCCATGCGGTTGCATCGTTGAAATCTTGTTTCAGCAAGGCAAGGCATAGCTGGATTCGTTTTTCTTCTACCAATCCGGATTTTGTGGGAGAAAGGGGTTTGTTCAGTTGTTTCCGAATTCTCGGCAGGAGTGGGGATATGTCTGTTTGACGATCAATAAAGATTTCGGTGATTTGTTCCATGGAAATGTCCGACTTATTTCCAAGTTCCATCAAGGCAGGCGTTAAGGCTTCGATGGAGTATGGCCACAGTATGAGTGTTCTCAATATGCTACGCTGGAGCTGTTGATCTCCGTCCGGCATGGTCAAAACTTTTTCAAAGATAGATTGAATTTGTCTGGCTGCCAGGTCTTGGTTTCCATCAACATTCATGATGGCCAGTGAGGCATGGAACGCCAAGCGTGGAGTTTCGGAATGCATGTTCTTTTCCAGCAGTGTGCGGATTTCCTCAGAGTCCGGAGCCAATGTTGCCATGAGTTGGTATGATAACCGTCCGAGGTTGTCTTGTTTTTCCAGCAGGTAGGGTATGGCAGCCTGAGCCTGAAGGTTCGTTTTTGATAAGATGCGCCAGGAAAAGTAATTTCTTGGATTTCCTTTCTGAATGTAAGGCAACACGGTGCGCACGACTTCATCCAGGCGGTTGGTAGCCGCGTGGAGGAAAGCCAATTCAAATAGGTATGCTTCCTTGTGAGTTGAGTTTTGTTCTTCTGCCGCTCCGTATTTGGCAACCCATTCGAATGGGACGCCCAGTTTTTCAAGCAAATCAAACGCTGCTTCACCACGTCGAATCCATTCTCTTCGAAAATCTCTGCTTTCGTTCCATGGGAGGGTTTTCAGTATTTTCTAAATGATTTTGTTTTTATCAAACTTCTCAATCAGATGGTTCATGTCACCCACCAGAAATGAAACTCCGGCTTCTCCAAATTCGCGGAAAGCTTGAATGGCTTCCTCTTGTTTTTCCGATAAAGGTAGTCTGTGGTTGTAACTGCTGCCGGTGTAATCCTCCAGGTATTGATCAAACCACCATTCCATGCTTTTTCCCTGGTAGCGCGGTTGCGCCGCCCACCAACTCGCTAGAGAAATGCCTGCGAGGCAGAGTAGGACAATAGCTTTTCGTTTGGTGAAAAGAGATCGCATGACCGGAAGGTACCGTTTATTTTAGAAATTGTGTATCATATTGTTTCATTTGGTTTAATGCACTACTCGCACTTGCAAAGTGATAGGGGGGGGCAATTGACAAGAAGTTTGATATGTGTAAGCTCTTACACATGGCAACCAATCTGGCAATTGATGACAATCTCTTGAATAAGGCTCTCAAAATAGGCGGAAAGAAAACAAAAAAAGATACCGTGAATGAGGCTCTAAAGGAATTTATCGTTCGCAGGGAGCAACAGAAGGTGCTCGATCTGTTTGGTACGGTGGAATACTTTGATGATTATGAACCCAAAAAAGCCAGGAGGAGGTAATGGTCATTGTTGATTCTGACGTTTGGTCAGAGGCATTCAGGAAGAAAAACAGCAGGTTGCGTAGTGTCATTGCCTTAAAAAAACTGATCACCAAAGACGAAGTTGTTATGATTGGGCCGGTGAGGCAGGAAGTCTTGTCTGGAATAAAGAATTCGCAACAATTTGAACGAGTCAAGGAAGTGTTGAGGGCTTTTCCCAGCCATGTCATTGATGAGCCGATTTTTGAAATGGCCGCTTCTTGTTACAATCTTTGCAGAAGGAAAGGCATACAGGGAACTCATACCGACTTCTTGATTTGTGCCTGCTCTATCCGTTGGAAAACTTCCATCCTCACCAATGACAGGGATTTCGCTAGATACGCGAAATATGTTCCAATAGAACTTTACAAATATGTGAAGTGAACATGATTTGTTTGTAAGAAGAGTGAATGAAAAACACCGAACTCATCCTTTACCGCGATCTGTTGGCAGACATTAAGACACGTGTCCGGAAGGCACAGCGACGAGCGGCGCTTTCGGCGAATGCCGAAATGCTGTTTCTTTATTGGGATATCGGACGTCTGATTGCTTCCAGGCGTGATGTTGAAGGTTGGGGTGCTGGTGTCATTCCAAGGTTGGCTATTGATCTGAAGAACGAACTACCTGAAGAAAAGGGTTTTTCGCATCGAAACCTAAAGTTGATGGTTCAATTTTTCGAGGAATATCAGGACGTGTTTGCAATGGGGCAACGGTCCGTTGCCCCATTGCAGGATGCATCTCTCTCGTACCAAATCGGGCAACGGACCGTTGCCCATAAACACGCACAGCAAAATCCCCGCAAAGAACGTTTCGCAAAAGCCGATATCATCCAGCAAGCTATCTGCCAATTAGGTTGGGCTCACAATGTCATTCTGTTTCAGAAATTGAAGCACCTTCCAACTCGAATCTGGTATGCCAGGCAAGCGCTAGAGAATGGCTGGAGCCGCGATACTCTGACAATCCAGATCAAAAACCGAGCCCATCAACGTGCCGGGACCGCTATCACCAATTTCGACCGCACACTACCCGAACCCCATGCCAGTTTGGCCCAGGGGTTGTTAAAAGATCCCTACCTTTTTGATTTCCTGACCTTGGAAGAGCCCTTTCGTGAGCGGGAACTCGAGACCGGCCTGCTGGAACACGTCCAGAAGTTCCTTCTCGAACTTGGCCAGGGATTCTCCTTTGTCGGTCGGCAATACCGTTTACAGATCAGCGATCGGGAATTCTATATCGACTTACTTTTCTACCACCTTCAACTTCGTTGTTTCGTTGTTGTGGACCTGAAGAAAGGAGAATTCAAACCGGAATATGCCGGGAAGATGAACTTCTACTGCTCGGTTGTGGATGACAAACTCCGCCACTCATCGGACGCACCCACCTTGGGTCTGATCCTTTGCCAGACCAAAGATCGAGTCCTGGCAGAATACGCCCTCCGAGACATCCACAAACCGATCGGTGTGGCAGACTATGAACTTACTCGGGCACTTCCCTCAGAGCTGGCTTCCAGTTTGCCGAGCATTGAAACCCTGGAGGCTGAACTTTCTCAAGACTATTCAGAAGGAGATGCAGATGCAGGAGATGCTGGGCAGTGAGTTGCCTCCGTTATTCTCAGATAAGGGTGGCAATACCGATTAACAGGATTGAAAAACAGGATACAACTCTAATAAGATGGCCGGATGAATCATTCGGACACACGAATTACATCTAATCCTCTTCAATATGCCTAATCCATGGACCGGTAAGGGGAATCCTTACACACGCAAGGAAGTCATCGAACGACTTCATGAAACCATCAAGGAAGGAAATGCCATCATCGCCGCAGGCGCCGGGACTGGGATTTCCGCCAAATTTATCGAGAAGGGTGGGGGTGATTTGATTATCATCTACAACTCCGGTCGTTATCGGATGTCCGGACATGGGTCGACCTGTGGTTTGATGGCTTATGGGGATGCCAATGCCGTGGCAATGGAGATCGGGGAGTTTGAGGTGTTGCCGGTGGTGGAGGAAGTTCCGGTGATTTGTGGTGTGCATGCCACGGACCCGCGTCGCCGGATGTGGCATTGGTTGCTTCAGGTCAAGGACATGGGTTTTTCCGGGGTGAACAACTTTCCCACTCACACGATTGTCGACGGTCATTTCCGGGGTGTGCTGGAGGAGACCGGGATGAGTGTGAAGAAGGAATATGAAATGGTCGCTCTGGCCCGGCGCATGGATTTGTTTTCCGTTGTGTATGTCGCCACACCTGAAGAAGCGGTGGAGATGGCCAAGGCTGGGGCGGATGCGATCATTGTGCATGTGGGCACGACAGTGGGTGGTTCCATCGGGGTCACCAATGCCGTGGTGACCTGGGACTTTGCGATCCAGCGTTGCAAAGAAATCATCGATGCCGTGCGACCGCATCGCAAGGATGTGATCTTTCTGGCGCATGGCGGACCGATCAATACCCCCGAAGATGCCGATAAAATCATGAAGCACTCGGATGTGCTCGGTTTTGTGGGCGCCAGTTCGCTGGAACGCATGGCCGTCGAGGAATCCCTCACTCAGCTCACTCGTAAGTTCAAATCCCTCAAGGCGCCCGCGGCTGGAAAATTTGATTTTGAAGCGTGAGGTGCTTGACCGCGTGAATCTGATTCACTTCAATACGGGGTAACCCGGTTCAATTAATTTATGAAAAAACACATACTCCATCGTTGGGCTTCCATTTGCGCATTGGTTCTTGTTTGCTGCGTTTCGTCTGCTGATCCTTTAAAGACACTGATTGTCGGGGGAGGCACCTATCACGATTTTCAACGTTGGTTCAATCTGGCTGATAAAAAGTTGCTGGAGAGTTCCGATGTCAAAGTGGATTACACCGAGAAAACGTCCGGGATGACGGAAACGATCGCCGGTGTGGATGTGCTTTATCTGAGCAACAACAAACCATTCGAAGATCAGGCGTCCAAGGATGCGATCGTTCAACATCTGAATGATGGCAAAGGTATGTTGCTCGTGCATTCCGCTTTGTGGTACAGCTGGAGAGATTGGCCGGAGTTCAATCGCGATCTGGCAAGCGGCGGCGCGAGTGGTCATGACCGTTTGGGGGCCTTCACAGTGGATGTGGTCGAGGGAGGACATCCGGTAATGAAGGGTGTGCCTTCCACATTTGAGATTACGGATGAGTTGTATTATCAAAAGGTCGATCCCAAGGGGCCGGGTATTGAAGTGTTGGCGACCGCCTATTCCAAGATTAAGAATGATCATTACCCAAGTGTGTTCATCATCAAACATCCGAAAGCCCGTGTCGTGGGAATTACTTTGGGTCATGATGGGCAGTCGCACAGTCATGAGGCATATCAAACAATCCTGAAGAATGCCTTGAAGTGGGTTTCAGAGAAGCCTTGAGCGTTTGGTGAAACCTGACTGAAATCTCCATTACCCTTACCAATCATGGCAACCATCGCAGTCCTCGGAACCTTGGATACCAAGGGCGCCGAGCATGCCTACATCGCGCAAGAGATTCGCAAGCACGGTCATGAAACTCTGATGATCGACGTCGGCACGGGGGTTCCCGCGACGGTGGAACACCAGATCACACGCGAAGAGGTGGCTGCTGCCGGTGCGGTGGATTTGAAAGCGGTGCTGCTCAAACAGGATCGAGGTGAATCCGTGGTAGCCATGGCCAAGGCCGCTCCCGTGTTGTTGCGGCAATTGGTTGAGGAAGGACGCATTGAAGGTGTTGTGTCACTGGGCGGTGGTGGTGGGACGGCCATTGCCAGCGCGGCCATGCGGGCGCTTCCGGTGGGTTTTCCCAAGTTGATGATTTCCACTTTGGCCAGCGGCAACACGGAACATTATGTCGGCACCAAAGACATTGTCATGATGCCGAGCATCGTGGATGTGTCGGGACTCAATCGCATTTCACGAACGATTTTCACTCGAGGTGCGGGAGCCATCTGCGGGATGGTGGAATCCAAAGTAGATGCAACCGAAGACAAACCCATCATCGTGGCCAGCATGTTCGGCAACACCACTCAGTGTGTCGAGGAAGCCAGGAAAATCCTGGAACAGGCCGGCTATGAAGTGCTGGTGTTTCATTCCACCGGATCCGGTGGCCGTTGCATGGAATCGCTGATCGAAAGCGGTTTGGTGGCGGGCGTGCTCGACATCACGGCAACTGAGTGGGCTGATGAGATCGTGGGAGGAGTATTGTCCGCCGGCCCTCATCGTCACGAAGCTGCTGGCAAGGCTAAGCTACCAGCGATTGTGGTTCCAGGTTGTCTGGATATGGTTAATTTTGGAGAACCTGAGACCGTGCCTTCCACATTCTCGGGCAGAACGTTTTACCATCACAATCCACAAGTCACCCTGATGCGCACGAATCCAGAAGAATGCGCAAAACTCGGACGGATTCTGGCTGAAAAGATCAATGCTTACACAGCTCCTGTTACGGTCTTGTTGCCACTCAAAGCGATCAGCGTGATCAGCGCACCCGGACAATCCTTCCATGATCCTGCTGCAGACGAAGCATTGTTCAAAGGCATCAAAGATCATCTTCGCTCCGACAT
>CAYPZD010000130.1:0-11159 GCA_964415055.1 uncultured Verrucomicrobiota bacterium | reverse complement strand
ACAACATCAAGCAAATCGCTTGATGAGAACCCGTGAGTTGCGTCCGCTGGCATCGTATTTTTTGCGGCGGTCGGGTGGCAGGTCTCCGGGGGAGCCCTCCTGGTAGGCTGCTTTGGTGTGGAAGTAGGCGAATGCCTGTGTGGACAAGAGAAAGAGCGAGTCCAGTTGCAATTCTTTCGCCCGGTCTTCCACAAACTGAATCAATTTCCGACCGATTCCCTGGTTTTCATGGGACGGATGCACGTAAAGAAAGGCCAGTTCTCCCGTCTTTTGATCCGGATAAACATGCAGGGCCACGCAGCCGATCGGGTGATGATCGATTTCAAAAAGGTAATAATCGCCGATATGTTTTTCGATGGACGATTTGGTGCGTTTCAGTAGTTCCTCGTTTGCCACCGAACCCCGGGTCATTTGAACGAGAGCCGACGTATCCCTTTTGCGTGCCTGACGAATCTGTTGATATTCGTTCGCGTAAATCAGCGTGCCGATCCCTTCGTTCGAGAAAACTTCCGCCAGCAATCCCTCCACGACACCACCATTGATGATATGCGCCCGGGGCACATGCCATCGACAGGCTTCGGCGGCATGTTGCGCCTTGGATAGGCTGTCCGCGGCAAAGGCACCCGGTTGCTTCTCCAAGCGTTGATCGAGTTCATTCACGGCCATCTGGCGGATCAATTCGTTTTCAAAAATCAATCCGTCCTCGGTCGTGATGAAAATCAGTTTGGCGGCTTTCAGAGCTTTTGCAACTGCCAGGGCAATGGCGTCCGAATTCACCCGGAAGGTGCGCCCCTCGCCATCAAATCCAAGCGGCGAAATGACCGGGATGATGTCTTTGGAAATGAGAACTTCCAAGAGGTCCGAGTCCACCCGTTCCACTTTACCGGTCCATTGTTGATCGATACCCCGTATGATACCTTTCGGATGCGCAATGATGGCATTGGTGGAAGCACCTCGCAGGTCGGAATTGGACAGTCCTTCCAGAATCTGGTGGGTCACCATCGTCGAGGCGTGGATGGCCATTTGCAAGGTGCTCTCGTCGGTGATGCCCGCCCCGTCTGTGTTGCTGGCGGTTTGGTTGATCTTTTCTGACCAGGAAACGATTTGCTGGGCAGCCCCGTGGATCAGTACCGGGCGGATGTTGAGGGAACGCAATAAGGCAATGTCCAACAAAAGGTTGGAAAAGTTTTCGCCTGCGACCACCGCCCCGTCCAGACTGATCACAAAGATCTTGTCCCGGAACCTGGGGATGTATTGCAGGATGCCTCTTAAATCCGTGAGTTTCACTTGCGTTACCAATCAATAATGTTACGACCGTATGAAGTTGAACCCGGCATTGCTTCACAGCGTTTGCCTAATCCGTCTCCACGACAGACCTCATCCATAGTTCCAAACCGTCTTGAACACAATTCAAAACAACATGGACGCTTGATTTTGAGGATACTACCATGGTTCGCATGAAAAGGGCTGTGAATCGCTTTTTGTTTGTTGGAATGGTGTTTGGCTTCAGCCTCAACCTGGTCATGACACTTCAAGCTCAGGTTTCTCAACTGGAAGCTGTGCATGTTTTTGAGATCCGCCTCGGAGGTGTTGTCGATGCCATTCGCACCGAACAGTCCGGAAGTGATTCCATTCATGTCTTGAATGGACATCGGGGCGAACAGCGATACATCGCCCGCGTGCATGGAAGGCATGGGCGTTTGTTGTCGGTGGATCAGTTGGGGGACGTTGCTGCCGAGCGGGTTTACGAATGGCCGGGGATACAAGTGGTGGCGCATCGGGGCGGGGCTTTGCTGGGACCTCCTGAAAACACGCTGCCGGCCATCGAGAAAGCGATCGAGATCGGAGCGGACCTGATTGAGATCGACATTCGCCAAACGAGTGATGGTCACCTGGTGCTGATGCACGATCAGACCGTTAACCGGACCACTCATGGCAGAGGGCGCGTGTCCGATTTGACATTGGATCAAATTCTGGCTCTTGAAATCAAACACGATGGAGAAGGCGTCGTGCGCGTTCCTACCTTGGGCGAGGCGTTGCGAGCCATGAAAGGGCGTATTGATCCCGATCTGGATTACAAGGAAGGTGATATCGAGGGATTGCTCAAAGTGGTGCGTGAAGTGGACATGATAGCGGACTGCACCATGCATGGTTCCTGGGAGAGATGCCAAACCATCTCCAATCTCGAACCAGGCATGCGGATTCGACCCACGGTGGATTACCCTCTGCAAGTTCCAAAACTGGCCCGGACCCTGCGTCCAGCTTTGATCAATATGGATTGGCATGCTGTCACCGAAGAAGCCATCCGACTGGCCCACACGCACGGATGCGGGGCTTTTGTCAATTGCCTGGAACGCGCTGACACGGCGCTCTACATGGAAATGGCGGTCACAGCAGGAGCTGATTACATTCAATCTGATCGCCCTGATCTGGTAGTCAAATACCTCAAGGATCACAACCTCTACCGTCTGTCGAAAAAGACCAAACGCATTCCGGCAACCCCGTTGCAATCCCGGCAACTTTCCTATCCGTTTAGATAATGGAACTGGGCTCTTGACCTTTCAAATCAGGCAACGCAACAATGCCATCCGTCATGCCGAGAAAACTGAGCCAGATCGCCCCCGATTGGTGGGATTACACGACATTGGATGATGATTTGATTGCCGATGCCGCCTCCCTCACACCTCGCAAGCTCAAGGGACTGAGTCGCCCCGGGTTCAAGGTGGTTTTCTACGATACACTTGAAGCTTTTTATCTGGCGGAGGCTCTGGAATACATCGATGCCTGGAAGCAATCCACTGCGGACAATCCTGTCGGAATATGTGGTCCGATTGGCCCCACCGAGCAGCTGCCTCTGGTGGCGCAATTGGTGAACGCTCTGGATTTGGATGTTCGAAGTGGTCTTTTCTGGGGCATGGACGAATGGTGCATTGATGGAAAGGAAGTGGATGTTCACCACCCGCTGAGTTTTGAGCGCGCCGATCGTGAGATGTGTTTTAACCGTATCAAAAAATCGCTGCGCATGCCCGACAGCCAGCTCCATTTTCCAAAGGCCGACACTTCCGTCTATCGCAAAAGCTGGGGTGGCGTGCGATGTGCCGTGATGCAGGGGGGGCAGGGAGATGTGAAACACTGGGCGTTCAATGATCCATTGCGACGCAAGGGTAAGTATAAATCCGCTCCACCGAGTCCTGAAGATTACAGAAAACTCGCCACTCGCATCGTGGAGTTGCACCCTCTGACGATTGCACAGAACGCGCGAACATCCGGGGGAGGGAACATTTCTCTCGTTCCGACACAAGCAGTCACCGTGGGCCCCAGGGAAACGTGGCAGGCCGAAAAGGTTTCCATCTGGCATGCCGGAACCCATGACAATCCGTTTGGTCAACGTCTGACGACCTTGATGATCTCAAAGGGCATCGCCGACAGCGCGGTGCCCATGTCCCTGTTGGCGGATCATCCAAACGTCCAATTTAACTTTTACATCGGAGGCATCGGGCAATGTGATGTCGAGATGCACTAATTGATATCCACCCTTTTATTCCATTTATTAGACATGAAATTGAATCTGAATCGTTACCATTTCCTCGCCGCGATGTTTGCCCTTGGAGTTTCCTGCCTGAGACCGGATGTGTCCGCCGCTAATCCCAATGCCCGGGTTCCGAACGGTACTGCGCTGGATCGTTATGTTTACACGGATGATCCGCACTACAGCTATCAGTTGGTCAAAACTTTCAAAGCGGATCAATCCAACGTGCACGTGTTGGAAATGACCTCCCAGAAATGGCTGACCGAGGCAGAAGTCGATCGTCCCATCTGGAAACATTGGATGATTGTGGTGGTGCCGTCCAAGGTTGTGTCCGATTCTTCGTTGTTATTGATCGGTGGCGGCAGCAATAAAAGCGGCGCTCCGGATGAAGCTGACGAGCGATTGGTTCAAGTGGCGCAAGCGACCGGATCGGTGGTGACTGAGTTGAAGATGGTGCCCAACCAGCCCCTGGTTTTTGCCGGTGATGGTAATGAACGCGTTGAGGATGCCATGATTGCCTACACTTGGGATAAGTATCTTCGGACAGGAGATGAAAAGTGGCCGGCACGTTTGCCCATGACCAAGGCGGCAGTGCGCGCCATGGACACAGTTACCGATTTTTGCGCTTCCGAAGAAGGTGGAAAAATCGATGTGAAACAGTTCGTGGTGGCCGGTGGCTCAAAGCGCGGCTGGACCACCTGGACGACCGGAGCAGTGGATCGTCGCGTGCGGGCAATCTTTCCCATTGTGATCGATATGTTGAACGTGATTCCATCCTTCAAACATCACTTCGCGGCTTACGGCTTTTACGCTCCTGCGGTGGGAGATTACGAATCCATGGGGATCATGGAATGGCAGGATTCTCCGCAATACAAAAACCTCATGAAAATCGTCGAACCTTTCGAGTATCGCGATCGACTAACAGAGATTCCCAAGTTCATCATTAATGCCAGTGGTGATCAGTTCTTTCTGCCCGATTCCTGGAGGTTTTATTTTGATGAACTGGAAGGTCCAAAAAATCTTCGATACGTGCCCAACGGGGAACATAGCCTACGGGAAACCGATGCCTGGGAAACGCTCCTTGCAGGTTATTTTTCAGTGATCCACGGCGTCACCATTCCGGAAATTACCTGGGGATCCCCTTCGCCCGGTCACTTGATCGCATCCGCCAAAGGGATGCAACCTGCATCCGTGAAGGTGTGGATGGCGGATAATCCTGATGCGCGTGATTTCCGTGTCGATACCATCGGTCGCTCGTGGAAAGCCAAAGAAGTGAAGGCCAAAGATGCCGCTGGCCTGAGCTATGAGGTGAAAGTGGAAGGACCCGAGAAAGGGTGGCGTGCCTTTGTGTTGGAGTTTACCTTCAAGCACGACAAAGTTCCCTTGCCGCTCAAGACCACCACAGGTGTATATATCATTCCCGACACGCTACCCCACGGCGAAAAAGCCGGTAGTCTGTAACTGCAGGTAGATCGGACCGTCTCGGTCCGCACCTTGTGGCCTGCCTGCTCAAAAATGCCGACCAAAGGAAACCCTGCCGTGGAGCCATCGCGCAAGCCATATCGGCATGCATCGAGCGGAGCAGGCTATCGAGAATCACAGGCTTCCCAAAACGGAAGTTATTGGTGGATTGTATGCCATAAGGGACGCGCCAGGGATCCACGCAGTCGCGGGACAGGCAGGCACGTTCTACCCTGAGTGGACTGCAGGTAGATCGGACCGTCCCGGTCCGCCCGCTAGCGCCAGCTACGCGGATGTAGGGTGATGTGTGCGGTGGGGTTTTCCATTGAGAGTGGAAATGCAGTGTATGGAAACCCCAAGGATTGCGCGCCGAGACGCCACGCTCTACCTCATCCGTGAAAATTAATTCACTATTCACTATTTAAAATTCACCATTCAAAACGTTGGGCTTTTCAAAAACATGGGGTCTTGTTACAAGGTTCTCATGTTCTCCAAATTTCTTCAACGATACATCTGGTCTGCTCTTTGCTTTGGTTTGCTTGCTTCAGCCTACGGTGCTGACAAACCGAATATTCTCTGGATTACAAGTGAGGACAACGGGCCCCACCTGGGTTGCTATGGGGATGACTACGCCACGACTCCCAATCTGGATGGACTGGCCGCAAAAGGATTGATTTATCGCAATGCCTGGTCGACCGCTCCGGTATGTGCTCCCGCGCGAACCACGATTATATCTGGTGTTTACCCACCCGCCACGGGAGGGCAGCACATGCGCAGCATGGTGAACATGCCCGCGTTTATGAAAATGTATCCCCAATATTTGAAGGAAGTTGGGTATTACTGCACGAACAACAGCAAGGAAGACTACAACGTTGCCAAACCGGTCAAGAATGTCTGGGACGAATCCTCACGCAATGCCCACTGGAAGAACCGCGCTGAAGGGCAGCCGTTTTTTGCGATTTTCAACATCACTACCAGTCACGAAAGCCAGATCAGAAAGCGTCCTCACCAAGCTGTTCATGATCCGGAAAAGGTCCGGGTACCCGCCTACCATCCGGACACACCCGAAGTGCGGCAAGACTGGGCGCAGTATCACGACAAACTGTCCGAAATGGATGCCACCGCCGGGCGTTACTTACGGGAAATTGAAGAAGCCGGTTTGGCGGATGATACCATTATCTTTTACTACGGTGACCACGGATCCGGTATGCCCCGAAGCAAACGTTGGCCCTATAACTCCGGCCTGAGCGTGCCGCTCATTGTTCATGTGCCCGAGAAATTCAAGCACCTCGCTCCGGACGAATATGCCGTGGGAGGTGAGACGGATCGTCTGGTTGGATTCATCGACCTGGCGCCCACATTGCTGAGTATTGTCGGGATCGAGCCACCCCAGCATATGCAGGGAGACGCTTTCATGGGCAAATTTGAAACGGAACCCGTGAAATATCAGTTTGGATTCCGTGGGCGCATGGATGAACGTTACGACCTGGTGCGGTCAGTTCGGGATAAAAGGTATGTCTACATTCGAAACTACATGCCACACCGCATCTATGGTCAATACATCCAATATATGTTTCAAACCCCCACCACACAGGTTTGGAGGCAAATGTATGATGCCGGGCAGTTGCAGCCCCCCATGACTTTTTTCTGGGAACAAAAACCGGTCGAAGAGCTTTACGATCTGGCTTATGACCCGGATGAAGTCAAAAATCTGGCCGAATCACCTTCGCACATAGCCGTGATGGAGCGTTTTCGTAAAGCGCACCAGGATTGGGTGATGGAAACGCGGGATATCGGCTTTCTGCCGGAAGGTGAAATTCATCATCGAGCCGAAGGATCAACCCCCTACGAGATGGGGCATAACAATGAGGCATACGAGCTGGAATCCGTTTTTCAGATCGCACAGATTGCCGCAGCACGCGATGTTGAGTCGATTCCCGACTTGTTGAATGCGTTGAGATCGGAGGACAGTGCTGTGCGTTACTGGGGAGCCTTGGGTTTTCTGATTCGCGGTAAAGATGTGGTTCGTTCTCATGAAAATGAACTGCTTCTGGCGCTGAAAGATGATTCACCCTACGTGCGCGCCGTTGCCGGTGAGGCGCTGGGTACGTTTACGGACCGAAACTTGGATGCTGTTTTGAAAACCTTGATCGACGGTTCAAATATGGAAGAAGATGGAGTGTTTTCGGCCATGTATAACCTCAACGCTCTCCAGATGCTGGGTGATAAGGCCATGGGTATTCGTGAAGAAATCAAGGCCTTACCAAATAAGAGTTCCAGGCAGCTTGGGCGAATCGGCGGTTATGTGCCACGTTTGCTTCAGAAATTGAATGAGGATTTGAATCCCTGAGTTTTGTTTTTTGACAGGATTAACAGGATGTTCTGGATGGTCCTTGTGACGATGGTCGTTTTGGTAGATCGGACCGTCTCGGTCCGCACCTTGTGGCCTGCCTGCTCAAAAATGCCGACCAAAGGAAACCCTGCCGTGGAGCCATCGCGCAAGCCATATCGGCATGCATCGAGCGGAGCAGGCTATCGAGAATCACAGGCTTCCCAAAACGGAAGTTATTGGTGGATTGTATGCCATAAGGGACGCGCCAGGGATCCACGCAGTCGCGGGACAGGCAGGCACGTTCTACCCTGAGTGGACTGCAGGTAGATCGGACCGTCTCGGTCCGCACCTTGTGGTTTACTTGCTCAAAAATGCCATCCAAAGGAAACCCTGCCGTGGAGGCATCGCGTAAGCCATATCGGCGTGTATCGAACGGAACAGGCTATCGAGAACCGCAGGCTTCCCAAAACGGAAGTTGGTGGTGAATTGTAAGCCATAAGGGACGCGCCAGGGACGGCACGTTCTACCCTGAGAGCTCATCATTCTTAAACTGTGCCCTTGATTTGTTTCAGCGTATGTTGTGCGGATTCGATCATGAAGAGGGCGTCCGTTCCGGTGACGAGCAGGGTGTAGCCTTTTTCTTTGTAGGTTTGGACAGCTTCGGCCGAGACGCCGAAGTAACCCAAGGGCATGTTAATTTTCTTGCAGGCCTGGGTGACCCGGTCGATGGCGCTCACTACTTCCGGATCGTCGACTTTTCCCATTTTTCCAAGGCTGGCTGACAGGTCGTAGGGACCAAGCAGAATCGCGTCGATGCCCGGCACCTGCACGATGGATTCAACAGCATGAACGGCGTCGATGTGTTCGATTTGAACAATGACGGTTGTTTCCTGGTTGGCCTTGTCCACATAGGATTGGAATTTGGTTCCATATCCATGCACTCGTCCGATGCCCACCCCACGTGCGCCTTCCGGTGCGTATCGGCAGTAGCTCACGACCGCCGCCGCATGCTCCGCAGTGTTGACCTGGGGGGCGATGATGCCTGTAGCGCCCAGGTCAAGGGCGCGTTTGATTTGGGCTTCTTCAGCGGTTGTCACTCGAACAACGCAAGGAATACGATGATCCACCGCCTGAATGATGGTGGCCATTTCATTGGTCCCCAACGGGCCATGTTCGGCGTCAACGAAAAGCCAGTCATATCCGACATCCGCCAGGATTTCAGCCGAAGCCGCACAGGGCATGGAAACAATGGAGCCAAACAAGGTTTCACCTTGTTGAAGCTTGGATCGAAAAGTGGAGGCCATTTGAAAAATTAAGTTTGGTGAATGTTGAAAGAGCGGATTGAACCGAGCTCGGTTGGTCTACTGAAAGTCTGGAGATAAGTAGGCCTGAGAGCACCTGATAGGAGTCATCGTCCTGGTAGACAATCACTCTTCCTCCAGATGGGGCGATGGCAACATGATCAATCGTGGGAACTCGCAGATGCCCTCCATCTGCCAAATGAACCGTAAATGGAGCAAATGGCACCGCGTGCGTGAGTTTTCGGATATCACCTGTCATAGTGTCCTTATCCTACCGAAAACGAGGTCTTGAGCAAGTCGGTGAGAAAAAAAGTCCAGGTAATCGACTGTCGCATTTTAGTTCCAGATGAATGAGTTGACCCGGATTGGTGTATGGCGCGCCAGTAAATTCAACATTCACTATTCAGTATTTACTATTTTACCGCTCCCAGTTCGCGCATGCGTTTTTTTAACTCGGAGACGCCTTCGTCGAAAGCGGCGGCGAGTTTGATGACCTGGACGCCGCGTATTTTTTTGCGGAAGGTCTTGTAGTTTTCTTCCGCTTTTTCCATGTCCATTTTGTTGGCCGCCACGATGAATGGCTTTTCCAACATCTCAGGATCATAGAGTTCCAACTCTTTCCGGAGTTGCTTGAAGTCGTCCCAGGGCTTGCGGTTGTCGATCCCTGCCATGTCGATCAGGAGAACGAGGGCTTTGCAGCGTTGGATGTGACGCAGGAAGGCATGTCCCAATCCAACGTTTTGATGGGCTCCGTCGATCAATCCGGGGATATCGCACACGGTCATGCGATGATAATCTTCAAACTCCATCACCCCAATCTGTGGATGCAAGGTCGTGAAAGGGTAGGGGGCTATCTTGGGGCGCGCTTTGGAAATGGTGGTCAATAGTGTGGATTTACCGGCATTGGGATACCCTACCAGTCCAATCTCCGCCAGAATTCGCAACTCAAGCTGAAAGTCGCCTTCATCACCGGGTTGACCGGGCTGGGCAAATCGGGGTGTCTGGTGTTTGGAGGTGGCAAAATGCTGGTTGCCCAATCCTCCCTTGCCGCCCTTGCAGAGCAGGAACTGCTGACCATGCTCGGTCAGGTCGGCGATCATTTCCTTGATGGGTTCAGAATCAGCAGATTCCTCTTCCGCATCTTCGTCCGCCAAATCGATTTCAACCGCGCGTTCGTTGCCTCGATGCCGAATGTGGGCGGATTTCAGATCGGTCGGAGTGGGTGGGAGTCCATCTTCCGTGTCCTCGGTGTTGTCTTCACTCTCTTCCGAAACTTCGTAAGCTTGTTCGATACTTTGGGCATGTGGATCCCGAATTCGCCAAACCGTTGTCCCACAAGGCACCTTGACGATTACCTTGGATCCGCTTTTGCCGGTTTTTCCTTTGCCTTGACCCGGCATGCCGTTCTTGGCGCGTATGCGGGGGGAGTAATACTGCTCGATGAGGTTGTTGATATCATGGCTGGCTTCCAGCACGATATCGCCCCCTTTACCTCCATCACCACCGCATGGACCGCCTTTTGGGCGGAAAGCTTCGCGCAGCAAAGCGACACATCCATTACCGCCGTGACCGGCTCGGGCGTTGATTTTGACGGAATCGATAAACATGGATGCTGGATGCTTGGTTTTGAGGCGACCTCAGGGGAAGGTGATGTCTTGGACGAAAAAAGGCGAGGCTTAGCCTCGCCTTGTGAAAATTTGTATCTTGGACTCTGCTGTTGGTAAGACGTTTGCCTTAGTTCTGGGCAACGGCTTCCACATTGACGCGGCGGCTGTTCTTGTCGAAGAACACTTTGCCGTCTGCGAGAGCAAACAATGTCCAGTCACGTCCTTGTCCAACATTTACGCCGGGAACAAACTTACTGCCGCGCTGGCGGATCAGGATGTTGCCGGCACGCACGGTTTGTCCGCCAAACTTTTTGACGCCAAGACGTTGTGCGTTACTGTCGCGACCGTTACGTGAACTACCTTGTCCTTTCTTATGTGCCATGATCGATTCCTCTTTATTAATTTATGCGTTGATTTCCTTGATCTGGACGACGGTCTGTTCCTGACGGTGACCGATGGTCTTCTGGTAACCCTTACGGCGACGCTTCTTGAAGCTCAGCACCTTGGGGCCGCGTTTGTGTTCCAGCACGTCGGCAACGACGCTGGCCGAATCCAACGTGGGCGCGCCAATCTTCAGGTCGCCGTCGTTGTTGACCATCAAAATCTTATCGAATGTGACAGCTTGTCCAGCTTCCACATCCAATCTTTCCACCACCAGCTTGTCGCCGGATTTCACTCGGTATTGCTTGCTACCTGTTTCTAAAACCGCGTACATAATCGAAATTGTCTCCCTTAAATAGGAACGAGAAATGAATCAAATAACCGGATACGTGTCAATCATGGAACTGAAAAAAATTGGATAAAGATATTGGGGGGGCATTCGTTGATGGCAGGGGGGCTAAGCCGTGTCTATGCAGTTTATCCGTAGATGTCAGGTATGTGGTTTGTCAACTAAAAGGGCATTAAAAATGCGCCAGCTGTGGGGTGTT
>CAYPZD010000129.1:0-11238 GCA_964415055.1 uncultured Verrucomicrobiota bacterium | reverse complement strand
GAGTCCAGTTTCCCCCAAAAGATGCACACAGTTTAGATCAGGACGAAGTCGTGTTTCACATCATCGAATCCGGAAATCAAAAAGTCCCGATCCGGTTCCATGATTACAATCAAATCTACCTGCGCCCTGGCCTCTACGAACAGCTCTTCTATGACCGGTTGAAGTGCACTTCTCCGAGCACCGTAGCGCAACTGTTGGAAAGCGCATTGCGCACGGTTGGAGAACCCATTACCGAATTGCGTGTTTTGGATCTTGGAGCAGGTAATGGCATGATGGGCGAGGTGCTAAAAAAACGACATGGCGTGGCCCGCTTGGTGGGAGCTGACATCATCCCCGAAGCTCGTGATGCGGCATATCGGGATCGCCCTGATGTTTATGATGAATATTATGTCTCTGATTTTTGTCATCTTGAAAGTGATGATAAGGAGCAGTTGGAAGAATGGTCCTTCAACTGTCTCACTTCAGTAGCTGCATTGGGATTTGGAGACATTCCTCCGGAGGCATTTTTTCAGGCATTGCAACTCGTTTCCAACAAGGGATGGGTTGCATTCAATATCAAGGAAACCTTCCTCGACCACACGGATCAAACCGGGTTTTCCAAGTTCATTCGTGAATTGATTTTCTCAAAATTCCTGGATGTCTACCATATCGAACGATACCGCCACCGTCTATCCATGGAGGGTACACCATTGTTTTATTATGCATTGGTGGGCCAAAAAGCAGCTCAAATACCAGTGGATTTTCTGGAATCCACCGGTGTGTTGGACGCGTAATCGGATGCAAGGATGCGGCATTTCAGCTGCTCGGTTGGTAGTGGGGTATTCATGCTCCACTACCAAGCAATGAGTCTGATCGGATAGTCCCGTTTGTTTCCACCACTCGAGAACCGTCCCTTTTTCCCCGCTTGCACTGGACGCGTTCTTTTTTTAGCCTGAGGGCATACCATTCCGAGCCATGAAACAGGGTCAATTCTCAATATTGCTGAATGTGGGCATCCGCCTATACGTTGTCGTGCTGATAGGGGCTCCCCTGCTCTTGGCGGATCAACCGACTTCGCCAAAGATCGACTTTTCCCGAGAAATCCTTCCCATCCTGTCCGATGCCTGTTTTCAGTGCCATGGACCGGATACCAAATCTCGCAAAGCAGACCTTCGGCTGGATGTGGAAGAAAGTTCCAAACGTATGTCGGATGCAGGGATTCCCATCATCGATCCCGGCAGCCCGGACCACAGTGATCTGATTCTGCGCCTGATTACCAAGGATCCTGATGATCTGATGCCTCCTCCTGAATTGGATCGTCCACTTGAACAAGCACAGATCGAATTAATCAGGGAATGGATCAGCCAAGGCGCTCGCTGGGGCAAGCATTGGTCATTGAATCCTATTGAACGCCCGACACCCCCTGCCCGGGGATTACATGCAATCGATGCTTTTGTGAATCGAGCATTGGAGACCGAAGGCATAACGGCACAACCCGTAGCCGATCGCCGAACCTTGATCCGGCGCCTGGCCCTGGATCTGACAGGTCTTCCCCCAACAGAAAGGGAGGTTGAAGACATTTTGGATGATACCTCCGAGTTTTGGTGGGAAAACGCTATTAATCGTTATCTGGCTTCGCCGGCCTATGGGGAAAGAATGGCATGGAACTGGTTGGATGCGGCGCGTTATGCGGATTCGAATGGTTATCAGGGTGATCGTGAACGTACCATGTGGCCCTGGAGGGATTGGGTGGTAAGGGCTTTCAACAAGAACCTTCCATGGGATGATTTTACAGTGTGGCAATTGGCCGGCGACTTGTTGCCCGACGCTACACTTGAGCAAAAACTGGCAACCGGTTTCTGTCGCAATCACATGATCAATGGTGAAGGCGGTCGTATCCCCGAGGAAAACCGCGTGGACTATGTCATGGACATGACCGAAACCATGGGCACCATCTGGTTGGGAGCAACCCTTAGCTGTTCCCGATGCCATGATCACAAGTTCGATCCTTATACCCGTAAGGAATATTTTCAATTCTTCGATTTCTTTAATCAGACACCGGTCACAGGCGGCGGCGGTGACCCGCAAACCCGCCCCGTGCTGGCAGTTCCCTCTGATCGTCAAAGGCAAGACATTGCCGGTGCCAGAAGTCATCTTCAACTGAAGCAGAGTGCATTGGATACCCTGCTTGAAAAACACGTATCGAATCGCTCCTCATGGGAATCCACCCGGTTGCTGGAACTTGACCAGGAATTATCAAAAAGCGATTCCTCCCAGGAAGAAAAGCGCAAGGAACTGGAGTCCTTGAAAAAAGCCTTAAGCAAGCCAGAAGGCGAGCGTTCTGATGAGGAAAAAAACAACATCCAAAACACATGGATCGACAGCATCCCGGAACTGTCCCAAGCTCGCCAACAAGCGAATCAAGCACGAGATCGCTTGAACAAGCTTGAAGCCGCTGTCCCAAAAGTCATGGTCATGGAAGACATGGACAAACGACGCATCACCCCCATGCTGGAACGTGGTTTATACAATGTCAAAAGCGACCCGGTGTCTGCGGCGGTGCCGGCCTTCCTGCCGGCCTTGAATGATTCAAATAAAACACCGAACCGGTTGGATCTGGCACGTTGGCTCGTTCGCCGAGATCATCCGTTGACAGCGCGGGTCACCGTCAATCGATTCTGGCAGCAATTGTTCGGGATTGGCTTGGTCAAGACGGCTGAAGATTTCGGGGTGCAAGGCGAGTTCCCGCGTCATGTCGAGTTGCTGGACTGGTTGTCCGCCGAGTTCATTGAGTCCGGTTGGGACGTCAAACACCTGATGAAAACCATTTTGACCAGTGCAACCTATCAGCGAAGTTCGGTCTCCACCCCGGAACTGCAAGAAGCCGACCCGGATAATCGTCTTTACGCACGTGCTGCCCGCTATCGCCTGCCTTCCTGGATTTTAAGGGATCAGGCACTTGCGGCGGCCGGTCTGCTGGATCCGACCATTGGAGGAGCGCCAGTGAACGGTTATCAACCCGAGGGTGTCTGGGAGGATGCGACCTTTGGCAACAAGAAATACCGTCGTGACACCGGTCGCAAACTTTACCGACGAAGTCTTTACACCTTTTGGCGGCGGATTGTGGCACCGACTCTTTTCTTTGATACAGCCTCACGTCAGACATGTACGGTCAACGCCAAACTGACCAACAGCCCCCTGCATGCCCTGACCACCATGAACGACACCGGGTTTGTCGAGGCTGCCCGTGGATTGGCCGTGCGTGCCATGACCCGCACGAAGGGGCAATATGACGTGCTGGATCGAGTTTACCGCTACCTGCTTCCCCGATCACCTTCAGAGGAAGAACGAACGATTTGGGCGGGTAGTTTTGAGCGCGCCAAACAGTTCTTTGAGGCCCATCCCGATGAGGCCAGGGCATGGTTGTCACACGGCGAAAATGAAGTGCCCTCCCATCTTGATACGTCGGACGTGGCAGCCTGGGCCACGGTCTGCCTCGGAATACTCAATCTGGATGAAACCCTGAACCGCGAATAAGCCCAGACATCATGATTCCCACCAATCCATCAGCATTTGAAAAAGGCTTAAGAACCAATCGTCGCCATTTCTTCGGGCGAACGTCAATCGGTATCGGCACGGCAGCCTTGGCCTCCTTGCTCAAAAAGGACGGACTGATGGCCACGGAAAATTATACCAAACCCAAGTCCGGAATGCCCGGGTTGCCATCCATTCCTCACTTTGCAGGTAAAGCCAAACGCATCATTTATCTTTTCCAGAACGGGGCTCCGACCCACGTTGATTTGTTTGATTACAAACCAGCCATCATCAAACAACACGGAAGCCCCGTGCCTGAATCCTATTTCCAGGGCAAACGATTCAGCACCATGACCGGAGATCCGACGGGCAAGCTCATGCTGCAACCCGTGGAACCGTTCAAGCAGCGAGGCCAGAGTGGAGCATGGGTCAGTGAGTTCATGCCGCATACCGCCAGGATTGCGGATCAACTTTGCTTCGTGAAAAGCATGCACACCGACGCTGTCAATCACGCTCCTGCCATATCCTTCTTTCTCAGCGGCGCACAAATACCCGGTCGTCCCACCCTGGGTGCCTGGATGACCTATGGTCTCGGTGTTGAAAGCGACAATTTGCCCGGGTTTGTGGTCATGACTTCCGTGAGCAAAGGGACCACCTGTGGTCAGATTTTCTACGATTTTTATTGGGGATCAGGTTTCCTGCCCTCAAAATACCAGGGCGTTAAGTTTCGAGGCGGAGGGAGTCCGGTGCTTTACATCGAAGATCCCGCCGGGATGACATCCTCTTTGAAACGAGGATTATTGGATGACATTGGTCAAGTGAATCGTTTGAAGATGGATCAAACCGGAGATCCGGAAATCGAAACCCGCATCGCCCAATATGAAATGGCTTATCGCATGCAAACAGGCGTTCCTGAATTGACCGATATTCGCCAGGAACCCAAGCACGTCCTTGATCTTTATGGTCCTCAGGTTACGGAACAGGGCACGTTTGCCTACAATTGCCTGATGGCCCGTCGCCTGATCGAACGCGGCACGCGCTATGTCCAGGTGATGCATGCAGGGTGGGATCAACACAACAGTCTGACCACCGAACTTTACACACAGTGCAAAGACACCGATCAACCCAGCGCCGGACTGATCATGGACTTGCAACAACGCGGTCTGCTGGAAGACACACTGGTCGTATGGGGCGGCGAATTCGGACGCACGCCATTCATTCAAGGTGACATGGACAACCGCCCGAAATGGGGGCGTGATCATCATCCGTATGCGTTTACCCTCTGGATGGCAGGAGGAGGAGTCAAACCGGGCATTTCATATGGTGCATCCGATGAACTGGCCATGAATGCCGTGGAAAATCCCGTTCACGTTCACGATCTTCAGGCCACGTTGATGCATCAACTGGGCATCGATCACGAACGTTTGACCTACAAATTTCAGGGCCGCTATTACCGTCTCACCGACATCCACGGAAACGTTGTAAAAGACATACTCTCATGAAATCCCCAATGATCAACACATCCAGGCCATCCGGGTTCACCCTCATCGAACTGCTCGTCGTCATTGCGATCATAGCCATCCTTGCCGGCATGCTGTTACCGGCTCTGGGCAAAGCCAAACAAAAGGCGCATGGCATCTTCTGCATGAACAACCACAAGCAATTGACGCTTGGCTGGATGATGTATGCGGAAGACAACGAAGGCAATCTCCCCGCATCTTCCAACCAGGCATGGCTCAAAGGCCCTGAATGGACCGGAGGCGGCAACCTGGCGCTCCCCTGCAGTGGAGCAGACGATCACGATCCCAACGCCCCCAACAGCATCAAGGACAGCCCGCTCTGGTCTTATCTGAACTCCGAAACTGTGTTCAAATGTCCGGCCGATAAAAGTGCCTGCCGAGTGAATGGACAATTGATCCCACGCGTTCGCAGCATGTCGATGAACATGTGGCTGAATGGTCCTGGTTGGGGCACTGCACGCGGAGAAAACGGAAGAGGTTGGAAAAAGTTCTTCAAGATTGACTCCATCAATGACCCGGGCCCTTCGGAAACCTTTGTTTTTCTGGATGAACGTGAAGACAGCATCAATGACGGAACCTTTGTGGTCGACATGGCTGGGTTTCGGTCCGCACCCAATCAATATCGCATTATTGACTATCCTGCTTCCTATCATAATGCAGCGGGGGGCTTCTCCTTTGCGGACGGACATTCGGAAATCAAGAAATGGATCGATCCTCGTACGATGCCCTCCTTGACCAAAGGCCAGGAAATCCCGCTCAATATTCCATCACCGGGCAATCCTGATGTTGCCTGGATGCAGGAAAAGGCCACGCGGCCGGAATGATATTACCTTCCATCATTCGCCAAAAACACATGAGTCCCGTTCGATGGTCCATCTGCTTGATCCTGCTTCTTGTATGGGGGAGTTTATTTTCACAGGCGGATAACCTGACATGGACGGACGAAATGACTGATTTCCTTGGGGATCATTGTTTCGAATGCCACGACGGTGAATTGGCAAAGGGCGGTTTGGATTTGGAGTCACTTTCATTTTCCCTGGGTGATCGTCATTTGTTTGATCAATGGGTATTGATCCATGACAGCATTCAAAAAGGTGAAATGCCCCCGGCCAAACGCGATCGACCGGAACCGGAGCTCAAGAATGGCTTTCTCACCGCCCTATCCGATTCATTGATTGAACAAGATCAAGCCAACATCCGTGAACGCGGACGCACGTCCATTCGAAGGCTGAATCGTTTTGAATATGAAAACAGCCTGCGGGAAGGATTGAAAGCTCCCTGGCTTCAAGTGGCCGACAAACTCCCCGAAGATGGTGTCGCACACCTTTTCAACAAGAGTGGTGAGCGGCTGGACGTCTCCCATGTGCAGATGGCCAAATACCTGGAGACAGCCATGGAAGCCCTGAGAACATGCCTGCAAACGGTGGCTCATCCCAAGTCCAAGGAGAAATTCTATGCGAGAGAAGAACGGGTCATGCAGAATTATCTGCGGTATCGTTTCGGGCAGATGGCCGCCACCCGTTCTTCCATACCGCTGATCGGCACCACTCCTCAACCTGATGTCATCCGGGGCATAGACCCGGTAACCGTGGGCGAGAAGGATCCGGAACTCAGAGAACAGGAAGCCATGGGATTTGTCTCCGGCACCTACTCGGCCACCACAAAATACGATTTCACCCGCATGCAGATTCCTGTCGACGGACGATATCGATTGAGGTTGAAAAGTTATAGTTTCCTGGCCGGGCCCAATGGCGCCAGCGGTGGCAAGGATCATGGATTGACCGGGGGAAACCGTGCCTGGTGGCGTCCCAGCCGCACCTTTGCCTTTCCGGGGTTTCGCCCTGAACCCGTTACCTTGTATGCATTATCCAGTGGCGGCGACAGTAGATGGTTAACCACCTACGATGCCACACCAAATCCATCCGTCTTTTCGTGTGAAGTCGATCTCAAGAAGGACGAAAAACTGCGTCCGGACGCCGCACGTTTGGTGCGCACCCGACCCGGCTGGAAAGGCAACCCCAACGCAACACGCGAGGGAATTCCCGGGTTCGCCTTAAACTGGCTCGAAGTGGAAGGACCATTGCACGAGTCATGGCCCCCACCCTGTTATGATGTTCTTTTTGCGGATCTCCCTTTCGAGATACATGCCGATGACCAGGTTCAGGTGACACCCGGAAATGAAGAAAAAGATGCACAACGTTTATTGAGGCGATTTGTTGGACGCATGCTCAGGCGAGTTGAATCAGAATCCATTGAAATCACGCCTTACCTGAACATTTTCCATCAAGCACGTGCATTGGGAGATTCGTTTACGGATGGCATGCTGGCTGCATACGCCAGCCTCCTTTGTTCTACCGACTTTCTTTATCTGAAAAAAGAGGCAACCCCCGAAACACTCGCTTCCAGACTGGCCTTCTTCCTATGGAACGGCCCTCCTGACGAAGCCTTGCTCACCGAGAGCGAACTGCAACAACCCGACACTTTGAAAAAGGAAACAGAAAGATTGCTGGGCGATAAAAGATCCCGGCGCTTTGTGAACGCCTTTCTGGATTACTGGCTGGATTTGCGCGATATCCTCGCCAACTCGCCGGACGCAGAACTTTATCCTGATTACTATTTGGACGAAATGCTGACAGAATCTTCCGTGCTGGAGACACGCATGTTTTTCGAAGAACTCATTCAAAGCAACTTGCCTGCATCGGCCTTGATTGACTCGGACTTCACTTTCGTCAACGAACGTCTGGCACAACATTACGGAATCAAGAGCGAACAAACCGTCGCTCTCCACCGGGTCTCACTTCCGCCTGATTCACCAAGGGGTGGGCTCCTGACACAGGCCAGCATTCTGAGGATCACGGCCAACGGCACCACGACTTCGCCTGTCGTGCGGGGCGCCTGGATCGGGGAACGCATTCTGGGCATGGAAATCCCCACACCCCCTTCGAATGTGGGAGCCGTCGAACCGGATACACGCGGAGCCACCACCATCCGGGAACAACTGGAACTTCACCGGAAACACGTTTCCTGCAATGCATGCCACCAACACTTCGATCCGGTCGGGCTGGCGCTCGAGAGCTTTGATATCGCGGGAGGATATCGAACACGCTACCGAGGATCAGGCGACCTGGGCGATCCGGTTGAGGGATTCGGAAAGAACGGTCATGCCTTCCAGTTTCGTTTGGCAAAGCCTGTGGAATGTGGTGGTGAAATGGCGGATGGCACACCCTTTGCCGATATTGAGAGTTTGAAACGAATACTGCTCCGAGATCAGCGACAAATCGCTCGCAATTTGCTTCAACGCTTCATTGTTTTTGCTACAGGCACACCCATCACTTTCAGTGAACGCGCAACCTTGGAAACCATGCTGGATGCCTGCAAGGATTCAAACTACGGAGTCCGGGACCTGATCCACGCAACGGTGCAAAGCTCACTCTTCACCCAATAAACGCTCAGAATGACCAAAGCGCACTTCTGGACTGCGTGTGCGATGAGCACCGCTCTGGATACCTCAGGGAAATGTTTCTATAATCAATTCGAATGGAAACTCCCCTTTCCTATTGTGGTAAACCTAAGGTTGCAGTCTCCACCAACCAGCATTTGAATCCACTTTGCGCATTCGAACCGTATCCAGAGCGGTGATGCTCACCGCACTCCAGATTGGCCTCGACTCAAAGTCACGGTATTGGGATTAAGCAAACTGCGACATTTGGTCAATGTCCGTGAAGATTTCTGTGGAAACACGTCCTTGAATAACGAGTGAGAGAGGGTGATGCCCCTTGCATTTCAACGAATCCAGCAAGGCCTTTTCCTTGCCTTTCCCGCTGATCACCACCCAGACATGACGCGCGGCGTGCAGGATGGGATAAGAGAGTGTCAGACGTTGAGGGGGTGGTTTGGAGGCAATGACGCTGAAGGTGTGTTCGGTTCTTTTGGCGTCCTCTTCCATGTTCTCGGGGAACAGGGAAGCCACATGTCCATCTTCCCCCATCCCAAGTATCACCAAATCGAAAACCGGAATGTTTGATTCATTTGACGGAAGGTTTTCTTCAAGTTGTGCCGACATCCATTTGGCGGCGTGTTCCGGATCGGATTCGCCCTGGAATCGAAACATTTGGGATTCGGGGAACCGGGTGGTCTGAACGAAATGATTCTGAAACATCAGGTAATTACTATCGTCAGAATCAGGTGGGACGCATCGCTCATCGGCCCAATACACATTCAATCGATTCAACAAAACAGGTGATTTCAGGAACAAACGGGCCGCTTCCTCAAGAAACGGCACGGCAATACGGCCTCCGGACACAGCGACATGAAACGCAGGATCGTCCGATGTTTCCCCTACAACCTTCACCCACTCCCTCGCGGCAGCCGAAGCCAGGTTATCCGGCGAATCAAAACATTGTAGATGATAATGTCCGGTTTTATTCATACCTTCCCCCATCATGAACCAATCTTGAGGTAAAGTCACTTTTGAATCTTGGGATGACGCCAGGTGTGACCGGATCTCCCGAGGAGTTCATCAGCCGCTTCAGGCCCCCAGGTTCCCGCCGAATAGAATTCCCGGTTGCTAAGGGATTTTCCTTTCCAGGCATTTCGAATGGAATCCACCACTTTCCAGGCAGCTTCCACTTCATCACGCCGGATAAACAAGGTTGCATCCCCTGCGACAGCTTCCAGCAAAAGCCGTTCGTAGGCTTCCGGAGTATAGGCACCGAATTCCGTGTCATAACTGAACTGCATGCGTACCGGCCTCAAATCCGAACTGTTCCCCGGAATCTTCCCGTTGAAATGCAGGTTGATCCCTTCATTGGGCTGCAATCTCAAAGTAAGCGCATTGGAATCCAGATTATTATGACATTGCGCCGCAAACAAAACATTGGGAACCGGACGAAATTGAACGCGCACCTCGCTGGCACTCAATGGCAGGTTTTTGCCGGTACGCAGATAAAAAGGAACGCCCGACCAACGCCAATTCTCGATGAACAACTTCATGGCGACATACGTCTCAACGTCCGAAGTCGGATCTACTTTTTCCTCCTGACGATAAGCCGGCCTCATGTCCCCATCCACCACCCCGGCGAAATACTGCCCCCGCACAACTCGACGCGCGACATCCTCTTCACTCATCGGACGAATGCTTTGCAATAGCTTGACCTTTTCGTCACGAATGGCCTCGTCATCCAGTGAAACAGGCGGTTCCATGGCAATCAGGGACAACACCTGAAGGAGGTGATTCTGCACCATGTCACGCAACGCGCCCGCCTCCTCGTAATAACCCCCCCGTGAACCAACCCCCAGTTTTTCGCTGACGGTAATTTGAATGTGATCAATCGAACGTCGGGTCCATAACTCCTCGAAAATGGCATTTGAAAACCTGAACACCATGATGTTCTGGACCGTTTCCTTTCCAAGGTAATGGTCGATTCGGTAAATCTGACGTTCGTGTGCATACTGAATCAAACTGTCATTCAGTTTTTGTGCTGATGCGCCATCATGTCCAAAAGGTTTCTCCACCACCACACGCTGCCAATGGTCCCCGTCTTCAACCTTGCGGAGAAGCCCGGAAGCACTCAACTGTGCGACTGCTTCTGAAAACTGGCTGGGAGAAACTGCCAGGTAGAAAAGCAGGTTGTTGGCCAATTGATCATGGCCACCCTCCTGGACGCGTTGCTTCAATGATTCATAAGACGCCTTGTCGCTCAGATCACCGCGATGATAATGCACCCGCGATGCAAATTCGGCCCATACCTCCTGATCAACAGGCTGGGTGCGTGAAAACCGTTTCAAAGCCTCGTGGAGTTCTTCGCGCCAAGATTCATCCGTTTTATCACGTCGGGCAAACCCGATGATGCGAACCGGGTCCGGAAGCTGCTTCTCCTTGAACAAATGATAGAGAGCGGGAATCAGCTTACGCGAAGTCAAATCCCCACTTGCCCCAAAAATAACAATCGTGCAAGGTTCCACCTGTCGCCGCCCTCCACCCAGGCGGCATGTCAATAGTTCGTCCAAAGAATCGGTTGTGTCGGTCATACTCATTCCTCTCAGAAACACATAAAGCCAAAACCAACAAACACCAGCGAAAAGTTGAGCGACTCAATGATTGAAATTTGATGCCTGAGTAAAAACCGGACATCATGCGGATAAGGCCCTCCTTCATGGTCCGTCTTTGGACCAGCAATTACCAATATGGTCCGTTGGTGACAAT
>CAYPZD010000128.1:4995-12008 GCA_964415055.1 uncultured Verrucomicrobiota bacterium | reverse complement strand
CTCCAGAGGAACGTTGGTGTTGTAGGAGTGTTTTTGGGTTGATGCTCAGTTTGTTGTGAGTTATCAAGTGCTTTCATGCAAGGAGATCTAAAACATCCTATCTGGTCGAAAAAACGATTCTTCCTTTGGTCTGTTTTAGGATTGGTATCGGCATTGCTCATCTCTTATTCAAGGCCATTGCTCCAGAACATTGGTATGCTTGTGAGTATCGCTTTTATAATGAAAGCCCCTCGTTATCATTTCCCGACAAAAAAAGTTTACTACAACGTTGCTTCTGCTATTGCGATTGTTGTTGTGGTGGTAATTACTGTCGCCTTGTACGCTTTACCTGACCGAGTGGATGATATGCCTGTTTCTACGTATGTGTTGTATCATCCAGCATTGGTCTGGTTCGTATATATCGCATGTATCGGCATGGGATTTTGGAGGTGGATAGACGCGCGGGGAAACGAACTGGAAGCTTTATAATGCTAGAATAAAAAACGGCGGAAACAGTGTCTCCGCCGTTTTTGAATTCAGATGATCGTGATGACCTTACTTCACCTTGTAACAGTAGATGAGGTCCTGGTCCCGGAGATACATTTTACCGTTTACGATGACGGGGTGTGTCCAGATTTTGCCACGTGAGGAACGGATGGCCGATTGAGGTTCCAAAGTGAATTCACCCAATTGTTTGAAACCTTCGGTCGAGGCAGCCAGCATGGCGACCGTCCCTTTGGATTCGTCGACGCAGAAGAGTTTGCCGTCGGCTAAAGCGACAGCGCCCTTGCCCAGAGCGCGGCGTTCGGACCAGACTTCCTCCCCGTCCGCCAGGTTTTGACACAACCAACCCACACCGTCAGAGTAACCAAACACATGTCCTCCCAAGCGAACCACACCGCCGTGGTGGTTTTTCATGGTGCGATTGGAATAGACTTCTTTGACTTTGTTGCCGGGTTGGATTTCGATGGCCTTACAGCCGGCACCGTAGCCTGCCGTGACGAAGATGCGATTGCCAAAAACAACCGGAGTGGGAATCACTGCCGTGCGTCCGGGGAAATCTGTCTGCCAAAGCAATGCGCCGTTTTCGGGGTTCAGTCCGAAAATGGATTTTTCGTTGCGCTGGATGTATTGCTTGGCGCCATTGATGTCCGCAGCGATCACCGAGGAATAGTGGGCGGGTTCGGTGATGTCTTTGCTTTGCCAGATGACTTTACCGTTCGATTTGTCGAGGGCTGCCACCGTGCCTTTTTCGCCGCCGGGGGTAACAAGGACTTTTTCGCCGTCGATCAATACGGATTCACTGAAACCCCACTTGGGTGCGCTGCCGCCAAGATCTTCCATGGATGTTTTCCATTTGATGGATCCGTCGGAAGCGGAGGCTGCGAAGGCGATGCCTTCACCGGTCAAACCAAAGACCATGTTTCCATCCACGGCAGGGGTGCCGCGTGGGCCGTCGCCCCATCCGTTGCCAAGGATGCCGCCGATTTCAGTAGCCCATTGCTCTTCGCCAGTGTCGGCATCGAGGCAGAGCAAAATGCTGCTGTTGCCACGAGTGCCCAGTGTGAAAAATTTGCCACCGACAATCGCCGGGCTGGAGTATCCCTGACCGGCGTTCTCGAACATCCAGATTTTTTCGGGACCGGATTCAGGCCAGGTGTCGAGCAATCCCTGGTCGGTTGAGTGTCCGTCGCGGTTGATACCACGCCATTGTGGCCAATCGGATTCGGCCACCGCTTGTTGAGAGATCAGGCCGGCCATGAGCAGCGCCATGGTTCCGCCTCGGGTGATTGTTGTCTTTTTCATATCAGAATTTCCGACGATCGCGGTTAATTATACCGACGACAAATTGACTGGATGCATTCATTCGTCAAGGCATTAGTTCCGCGAATTGCCGGGTTGTTGTTCAATATGTTAAATGATTGCTTCCATTTGATCGAGAGGAATCCTATTGACCCTGGCCAGGTAGGGTGGTAGTGCTATCCCTACTTACCAAACCATTAACGATCAACAGTAAAGCATTTATGAGCAAAATTGTGCCAACGATTAGTTCAAGCGTCGCAGGACCGCTTGGAGTCAAACACCTTCCGAGATTCTGGCAGAAGGTTTCTCTTGAAAATGCGGGCAAACTGGCCGACGGATATCCCGGTTGCGGAGCCGGTTATGACCAGATGGTGCTGGATGCCCTGGGACTGGACAAGGACACCACCCTGAATTTCATCAAGAGCGAAAAGCCTACCTATCCCCAGCTCGAGGCCTGGATCAAGCAACAGCCTGGCGCCAAATTGGATCAGGGAGCCATCACGGCCATCAATGCCGCCATCGATGGATATATCCATGATGATGAAACCCGCAAAAGCATCTTGTCAGCCAATGGCATCGAAGAAGGCTGTTGCGGACCTTACGACGCAGTCAATCTCAACAACCTGGACGACTGGTTGGAATTCTACAATGCCGAATTGAAGGGCTGATTCTAATCCCTTCTTCAAAACTTTCACACCCGCGATCCTGGTTTTAAAGCCAAGGTCGCGGATTTTTGTTATATGGAGTTCCGTATCGTCGTTTTTTTGAAAGAGCCCAGACCCGGTCAGGTTAAAACCAGGCTGGCTGCTTCCATTGGTTCAAATGCCGCGTGTCAGGCATACCTGAAATTGGCGGATACGGTTCTGAAGCAGCTGGCTTCTTATTCAGAATTAGAACTGCGTTTTGCTCCGGATGATGCCATTCAAGAAATCGAACGATTCAAAAAGCATCCCGAATGGAGACTTCAACCTCAGGGGGAAGGGGATTTGGGACAGCGGATGGAGCGCGCGGTTCGAGGGGCTTTGTCAGAGGTGGATGCGGTGATCTGTATCGGAACAGATTGTCCCTATGTCCAAAAAACAGACATCGATCAGGCAATAGAGGTCTTAAAAGGCCAGGATGCGGTGTTGGGCCCGGCCTTGGATGGCGGGTACTGGGCCATTGGCATGCGAAAACCGGAGCCGACCTTGTTTCAGGACATGCCCTGGAGTACATCTCGGGTGCTGGATATCACTCGAGAAAGACTTCAATCTGCCGGCATGAGTTTTCAGGAACTGAGGGAGTTGGAAGACGTGGATGATTTAGGGGCCTGGGAACGGTTTGAAGCATCGCAGGAATAGTAGAGTCCTTGAATCTTGTCTTGTTCTTGTTTGGGCTCACACAAAGGCACTAGGGCTCAAAGGGTTTCAGGAGGAGAGGTCGGCGCCAGTTCCACCTTAGTGTCCTAGTGCCTTTGTGTGAGATTAAAAGGTTCCAATTTTTGAATGAAACAGGATTTGTAAAACGCATGACAAGGAACTGCTATGATTCGAGTCGTTTCAGAGTTAGGCTGGGAGGATGAGATCATTCTATCTGGTTTCCTTGGCCCTGTTGCTGGTTTTTTCTCAAAAACTTTTTGCCGAATCCACTTACCAACCCAACTGGGAATCCCTCAACGCACGCCCTGCGCCAGAGTGGTTTGGTGAGGCCAAGTTTGGCATCTTCATACATTGGGGCGTTTACTCGGTGCCGGCGTATTGCGATAAATCCACTTACTCCGAGTGGTATTGGCATTGGCTGCGAACTCAATCGCATAACGGCAAAGTATCTGATTTCCACAAGGCCCGTTACGGAGAAGGTTTTCGTTATCAGGATTTCGCGGAAGATTTCAAAGCGGAACTATGGGAACCCGTTTCCTGGGCCAAATTATTCAAACGAGCCGGCGCCAAATATGTCGTGCTGGTTTCCAAACACCATGATGGATTTGCGCTCTGGCCGAATGAAGCCGCTTCCAGCAGTCGGGGCTACCCCTGGAACAGCATGCAGACCGGTCCGAAACGCGATCTTTGTGGTGAGCTGTCGGATGCCGTCCGGGACCAGGGACTTCGGATGGGGTTCTATTATTCGTTTATGGAGTGGGAACATCCCTTGTTTGAGACGGACAAGGAGCGATATGTCAGTGAATACATGATGCCTCAGTTCAAGGAACTGATTGAACGCTATCGCCCGGACATTGTCTGGCCTGATGGAGAGTGGAATGAACCCGATACTCTGTGGCGAAGTCCTGAATTGGTGGCATGGCTTTATAACACCGCTCCGAACATCGACTCCCTGGTCATCAACGATCGGTGGGGCAAGGCTCTGCGTGGGCAGGTCGGGGATTTTTACACCACCGAATACGGTAACATCGGCGGTGGATCTCCCGGTTTGCTCGAAAACAAGCCATTCGAAGAATGCCGGGGCATCGGACACAGTTTCGCGCTCAATCGACTCGAGGATTATGATGATTATCAAACACGGGAAAGCCTGATCCGCATGTTGATTGATCTGGTTTCCAAAGGCGGCAACTTGCTGTTGAACATTGGGCCCGCTGCCGACGGAACCATTCCGGTCATCATGCAGGACCGCTTGATCGCGATTGGGGAATGGCTGGAGGTAAACGGCGATGCCATATACGGAACCCGAAAATCAAATTTGCCCGACCAGCCCTGGGGACGTGTCACCGAGAAGGGGAACAAGACCTACTTGCATGTATTTGATTGGCCTGAAGACCATCAACTTCAAGTGAGCGGAATCAATGCGGATGGCATTAAGAAAGCATTTTTGCTTCATGGTGATGACACGGATGGATTGAGGATTCAGTCTGGCGAGAACGGCAAGGTAGCGATCGATTTGTTGGGACATCATCCTTTTGCAAAAGCCGCTTCGGTGGTGGTGTTGGAGAGATAGATATTCATTTTCGTTACCATCTCTTGCACATTGGACATGTAAGCCGTAGTTTATAGGTAGGTAGCCTG
Source organism: uncultured Verrucomicrobiota bacterium (assembly GCA_964415055.1). Lineage (GTDB taxonomy): Bacteria > Verrucomicrobiota > Verrucomicrobiia > Limisphaerales > AAA164-E04 > AAA164-E04. The sequence goes on along the minus strand of CAYPZD010000128.1, from coordinate 7,230 downwards.
GGGATGAATTCTGGCTGCTTTAGCCTGAAAATGATGGCATTATCATGAAACCTTCAGCTCCAGCCGATCTCGATACTTCCACAAAAACCCGACCAAAAGGCCCCTGGTTGAATCGGATGGTGATTTGGGCGCTTACTTTGGCGCTTGGCATTCTGACCTATTTGTTGGAAGGCTTTTTCATTCGGGATATCGAATCCATCAAAGGGCCCGATTGGCAAAGCATCGAAACCAACCGTGTGGATGTCGCACTCAGGGATCGATCCAAGGAACTGACCACCGAGATTGGGAATCTTGACCGCCGGATTGCCCGGTTGCAGGAGGAACAACGGATTCTGTCAGATGGATCAAGGAACCTGCAGGATACCATCACGCAACTGGTAGAATTGCAGAAACTGTCTCTTCAAAAAGAACTGGCGCTCTCTGATAGCGACCAACAAAACCTGGCCAACACGCTGAATCAGTTTCTCGAAACTCAAACCGCATTCCAGACCTTTAATCAAAACCTGCACGATCAAGCTGAGCAAAAACGGCTCGCTGAGGATGAGAAACAGGAATTGGATGCTCAGATCAATGAACTCCTGATTCCCGCCAGAGAGGAGTACAATGAGTTGGTTCGCAAACATCGCATGTGGCTGGCAACTTTGGAACTGTGTTTGCTGGTTCCGTTGTTGATCGCCGCAGGTTTTCTGGTCATCCGCCGAAACCACAGTGTGTATTTCCCGGTGTTCCTCGCTTTTGGAATGGCCACCCTGTTCAAAGCTTATTGGGTGGTGAACAAATATTTCCCGGCTCAGTATGTGAAATACATTCTGATATTGACGCTGCTGGCAGGTGTCGGAAAAGTGCTGGTCCATGCGATCGGGATCGTTGCTTTCCCCGGTAAGAAGTGGTTGCAGAAACAGTATCGTGAAGCTTACGAACGATTCTTATGTCCGATATGTGAATACCCGATTCGAACCGGACCACGAAGGTTTCTTTACTGGACCCGCCGGACGGTTCACAAAACAATTCCACACTCAGGGGATCCCGAAGCGGAACAGACTTATACTTGTCCATCCTGTGGTACACGGTTGTTTGAGGAGTGTTCATCCTGTCACCACGTCCGGCATTCCCTCCTGACCCATTGCAGTTCATGCGGCGAGGACAAGAAGAATGAGCCGGTGGATTAAGTCAGAGCTTTTTATTGTCCGGCGTTTATGGTTCAATCGGTCCCGAATGAACGAGCATCCACCCAAATCCATCCCCGGTAGGGCCCCGCTGCTGCGGGGCCGTGATCGCGTTGGGGGTGCGGGAGGAGCTGCTGTGTTGAGCGGACACCTTAGCGGACGTGCAGCAGCACATCCCTACCTATTATAATTATCTCCGGACGCTTCTCACTTAAAACGCCAACTCATGGGACACCAGGAAACCTATCAAGACAACCAGGATTACGCCGAGTTTCTCTCCGGTTGGGACGCCTCCTTTTATCGCAAGTATACGGACACCATGGCGCCCGACACAAAGGAACTGCCGGTGTTGGATGTCGGGTGCGGTGTGGGGCAGGTGGTGGCGGAATTAACATCTCAGGGTGTCGATGCACACGGTGTCGATGTATCTCATCCAAACATCGAACGAGCACGGCAACATTCTGAAAAATGTCAGTTTTATGACGGCAAAACATTGCCCTATGACGATCGTTTTTTTGGCGTGGTGGGGGCGTTCAATGTGTTGGAACACGTCGAACAACCCGAGGCATTCCTGAAGGAACTTGTGCGGGTGGTGCGTCCCGGTGGGAAAGTGGTGGTTTCGAGTCCCAACTTTTTTCGTGTACTGGGATTTCGTGATTACCATCCGAAGATGCGAGGGATTGGGAACAAATTACGCAACTTCAAACGCCTCATGACCAAGCGTCGAATTCTCCAAGGTTCCTTTCAACGATGGCAATTTGACCGCATGGAGCCAATCATCAAAGAACCGTTCACACCCGATGATGATGCTATCATCGCCACTAATCCGTTGGAGATTGCCGCATTCCTGCGTCACGATGGATGTCGTATCGAATCCATTGCCTGTACGGACAGAGTGGTGCACCCGCTCGTTGATTTCTGTCTGAACCTCGGGCCTTGGAAGTATGGTATGTTCAACGGCTTTGTGGTGGCACGACGTTAAAGTAGCCGCCTTTCCAAAAAGGTGGCCCTGCGTATCAGTGCAAATTCACGCCGCAGGGTGGTTCGGAAGACATGGCCACACTTTGGC
>CAYPZD010000128.1:0-4895 GCA_964415055.1 uncultured Verrucomicrobiota bacterium | reverse complement strand
TGAGCAATAATCCATTGAATTTGATTCGTTCTTCTTGTAGTGTGCGCATTCTAATCACTTGGAAATCTGAAAAAACAAGCCATGCGTTTGTGTACAACGTTAATCCAAAAGAATAATCCAAAGATGAAATCCACACTTTCTTGCTTTACCAAACTGGTTCTTTCTCTGTTTGCCTTGACTTTGGTGTGTCACGCGGAGCCCTCAGTCACAGCATTTAAACTTCCGAATGGCGGGATTCGACCACAGGCGATGATCGATGCATCCGGTGTGGTGCATATCGTTCAAGCTGATTCGAAAGTGCGGGGGGATCTGGTCTATGTAAAACATCATCCCGACCAAAATAAATTTTCCAAACCAATCAAAGTGTTGAATCAGGCGGAAGGCATGGCGGCGGGATTCAATATGGCATTGGGAAAAAACGGTCGGGTGCATGTCATGATTCGGCCAACTCCCAAATATTCCAAAATGGCGATGGGTGAGGATGCTTTCAATGAGATGTTCAAATCCAAGGCAAGATTCTTTGTGTTGAGGTATATGTTGCACTCCCGTCTTAATGATGCCGGAACCGCATTTGAGAAAGAACGCAACTTTGTTGGCGGAACCATTGGATTCGAGGGGGTTGGTGCTCTTGTAGCGGATTCGGATGGATCGAATGTTTATGCCTTCTGGCCCGGACAGACCGAACCCGGTCCTGAAATGGATCGAGACATGTACATGGCCGTGTCCACCGATGAAGGAGCGAATTGGTCCGAGCCGCGTAAACTGGACATCGATATCGAAGGCAATTGCCGGTGCTGCCCCATTCAGGCAACCATGGATCTTGAGGGCAACCTTTACATCATTCATCGCAACTCTGTGAAAACCTCGCCGACTTCCTGGGACAAGGACACTTTTGTTTTAAAGTCCGAAGATCAAGGCAAAACCTGGACCAAGACCATGATTCAAAAATGGGAAAAATGCGGTTGCCCCGGAGCACCCTATTCTCTGACCAGTGGTCCATCGGGCGCTGTTTTCGGATTTCAAACGCGTGGTGTTTCTTCATTTGCCCGAGCCGACAGTCCACAGACGATTATTGAAGCCCCCGATTCCGGCAACACCAGGTCACGCCCCATGGTGGCCATCAATCAAAAAGATGAAGTTCTGTTTTGCTGGATAGAGGCCCAGGACGTCGTCTGGCAGGTGTTTGGTAAGGATGGTAAACCCATGCCGGGAACATCAGGTCGACTGGAAGGAGTCGCAGCTAAATGGAGTAACGCAGCCGTTGTCGCAACAGCCAGTAATGACTTTCTGCTCTATTACGACGATGCCCCTCCAGTAGCGGCCGGTGCAAAGCGATAGGGGAGTTTGCTTTATTACCACGGAGGACACAGAGATCACAGAGAGGACTTGAGGTAGTATGTTTTATCCTAAAACTCTGCGCTCTCTGTGCCCTCTGTGGTTTTTCTTTCGTGCCATACTCATTTCGTGGAGTTGCGAAGAAGAAGAATCAGTTTCCTTCGTTAAAGCACCAGGTAGTTCGACCGTAGTGGACTCAAAGGTCCTGGATCAAAGCGATCTTCAGCTATCCGTCAAAAGAGGGCATGAAGCCTTTTACACCTACGGTTGCTGGCACTGTCATACCCTGGGGGATGAGGAGGCACCCGGATTTCGTGACGGGCTTGTCACCGGACCCGATCTTGCCGATGTCGGGGATCGTTTGAATGCCGGGGAACTGCTGCAATCCATATTGGAACCCAATGCTGTTATTGCCGAACCCAAGGATGAACATGTGGAAAACGGCCTGTCCAAGATGCCTGCTTTTGATGACCCGGCCGCCATGGCGGACATCAGGGACATGGTTCGGTTTCTGGAGCATTGTAAATTGCCGGAGAAGAACGAAAACAACATCCTGGAAGTCACCGATGGCAATTTTCAGCAGTTGATGAATAAGAACAAAGATTTGGTGTTGCTGGACTTCTGGGCGGAATGGTGTTTTGCCTGTTTCGAAGCCAATCCGGCATTGGAAGCGGTGGCGCCTCAATTTGAGGATCGTTTGAAAGTGTTCAAGATTGAAGTTGATGAAAACCCGGTCCTGGTCGACAAATACGTTCCTGACCTCATGTTCCCATGTTTTGTGATCATGCGGGATGGCAAAGTCCTTGATCGCAAATACGGTCTCGACAAAACGATGGACGCCAAAGATTTCTTCAAACAGTGGATAGCGAAGTTTGATTCTAAAGCAGCGAGGGACCACGGAACATCGCCATCCGATGAATAATTATTTCATCTGCGTAAATCTGTGACATCTGCGGATAAACTGCGTCGATACGGCTTAGTGATTGCACTCCGCGTGAACATGGTCTAACTATGTGCTCATGAAATTACAGATTTACCAGATCATGCATGTGGCTTCCATGGTGGTGTTGACCGCCTTTACCTTCATGGCCTTCGCCAATCCTGATCCGAAGGGGAAGAAGAAAACCATGATGATCACCGGCATTTGTTCGTTGCTGATGTTGATTGGTGGTTTTGGTATGCTTTCTGTGTTGAAGTATGGCTTTCCTGCCTGGGTGTTCATCAAGATTGTATGCTGGCTCGGGGTGAGCGGTATGGCCGGCATGGCTTATCGGAAGCCGGAAAAAGCTGCAACGTGGCAAATCATGACCCTTGCCTTTCTGATCGTTGCTGTCTTGACGGTTTATTTGAAATCCAGCTTTGAGTGACGCTGGCCGCGGATGCGGCCTGTTCAACATTTTGTTGAAGCATGGCAAAGGGCGAATCTCATGTTGCCGAACTTTGGTCCAACGCGAATACGCCTCTGGACTGCGGCGAGTCATCGCCGCTTTGGATACTGTTCATATACTCATTACGGCTAAAAATGCTGTATGACCAAACTCTTACCCCGTCGTTGCAATCATGGAGGAATCGGACAGTATGGGCATGAGACAATCATAACGTTTCCCTGGCGTATCCAAAGCTCCAATGACTTGGAGCACTCCAAAATTGCGCTGGTCCAAACGTGACTTTTTTGGCATTTGGTAAGATGGGTTGCACCAATCCCTGAGGGTTTTTGAGATGACATACTCGGAATCCGATGTCGTTCATAAAAGGATTCATATTGTTTCGAATTTTGGATTTCTTCATGGTCTTTGCATTTTAAATCTGGTAGGTTTCCTCTGTTGATGACGGAAGGATCGTGAGGGCGTTCCATTCATCATGAAATCAATCTATCCAGATTTGAGATGCCTCGCACAGGTCGTCGGTCTTACCCCCAGTTCGACCCATAAGGCGAAATGCATCTTACCTCCATCTTCCTCCTTCCCCATCCGCTTGACGTCATTGAACGCTAATCGTTTGCCGTCGATGAACTTCGTTTCTCCTTCAGTAACTGGAAAGTTAAAAACATGAAATCATCATCTGATCAAATGAATCGCCGTCGTTTTCTTCAACTCGCTGGGAATTCCGCTGTCATTGCCGGATTCCCCACCATCATCCCGTCGCGTGTCCTTGGGGCCGCCGCTCCGGGAGGGTTGATTCAGATTGCCGTGATTGGGTGCGGTCGTATTGCTCGGGGTATGGATCTGCGGGGAGCCCTACGACATCCGGATCTGGTTCGCGTTGTGGCGGTGGCGGATGTGGATGCCAAACGGGCGGAGTTGGCCAAGGAAATGGTCGAGCAATCCTACTCCAAATCCCTTTCCCAAACAGTGAAAGTGATCGCTACGACGAACTATCAGGAGTTGATTGCCCGCGATGATATCGATGCCGTAATGATCTGCACACCCGATCATTGGCATTCTCAACCGGTCCTGGAAGCAGCCCTTGCCGGGAAGGATATCTACGTGCAGAAACCGCTCAGTATGACCATTGCCGAAGGGCGATTGGTCAGCGATGTGGTGGCGGCTCGTCAGCGGATTTTGCAGATTGGGTCCCAGCAACGTTCCACCTCTCAATTTCATCGTGCCTGTGAACTGGTGCGCAACGGTGTGATTGGTAGCGTTCGTTCGGTTCAAATCGGACTCCCAACCGATCCCGCCGGTGGCGATGCCACGCAGATGCCTGTGCCTGAAGGACTCGATTTCGACCAATGGTTGGGTTGCACGCCCGAAGAACCTTACACCGTGGACCGGGTGCATCCGCCATCCGGTTTCAGCCGTCCCTGTTGGCTGCGGCTCAATGCTTATACCTGCGGGATGATCACCGGTTGGGGATCGCATCATGTCGATATCGCACACTGGGGGATCGGGGCGGAATACGGCGGACCGCTCTCAGTGGATGCCACTGCCACCTGGCCGGGAGAGGATAGTTTCTGGAATGTGCACGGGAAATACAAAATCCGGATGGTATACCCGAACGACGTGTCTGTTACCATCAGTGATACCTTCCCCAATGGCATTCGATTCGAGGGCGAGGACGGATGGATCTGGGTGACACGTGGCAAGGCGAACTCTTCGAAAGCCTTTAACGCAAGTGACCCGAAGTTACCTCAGGTTCCGGAATCCGAATTGACGACAAAGTTGCATCGTAGTCCTGGCTGGGATCATCACCTTGATTGGTTCGAGGCCATGCGCAATCGAAAACCGGCCACGACCAATGCCGAGACGGGGCATCGTGCCTGTTCGGCCTGCTGTATTTCCTGGATCGGAATGAAGCTGTCACGTCCGCTGAAATGGGATCCCGAGAAGGAACAGTTCGATCTGCATGAGGCCAATCAAATGCGGCATCGCATGGAACGAGCACCCTACGGTGCGTTTCTTGCCGCCAAGAAAGCCGGGTTCAACGATTTCAAATCATTGCGTTCGTAGTGTTGGAAAAACTGTAATGACTGCAGACGCTGTGGCGGACGAGCAGCAGCTCGTCCCTAGTGCGCCTGCGAGTGCACACAAACAGTCGGGTGAAAGTCCTGACTCGGGTGA
>CAYPZD010000127.1:0-12032 GCA_964415055.1 uncultured Verrucomicrobiota bacterium | reverse complement strand
GTTTGATTCGGTAGCATTCCATAATTCCTGGCATGATGGTTCCAGAGCATAAACCATACCCAGCAGGCAACTTAACGCAACACGTATTTGGCAGCCACCCCTGCCCCCGCCCACACAAACAGCAGGCATGAAAGCACGGACAACAAGACATTGCCGATTGCCAGTCCGGTGTGTCCCTGTTGGGCGAGTTGCAGAGTTTGGAGACTGAAGGAGGAGAAGGTGGTGAACCCGCCGAGCAAGCCGACAATGAAGAACCGCTGGGCGTTTGGATGGCTCATCCAATGGCCTTCATTTCCGGACAGCATGGCCAGAAATCCAATCACGAAAGACCCGACCACATTGACAGTCAAGGTTCCCCAGGGGAATTCATGCGGGAACTGACGTTGCACCCAAACTGATACGCCGTATCGACCCATACCACCGATGGCGCTGCCGAGTCCCACCCAAAACAGCGTTGTCAATGTGGGAAGCATGATGTGATCCGGGCTGGAAGGGCGTTAAGGCTTGAGGGCTTCCGCGAGTTGGATTCCGAGTGCTTCGGCCTGGTCGGCCTGACCTTCCAGTTCGGCGTCATGGCAGGCGCCGCCATGGAACGTACGTCCCAGCAGTTTCAATCGTTCGCCATCCAAAGTTCCGTAGGCGGCATATGGAGTTTGGCAACCACCGCCCATGTGCTTCAAAAATGCCCGTTCGGCCGTGGCGGCGATGGTAGAGGGTTCATGAGAGAGAGCCTGAATGATCTTGCGAATGCGATCATCGTTTGCCCGGATCTCAATGCCCAGGCACCCCTGCCCGACACAGGGTAGCATTTGGTTCACCTCAATGACGACGGCGAACAATCCTTCAGGAACGTCATTCCCCGCCAATCGTCCGTCCCCATCGATGGAATAACCCAAACGATTTAATCCGGCTTTGGCCAGGATCGTTGCATCCAGCTCTTCATTCTCGGCCAGTTTACGCAACCGCGTTGGAACGTTGCCTCTCATGGGAACGACCTTCAGGTCCTTGTTCCACTGCTTCAGTTGAACCTGGCGTCGTGGGCTGTTGGTCGCCACACAGGCTTTGCTGCGGAGGAACTGTCCCGGATTCGCCACTTCATTAACTTTGGGCGCTTTCTTGAAGATCAACACCTCACGCACATCCTCACGCTCCGTGACAGATCCCAGTTCAAGTCCCTCCGGCAATTCAGTTGGAAGATCTTTCAGGCTGTGAACCGCAAGGTCGGCCTCGCCGCTCAACAAGGCGGTTTCCAGTTCCTTGGTGAATAATCCCTTGGGCAGCGTCGGAGAGTGAGCATCGGCTTCGGCGGCTTTCTGCAGATGATCCCCGGTGGTTTTCATGATGCTGAGTTCAAAACTCAGATCGGGGAACAAACGCTGGCATTCCGATTGAATAAATTTTGATTGAACCAATGCCAAGGCGCTTCCGCGCGTTGCAATGATGACGTTGTCACTCTCTGTGGATGCTGCTCCCATGATATTGTTTCTTTCGTCAATTCCGATTCGAACCCATAAAGTCAAACTGCCCGCGACTCAACCGGCTTCACGCGCATCGGCCTGAATCATTGGACCGTCTTTGGCCGCATGCCCTGGTGGGTTGAGTGATCCCAATACTTCCTCCACCTTTTCCTTGATAAATGCTTCGCAGGTGTCGATTTCCTTTTGCCGCTGTTCCAGATAATCCTGAGCGATGGACTGAAGGTGGTCAATGTTGTAGACGTAGACATTGTCCAGTTCATTGATCTCGGGATCAATATCCCTTGGAACGGCAATATCAATCAACAAGAGCGGACGTGATTTGCGCGGTCGAATGAGCTTCTCAACCCGGGCGCGATCGAGCACATAAGTCGGTGCCGAGGTGCTGCTGATGACGATGTCCAATTCTTCAAACTCGGCTTCCCATTCCTGAAAAGGCACAGCGCGACCATTCAGATTTCCGGCCAATTCCTCGGCACGTTCGTAAGACCGGTTCGTCACCGCCACTTCGGAAGCGCCACGGGAAAGCAGCGAGCGAGCTGTCTTCTCACTGGTATCCCCCGCTCCGATCACCATCACGCGCCGCCCTTTGAGCCCGTCAAAAATCTTGTCCGCCAATTCCACGGCGACCGAGCCCACGGAAGTGCTTCCCCGTTGGATCCCCGTGTTGGATCGTATGTATTTGGCAACATTGAAAGCCTTTTGGAACACTTTGTTCAATCGACCACCGGTAAATTTCATCTCCATGGCCAGGTGATAGGCTTTCTTCAATTGACCAAGGATCTCCGTCTCCCCCAGCACCAGCGAATCCAATCCGCTTGCCACTCTGAAAAGATGTTCCACGCTGGAAGGATTGGCATGGCAATAAATCTCGTCCTGGATCACATCCTGATACTGACGGTTCTCGATCAGGAACTGCTTGATGGCATGCAGGGCCTCTGTGGCGGGAAGACGGGTTGAAACGTAAAGTTCCACCCGGTTACAGGTGGATAGCAAAACACTCTCCTGCGCCAAACCTCGATCGGTCAGGCTTCGTAACACATCATCAATTTCGGATTCGGCAAAAGCAAAACGTTCACGGACAGAAACCGATGACGAATGATGACTGATACCAACAACGATAATCGACATATTACCGGCCTCCTCCCTTCATCGTTGGAACATTTCCATTTCTCATCTTCTCAGGCTCAATCTTCATTTAACGATGCAGGTCCGACATCATGTTCGTTGCGGAAAAAGTGAGTATCAAAAAGATGAATCCGGCAATCAGGCACCAGGCCAGACGCTTGCCACCAAAATGCCATTTCCATCGGGCCGCGACGATCACGGCATAGGCCGCCCACACAAGCATTGACCACAGTATTTTGGCATCTTCATAAAACACCAGATTCTCCTTGTCCTTCACGATCAAAGGAGCCAGAGCCAGCCCCAGCGTCAAGAGAACCAGCCCTCCGATCAGCAATTTTCCGGCAACTGCTTCAAGTCGTTGAATGGGTGGCAGCACCGACAGAATGGCGGAGATGTTATGCTTCTTCAAATGACGTTCCTGGATCAAATACATGCAGGACGCCACAGCGCACAATCCAAAGGACCCATAGGAAACCAGGATCAGCACAGCATGAAGGCTGACCGCCCAATTCTTGGTGATTTCACCGTCCGGATCGTGATGATCCAGTCCAGGCATCAGGGCATAGATCCCCAGAAAGAAAAAGATTGGAGAAGCAAAGGCCCCAAGAAAACGAATCTTGGGAATCAGCCCGAGAACCAGATAAACCCCCACCGCTGACCAATCCACAAACATGGTGGCCTCGAAAAGATTGTTCACAGGGCACCGATTGAAAGAAAAACCGCGCAACATCAAGGCGGTGGTATGCATCACGAACCCGGCCAGGAGAAGTACATAGTTTACCCAATCATCCTTGCGAAAACCTTTCCGCCAAAGGAAGACCGAATAAATAACGCTCACTCCATACATCAGAATGGCGCAAAAAAACCACTGTCGATCCGTTAACATGACCAAAGGCCCCATCTTGGAGGAAAAAAACCGCTATTGGCAAGCCATTGAATGGGGATTTTGACCGAAAGGTGTCAGTGAACCGGTCAGGCCGGAAATCCAAGTGCTGAAGGAAGCCCCATGACTTTGACCGGTATCTCGCTTCCGGAAAGGTCTTTGCAAGTCAATGGTTCATTCGATTCCAGAAAAGCTCGTTTGATATATCCAAGGCCTGACACACGAGACGGACCGACGGGAACCACTGCAGCACTCGTCACAAAACCGGCCACTTGATCACCGGACATGATAGATAATTCCATCCCGTCTTCCAACTGAGGAAACGTCTCGAATTCAAGACGTCGCAGCGCCTTATTGACTTTTCCCATCGTCCGAATGCGTGAAATCACTTCCTGACCAATATAACAACCCTTTTGATAGCTAACGGCTTGCGTTTCCAGCCCGGTTTCCTGCACCAAAATATCATCGCACATGTCGTTCCCCATCATCGGAACACCTGTCTCGATACCCGCCATACGTAATGCAGTGTCCTCTACCACCCCTCCCCCAAGCGTGCGAACAGCCGAGTTCAATGTCTCCGACCATTCAGACGAAATGGCCTTTGGAATGAACAGATCGAATCCCGCCAAACCACATCGAGGTCGATGGCAAACATAGATGCCTCCATCATCGCCGCAGGAAACTTCCAGAAAGCTCCATGCATCCGTCGGCAGGGAAACATTGGGAAACACATTTTGCAGCACCTTAACCGCCTGCGGCCCCTGGAGACTGACCATGGTGTAAAATTCTGAAGGGTCGATGATGTCCACATCTTCAGAAACGAGATATCGTTCCAAACGTTCCTTAACCATATCGATTAAACCAACGTTAAAATCCAGCAACAGTTCATCGGTCAGGCAGTAAATATTCAGGTCGGCCTGGATTTTACCCTTCCCATCGGCCAATGCGGAGAATGTACCGGTCCCGGCAGCAAGATTCTTAACGTCCTGGGTAACCTGCCCATGTAAAAAGGCCTTTCGATCCTTGCCAGCAAGACACAAACGCCCCCGCGATTCAAAATCAATGTAGCCACACGTTTGCGTGAGGAAACCATATTGCTCCCGCGCCTGCTCCGAATCATCATGGATCCAGCACAATTTCATCATATCAAAAATTTCACTTGTAATGTTTCACACTTGAATAAAGAAAACAGGATCACCTGAGCCCAATGATCTCTGTCAACTCCGAGGGACGATGCACCCATCTCGAGGCTCCAGCCGTTTCCAACTCTTCCCGACCACCATAACCCCACAATACACCGATGCAATCCAGATGGTTAGCGATTGCACCCGTAACGTCCTGATCACGGTCACCTACCATCACAGCGGTCTCTGGACTGATGCTACGTTCTTCGAGGATGTATTGAATCAGATCGGCTTTATTGGACCTCGTGCCGTCCAGTTCGCTGCCATACAATCCTTCAAAAAAACCGGTCAACTCAAAATGCTGCATGATTCTGCGGGCGAAAACAATCGGCTTGGCCGTTGCCAAAAACAATTTACATCCCGAGTCTTTGAGAGGAGCAAGGGTTTCCTTGATATCGGGGTACAGTTCATTCTCGAGCAATCCAACCGTTGCGAAACGTTCTCGATACTTGACCAATGCCTGTTCCGCCAAATGAGAGTGCTCGTCACCCAACAAGATTCTGAAACTGGGCAGTAAAGGAGGTCCGATACACCACTTGAGTTCATCCGCATGAGGCACAGGACGGTCCAGCTCTCTTAATGCGTGTTGGATGCAGCGAGTAATGCCCAGAAAAGGGTTGGTGAGTGTGCCGTCCAGATCGAATAGTGCCGACTGATACATCATGCGCGATCCAAGGCACGGGCTTCCAACCATAGCCAATCACTCAGGCGATTCAAATAGACGATGATCGATTGGTTCGAGAACGGCTCCTGAGCATGCAAATGACAAACCGATCGTTCGGCACGCCGGCAAACAGTCCTGGCCCAGTCGGCCAAAGACCCCGCCTCAGAACCTCCCGGAAGACACCAGTCATTGAAAGGCCCAAGCTGTTCCTCAAGCGTTTCGATCCGCTTTTCCACCTCAGCCACGTCTGAATCCGATAAGCAGGCATATCCGGCGGATCGATATTTTTCAACGGAGTCGCTTGGCGTGGACACCTCCCCCATCACCCCGATCAAATCCTTTTGCACCTTCAACACGCGCTCCTTTAGTTCAATGGGCGTGGCTCCGTGTCCACGCACCACCCCCAGGGCCGCATTGAATTCGTCAATCGCCCCATAAGCATCCACACGCGGATCATGTTTGACCGTTTCATGATTAAACATCAATCGCGTCTGCCCCCCGTCCCCAGTCTTGGTCACAATACTCATAAACGCCCACCATAACCCCCATCATCCCAAACGCAAGTCGCAGAAAAAATGATTCAAGCAAATCCACTCCCCTAAATTCCAATATGTAAGTAAATCCTGTGCATCCTGTTCATCCTGTCAAAAAATCAAATTCACTACCCCTTACTCAATCCACAATCTACCCTACAACCCTGCATCCCGCCCGTTTTTCCGTTGGCATTCCGACAAGCCTGTCTGTAGGTTCAATGCCATGTCGAAGGAATGCATTCAATATTTGGAAGATCACCAGGATCAATTTCTCGAGGAACTGAAGGATTTCTTACGAATCCCCAGTGTGTCCGCGCAATCCACCCACAATAAGGACGTCAAAAACGCTGCCACCTGGCTTGCGAACCATTGCAAATCCATTGGACTCAAAACGCGCGTCATCAAAACCAGCGGCCATCCCATCGTCCTGGCCAAGACGCCGCGCAAAGGCAAATCCAAGAAACCTCACTTCATGGTCTATGGGCATTACGACGTTCAGCCCCCCGAACCACTGAACCTCTGGACATCCCAACCATTCGAACCACGTATTGAAGGTGACAACCTGTTCGCGCGCGGGGCCACCGACAACAAGGGACAACACTTCGTCCATTTGAAAGCGGTCGAATCCTACCTGAAAACCGGCACGGAATTGCCCTGCGACATTACCTTCCTCATCGAAGGCGAAGAAGAAGTCGGCAGCGAATCACTCACCCCGGCTTTGGAGAAATTGAAACCGGAACTGGATGTAGCGGCCATTGTGGTATCCGACAATGGCATGCCCGACCTGAAACATCCGGCACTGACCTATGGGCTCCGGGGCGTGGCCGCCTGCGAGATCACCCTGACCGGTCCCAACCGCGATCTGCATTCGGGCATCTACGGAGGTGCGGTGGACAATCCCGCCATGGTTCTATGCCAGATGTTGGCCCAATTGAGAGACGCCGATGGTCGCATCACCGTCCCGGGATTTTATGATGATGTCGCTCCTCTCAGTAAACTGGAACGTGACCAGGCCAAACGCTTCCCGCACAAGGACACCAAACTCGCCCGCGACCTGGGTGTGCGTGAATTGTTCGGCGAACGCAATTTCAATACCGTCGAACGTCGCTCCGCCCGTCCAACCCTGGAGATCAACGGTCTGACATCCGGTTATCAGGGAGAAGGCAGTAAAACCATCATTCCAAGCATGGCCTCAGCCAAGATCACCTGTCGATTGGTGCCGGATCAAAAACCTGAAAAAATCCTGAGGCTTCTCGAAAGGCACCTCAAACGGCTCTGCCCTAAAACCGTCAAAATGTCCTTTGAAAAAGGACACAGTGGCAAAGCCTACGTCACCGCACCAGACGGTCCTTTTGCCGGAGCCGCCCTCGATGCTTTGAAAGAAGCATTCCAATACCCGCCCGTATTGATGCGTGAAGGAGGCTCGATCCCCATCGTCACCGAATTCAAACGCGTCCTCAAAGCAGACACACTCCTGCTGGGCCTTGGGCTGCCGGACGACAACGCCCATTCCCCCAATGAGAAAATGAGCCTGACCGCATTCCGAAAAGGAATGAAGATGAGCGCACTTCTCTGGGAAAAATTGGCTCAGGCAAGCAAGTAATCGCCCCCCCCCGAAGATGAGCGGCAATTTATTGGTCCACGAAATCTACCTGAGCATCCAGGGCGAAAGCACCTTCGCCGGTCTGCCCTGTATTTTCATACGCCTGACCGGATGTGATCTGCGTTGCTCCTATTGCGACACCGCTTACGCGTTCAAAGGAGGCCAGTCCATGTCCCTCGACGCCATCCTCCAAACCGTTCAAGACATGGCACGACCCTTCGAACAAAAAGGAAAGCAAGGTCAAACACTGCCACTGATTGAGCTGACCGGCGGGGAACCGCTGCTTCAAAAAGAAAGTCCAACACTCGTATCCAGGCTGTGTGACCTGGGATATACCGTATTGACCGAAACAAGCGGCGCGCATGACATCCAAAAACTCGATCCACGCAGCCACCGCATCATGGATCTCAAATGCCCCGGCAGCGGTGAATCGGATCGCATGCGTTGGGAGAACATGGAACACCTCACCGCGCAGGACGAGATCAAGTTCGTCATTGCCACCCATGAAGATTATCGATGGTGTAAAACACAGATAGAGAAATGGCATTTGAACGAACGCTGTGAACTCCTGATATCCTGGTGCGCACCTTTGACCGCATCCCAACAGGATCCCAACTTGAAACCCGCTCCCAAACCCGAAGCATTGATCTCCCGACAGGAACTCATTGATCAGATGATGCAGGACGCACTCCCGGCGCGTTTCCAGGCACAGCTCCATAAAATCATCTGGCCAGCCGATGCCAAGGGTGTTTGATCACTGCCATGCCATCCCCACACCAGACACGGACCAACAAGATCCTTCAAAAACTGAAGGACTATGAGTCCCGTAACGTCACCTTCATGTCGGAGGATGGAACCTGGCCTGTGGTCTGGGAAAAAGCCAAAGGCATGCATGTATGGGACGCGGAAGGAAAACGATATCTGGACCTGACCGCCGCTTTCGGAGTGGCAGCCTGCGGTCACGCCCCCAAAGAGATCGTGGAAGCAGGCAGCAAACAAATGCGTACCTTGATGCATGCCATGGGCGACGTCCATCCGCACGAAGGTAAAGCCAAGCTCGCCCGAGAACTCAGCCGCTGGACCTTTGAACGCTGGTCGAAGACCTCAGCCAACTCACAAGGAAAACCACTCAAAGGCAAAACCATCTTTTGCAATTCCGGGTTCGAAGCCGTGGAATCCGCCCTGAAAACCGCACACCTGGCCACCGGCAAACAGGGTGTCGTTGCCTTTAAAAGCGGCTACCACGGACTTGGCTACGGGGCTCTTTCCGTCACACATCGCAAACATTTTCGAGGCGGATTTCTGAGCCAATTAAAACAATTCGGCCACTTTGCACCTTTCCCCACGGATGAACCCGAAGCTGCCAAATCACTCACGGCCATCGAATCGATACTGAAAAAGAAACCGATCGGTGCCATTATCCTGGAACCCATCCAATCACGAGGCGGATTGAACATTCCACCCGATGGTTTCTTAAAGCAGTTACGTCAACTCTGCGACAGACACGAGGTTTGCCTGATCCTCGATGAAATTTACACCGGCTTCGGACGCACCGGGAAATGGTTCGCCTGCGAAAACGATACTGTCCTTCCGGACCTCATCTGTGTCGGCAAAGCATTGACCGGAGGCTTCCCCATGTCGGCCTGTATCGGAGAATCAAACCTCATGGATGCAGCCTGGCCCCCTTCACAAGGAGAAGCCATCCACACCAGCACCTATCTTGGACACCCGGTAGGTTGCGCCATGGCACTGGCTCAACTGAAACAATTAAAATCAAACAAACTGGCTCAAGCAGCTCAACGCAAAGGCAAGGCCTGGCTGCGTCTGTTGAAAGACACCTTTGCCCCCTGGCAAGACCGGGTCATGCCACGCGGAAGAGGGTTGATGTTGGGACTGGAAGTGCGCGACAAACACAACCGGCCCGATGGGGACACCGTCATACGGTGGACCAGCGAATTACTGCAGAACGGAGTCATTGTTTTACCCGAAGGTGATCACGGAGAGGTCCTCGGCATCTCCCCTCCATTGATCATCTCGGAAAAAGAAATGAACCAGGCAACACAAAAGCTGTTGAAAACATTTCGGAAAGTGATTCAGCCATGAAACTGAGCGAGATCAAATCCATACTGTCAGATCGAAACATTCTCCTGACCAAATCCCTTGGACAAAACTTTCTGCACGATCAAAACCAGATCAAACGCATCGCCGATGCCGCCGACATCCAACCCGACGAGCAAATCCTTGAGATTGGTCCCGGCCTTGGCCCTCTGACGCGCGAGCTATTGAACCGACAAGCAAAGGTTACCTCGATCGAAATTGACAAGCGCCTCGTCGAAGCCCTCGAAGTCTTGTTCGAAAATGAACCCAATTTCACACTCAAACACATCGACGCATTGGCGTGGTTAAAAAAGGAGCCCCAGAACTGGAGCAACTGGAAACTGGCGGCGAACCTCCCCTACTCAGTCGGTTCCCCCATCCTGATCGAACTGGCGCTCAGCGAACATCCACCCAAACGCATGACCGCCACCCTGCAGTCAGAAGTTGTGGACCGCATCGTGTCTCCCTACAACACCAAGACCTACGGCGTCATGACGCTGCTCCTCCAGGCTCGCTTTAAAGCCTCCGACAAATTCAAGATCCCGGCCGGCTGCTTCTTCCCCGAACCCGACGTCGAATCCTCCTGCGTCACCCTCGAGCGCTATCCGGAACCACTCTTGACCCACAACGAACTCAAGACCTACGTCCAACTCGTCAAACTCGCCTTCTCCCAGCGCCGCAAAATCGTCTGGAAACTCCTCAAACAACGCTGGAAACCCGAGGCTCTGGAAACAGCCAAAGACCAACTCAATCTCGATCCCATGGTCCGCGCCCAGGCCATCAAATTCGAACAATTCATTGCCTTGGCAAAAGCTCTCCACCAATCACCACAATAAGATAGTGTTCCCCTGGACACATTGCGTTGACGGCAGATGATGAAACACCTTAAATGGGGCTTATCTACCACCTGAAAACCATGAAAAACTCATTTTGCTTCCTGATCCTTGCGGGTCTGTTAATGAATCTCTCGCTTTCCGCGCAAACAAGTGATCAACCCAACATCCTGTTCATCTTTCTCGATGATTTCGGGTGGAAAGACACCAGTTACATGGGATCGGATTTTTATGAGACTCCTACTCTGGACCGACTGGCAGGTGAGGGCATGATCTTCACGCAGGCCTATTCTTGCGCGGCCAACTGCGCTCCAGCAAGGGCATGCCTCCTGAGCGGACAATACACGCCGCGCCATGAAATCTTCAACGTCGGCACCGGACCGCGCGGCAAGCCCGCACACCGCCGCCTCAAACACATTCCCGGCACCGACACCCTGCGGACAGACATTCAAACCTGGGCTCACCGGATACAGAAGGCCGGATACAAAACGGCCACCATGGGCAAATGGCATCTGTCCGACGACCCCATCCCTTATGGCTTTGATGTAAATGTCGGAGGGACACACTCGGGAGGTCCGCCTCGCGGGTATTATCCACCGCATGGCAACGTTCCCGGACTGCAAGATGCCCCCAAGGACGAATTCGTTACGACGACGATTTGCAATCGTGCCGCCTCTTTCATTTCTGAAAACAAAGATCAACCATGGTTCCTTTACCTGACGCTTTTTGCAGTTCACACCCCCATCCAGGCCAAGAAAGATCTCCTCCCCAAATACGAAGCCAAGACACCCGGCAAACTCCACTCCAACGCCAAAATGGCCACCATGATTCAGGCAGTAGATGACGGGGTAAAACACATCGTGGATCGGATTGATGAATTGGGACTGACTGACAAGACTGCCGTCGTGTTCTTCTCTGACAACGGCGGATATGGGCCGGGAACCGACATGCATCCTCTGAAAGGTTACAAAGGCACCTACTATGAAGGCGGCATCCGCGAACCGTTTTTCATCAAATGGCCCGGCAAAGTAAAACCGGGCAGCCGAACCAACACCCCGATCATTGGCGTTGACCTTTACCCAAGCTTCCTGGAAATGACCGGTGCCACAGCCGCCGAAGGTCAACCGCAGGACGGACTGAGCCTGGTATCACTCTTTCAAGGCGGCGAACTGAAGCCTCGTTCACTTTTCTGGCATTTCCCCGCCTATCTTCAAAGTTACGGGGGTAAGAGCGCATTCGAGCAACGAGACGCCCTGTTCCGGTCACGACCGGTTGGCGTCATTCGTCAAGGGGACTGGAAGCTCCTGGAATATTTTGAATCAGGCGATCTGGAACTCTTCAACTTGAAAGATGACATCGGTGAAACAACCAATCTGGCCAAGCGACATCCGGAGAAATTAAAGGAACTACACAAGCGAATGAAACAATGGCGCAAGGATATCAAGGCCCCGGTCCCAACAGAAAAAAATCCTGACTTCGACGCCGCAGCCGAAAAAAAGGCCATCGAACAAGAACTGAAGAAAAGGGCAAGCCTTTAAAAAAAACCAGGTAACGCGTGTCGTCCCCGACGCGCAACCTTATGGCATCCGAATTCCAACACACCTCCGTTTCGGAAAGCCTTCGGTCCTCGAA
>CAYPZD010000126.1:4149-12167 GCA_964415055.1 uncultured Verrucomicrobiota bacterium | reverse complement strand
GTCTTCCGCATGCGAAAAAATGAAATCACGGCAAGTTAGGCAACCATGACAATTTCTATCTCCCCCTCCCCGTAGCCACATTTGCAAAAATGTGGATAAAACCATCCGCCAACTCGAAAGGCATCCCACTTTCTTGCGAAATCAGCTACCGCAGCCGCATTTGCAAAAATGTGGCAACCCCGTCGGTCACTTCATAGATCTCCCCTCATTCGAAGACCACGCCACCTTCTGGCGAAGGTCGCTACTTACTACGAAATCGAAATAATCGACACCGGGCAGTCTGTCACACTACGTTCCAATTCCTCCCGATCGCAGTCGTACGCCTTGCCGAATTCCATCTGGTCGTGACGATGGGTAATCTCGATCAATGAAGCCATACCGTCTTCGTCCATCTTCCAGTAACTGGGGGCATGCTCCACGCAGGCATAACACCCAATGCAATCGCTGCGTTTGTGTTTGATCTGAATCATGATTGAACGGGTTTCATGAGATAAAATCGATCCCCCCTGCGCACTTTATCCTGAACTTTGATCGAAAACACAGAACGCCCCTTGATCCCTTCAACGGGTTTTTCATCAACCCTGATTTCATCCACCACACCGTTCACAACGCCGGTTTTATTGCCGATGATGTTGAATTCGTCTCCGACATTCAGTTCTCCTGATGTGGCGGTGATTTCCGCCACCTGGATTCTGGAGAAATAATTGGTGACCGAACCCACAGCGATTTTTTGTCGTGATGCCTTGCTGCCATAAGCATTGCTCCAACCTTGTTTCCGACCGAGGTAATAACCGTCTGAATGCCCGCGATTGTAGACCTTTTCAAGGTTCCCCTGGAGTTCACCAACCAACTCCTGGGTATAGCGGTCTTCATTCAGAGCATTGATGGCTTCGCGATAACTTCGGATCACGGATTCGACATATTCCGGAGCACGACCGCGTCCTTCGATCTTGAGAGTATGAATCCCGGCATCCAGCACCTGATCCAAGAAGTCAATCGTGGAAATGTCATTGGGAGACATCACGAAGTTGTTGTCGATTTCAAGTTGCTGTCCTGATTCCTTATCCGTGACGATGTATTCCTTGCGGCAGTTTTGCTCGCACGCGCCACGATTTGCGGAGGCGTTACTGGTGTAGAGCGACATGCCGCAGCGACCGGAAACCGCAATGCACAATGCACCGTGCGCGAACGCCTCCAATTCCATGGGACGCCCACTCTTTCCACGGAGATCATTTTCGAGAATCTGCTCGTGAATCCCCTTGATCATTTTCAGGTTCAACTCACGGGCCAGCACGATGCGGTCGCAGAATGGCGCGTAAAATTTGACGGTTTCATAATTGGATATCGAAAGTTGAGTCGACAGATGAACTTCCAGTCCCATTTCATTCGCCATTTGAACCGCCGCCATATCCGCCAGAATCACCGCATCGACATGACCGTCCCTTCCGGCTTCCAATATCTTTCTGGCAGCCTTGGCGTCGTAGTCATAAAGGAGTGTGTTGAGGGTTAAATACCCTTTCACGCCATGCTCGTGGCAGATATTCAGAATCTCCGGAATGTCCGACAACTCAAAGCTCCGCCGCGCACGCGCTCGCATGTTGAGTTGGGCCACACCAAAATACACCGCATCAGCACCGGCTTTGATCCCGGCCTGAAGCGATGGAAAACAGCCCGCAGGGGCCAACAATTCGGATTCGTATTTCATAGAGGCGAATAATTCGCTGCAAACAATCAATCTTCAACATTACACGACCAGGAGGCAAAACCAATACTGATCACAGGGCCGCAGACGGTAACACTACTCTCAATCCAGAGCAAGTCGATGAAACTGGGAATCTCCCCCTACTTTTGTTACCTGTTTTCTCTGTTCCCGTTCTACAAAGCCCCTTTACGGCCAACAGCTCACATTTTGGTCAAAGCGTGGAATTGACTCAGGTAGTAACTGATCGCGGACGCGGTGATGACACTGCATGCAAGAACAGCGAACCCAATCGTTCTTAGTTTCTTCATCTGCCACCACATGACCAAACCGGTCATCCACCATGTCACCATGGCCAGGGCCATTAAATCTATAAACAGTGACCACACATTCCGGGCGCTGTTTTCCGGGGTGCGCCCATGAAAGGTGTGCATGCGCAGAAATGTGGCTCGAGGGATCATGCCATCCTCTCCTGTAAACCGTGTGACATCCACATGCCCATCACGCAACACGTAGGTGACACGTGCTGTTTCACCGTCAATATTGGCAAGGAAGTTCAATTTACACCAACCGAGCGGTTTCGCTGGAGTGGGAGTCTCCAATCCAGCCGCAGACATTGTATCCGGCAACGATTCCCTGGCTTGCTGGTAGGGATTGGGATCTAAGCGCACATTTCGCACACCGGGCAAAACCGCACGCTGCCGCTGTTGCTCTTCATTTACAGGGGGAATGGTCACCCAGGCATCTTTCTGAGCTGGATTGATATGAACGACATGCCGGACTCCTTTGACGCGTGTTTCCAATAAAATATTATTATTGAAGGCGGCGCGATGATCCGGGAGAAGCCGAATGTCAGACTGAGGACTGGCCTGCTGAAGGGATTGCACAACCCTCTTAGCCAGAGCATCCGGAGATTCGATGTTCTGCAGAGAGGTCGTTTGAAGTTTCCCGGCATCCACGGAAAAGGATTCCACTGCCGGAAATAGTCCCGGATGATTGAACATGGCTCCGGTGATCCCATAAAGAAATACCCAGGGAAGCAGAAACAGTCCCGCATTAGAGATGCAAGCGACGCATCCATTTCAGCAACCTGGTCTTTAAAAAGTTGCTTTGACGGGGAGTTGAGTCTTCCGTGGACGATTGCTCAGTGGACAGCTCGGATGAGTTGGACATGCACGACCATTAACAAACCCCCTGTCATCGATCAATAGCGCACGAAAAGAATCACCTCCCGCCACGTAGCCGCGTTTGCAAAAACGTGGCCAATCCTCCAACAATTCACTATTTTAAATTTACTATTTACTATTTAAAAAAATTGCTCGGCGTTTATTGATCAACAGATTCACATCGATTTCCGCCCAATCCATAAAGGCTCCAAGTTTCAACAGAACCGCCTTCTCTTCATCGGACACCACACCATCAGCGAGAGCTATGTCCGTAATGGCTTCGAGCCATTGTTTTCCAACGGAATGATCCGGGGGTTGCAAGGTTTCTCCGTGACGTTCGGTCACAGCAGCGATCAGTCCCTTGGCATGCCCCTCATCCAGCCCTAATTTGGAACATAGTTTCAAGATAGCATCCTGTTCCTCCGATTTTAGCAACCCGTCTGCAGCAACGATCTGAATCACCCATTCCGTAAGATCCATGGATGACTTGACCGACTGAACATGGCTTTCAATCTCTTCCAATGATTGACGCCATTCGAATGCTGTTTTGGATTGGAGAGAACAAGCATGCATCAAAATCCAATCGTGTGAGCCATCATTCAACACGGCGCCACAATACTCACACGCATGCGAAGTCACATCAGATTCTGCAGCTCCACAACCCGGGCAATGTGCTGATTGAATGGCGGTGGCAAGGTTCGTTTGAACTCCTTTCTGACGCGTCAGGACAAACAAACTTTGCTTACGACTCCAATCACGTTTGACAACCTTACCTTTTCCCTGAATCAGAATCCAATAACCCGCCCATTTAACCTGAACCAGGGCATAGTCGGCATCTTCCCGCTGAAACACCCCGAGGCAATCAACACTGCCCACCGCACAATCTCCATAGTAACTTCTCTTGCCATCCTTTTCCTGATCCTTGAAACGCTTTCGACCATTTGCACAGTAAGACTCTGAAGCCATTTTCAGCAGAGGATTGATGGATGCCACACGATCGGAATGCACCTTGCGCCAGAAAATGACCGAGGCCCGATCCTCTATGTGTTGCAGGTTGAAACCGGGATCGAGGGTCTGATACTTTTCAACCGAAGCCGGCAACAATCCTTCCACAGGAGTCCATTCACAAGCTTGGGTAATCTCGGCCAACACCCAATCATATTCACCGCTCTTCAAGTGGGCACGACACGACGGGCAGTCGCTGCTCTGATTCATGCTTACCTGAGTGTGGCAATTTGGACATTTCCCTTCGATCAAACCTGCTTGATCAGCTTGAGTTCTGACGCCCACGCGCCGAATAAAACTCCAGTATTCGGTAAATCTCTGTTTGGATCGCGAACCTGTAAGGTAATTTCCAGAATCCTTATCAACTCGATAATCCACGGCTGAAGCATTCACATGGACCGTGATAGTTTCAAAAAAAGCGCCTCGATGGAAATCTGCCAGGGCCGCATCATGGATATCGATTTTATCCATAAAGTTCCGGTATCCCAGGTCGATCTGTTCTTTGATCTGAAGACTGAACCGCTCATAGATACCATCCGACACAAAATGGCGCACAGGGCTCATGTCCTGATGTTGCCAGGCATCCTGGATAGCGAGGAAAGCCACGTTGAATCGTTCGATAAACAAATGGGCATGAAAATGCTCATCCTCCAATTGCAATTTGGATTCCAGAGCCTGGTGTCGATTCTGATCAATGAGATCAAACCAAGTTTCACCTACCTCTATGTGAAGCAAATTCCCCTTTTGCATTTTCTCCCGAATGGCCAGAGTTCCATACAGGATGATAAAGCCCCCCATTGAACTGACAAAAATGATTCTTTCGAAGGGAGACATTTCACTCCATTGTTTCCCTCTCCCACCGGAAGAACCCCCAAAGCTGCCACCCCCGCTAAAACCGCCTCCTCCGCCACCGCCACCGCTATACCCCCCGCCTCCACCAGCACGTCCAAAGGCGTCGAGGTCCATACAAAACAGGCTGACAAAAAGAAGCAGCAGCCCAGCCAGCCGTTTGACGGATTGTTTGGAATGATATGAAAGAGCCTTCATCTTTGAATCAGCGCAGCCAACATAAGAGCGACCGCAATCACCCCGCCCCCGTGCAGGCAGCTCAGTGCAACATTTTTACGCATTTCAATTTCGGTCCGAACATCCAATCCCCCGCTAAGATAGCGTCCGATGAGATAGTAAGCCATAAACAAAACCAACAACCCCAGATCAGCAAGCAGCAGACTCAGCCCCCATTCGTGCACCATCGATTGTCCCCCGGCGCCAACCACACCCGCTCGAACCACGATCCCGATCGCGAGCAACAAACAACCGAAATCCACACCAACCGCCACGTTGTCGTCATACTCGATGAGTTTATGAACATCATACGTTTTCCACTTGCGAAAAACAAAAGCGGCCAGACAGAGCATGACCTGGCCAAGCAACCAGAAAGCCACCACATCCACTATCTCGCGAACAAAACTTGGGCTGTATCCAATAAAGGAACCGTTAAGAATGCAACCGGTAGCCAGCGTGGAACCCGCAACACAGAACGCCACACCAAGATTGCGGTCCTGATGAATCTCCTTACCGATTTTGAATCCATACAAAATAAACCGGTCATTGATCAGAATACTGCACCATAACAAAATCATGGATAAGAACCCTTCCATACAGGCTTTCGTCAGTGAACGTGAGGACAAATGATCGGAATGCATCGCAAAAGAACCCGCCACAGCCAAACCTAAAGCCACCAGAAAGGATCCCAGGAAGACGACATAAGCGGGATTTCGAAAAGGATCCGCACTGTGTTTTACTGTCGAAGCAAAAGAACGATGGAACGCTTGTTTAGCGCCCACGATCAACACAATGCCCAAGACAAAAAGAGGCAATCTCGAACTTAATTCTAATATCCAATCCAATATCATCATGGCGGTCAGTGAATCACTCCTCAAAACAACGCAAGAAGGAAAACAGAACAAACCCTGCCAAAACACCCCCCAACCACCAATGAAAAAAAAGCCCCAACTTTATAAAAACCCCAGGTAGCCGCATTCACCAGAACGTGGCCATGTAGCCGCATTCGCCAGAATGTGGCCAGGTAGCTCTGGGCGTTCCGCCCGGAACCTCACATCACCCGAACCCACAAAACCACCCAAAGGAAAACCCAAAGATCACCCAAAACCCAACCGCCCTCTGGAGTGCGCGTGACTCGGCACCGCTTTGGATACCATCCGCACACCAGACAAACAACCTCCCCACCAGATGGCCACACTTTGGCAAGTGCGGCTACTTCCAAACCAGCCTCATCCAGCCAATCCTGTTCATCTCGAAGATCCCGCGACTGCGGAGACTGTCTGAAAAAAATCCCAAAGGAAACGAAAACGTTGGCGGGCCACACTTTGGCAAGCGCGGCTACAATTCTACAAAACCCATCCTGTCAATCCTGTCAATCCTGTCCAAAAACTACACCCGAATCCCATCCACCGAAGCATGCTCCCGATCCCCCGGCCCCATCCTTTGCTCAACACCCATCCCTGCCAAAACGGTATTATAAACATCCAATCCCTCAACCCCGAGATCCATGATCTGCCCCGTCTTGAACCGTCCGTTCGCCCCCGTGATCGCATGGAACACCCCCGAAAGCTCACGCTTCACATCATTATGCCGCCCATCACCCGATTCCGTGGAAATAGTGATCAAGGCATTATCCAGGATCGTCTTTCCATTCGCATCCATGGCATCTGATTCATTCAAACGATTCAGGAAATAAGCCAGCTCACGCATCTTCATGTGCGCATGCGCGCGCAAAGCCTCATTAGGCTTCTTCTCACCGAACTGATGCCACCATTCGTGACTGCAACCCGCCGATCCACTGGCGTTCAAAGAACGGGCATCATTGAAGGTGTAACGTTTCTCGCCATTGTAAATGTAATCCCCGGTCAACCGAATGCGCTCACCGGCAGCCAGAAAAGTCAAAGCGCCAAAACGCACTTTATCCATTTGAATCGCTGACGCGTATAAATCCGCCATCAAACGCCATTCCGTCGTCAATTCATCCAAAGTGATATCGATCCCCTCCCCACCCGGATCCGCCAATCCTCCGTGCAGGACTTCGGAAGGCGTGGGACGCTTGGGACCGTTCCCGGCATCGGCATCCAGGGTAAAAGCGCGCTGTTCAAACTCACGAATCCGATCCAGGTGATCCGCCACCTTGGAACGTGATGTTGGACTCAAAGGAGATCGACCACCCGTGTAATACTTGTACTGTTCAACCACCGAATCCAGCACACTCCGCTTCAAATGCAACTGCCGGGCATCGGTCGTATCACCAAAACCAACCGAACCAAACAATCGATCGAACAAATCACGCGGACGTTCCTGCATCGTCGCAGCCACCGTGCCGTCCTGATTGTAACTATGCACGTAACGACTCACCCGACTGCGGCGAAAGAAGGTTCCCGCCACCACCGTTGGGGCCACACCCGCCGGTTGACCGTTCGGATAATGATGCTTGCGGACCAATTGATCGATCGAAGGACCTCCCGCCTTGGCTTCCCCTTGCGGCGGTTCAGCCGTGAACGCACCGGAAGCACCGTCGAAATGCGCATTGATGCCCGATTGATCACAACGCACCTGATCCACCTGACGCATGATCAGCAACTTGTCGCCCAACGGCTGCAGAGGTTCCAACACACCCTCAAAACCCTCTGTCTGCAACGGAGCAGGAATCCCCAGACCAAAAAACAAATTGAAAGCCCGCACCGGCACCTGTTCACCTGCCGCAGCGACTGCCCTGGGCATCCACATTTCTTCGAGAAATGGTAATCCAACGCTGATGGTTCCCAACCCTTTCAGCGCTGTGCGCCGACTCATTCTGCTCTGTTTCATCTCGGTTTCTCCGTTTTTATTGTCCTTACCAGATCACTTAACACAATCGATTTGATCAAACTCTGCCAGGTGCCTCCTTGGTCCTGTGACCGTTCATGGATGCTCTTCACATGAGAAGCATCCTCAGCGGTCAAGGGACGCCCCAAAGCAAACTGCGCAACCTTCCAGGTGATGGATTCCTGCACACGATCATTTGCCGCAAGAAAATCGATCAATTCCAGGGAAGTTTGGTATTCCCTGGCGCCGGGCTGTCCCGGAATACGAATGCG
>CAYPZD010000126.1:0-4049 GCA_964415055.1 uncultured Verrucomicrobiota bacterium | reverse complement strand
CGCGCCACCATGGAGGCTTCATCCCCACCGACCGTCAACACACTCCCCTGGGTCAAGATGCCACCGCGCCTGGAATCAGCCGGCAACTGGACACGTTGCAAACCTTTTGAACCCGATGAAATCAGACGGTCCTCCAAACCATAATGACGCGCAAGCTCAGGCGTGACATACGTAAACCGTGCATTGAACAACTCACGTAAAGGACGTTTATCCTTCCAAACCAGATCCCGAAAGAAAGCCAATGTCTCAGCCTTCATATCCTGCGCCAATTGACTGTTCCAATCGGGAAACTTCTCCGGGTTGGGCGCCATGTTGGAAAGCCGGTTCAAATTGAGCCACTCGGATGCAAATTCCAGAGACCGCTCCACGGCGCGCTCATCATTCAACATCCGGTCCACCTGTTGACCCAGCTTGGCATCATCATACAAATCACCGCGAACAGCAGCATCCATCAAGGTCTTGTCCGGACTGGACCCCCAGATGAGATAACTGATGCGGGTGGCCAGCGCGTGATCCTCCACCGGCCAAACCGTTCCATCGCCCATATGATTTTCCACCCGATAAACAAAACGCGGAGACTGCAGCATCGCCTCCAGGACCAGGGACACCGCCTCTTCATAAGAACCACCGGCGGCCGCTACACTGGTGGTGATGCCGCGATAGGCGAACAACTCATGTTCATTGATCGGTCCACGCAACACCCATTCCCCCATGGACTCAATCAAGGCCCCCATATCCTTGTCAGTAAACTTGATGTTCCTGGCAAAGCGGTTAGCGTAGGCCTTTACATCCATCCGGCGCACGATTTCACCAGCCAATTGAGCATAGGCATCGACGTGTTTGAGATCGACGTTCAGATTATAAGCCGTGTTACTGAAACCATCCGCCCGAAGATCCTTGGGCAACAACTTGTGCGCAGATTCACTGATATCCACGCCGACGCTTGTCTTCACCGTCCGGATATATTCGGAAACAGTCAAGCGCCGCACCCAATTGGCATGCGATTGATTCGCGTGCTGATAAAGAACCGGATCAATATGATCCATGGACCAGACAGCGCCATCCTCGATCCATTTTTTCAACACAGCCTTCTGATCATCGGACAACAACTCCCGTTCATCCGGCATTTCATCGTGAAAAACCGACAACCACAACTCACTCTCATCAAGATTCCCCGGAACGATCGCCTTGCCACTTTTGCCACCTTCCAAAGCGCGCCCCTTCCAGGAAAGATCCAAATCCCCTTTGGCCGTATGCGTATCATGACACTCCAGACAATGCTCAACGATCAAAGGAGCGACCTCCTGTTCGAAAAACTTTTCCTGTGGAGAAGACTGAACCATTTGCTGTGTGGGTGTATCCTCCGCTGAAGCCCCGGCATTGAAATGACGCATGACTTCCACAGAAGAAAGCGCCCGGTCAAACAAGGCCACCAGATGATACGTCCCCTTCCACAAACGCCCTCCACCGACCTCATTTCCCAGTCCGAACTGAACATTATCCTTCCATACCCGGAGACTTCCCTCATCGCGGCCTTCACTATTCAACGCACCATTCAGATACAAACGAAACACGCCATCCTTCGCTCGGGTGTAAAGCACATGCGTCAACTCGGGCAGCACCGCTTTTGCCTGACTGGCCAGTGAGGGAATACCGTTCTTATTGGACTTGTTTGTCCGACAACGAACATCGAACTTGCCCCCATCCTGTCCCAAAGTAAAATTACGCTCACTTCCATTCCGGGACAGCGTCACAATACGAGCAGGCCCCTTCTGCTGATCATTGGCAGGAACGATCCAGGCCTCAACCGAAAACGCACCCGAAGACCGCACCGCCTGAACCATCCCCTTCGGAGCCGTCATGGAAACAATGCGGGTATCCCGCACAACACGCAAACCACCTGCAACCCGTTGAATACCGTTCAGGCCCTGAATGCGCAAATGAACTGGCGTCGTACTCCCCGACCGATCCCGAATCACCGGACCACCCGGCTCACAAAAATTATAGAGCGCCAACAAGCCCTCACGCGAACGGGTTCCATCACCATCCGACAACACACCCACTGAAGGCAGAAAAAAACATCCCAGCCAAAAGCCCAACAAATAAAATGAAAGCAGACCACGCATCACAAAAAAGGAATGCACCCACCATAAGGCATCTCCTCTCCGAAACAACCCCAAAAACCCCCACAGCGGCGTGGCGCAGCCCAAAAAAGACATCCCTAATCGGAAGGGTAAGCTCCGACTTAATCCCACTTCAAACCTCGGAACTTTGGACCCCTTTTCAAGCTGCAATGGAAACGCCACAGCAATTCGACCAACCTCTGTCTTCCCACGTTCCATTTCTTTTGCCAACGCCGCTACAGGTAGCTCTGGGCGTCCCGCCCGGAACCCTCACAACACCCGAACCCACTGAACCACACAAAGGAAACCCCCAAAGATCACCCCAAACCCAACCGCCCTCTGGAGTGCGCGTGACTCGACACCGCTTTGGATACGATCCGCATACCACACAAACAATCCCCCACCAGAGATGACCATCCCGCAGGGCGGGACGGCTACAGGTAGCTCTGGGCGTCCCGCCCGGAGAAACCTCACAACACCCGAACCCATTGAACCACACAAAGGAAACCCCAAAGCTCACCCCAAACCCAACCGCCCTCTGGAGTGCGCGTGACTCGGCACCGCTTTGGATACGATCCGCATACCACACAAACAATCCCCCACCAGATGGCCACACTTTGCCAAGTACGGCTACAGGTAGCGGTGGGACGTCCCGACCCACCCCTCACAACGTCCGAACCCAACAGGAACCACCCAAAGGAAAACCCAAAACCAAAAAAAGAACCGCTTGACCACCGCCCTCCAACCGACGTAAAAATCACCCTACCAAAGCGGGTGTGGTTCAATGGTAGAATGTGACCTTCCCAAGGTTGAGACGAGGGTTCGATTCCCTTCACCCGCTCCAATTCTAGTCACGTGTGAAAGTCATCGAACCCTACGGGTTAGATGGGCCTCCCGGCCTCTGCAAGTATGTTGCCCTGCAAACTAATAAATGCGCTGGCGCGCAAGCAGTCCCTTCACCCTAGATTTTGTAGATTTTGGTCGGACCACGATATTTTATACGGCAACAAAGAGTTGCTTTGCTTTCGAGGCTTCTGGGGATACTAAGGAGCTTTTTTAGAGGATTAATAAGCTACATGGTCTTCTTTGATGATCCAATCATCCCCTTCTTGAACCTTTTGTCGATTGCGTACTCTTTGCTAAAACTGTTCGATAAATACCTGACCCCGATCGCCATGCTTTCCGTCCACTTGAACCGTCTCTTTCTTTGATCCCTGGCTATCAGTTCGTTGAGCGAAAAGTCGAAACTTTTTCGGAATCCAGGCTTGGATCGCCAAGCATTTGGAGTACTTTTTCGATGTCGAGCAGACAAAGACGCCGCCGGTGTCCCATCATTTTCCTATACCCCGACCATTCCCAATCCCGGGGGAGATGAACAGCACCACAACGCGCCAAGTTCAACTCGACATACTTCAAACACAGCAATTCCCGACGATCACCTCGGCGGCGGTGTGACCGTGGATGGCCCAGTGGAGCTTGTTCTGCACGGTCGCGAAAAAGCGCTGGGTGGCGGTGGCGCTTCGGTCGTAGTCGATGGTGGTGGCGTAGATGTCGGTGATCTTCTGGTAGAACTTGCGCTCGCTGAGCCGGATTTCGCGGACGCGCTGAAGCTGTTCCTCGAAATACTGGCGTGTCAGGACGGTGCCACCGTGTTTGAGGCGCTCGTCGTCCATGGCAAAGCCCTTGACGGTGAATTCCTTGACCACGGTGGTCGCCCACTTGCGGAACTGGACGGCGCGCTCAGAGTTGACCTTGTAGCCGACAGAGATGATGGCAGAGAGGTTGTAGTGCTGCGTTTGATAGAACTTGCCGTCAGTAGCAGTTATCCGAAATTTTCGGATAACTACCATTTCCTCCAATTCACTGTCTTTGTGGCCGCCGCCTGAAAAACTGGCCCAAAGCGAGTGAGAAGTTTTGAATAAACAA
>CAYPZD010000125.1:0-12324 GCA_964415055.1 uncultured Verrucomicrobiota bacterium | reverse complement strand
AGTTGTGTCTCGTAATACGTCTCAGCGGCTGAGGCCACATGTATGTTTCCAGCGTGCGTTTGCTTTTCTCGGATTCGATCAGTCCAGTAATGATTTCAGCAAAAATGATCACACCTCCGGGCCTGGATTCCTCGTCGTACCAAGGCTGCATTTCCCACCGGATAACTTCCTCGTTGCCATCGTGTCGGCTATAGGTATCACGGCTGGATTTTTTGTGGTGTCCGTTCAAACACTCGTGCAGTGCCACTCGCCAGTTGTCGAAGACGCCCAGGTTTGAGTGGAGATCCAACGGGTTTTGTCCCACGCAGTCACCTTCCTCGGGCATGTCAAATTTGCTTTTCCAGCGCAGACTTGCTTCAAGGTAGTTGAAATTGATGTCGAACATGGCCACCGCAGCGGGTGCGTATCGAATGAATTGGCTCAGTAGCTTTCCGTCGCGCTTGATAATTTTGCGAGAAGTGTCCTGTTCAGTGACATCCACGCCGCAACAGATGAGGTATTTCAGTTTTTTATCCGCATCTTTAATGACAGAGTTCCGCCATTGGATATTGTGTTTTTTTCCGTCTTTATCGGTCCAGGTGCTTTTATGACTGGTAGGTCCCAGGAACAGGCTGGGCTTTTCCCGATACCTTTCCAGCTCATGCCGGTGGCTTTGGGCATCCGGTATGATTTCCCAAAGGTGTTCCCCGACTACCTCTTCAAATAAAATTCCGGATATGCGCTCGCATTCCTGATTGTAACGCACGATGCGACCTTCAGAATCCACCACAAATACGTAGGCCCCAACGATACTCAGTATTTCATTTGAAAAATCGCTTACTTCCCTGGCAATGGTCTCCAGTTTTTGTCGCTCGGATCTGTCATGAATGGTGACAATGACGTCATTGGAATCGTGGATAGTGGGAATGAGACCAAGGATGACCATTTCAACCAGCACGAGTTCTCCGGATTTCCTTCGGAGTTTGACCGTATTCTGGCAATTGGACTTGTTGTGATTCTTTGAATTGAGAGCGCATTCAAAGGTCATCTTCGTCAGGTCATGACATTCAAGTCCCGGAAACAACCGGGAAATGGGAGCTTCGTTCAATTCGCCATTCTTATAGCCGGTCAGTTTTTCAACACGCCGATTGATGCGGGTGATGGTTCCGTCGGAACAAACTCTCATGAGGGCATCGTTTGAGATTTGGAAAAAATGATCCTCCTCCAGAACTCCTGAGTGATCCTCCATGAGACGGGTCGCAAAGTGCGACATATCCTTCAACCTTTGCATCACTGACGCAGGATCGTTCCATGGTTCTTGGCGAATGAGTCCCACGACAAATCCTGCTCCGCCAGATACGGAATTTACATGAACCGCCATCATGGATGTCTGGGTCTTGTGGTGAATGATGCGGTTGTATGGATGCTCGTGGAGGACCTCGTTGAGGCGGACAACTTGACCATGTTTGATCGTTTCCATGATGAGTGGATCCCCCATCAAATGTCCCGTCACATTCAGAAAATGGCCACACGAGCACACCTGACGGGATCTTCCCCCCAAATTGAGGCCCCTGGATTTCTCTATGATAAAACAACAATCAGCCTCCAGCATTTCGGCGATATGTTCGGCGCATTCCTTCCAGCACTCAATCCACGTCCCTGATTTGGGAGCTTTGGATGCTACAAGAGGGCCGGGCAAACCGGATCTGTTCTCAGTCGCCTCACCCATATCCGCTTCCATCTGGCGGGCAGTGCTTTTTTGTAATTTTGAGATCATGTTTACGCCTGCATTCCGTGCTACCACACGGAGAAATGGGAATTGGATTCCCGCTGCATCCGTGAGAGTTTTCCTCCGAAACGTGCCTATATGACATCATCTTATCGGAAGAAAATGATTCGTACTTAATGGGAATTGAAAAGTCAGTTTGAGGTCTGCTTTTGATCCAATTGTTGACAGGAAAATTTTTCCGAATATGCACATTTTGCCGTTTGACTTGATCCGGGGAGTTCATTTCCATTCCATGCAGGCCGTGTTTTTCGGAATTTTTTTGCATAAAAAACTTATTGGAGTGGATGAGGGTGGCTAATGGTGAGTGTTTGTAAAATGTAGGTGATGAATATAATGCATTGATTGAATGATCCGATTTTTTCTCTTTTGAATGTTTGTCATATAACTGTGACAGCAAAAAACAAAATAGGGGTAGTGCGCGGTTTGGAAATTGCTTAGTTTCCCACTATCTCAGGGAGGGATAGTGTTAGCTGCTTTCAGATGGTTTGTCATAAGGAAGGGAAAATATCTGCAAACCAACAGCGGAAGTGGTTTGAAATATGAGCCTAGTTCAACAAAAAAAGGAGTTAAACAGCATGATTAGTGTCCCAAAATGGGTTTGCGGGAGGAATATACCGGTCCTTTTTCAGAGCACCGGAGCAAGGTTTCGGGTCAAACCAATCATCTCGCATCGCAAGCACAGGCCAGAGCCCAAGAATGCCCCTGAGTGTTCGCCCGGCCGGCGACCCCGTCTTTTGCTTTTGGATGATAATCCTATTTTCCTGCGAGCATTGGGGCGGTTGCTGGAAACCTACTCTTTCGATGTCGACATGGAAGGATGTCATAAAGCGGCTTACGATCGATTTTCCAAAAAGAAATCCACTTATGATTTTGCTTTGGTGGACGTCCATTTGAATGGGAGTTCCGGTTGGGATTTTGCCAAAAAAATCAGTCGTTTTCCCGATGCCCCTCCCATTCTGCTCATGTCCGGTGAAGCTCAGTCCATTGCTGCAGATGCTCCCAAGAATGTTAAAGGAGTTTTGACAAAACCATTTTCTGTCAAACGCCTTCAAGAAGAGATCAACAGCTGGGGGAAAACAGCCTAGTGCCCTCGCATTGATATTTCGCAGAATTTGTTTATGTGCGTTTTGACCCCGTCTTGGTTTCAAGGCGGGGTTTTCTTTGGGTTGCGACTTGCTTGATTTAAGGGCAGACTCGTCCTTTCCATGATGACTTTCAAATGTTTTCAACTGATGATGCGTGTGCTGTTCCTCCTTTGGTGCTGCAACGCATTGCGGGCTGAATCATTGATTCGCATTTCAGATGCATGGAGATTCCAAAAAAGCACGCTCCTGGATATTTCCGAGACGAATGAATGGCGTTTACCTGGTTTTGAAGATGCCACCTGGCCTTCGGCTGCCGGAGGATTTGTTGACGGATCAGCGGATGGTATCAGGCGTTTGAGGCAGGCGACTCGAATTGCAAATTTTGGAATCGGTTACAATAGCCTGTTATTCAGGCGGGCGTTTAATGTTGATGATCCGGACTTGATTCGGTCCTTGGTCATGCGTCTGCAGTTTGTGCATGGCATCGTGCTTTGGCTCAATGGGGAACTGGTGTTTCAATCAGGATTCGAATCCGAGCAGGGTGAGAATGATGTACCACTGAATGCGTTGGGGCAGCTCAGACAGGATAATGTCATTGAGGAAATTATTTTGGATCATGCGATTCCGATGATTAGAAAGGGACGTAACGTCTTGGCTGTTCAAGTGCATGCGGCCGCCGAAAGTTCCACTTTTACTTTTGCAATGGAACTGATGGCCAATTTCACCAGAGATCCCATGGTGCATCAACTGGCCTCTGATTCTGCCGTGCTTTCATGGAAATCCACACGGCCGGTCAAGAGTGTGGTTCGGTATGGGCTGACTGAAAAACTGGTTCACAGTGCCATCCAGGATATCCCATCGTCAGAGCCAGAGGTGAGGCTTTCTTCATTGCTCCCTGGTTCGACTTATTATTACAGGGTCGAACTGGCTTATGCTTCCGGGGAAGCTGTTTCACCTGTCGGAATCTTTCGCACTCCGGCGCCTGAAGATACCCATGTGCGGTTTGCGGTGCTGGGGGACAGCGGCCGGGGGACCGTTCCTCAGTATCAGATCGCAAGGGAGATTCATCGAACCGGTTCAGATCTGGTGTTCCACACAGGGGATACTGTTTACCCATTTCTGTTTCCCGAATTGGCCGATTTTCGGTTTTTCAGTTTGTATGGCCCTCATATGGCTTCTTCACCTTATTACGTATCAACCGGCAACCATGACAGGGATATTGGGGTGGGTGTATTCGGGAATATCTTTCACATGCCGACCAACAACACAGACCCAAGTATTCATTTGAGCCAATCAACCACGGATGAATCCTACTTTACGGTTGTTCATGGACCCGCTCAATTCTTCGTGTTGTATGCTCCATTTTTCTATCAATACAATTTTCCCTCGGGAACGGCCCAGCATGCATGGTTGGAATCCGAGTTGAGTCAATCCGATCGCCCATGGAAATTTTTCGTCCTGCACCACCCGATGCGCACTTCGAGTCTTCATTGGGATGATGACTATAACTACAATCAAATATTGGACACCCGGGAGCTCAGGAACATTTTGCTTCCCATGGCTCAAAAGTACGGTGTTCAAGCGGTGTTTTCAGGACACGACCACGTTTACGAACGGTTTCAACCCGAGGCGGGAGTGGTCAGTATCGTCACTGCCGGTGGCGGGGGGACTCTTTATACGTTGGGCAAGCGCGATGACAGGAGCGGTCAATTCCGGCGCGCCTATCATTTCGTGAGAGCTTCCATAGCTGGGAATGAGTGCCGGATGGAAGCCGTGGATGTCCTTGGCAACGTGCTGGATTCCTTTTCGCTTAGTTTGGAGGCCCAAGAGGCAACCCGTATCCGTTCTGTTTGGCATGCTCCTGTCGTGGAGAATGGATTTGCGGATGATCAGGATGGAAACATCACAGGACAGCATTTTGATTTCGCCGGAGAAGGAATGATGGCATCGCCAGGGCGGTTTTCGCATGCCGGGAAATTGTATGTAAACCATGACGAGCAATTTTTGTATGTGGGGCTTCGGGGTGTCTCACTGCCGGATAACGGGGCTGTGTTTCTGTTCGCGGGAGTGGATGGAGATGCCTCGATGCCTGCTCAACAAGCTCCCATGCTCGATGGTTTTCAGTTTGAGCATTGGCATCCAAGTGTCATGGGGATTTTGGGGGATGAATTTGGGGACGGAACTTCTCAGGACTTCCACCGTTCCGGCGCTGAGCAGGGGACATGGCAGGGAATCTTTTCGATACATCAAGATGTTCACCCCATTGTAACGGCCCGGATTCAGCAATACAATTTAAGCCCCCAGGCCAGTCCGCTGGATTTGGTGGGCACCCATCTTGCCGAACAAAACGCCGATTACATCGAGTTGGCCATCCCCATGGAAACTCTTTCAGTGACTGACGAACAGGGGTCTGTGCGTCTGGCAGTGTTGAGTGGATTGCAACCTTCGATGGAATCTGGTGAATCGTGGGTGGTTGATACCAGTTCCATTGGGAATGTTTCAGTGGACGAAAATGGTTTGATCACGATTCAAGGAATCCAGTTGGACCTGTCGGATGGTCCAGACACCGATCAGGATGGATTGCCGGATGCTCAGGAATTGCTTTGGGCAAGTGATGTTGGGAAACCTGATACGGACGAAGACGGCTTGCCCGATGCTTGGGAGGCGCTTCATGGCTTGTCTCCTGTTTCGTCTCAACTGGAGCATGGCGGATCGGGCGATCTGGATGGTGACGGATTTTCCAATCATGATGAATGGATCGCCAACACGGACCCGACCGACGCCGGATCTAAACTGATGCTCGATGTCCATATCGTCGAAGCAAATGTCATCCAGTTGCAATGGGCTGCCAAGCCGGGCGTTCAGTACCACATTGAGCAGGCTCGCTCAATGGACCAGGAATTTATTCCATTGCAGTTGGGGGAATCGGTGGTGGATCGTGGGAGTGGCGGTCGCATCATGAAATACCACTTGTTTGTTGGGGAAGAACGACAACAATTCTTTCGCCTGATCGCGACTCGAATCCAAGATGATGAATTTTAATAACCTTTGGAGAATGATAAAAGGCTTTGGCATTGCCTCGTTGATGTTTGGGGTGATTGGAATGGAGAGTCCTGCTTTCTTGCATGGTGCAACCTGGTCTGATCTTCACCCGGAGATCCACCATTTGGGGGTGGCCAATTTTCCGGAATGGGATGTTTTCGAAAACCGCACTCCCGAGGGGCGTGAGTTGAGTGTTTCGTTAGGCGGACTGCATGCTGATGGTGTTTCCACGCTTTTGGTTTACCAGGACGACGTCAAGGAATCGTGGGAACTCAGGCTCAACGGACATCGGCTTGGGAAACTATTCACGATCGAACAGGCCCAGGTCACTCCTTTTGCCGTCCAGCCCGAGTGGATTCAAGATGATGCCAACACATTATCCGTCCATGCTCCCAAAGCCATTGACGATATTAAAATAGGAGCCATTCGCTGGTCTCCCGCGCCTCAGGACCGCGCACTGCACGATGCAACCATTCGTGTCGAGGTCAGAGAGGAAGGTGTAACGATACCCTGCCGCTTGACGGTGGCCGATGAACGCGGAGCTCTTTTCCCGGTTCAACCTCTGCCGGACCAGTTGTTGGCCGTCCGCCCCGGGGTGATTTATACCGGCGATGGGCGTGCGCAATTTGGTCTGCCGGAAGGCACCTATACGCTCTATGCCAGTCGCGGGTTTGAATACGGCGTGGACCGTCAAACGCTCAAAGTGGTCAAGGGGGTTGATATGGATATTCAATTGAAGCTTCGTCATGAAGTGGACACAAGGGGATGGATCGCCGCAGACACGCACATCCATACGCGGACCTACAGTGGGCATGGGGATGCGGGGATTGATGAAGGCATGTTATCGATTGCAGGGGAAGGGATCGAGTTGGCGGTGGCGACGGACCACAATCACCACACCGATTACACGGAGCCGGCGAGAAAAATGGGGGTCAACGGACAATTTACTTCTGTCATTGGAAACGAGGTCACCACCAAAACGGGACATTTCAACGCCTTTCCCATTCTTCCGGACAGTCGGTTACCGGATCACAGCCGCACCAATTGGGTGGCGCTGATGGATTCGATGAGGCAAACGCCCGGAGTCAAGGTGGTCATTCTCAATCATCCACGAAACATTCACAATGAGTTCTGCCCGATGGATGCCGAATTGTTTGATGTTGATACCGGGGCTCATCGTTTTGCCAATGCATTTACCTTCGATGGGATTGAGCTGATCACATCGGCTGCTTTGCAAAATGACCTGATGCGTATTTACCGGGATTGGTTTGCACTGTTAAACCGCGGTCATCGACTCGTAGGTGTCGGCTCAAGCGACACGCACGATATCAGTCGATACATCCTTGGGCAGGGGAGATCCTATATCCGTTGCGAAGATGCCGATCCTTCGTCGATATCCATTGAAGAAGCCTGTCATTCGTTTCTTGACGGACGGGTACTGGTCAGCATGGGGCTTTGGGTGAACTTGCGTGTTGAAGATCAATTCGAAGTAGGGGACATAGCCACCGATTTGCCCGAATCGTTCAAGGTGGAAGTCGAAGTGCAGGGTCCCAGCTGGGTGGCTGCCGATGAAGTGAGCCTTTACATGAATGGGGAGCGGATTCGGCACCAATCCATTGAGCCAAGTCTTCGTCGCATTGAAAAATCCCGGGTTCAATGGACGATTCCCAGACCCGATCAACCGGCCTACCTGGTTGCCATAGCTCAAGGTCCCGGTGTGGAGGAACCGTTCTGGGTGATTCCGCGTCCTTATCAGCACAAGACCATTGATTATACCCCGCGCATCATTGGTTCGACCAATCCCATTTGGATTGAATAAAATCCATCAAACGTGTGCTGGTGCCAGTTCATCGGCGAAATCCCGCATCATTAATTCGTCGGTTTCTGCATGGTTTGAAGGAGGGGTTTGTCTTCTTCCTCCTGATTTGTGGAGTTTTTGCCTCCGTCAACGATGATGGCGAGTTGTTGCATGACACTTTCCAGAAATTCCGCTTGAGAACAAAGTGTTTGGACGGACTCCTGGCACTCATTCGTGTCGGATACGTTGGAATGTGTGACAAGGTCGATTTGCTGAATCGCGGATTTTATTTGCTGGATGCCGAGATCCTGTTCGTTTGCTGCGACGGCCATTTCCGCCACGATGGTATCCACTTGAGTGGACTGTTTAACGATTTCTTTGAGACTGTCGGATAATTTGCCGCTGATTTCTGCTCCTTTTTCGATGCGTTGTACGGAATTGCGAATGATATCCGATGTCTGCTTTGCGGCAATGGCACTGCGTTTGGCCAACTCACGGACTTCGTCGGCGACCACCGCGAATCCCGCTCCTGATTCACCGGCACGGGCAGCTTCCACGGCGGCATTGAGCGCCAACAGGTTTGTTTGGAAGGCAACTTCATCGATGGTATTGATGATGCGTGAAATGTCCTGACTGGATTCCTTGATCGAGTTCATGGCCTGGTCCATTTCCACCACATCCATCGAACCGGTTTCAGCGACACTATGGGTATCGATGGCCAATTGTTTTGCCGATTGAACCCGGGCGGTATTGTCTTTGGACATGGCTGAAATCTCCTCCAAAGATGCGGACGTTTCCTCAATGGCGGCAGCTTGGTCGGTGGTGCCTTTGGCGATTTTGGAAACATTGCCAGAGAACAAATCGATTGCTTGAGTCATCTGGTATGCTGAAGTGCTCGACTCGCTGATCGAGTGGTGAATGGGCTTGGTGATTGAGTTGCCAAGGAAATTTCCAGCGATGACAGCAAGGACAATGGCCCCCAGGCATATGGCCGTCATGGAAAGTGATCGTTTGATGATGGGAGCCGTCAGGACTGTTTTGGGGCGTGCTTGAACCAAATGAAGTTCGTCACTTGCGGCATGGCGGAATGGATGAAATTTCCGAAACCCAAGAAGGTTGCTACCAACTGTTTTTTGCCAGGAATCCTGAGATTTATCCAGCTCCCGAAGCATCTGTGGGCGTGTGCCAGTGGCGGGTTTGCCTCCATGCACCAAATCCATTTCATATCCTCCCAGCATGCCCGTCACATACAGCTCTTGATCGCTGCTGGCTGCAAAAAACGGATTTAAATTGACCTTGGCGACCAGAAACGCATCGACCTCGGAATCAGATGGCTTGAACCGTAACCACAGCTCCATGTCTTTTTGCTGCTTCACCCAAAAAGCTCCGTTGGGATTTGATTCCGACACACTGGTGACTGCCACCGGCAGCTCGGTACTGGGTTCGGGCGTTTGTTCGTTTTCAAGCAGATGTGTTTGGACCAGAGCTTTACCTTCTGGTCCGATGAAATAAATCGAGTGAAAACTCCGTCGATGGCGTACGAAGTTACTCAAAGCGGTTTTCAGTCCTTCAGACCAATAGGCAATTTCGTCCACATCCTCCATTTCCACGCCTTCCATCATCCGGATGACCTCCTCTGTTTTGGTCAGGTATTCCAGATCGGATTCCGCTTCGCCCAGAATTCGCCCCAGATCATTCTGCAATCGTTTCAATCCGGTCGCGATCTGTTGCTGATTGCTGGTGACTTCCATTCTATAAGTCTGGATAGCCTCATAAATGCCGAAGATCATGATAGGCAGTGAAGCAAAGAGACAGAGACTGGCTAAGATTTTATATTTCAGTTTCATGACGGATTGAACAAACAAGTGAAATCGGTTGATGGATACTCTTTTACCCGGTCTAGAATCAGTCGCTCGCCACGGAGCGCTCCCTTGTTCCATCTGCAGAATCATCGACCGGTTGTTGCCGCGCCTTAAGGGGAATACAATAGATATTCGTTTGTTTAATCCATGTGATGCAGGGGATTAGCAAGTCCTATACTAGAAGGTGTTCCGCTTAAGTTTCAACTCACCCCGGTCGATATCCTGATCAACGGAAAGGCCATTGGTTCAAATCTTTCAATGGACGGTCGCTAGCCCGGCAAAAGTGATTCTGTCAGTTACGATTGAAAATCGGTTTTAAATCCTGATGAAAGAGAACCAGATCATGTTGGCAACTTTTCTAAACTCAAACGAAAACATCCAATACTAAAGCAATAACATGAAATCGATTGCAGGATTCAAAACACCTCATCTACTCATCATTCTATCACTCCTGGTCATCTCTCCTTTGAGATCAGTGGCGCAGAAACATGATGGCGCATACTTTTTTGATGCGCTCAAGCAATCCATGATCGACGTGCTTGATGACAATCAAGCCCTGATCAATGCCAACGCGGACGGCAGTCAAAAATCACCTAAATTGCTGTCTGACGCCTTTTATCGTTCCGCTTACCGCACATTTAAGACCATTGTGGGATCAAGGTTCTCACCGAAGTCACTGAAAGGGGAAGTGGATCCGGAACAGATCAGTCATGTGTTGGCCGCTCTTTTACAGAGTGGTAGGACAGAGATTGCCAAACTACAGGCAACCATCAACGAAGAGAGCGATGGTACGGTCAAACCCAAAAAATTCATCCCCGCAGTATTCGGACGATTGACAGCTGAAAAATTCAAGGAAAAAACCGGTGTGGCCATGAAACAAACCACTCTCGGCAAAAATGGGTACAAAGCCAGGAATCAATATAACGTGCCCGATTCATGGGAAAACATGGCTCTTGAAAAAGTGGCTGCCACCGATTGGCCGCTCAACAAGGGGTTTGGAGAATCTGTTGATGGCCAATATCGATACATCAAGCCGATTTATATCAAGCAGGCTTGTTTGTCCTGTCATGGTGATCCTGTCGGAGGTCCCGCGCCATATGACCAGGTCAAAGAAGGTTATCAAGTTGGAGAAGTCAGGGGGGGAATCAGTTTGAAAATTGATCTGGCCGGATTGATCAAATGAGGTTTAAGGGAGTGTTCTTATTCGCTACTCTTTACTAAAGGGATTGGAAAACTAGCTTGCAGCAAGGGAAGTCGAGATAAATATCGACTTCCCTTTTTTATGGTTCGAAAATGATTCCATTCAATGGAAGACTTTTTCAACTATTCAAAATCGCTTTACAGCACGCATGTCGCCGAGGCGAACACCCTGATTGGGTTTGTTCTCTACGTTTCGTTTTTTGGCATATTTACCAAGTGGTATCACTGGTATTTCATGGGGCGGCATTCCGATTTGGGGAATGAAAAGAAATTCAAGCACCACCTGTTAATGGCTTGTTTCATTCTCGTCGGAGCTTTGGGGGGAATTTTTCTTTTGGCTTCTTACAACTCGGAGTGGGGAGGGATTTTGGCGGGATTGTTTGGGGTTGTTCTTTCAGGAATCATTGCATTCTCCTCCTCCACCATCCTGGCCAATTTGGCTGCCGGATTATTGATCCGCATCAACAGGCCTTTTAAAACCGGAGATTTTATCCGGATCGGAGATCATTTCGGACGTGTATCCGAAAGGGGGCTTTTTGAAACCGAAATTCAAACCGAACATCGGGAACTCATCGCTCTTCCCAATACTTTTTGTATCAACAACCCGGTGACCACCATCCTGGATTCAGGTGTCATTCTCTCCGTGACCTTGTCCCTTGGATATGATGTGGATCATCACAGGGTGGAAGTATTGCTGAAGAGAGCGGCCCGAAAGATTGGATTGGAGAAACCCTTTGTTCACATTCTGGATTTGGGGGACTATTCGGTTTCCTATCGCATTTCCGGTTTGTTGCAGGATTCCAAAACGATGATCACCGCACGATCCATGCTTTCCGCGTCTGTGCTGGATACGTTTCACATGCATGGCATTGAAATCATGTCCCCATCCTTCATGAACCAAAAGCAACTGGGCAAGGGAGACCGATCCATTCCGCAAACCATTTCATCATACGCTTATCCCTCCGCTCCATCCGATTCCCTTGAGGACATCGCCTTTGATAAGGTCAATAAGACAGAAAGAATGGAGGAACTGAAGCAGCGTATCATTCAGGAGCTGGAAGATCTTGAAGATGCCAAAAAGGAAT
The DNA here is from genome assembly GCA_964415055.1 of uncultured Verrucomicrobiota bacterium. Taxonomy (GTDB): domain Bacteria; phylum Verrucomicrobiota; class Verrucomicrobiia; order Limisphaerales; family AAA164-E04; genus AAA164-E04. The sequence continues at coordinate 484 of CAYPZD010000125.1, read as the reverse complement.
CCTTTGATCGCGAAGAAGGAAGAGTCTTGGAAAAGAAAATCGAGCTGAAGCAAAAAGGCCTCGCGAAGATCGACGGTATTATAGAAAGCATACGAGCTGAGTAGAGCTCTCTCGCTAACCCAGGAAGAAGCTGAAGCCGCTCAAAGTGTGTTCGCCTGTTGAGCGTTGCGGTCAACTTTTCAGTTGAGAAAAGAGTGGCCTACCCATCCCATCGCGAACGTGATCAGGATCACGCCTTCTGAAACCTCGGCAGTCCTGTAAACTTTTTGCGCAAGGGAAAGCTTGGAAAAGTGTTTCAGTGGGCTTGGATGTTTTTTGGAAACCAGGCTCAGTACCATCTCACCCCCTAAAGCCAAGAGTTCCAGAAAGTATCCAAAATCGATAGGTCGTCTCATGATTGCTCAAGGTAGCTTGGTGCCTGAGCGAATGCAAGTGGTGTTAAAGAAGGGGAGATGGCGACCCTACCGGGGTTCGAACCCGGGTT
>CAYPZD010000124.1:9646-12745 GCA_964415055.1 uncultured Verrucomicrobiota bacterium | reverse complement strand
ATTCAGCTTTGCCTTCTTGAACCATAGCATCACGACGTGCCAGCTCTTCTCGATGCCAATCGGGAGATTCAATTTCGCTCCCCCCATTTCGCAACTGCTCCCAAAGTGCTTCCATGGCCACGACGGCTTCAGTTGGCGAAAGAGTTTTAATCTGATCGATAACGCTCACCATGCCAACATACTCAAGCCAGATGGGTGAATCAAGTAGAGTTCCTTGTTGGTATGAAGGAGAAAGAATGGAGCGGGTGAAGGGACCGCTTACGCGATAGCGTATTTCTTAGTTTTCAGGGGAATCATTCTTGCGGAGGTCGGGAGACCCATCTAACCCGCAGGGTTCGATGACATTCATCCACGACTGAAATGGAGCGGGTGAAGGGACCGCTTGCGCGATAGCGTATTTCTTAGTTTACAAGGGAATGATTCTTGCGGAGGTCGGGAGACCCATCTAACCCGTAGGGTTCGATGACATTCATCCGCGACTGAAATGGAGCGGGTGAAGGGAATCGAACCCTCGTAGCCAGCTTGGAAGGCTGGAGCTTTACCACTAAGCTACACCCGCGTTTGGGAGGCACACTTTACCAAGGAAGCTTGCCTTGTCAATTCCTGGATGCTTATCTTTTTTGGAAATGAACGATTTGTTGATCCAAAACGGCCGAGTCATCGATCCTGCAAATGATATCGATACCCACCAATCTCTCCTCATTCTAAACGGAAAGGTGGCGGCTTTGGGCGCCGAAGCCGACGCCAAGGCTCCTTCGGATGTCCAAAAGATCGACGCCAAGGGGCTCGTGGTTTGCCCTGGTTTGCTGGATATTCATGTTCATTTCCGGGAACCGGGCCAAAGCGCCAAGGAAACGATCGAAACGGGCACCCGCGCAGCGGCTCAGGGTGGTTTCACCACGGTGGTCTGCATGCCAAATACCAATCCGTCGATCGACAGTCCGGGCACGGTGGCTCTGATCCAGGATAAGGTGGAAAAGAGCGCCGCCATCCATGTTTACACCACCGGAGCCATCACCAAAGGGATTGTAGGCGACGAACTTGCTCCGATCGGATCCCTGCACGGCGCGGGTGTGGTTGCGATCACGGATGACGGTCGTTGTGTGCAGAGTAATGAGTTGATGCGCCGGGCTTGTGAATACGCCAAGATGTTCGATCTGCCGATCATGGATCATTGCCAGGATTACGATCTGGTCGGCAAAGGGGTCATGCATGAAGGCCATTGGAGCAATGTCCTGGGTCTTCCTTCCTGGCCCGCCGCCGGGGAAGAGGTCATCGTTGCGCGAAATATCCAATTGGCGGAATTGACCGGCACGCACATCCATTGCCAACACATGAGTTCGGCGGGCGCGGTGAAGTTGATTCGCGAGGCAAAGGACAAAGGCATCCCCATCTCCGGCGAAGCATGTGCCCATCACTTCACGCTGACCGATGCCGCTCTGGCCGGGAGCAATGAGTTTTGGCCGGTAGACGGCAAAGGCCTGCTGGATGTCATCAAAATGGATTACGAACGTCCTGAGTGGGAGAATTACAACACGTTGTTCAAGATGAATCCCCCTCTGAGATCGGGTTCTGATCGTGATGCGGTGTTGAAAGGGGTTGCAGACGGCACCCTGGAAATCCTGGCCTCCGATCACGCTCCACATTGTGCTTACGAGAAGGAAACGGAATTCGACACGGCTCCTTTCGGCATCACCGGATTGGAAACCGAACTGGCGCTGGGTGTGATGCGTCTTTACCAGACCGGTATGATGTCCTTGTCCGAACTGATCCGCCGCTGGACCGTCACACCGGCCAAGCTGGTCAAACTCGAAAAAGGCACCTTGAGCGTCGGAGCCTGCGGAGACGTCACGATCTTTGATCCGGACGAGGAGTGGATCTATGACCGCATGAACACTCCTAGCAAGGCAACGAACAGCCCCTTCCATGGCTGGCCCCTGAAGGGACGCAACAAATATACCGTGGTGAACGGTAAGGTTGTTTTCGGGGATTAGTTGAGGTTGAGGATTGTTTTTTTCTCACACGAAGCCACGAAGGCACGAAGATTGAATTGGAGTCGCCGCAAAAGACTTGCGCAAGGAAGGTCGGGGTTCTTATGCTGTCAACCATGAGCGCAGTATCGGTTGACGTAACAAATCGGGATCGGATCCATGCACTGGCGGATCGTGTCATGTCGGGTGGATCGGTGGATCGTGAGGAGGCGATGTGGTTGTTTCATTTGGACTCGCAGGCCGATATCACCGATTTGATGGCTGCGGCCAACCGTATACGGGAACACTTCAAGGGCAACAAGATCCACCTGTGTTCCATCGTTAACGCCAAGGCGGGTGGCTGCTCTGAAAACTGCAAATTCTGTTCTCAATCCGCCGCTTACAACACGGAATCACCACGATATGGCTTCATCGACGCCGAGCCCGTGCAGGAAGCTTCCGCCGAGGCGGAGCGCAATAACGTTACGGCCGTGGGCCTGGTCGCGGCATGGAAGGGCCTGCGTGAGGGGCCGATTCTGGATGAGGTATGCGACCGCATCCGGGAAATGGCAGCCGATGGCAAGGTGCGTCCGGACGCTTCCCTGGGGTTGATCGACAGCCAGAAAGTGGCGGACCGCCTGAAGGAGGCCGGATTGGCCTGTTACGGTCACAATCTTGAGAGTTCGCGACGTTTCTTCCCGGAACATTGCACCACCCACACTTATGAAGACCGTTTGAAAACCATCGGTTTTCTGAAAAACGCCGGAATCAAGATCTGCAGCGGCGGCATCATCGGCATGGGTGAAACACGTGAAGATCGTTGTGACATGGCTCTGGAGTTGCGGGCAATCGGGGCCAGCGTGGTTCCGGTCAATTTCCTGAACCCCATCGAAGGCACCCCTTACGCCGGCAACGATCCCCTGCCCCCGATGGAGATCCTCAAAACCATTTCCTGCTTCCGCTTCATCCTGCCCCAGCAGGAAATCATGGTCGCAGGAGGGCGCACGGTCAATCTGCGCGACCTGCAGTGCATGATCTTCATGGCGGGTGCCAGCGCGTTGATGGTTGGCAATTACCTGACCACTTTGAATCAACCGGCGGAACAAGACCTGCAAATGCTGAAAGATCT
>CAYPZD010000124.1:0-9546 GCA_964415055.1 uncultured Verrucomicrobiota bacterium | reverse complement strand
CTGACGCTGGAAGCTCCATCCGATTTCGAGTTGGATGTCAGAGTGAAAGCTTTGACCACTGCGGTGCAAACAGCGATTGCGGTCACATTGGGGTAACGCTTGGGTTTACCTTTGGATGTTGGTTCGGGTAGTGTCCCGCGACTGCGAGGATCCCTGACGCGCTCCTTGTGGCATTCGAACTACAGTCCGTTTCCGTGTTGGGAAGCCTTCGGTTCTGATTAGCCTGGGTATTTGTTCACTCGGATACGTTGGGGTTTCCTTTGGGTAAAGGTGAAATTATTCCTGTTCCAGCAATGAACGCAGGCCCTTGGTGGTTTGATCTCTATCCCATTGGCTGCTTGCAACGTTCATCACGAGGTTTTCCCATGCATCGACATCCAACTCTTCATCCAGTAGCCAACCGTTCTCATCGAGAAACACCAAGCAGGCAGCCAGTGCGGTACGTTTATTCCCGTCATTGAACGGGTGATTTCTGCATATATAAAAAAGATAGGCCCCTGCTGCTTCAATGGGATCGGTGATCAAGGTTTGTCCGGCCAAACTTGCTTGTGGGGCAGCTAAAGCAGATTCCAACAAGGCGGGTTCTCTTATACCATCCAATCCACCGTGTGCAGCCAGAACTTCACGGTGAATGGCCTTCACAGTCTCAACGTTAAGATGAATAAATCCATCACTCACGAAAGACGCCTAAAAAGTTCCGAATTTTTACGGATCAACCGTTTTGCGGTATCAGCGGCTTTCTCCGGGTCTAGAACAGGCTTGAGAGGGGTCAAAATGATGCTGCCACTTTCATGAACCGTAATGGACACTTGATCCCCGATCTTCAAATGGGCCATGTCCATCAAGGCTGAATCAAAAACCAGCCCCTGAGAGTTACCTATTTTTGTGATGGTCTTTGTCATGATGTAAAACTATGTATTACGATCAGAGTGCCGTCAAGTTGACACTCAACGTAAGAGGACCATCTGCTGAATGACATCGCAGGGCCAAGGCAGGAGGCGGGGTCATCTGGAATGCTGGCGAGGTATCGCGGCTCTGGATACCTTGGCATCAAAGTAATGGTATCGGAAGAGCTATGTTCGTTCTTGAAGCGTTATGGAAATGGTTGGTGGTGACGGGTAGAATGCGGCTGGGGGATGCGGACCGTATCCAGAGCTCCGATGACTCGGAGCACTCCAAAGGCGCATACACGGTGAATCAAAGCCAAGATCACGTAGGATACGCCCAAGGGACCAACGACTGGCACATTTTCACTTTGCTCATGACACTGGTTGGACACTGGAGGTCAATCAGTGTTTGGAGGAGCGCTTGGTATTGCCTTCGTAGTCTGACTGACATTTGGTCGCCTTGCGGGTGCGCGGCGGGACGCCACGCTCTACCTCTTTCCCGTTGGAACTGCCCCCCCCTTGATCATTCGCGGTTTTTGGTGTCGATGGTGAGGGTGACCGGGCCGTCGTTGATGAGGGCGACTTTCATGTCGGCTCCGAATTCGCCGGAGGAAACGGGTTTACCTAGGTTCTGTTCCAGAGTTTTCAGGAATGCTTCGTAGAGTGGAATCGCAATGTCGGGCGGAGCTGCTTTGATGTAGGAAGGGCGGTTGCCTTTTTTGGTGCTGGCGTGAAGGGTGAATTGGCTGATGACGAGGACTTCACCACCGATGCCTTCCAGCGAACGGTTCATCTTGCCTTCGTCATCGGAGAAGACCCGCAAGCGGGCGATCTTACCGCAGAGCCAGTCGATATCGGCCTGGTTGTCTTCGGCCTCGATTCCCAACAGGATCAGAAATCCCCACCCGATGGATCCTTTCACCTTACCTTCAATGGTGACGGAGGCTTCGGATACTCTTTGTAATACGATACGCATGGGGGTGATCTTAGTCGTATCTATTTTGTTTATCCACAGATGAACGCAGATTTTCTGCAGATCCTTTTCAGTGGCGGCGCTGATTCAAATCAAGGATATCGCAGCGATCAGGATCAGATTCACATAACCCGCCGCCAGGACGTCATCCATCACGACCCCCCATCCTTTTGGGAGATTTTGACTCACGCTGACGGGCCAGGGTTTCCAGATATCGAAGAGACGGAACAGGGCGAATACCGAGACGTGCAAGATCAAGGTCCTGGTTGTCAGGATTTGATCCGCATGCCGGATCATTTCCGCGATGTGTGGAAAGAATAGCATGGGCCCCAGATAACAGCATAGTACGGCGACGAATTCGTCCAGAACGACGCATCCCGGATCATGAGCACCGAGCACTTTCTCGGCTTGTCCACAGCACCAAACCGCAAAGAAAACCAGCCCAACGGTGACGAGGCACATCGTCAGAGGCGACAGGAGGATCATCGACAACACCGCTGCAGGGATGGCTACGGCAGATCCCCAGGTTCCCGGAGCCTTTGGCAAATGCCCGACAGGGCCAAGGCAGGCCAGGGTAGCGGTCCAGTGTGTTGAGGTTTGCGTCATATGAATCGGGAGGCGATCATTCTCGGGACGGAGCTTTACATGTCATCCAGGTAGAGATCCCGGTTTTTCACCAGATAAACCGCCCCCGAGTAAAAAGTAAGCAGCACGGTCACCCATTGCGCCAGCATGGTGAAGGAAAGCACCCATGGCACCCCCAGGAGATTCCAACCGAAGATCGCTTCACCAACGCTTCCCCAACTGGCGTAGCTGATGGAAACCAATACGGCAATGATCGCGGTGATCTGGGAGATGGTCTTGTGCTTACCAAATCTCTCCGCCGCAAGGACGATGTTCTTGGACGCAGCCAATAAACGCAACCCGGTAATGGCAAGTTCGCGGGCCACAATGATGATGACCATCCAGGCCGGCATCAAATCCAGTCCCACAAACGCGATGAAAGCAGATCCGGTCAGTATTTTGTCCGCGAGCGGATCCATCAGCTTGCCGAAATCGGTGATCAGGTTGTCCCGGCGGGCGATTTTGCCGTCGAAATAATCGGTCAGGCTGGCGATCACAAAAATCACCAATGCAACGGAATCGTGGTAGGGCAAACCGGAAAACAACGCAGCCAAAAAGACAACGGTCAATCCGAATCGGGCGACGGTCAGTTGATTGGGTACGTTCATGGCTCAGTGTGTCGTGCTTTCATTGGCCAAGCACCCTTCGGGTATAAATCGAACATCCGGTGTTTGGCAATCCTTAGTCGTTTGTTTTGGGATTTTTCGTCATTCGGATGGTAGGGCAATGGGTCCAATTCGATTCTCACGTAATGCGGAAACCAGGACTTACGCTCTGAATAGACTGTCGGTTTTCGATGGACCAAGGGCTTACCACGTTCCATTTCCTTTGGTTAGGGAGACTGTGAGGAGAAAGTTTGGGACTTGGTGGAACAAGTCCCTCCATGTTTGTTTGGGGTGGCTGCAGGGGGGGGATTACTTCTTGGCTTCCCATGTGAACGATTTAATAGATGTGCGAATACCATGAGGATTGCGCGTCGAGACGACACGCTCTACCAATGATCGGGACTTGATCCGGCGGCGGGTCTGATCTAGTTTGTGCGCGTGAAATTTCCAAAATTTGCATTAAATAGTTGGTCGGGCGTTTGCCTGTTGAGCGCCGTGTTGGCTTCGAGCCTGCAGGTGGCAGCCGAGAACCCCAAGGTCACCATGAAGACAACGCTTGGGGACATCGTGTTGGAACTGGATGCGGAAAAAGCGCCTATTTCCACATATAATTTCATCAAATACGCCGAATCCGGGTATTACGAAGGAACGATCTTTCATCGGGTCATTCCCACGTTCATGATCCAGGGTGGCGGCATGGATGCCGAGATGGTTAAGAAAACCAAAGGGCTGATGCCTCCCATCAAGAATGAATGGAAAAACGGGCTTAAGAACAAACGAGGCACCATTGCGATGGCTCGAACCAACGCCCCAGACTCTGCGACGTCTCAGTTTTTCATTAATGTGGTCGACAATGCCACGCTGGACGTACCTCGAGGTGGCGCCGCTTACGCGGTGTTCGGGAAAGTCGTCGAAGGCATGGAAACGGTCGATAAAATCCGGGACACTGAAACACGGGTTCACCCGAAATACAATGGGAACAAAGTAGTGCCCGTTACCCCCGTCGTCATCGAATCCGTCAAGGTGAATGGCGATTATGATTTGGCCGATCTTGAACTGGCCATGGCAACCATCAAAAAGAAAGAAACCAATAAAGTGAGTGACGCTACGGACAAAGAAGCAGCTTTCCTGGCCGAAAACGCCAAGAAGGAAAATGTCAAAGAAACCGCATCAGGTTTGCAATACATCATCGAACGTGAGGGTGCTGATGTCAAACCCGGCCCAACCGATCAGGTTGAAGTGCACTATAGCGGTAAATTGCTGGACGGAACCGAATTCGACAGTTCCTACAAGCGGAATGAACCCATTGTCTTTGGCCTCAACCAGGTCATCCCCGGTTGGACTGAAGGACTTCAGTTGATTGGTAAAGGCGGGAAGATCAAATTGTTCATCCCTTCCAAATTGGGATACGGCGCACGTGGCGCCGGGAATGTGATTCCTCCATTTTCAACGTTGGTCTTTGACGTGGAATTGTTGGACATCAAGTAAAGAAATGGTGAATTTAAAATAGTAAATAGTGAATTTAAAAAGCCCGGATCCCTCGCGGAATCCGGGCTTTTGCTTTGTTAAGATCTATTCATCCTCGCTGGTTGTTTCGACTTCCAGCAGCTGACGGTTGGAATCGTCGTGAGGATCATCGGGGCGATAGTAATCTCGCCATAACCAACGTAGCATTTCGGGCATCATGGCTCCTCCCTGCTTGTTGGAGTGGGTGCCGATGCCCCAGCAATAGTTGACGTCGTATCCCCTCTCAGTGAGGGCATCGACCATTTTTCGGTTTTGAGTATGCCAGTCCCATTTGGGATCATACTGCCCACCGCGCCTTCTACCACGGTTGTCGTTCAATCCATCCTGAAGAAAGATTCGGATGGGTTTCTTTTCCGATTCCCGCACCAGATCCGGATACACATGACCGCCCCGGATGTTCGTGAAGCTCCCGATGGTACTGATCACCTTGCGAAACGCATCCGGCCGGTGCCATGCCACGGTGAAGGCACAGATGGCACCCGAACTGGCGCCACTGATGGCCCGGTCTTCCGGGTTATCGGAGATGTTGTAATCCTTTTTTAAAGCCGGAATCAGCTCATCCACGATCATGCGGGCATAGGTATCGTTCAGCTCGTTGTATTCGGTAGGACGATTGTTGATGCGATCTCCCCAGTCACTGGAGGATGATTCCTTCTGATGCGGCAGGCGACCCGGATTGATGAACACCCCGATGGTCACCGGCATTTCGCGACGGTAGATCAGGTTATCAAACACATTGGGAATGCGATACGAACCGTCCAGACTGACAAAGGCATGACCGTCCTGAAACACCATGAGCCGTGCCGGTTTGGAAGCATCATATTGCGCCGGCACATAGACCCAATAGTTGCGGGTCGTGTTCGGGAACACCTCGCTGGCATGGGTCAGTGGCCCGATGACTTTACCCTTTGGAACACCTTCCTGGGGCAATGAGTCCGGACTCAGTTTATAGACATCATCCAGAGGGCCCGCCCACACGGACGTCGCCCAGGCGCCTGCGAGAGCGATGGACAAGGCACGTTTCAAAACAGTCGAATGGATCATCATTTGAATCACTTTGATTGAGACTAAGATTTGGACAGACAGATCAGATGGCCCACGTCATTGCGCACGTAGATGCGTTCGTTGGCAAACACGGGTGTGGTCCAGCAGGTGGAATCCAGCACCTTCCTGCGCGAAACTTCTTTGAAAGCCAATTTGTTAACGCCTGTCACGGCCAATTCGCCGGCTTCATTGAGGGACAGGATGTGATCCCCTACCCCAATGGTGTTTCCAAAACCAAATCCGTCCCGGGTCCAGAGAATATTGCCCGAACTCAAGTCAGCGGCAAACAAGCGGCTGTTGCGGTTGCCCTGTTTGCCATCGATCCCGTAAATCACGCCACCCGCGATCACGCTGTTGTTCATCGCGTTCTTGATTTCCTTGGTGTTCCAAACGGATGACAGTGCGGCACCATCAAAGGCCAGCAATTCGGAATTCATATTGCCGGAGACAAAGATGCGGTTACCATGTTCAAGCACCACGGGTGTTGTGGCCTGCATGTTGAATTGAGCTTTCCAGGGATGCCGTGCCACTTCCTTGCCATCGACGGATTGAAGAATGCTCAAACCTGCACCATCCAGTGCAGCGATATAGTCTTTGGAGTCTCTTTTGAAAACAACCGGGGTTGTGTAACCCGCCTGATTTTCGTCGGAAGTCACCCAAAGGGTATCGCCGGTAGCGGCATCAATGGCGGCGGTTTTGCCTGCAGCCACATAGATGTGACCATCGTGCAAGACCGGAGAACTGGCGAAGCCCCAGTTGGGCACCTTGACGCCCAGGACTTCCACGAGGTTCACCTTCCAGTTTGTCGAACCATCCGCGACTTTCAAACTGTGAAGTTGTCCATCTTTGCTCAGCACAAAGACGCGACTGCCGTCAAAGGTCGGAGTCGCATTCGGGCCGCCTTTGTGCATCCGTGGAAGGAGTTCCGCTTCGTAGGAGTAATGCCATTTTTCCTTACCGGTATTGGCATCCAGGCAATAAACCGTCTCTTTTCCTTCCGCATCGTGCCCCATCGCAAATGCCAGACCTTCCGCAACCGTGATGGAGGCGTACCCCACACCAATCTGCTTTTCCCAGGCCACCGTATAATTGGAAAGATCCGGAGCAAACCCCTCCCCTGCCACCTGGTTGTTGCCTTCGGGCCCCAGCCACTGGGGCCAGTCTTCCGCCTTGCTCGTATTCGAAAACAAGCCTGTCGCCAAACACATGCCGACGGTCAATACTGTAATGTTCTTCTTCATCTTGAATGTTTCTTCAGGTTGAGTGGTGGTTGATATGGATGATTACACATCGGCAGGAGTCCAGCCAAGATACACATCGAACCTGGCGGCCAGTTCACCGATTTTGGAATTCGGGATAGGTTCAAAAGGAATGGTCACGTTTGCCTGTTGTTTCGGATCGGTGATTCGTTTCCAAATACCGTCCTTGGGATTTTGTTCATGCCCTTTGATGTAGCATTGCGTGGTCAATAACTCTTTGCCTTGACGTTTCACCTTGAAGTGGATGTGCGGCGTGCGCCCTGGATATGGAACCGGCTTGATGGTACGAAACACGTATTCGCCGGTCGATCCGGTCAGGAAACGCCCGAAACACTGAAAGTTGGTGTCGCGTCGTTTCAGGTCGTCGCCACTGCCCGAGTGATAATACACACCTTTGGCATCACACTGCCAGATTTCGACCAGGGCGTTGCGGACAGGTTCCCCCCGGCCATCCAGGATGCGGCCGCTCAACCAGGTCACTTCCCCGATACCGGGAGTGGTTTGATCATTGATGATCAACAGATCGTTATCGGTGTCCAATGGCAGAGTGTCCGGATAAAACGGTCCTTCGGTTTGCTTGGGAGTGCGAACCAGTTCCTCGGCAAAGAGTCCGGGAACCTGCCAAAGCGCGGCGCCCAGAGCAGTGGTTCTCAGGAATTGCCGGCGTGTGTGAATGTGAAAGGGTTGTAGATTCATAACGGTTTGTTTCGTGTCAAATGGGACGATTAATTAAGGTTCGATTAAAAGACAATCTGTCAGCGCATTTGTTACAGGTTTTGGTTTGGACCATCTGCTTCCTTGTTCTCGGTCACTTCAGCCGAAAAGGTGATGGAAGAAACGGACATCAAATTCGAGCCATCCTCCGCGGCGTCGTTACGGAAGATCAAACAAAGGTCCTTCTTGCCGCTCACTTCGCGAATGGCGATATGGACCGGATCACGACGGAAGCCACCAAAGCCGCGACGTCCCCCACCCTGAGGTGGTTCGGGAGCATCCAATGTCGCCGCTCCCAGCAATTCGCCTCCGGGACCGCCCAAACGCACTTCAATCGTGCCCCCGGCATGGTTGCTGCGGGCCATGGCGTTGGCCATGACGTCCAACTGTTTGACTTGTGTCAGATCGATGTTCTTGAACAAGGCATGCGATCCTTTGGCAACCGTTGCCCCGAACCGACCGGTCTCGACGCCATCCAACACATCGGCAGCGCTTACTTGGAGCGTGGCGGAGCGCAACAGCTCAATGGTCTGTGAGGTCAAGGAAGCAGCCAGATCGTCTCCGGCATCTTTGTAGACAGCCCGCATCAACACCGCGCCCGGGTCAACTGGGCCGCGACGACCGAATCCACCCCGCCCCTGAGGGGCTGCCGGAGCTACAGGGGTATATGCCCCCACCAGAGCAGGCCCCTGATTTCCATCATCAGCCAGACTCAAAACATATTTCAAAATCTGTTTGGCTTCATCTTCCGTGAGGAGCGCGTTCGGCGGCATGGGCACTTCGCCCCACACGCCCCGGCCACCGCCCACCACTTTGCCGGCGAGATCGTCCAACGCGTTCTCATCGTCCTTGTATTTGGCGGCGATTTCCTTGAATGCAGGTCCCACCAATTTCGCATCCACCAGGTGACAGGATCGGCAATTGGCCTTGGCGATGATGGATTGTGCCACCGGGAAACGAGAGGTGGCCGCGTCATCCAAGGGCATTTGCCTCAGGGACTCCACATCGAAGTTGGAATCCACCTGATCGATACTGAAGGTGATTTTGTCCGCATCAATGTCACCCTTTGAAAACGTCCCGTCTTCCGCATCCTCAACTTCCACCGCATACTCCACAGGAGCGCCGGGGAAGAAGAAAGAGCGGTTGCCCTTGAACTGAATGGACACTTTGGGAGGTTCGTTTCCAGACACGATCGGCAGGGAAACCGAATCACTCGCCCCCGAAGGATCCGTCACCGTCAGACGCGCGTTGTAAGTGCCAATGGATGTCAGGGTAACCGTAGGATTCGGTTCCTCTTTGACTTGGACATTGCCGCCAGCATCGACGATTTCCCAGCGATAGCTGAGATCATCGTTGTCGTAATCTTCCGTTCCGGCAGATGAAAGCGAAACCTCAAAGGGCGGCACACCGCCTTTTTTATCGCTCTTGGCAACGACGATGGGTTGACGGTTGCCGCCTTCAAAAGCGATGCGAACCAGCCTGGCCTCCGGACTGTATTGGAACCAGCGACCACCATATTCCAACACATACAAATCCCCGTTGGGTCCAAACTTGATATCGATCGGTTCCACCGGACGGTAATCAGGAAGAAATCGTTCCAACGATTTGAAATCACCATTGTCCTCCATCGAAATCACAAACAAGGCCCGACGGGAAAACTCGGCGACGATCCACTTTCCTTCGAAATAAGCGGGCCAGGGACGCTCGGCATTCGGAAAGTCGCCACGATGATAGATGGGTCCACCTGTAGCGGAACGACCTCCGGTGCCGAGTGCCGGGAATTCGGGGGATTCGTCATATGGATAATACACGAACGAGGGAGCCAAATGAGGCAACTCGACGAGGCCGGTGTTATTGGGGGAAGTGTTGGTGGGAGCTTTGGGATCCTTCTTCTTCCCTGGAGTGTTGGTTTC
>CAYPZD010000123.1:0-12836 GCA_964415055.1 uncultured Verrucomicrobiota bacterium | reverse complement strand
CATGGTGATCCAATCGCTTTCACTGATCTGAGGGGTGATATAGAGAATAGTACCTGTTTCAAAGAGGGCTTACCTGTTGCCACCCCCTTTCTTGGCCTTCACATCCTTGTTTCAGCCTCGGAAACAACCTAGTTTTGAGGTTGCATGAAGATCTCCACCAGCCTGATACGCACAATGGATCATCAAATGATCCCCCCCTGGTATCAGTCTTTCTGGCGCATCCTCGTGATGCGACCACAAACCAAGGATTACCTCCATTGAGACACATCGGCCGACCGGAGGGGGAACTTAAGGAAAAAGTAAAAAAAAAGTAAAAAGTCAAACCACAAAGAATGAAATTGCGACATTCAAATGTGAACCTCCCCCTCAAATTCCGGTACTGTTTTGCTGAAATCGGAAGATGAATCCGTGGTCAAAACACTATCCGGCAAGGGGTAAACAAGCTCTTGGGGAGGCAACTACAAAACTTTAACCAAAATACCAGTCAAGTCATCTGATTGTGGTTCGTTACCGGTAAACTCATCCACCAGTCTGAATAATTCCTGCAAAATTTCCCTGGCTGGTAGAGCTCTTTGTTGATGAATCAAATCAACCATCCTGTCCACGCCAAAAAACGACTCATCCTCAGCCATGGCTTCATCAAAACCATCGGTATAAAGAAACACCAGATCCCCGGAATCCAACTGGACCGCATCTGAAGTCGGGTAACTGGACTTGGCTCTTATCCCTAAAGGAACACCGTTGCGCTTGAGTTTTGCCTTTACTTGCCCCGATGCATCGATGACCAGGCCTGCGGGATGGCCAGCATTGCTGAAGGTGAGCAGCCGCTTTTCAGCTTCCAGGCAGACGAGCACCATGGTGATATAGCGTTCAAAATTAAGATCATCGGACAACACCAAGTTCGCGCGTGTCAGAATTTCACCGGTGGAGTCACGATTGAGAGCCAGTAATCTAAGATAGGCCCGTGCTTCAGACATCAACAAAGCCGGGCCGATACCATGCCCGGTAACATCCGCCACGACGAATCCGGTTCGACCGTCTTTCATCGGGAGGTAATCAAAATGATCGCCGCCAGCGGCATCAGCTGGAAAGGAAACTCCTGCTATATCATATCCCTCAATGGAAGGCGGCACTTTGGGAAACATCCATTGTTGGATCTCCCTGACGGCTTCCAATCGTTCTTCATGCACTTTGAGTTCACGTTCCGTCTCTTTGCGCTGCGTGATGTCACGTAGAAAGGCAGCTCGTAAACGGTGGCCGTGCATGTCCATAGCACTGCAACTGATTTCAACAGGAAAGGTTCCGCCATCCTTTCGGCGCCCCCTGACTTCTTTCAGTTGTTGTTCGGATTGTATGAGATCGGGAACGGATTCCTTGATTTCTCCCAACGAATCAGAGTGATCGATCAGCTTGGCCAGATTGCCCCCCAGCAACACATCTGAATCATAACCAAACATTTGGGTAATGGCTGGATTGGAAAACAAAATCTCACCGGAATCATTCATGAGAACCACTCCGTCATTTGAATTCTCCCATAACAGACGGTAGCGGAGCTCGTTTTCTTTGAGCTCTTCTTCGGCTTGTTTACGCGCCTTTCGAGTGGCAGCGTCCCCGAGTTCACGCTCGACGGCGACCACCAAGCGCGCCAACTGCCCCTTCATGAGATAATCGTGCGCCCCGGATTTCATGGCAGCAACGGCGACATCTTCCCCGATACCGCCTGAAATGATAATGAAAGGAAGATCCAATTTGCTCTCCTGTAGGATTTTCAATGCCTCGGGAGCACTGAAATCGGGCAAATTGTAGTCCGAGAGAATCACATCCCAGGACCGTTCGGCAAGGGCGGTCTTTAGTTCCTCCGCCGTCTCAATACGTTCGTAATCCAGGGTATACCCTCCTTGCTCCAACACATTTGCCATCACGACAGCATCAAACTCGGAGTCTTCGATAATAATGACGCGCAGTTCTTGATTCATTGCTTTCAACGCTCTATCGGCTTGGATGATTTCAACCTCCAGGTTCCCGTCCAGAAAACGAGCCCCATTAAAACCACCATCAGCAAAAGATTGAAGAGGAAAATCATTTGAACGAGATGTTTTCCTGTTTGAGGCAAGGTAGCCAGACAAACCACATACCCGATCACGATCATGAATGGTATCATCAGAACACGGTATTTCTGATAAGCCAGCAGATTGGAAAGCAGCACATTGCTGAAGCAAAGGCATAACATCCCGGAGGCAAACCATGGAAGCAGTTCCATAGAGAATCCCAAACCCTGTTCTTTCGCCAATACTCGAGCTGTGAAACCCTCGGCCGGCCCATCCCCAGAAGCCTGTTTGAGAGCATCCAACACATCAGGCCATGCCCAGGACAACCCAATAAAGCCCAGGCAAACAACACCCCCAATCACCAGAGTGCCCAACAGCGTATTCAGCAGGAGAGCATTTGCTTTTCCTTCACGATTGGATTGAATCAGCTTTGGAAACATCACACCAGCCAAAGGCCCCAGCAACATGACCAATCCGCGCCCCAAGGTCCCGGCAATGCCGTAGAAGTCGGATTCTGCCAAATCCAGGACCGAACGGAAGAAGATCAAATCGGCGCTCATCATCAATTGGAAAACAACCGGAGCCAGGGCAAGCGGCAGGATCCGGCGCGCCCAAGGCAACCAATCGATCCCCGCTCCCAGGCCGCTCTTTAGTAAATACCTCAATGGAATGACGGAGATCACACAAGCAAGGGCCACCCCGGTCAAGGCGCCCAGCATCACGGAATACGCCGCGCCGCCCAACAGCATCACGAAAGTGATGGCCGCCAAAAGACGTGCACCACCATTGGTCAGCAGAGCCCACCCCAACCAGGAAAACCTCTGCAGTCCCTGCAACATCCCCATCGCTACGGGCAGCCAAAGTTGGAGCAACCCGGCAAGCAATGTAATGGCCAGGGCCCATGGTTCCTCCATTTTATAAAACTCCATGACTTCTTTGCGCCATAGAGCGATCATGACAACGATCACCAACCACAAACCAGAAGTGGCTTTCAAAACCCCGTAAGCATATCGAACCAGCATTTGTTGGGCAGCCCGGGTTTCGGCTGCAACCGCTTCGTAGGTGAAGACTGTCTGTATGCCGGGGGTCAGGCTCATCATCACGTTCAATATGCCAAGAAGCGCGGCAAACAAGCCATATTCACCGGCCTGCCCCAACATGGAAGGCGCCAGAATATGAACACCAAACATCAACACACCCGCCAGCGTGTTGCACAACATCATCCAGGAACTTTGACGAAAAAAACTCATGGATCGGATCTATTCAAAGTACCGTCAATCAATTCCCATTTTTCCAAAGCGACCTCCTTCACCCCCGACTGACCTTGAGTTGACGGGGTCATCCCCCCTGCCAGGCCCGCCACAAACCCGACTCCATAAAACAGGTGGCAAAACGGCATCAGAACCATAGCCAAACCACTTTGCACCAGTCTGAAGCGGGGGATATTCATGATGGTTTGAAGGATGAGCGCCAGAGCGTAGAAGTATATCGGCATCAAAACGAGTTGGCTTGTCGTATTTGAGAGACCATCGCCACCCTGCATCCACATCCAAACCATCACACAGGTGAGGTAACCCCAAAAAAACGATGGCGCCATATTCAATAACGATCCGGCGCTTGGATATTTCATGAACTGCTGGGCGCGCCCGCGTCCATATCGAAACAACATACGGAAGAAAGCCGCCAGACTTCGTCTCGGATATCGCCACACAAAGAAAAAAGGATCGTGCCAAAGCTGACCTCCATTATTTGCAATGGATTCCATCAGGGCATTTTCCTCATTGGGATAGAGGGATTCATCAAATTTCCCACCTTTTTCAAAGGCCTGTTTTCGAATCAGTAAATTGCAGAGGATCAGTTCCTTTTCATTGGAACGGCGAACAGTCCCGGTTGTCACATAACGAGAACGGCTGGGACCAAAGGTCAGAAAGCTACCCAGCAGCACGGCGAAAACAGATTGCAGAAAACTGGCCGAATCCGGGCAGATGTTGGGGCCACCGACCACATCGGCGTCTTGACGTTCACACCATGCATCCAGTTGGCCCAGCGTTTTCTCATTCACCACGGAGTCATCATCCAGGAAATAGAGCCACCGTCCACGGGCCTGGGCGGCGGCGATGTTTCGTTGTAGCGACGGCATGCGACCGCGTGCGATGAAAATCTCTATGGGCTTTTTGATGGAATCCGACTGTTTCAGTGATTCAAAGGAAGCAAGTGTTTCCTGTTCGGGAGGAGCGGCGATGATGATGCTGACGGTTGGTTGCGAAACGCTCATGGCAGCGATTGAAAAAACCGATAATAATGACGCACACAACTCTCCAGGGAACGAATCGAAATCCATTCATCCCGGGTATGGGCTTGATCAATACTGCCCGGACCAAACACGACACATGGGGTCCCGTTTTGGGCAATCACCGCGGCGTCACAAAAATAATCCACCCCCATCAAATCTTTTTGCCGCACTTGTCCCATGAGACCCTTTATCCAGGGAAGGTTTGGATCGGTTTCGAGCGCCGGGCATTCGGAATCCCGACGATAATCGATGGTGGCACGCACTCCTTGTTGCTTTAACCGGGCCAGCAAGTGTCGTTGGATTTCGCGATAGGATTCTCCCGGCAACGTGCGTCGATCCGCCCAGATCGAGCAAGTATCGGGGACGATATTCGGCTGTTTCCCTCCTTGAATAGTCCCGACGTTAATGGTTCCCGGCCCCAGCAGTGAATGCCGGGTTAAATTCAATTGTTCACGGTATTCTCCCTCCAAATACCGGACGGCTTCGGCCATGCTGGCAATGGCATTCACTCCGAGGCTGGGACGCGATCCATGTGCCGCTTTGCCTTGGGTATGCAACTGAAACCACATGACCCCTTTGTGCGCCGTGACGACACGGTTCGATGTGGGCTCCCCAACAATCGCCAGGTCGTAAGGTTTGGTTTTGCCGGCAAACACCCGGGATCCCATCTGACCGTGTTCCTCATCCACCAGACAGGCGATATGGATTTCAGTATGCCTGGGGCGATCCGGTTGATTCGTTAACTGGCGCAAGGCGTCCAGCATGGCGGCAATGCTTCCTTTGGTATCACAGGCTCCACGTCCATGGATCCGGTTTTTCAGGGTTTTGGGTTTGAGCTGTTCCCCTGAAGCAACGACCGTGTCCATGTGAGGCGCCAGCAGCAAGCGGTGTGTTGCCCTCGACCTAGGTTTGTAGACCATGATCAGGTTTTTCCGTTTTTTTGAAACGGTCTGCCAACGAATGCTCAAACCGGCTTTTCGGCCTGCATGCTCGAGGTACTCAGCAACACGCCATTCCCCCGCCAGGTCGGAATCCTTGCAAAAGGCAGGATTCACGCTGGGCAATTCAATGAGATCCATCAGAAGTTGATGGACCGATGATTTGGATCCGATTGTTTTCAAGGAAGCCATACCTATCAGTTCCAAACGATCTCGTCGAGCGGTGTTTGATGGCGTTGGACGGAACCGTCCTCGAGCAGCAGATAGAATTCGCCACGTTTGGAAACTTCCGGCAACATGACCATCCCCACTCCCGGCACCTTCACTTCGGTATTTTTGAGTTTTTGAAAGGTGGAACAGGCGTAGATCAAGCGTTCGGTTTTCCCATGGTCCATGTTGACTTCCGACACAAATGCCCATACATCCACAATGGTCTGACGCGCACGATCCAACTGCCACCTATCCCTTCCCTCCTCATCAAAACGCTTGTTGATGGGCACATCCAACAGGAACCATCGATGGCTTACCGGATCTTTATAGGCATCTGGAAGCATTTCCTGGTACGGATGCCCTTCGGGATTTTCCAACAATTGCCCGGTCAACCAATGGCGTCGTAGAACAGGGTCTTTATGAATCTCAAACACGGCGGCACGCAAGGCCAGGAACCAGTCCTCACCATCCAGAATGAATTTCGACGAACTCAGAAAATACATCACATGCTCAGGCTTGGATAACCACATGCAACATCGGATATGCGCCATCCAATGATCAAGACCAATAGCGCGATTGGAAACTTGCCAAAAGATTTGCCCTTTGATGAAGGGGTGGTGCTGTTGCTCAAAATGATGCCAGGCGTGCTGAAGGTTGCAGGATTCCACTGCTCCCGATGCCACTTGATGGTGTTTGCGATAGGTCAGGTAACCGATATTGGACCAGACACCCTGGTGGGTCAGGTCCTCTTTACCCTGCCCTTCGGGAGTCACCCAGGGAACGTTGTATCGATTCGGGTGAGCCTGGGTTCGGGACACACCAAACTTCTGACCAAACGTACCATATCCCATAATGTGAACGCGTCCTTCCCATTCAGGAACGGCAGCTTCAATACCTTTACGCATCAATTGATAACGCTCTCCCAAACCTTCCCGGTAGATGCGGCGTTTCAAAGCTTCCCTCTCCTCTCCCGGAGCAGCACCCGCCAACAACGGAGCCAGGCGATAGTCTTCATGAAAACTGCGCAACCTCACAAAACCTGCCTCGTTGTTGTCGGAAAGCAGGACATATGGAGGAACGTAGGTCTCTGCAAAAGGTTTCAGAGCTGTTCCAATAATTTTCCCCAATTCGAACCAATGGGACTTGGTTCCCAAAGGTGAAGCCAATTTGACGAAGGAACCGTTTTCGCGAACGACCCATGGGTGGTCCGATTCCTCCCGGGCCTCACGCCAGTTTCCCGGGCCGCGATAAGTCCTGAAAGAATCCACCAGGTTATCCGACACAAAATGTACCGGTAATTGCTGCTCACGAGCATGCACCCAACTTGCCCGAAAATATTCGTCGTCCACCGAACGAGGCATCAAATCCGCATACAACTCAAACCAGGGCAACCATCCCGGGGCTTGACTGAAAAACTTCAATTGCTCGCTTGGACGCCAACCGGGACCGCTCTGACCGGTGTTCCAGCAGGAGAATGTCGGCAGGGGTTGTTTTGGACTTTGTTGCCCGGCTACAACCCGAGGCATTCCTACCAATGAATCTCCGGGAACATCAGGTAAAGTCGCCCTGCCTCCGCACCCTTCCATTAAAAGAGCCAGCATCCACAAGGCAACCGAACAGGTCAGTTTTCCGAGCCTATCTCGTAAAAAACAAACCATGGCAACCAGGTGATCAGGGCAATCCAAGCCCTTTTTTCAAAGTTCCCAGCAATTCACCGATGGCAACGCGACTCTGGTTGGTGGTGTCACGTTCTCGCAGGGTGACCGTATCCAACAGGTCGGCGTTTTCTCCTAGCGTGTCAAAATCCACTGTCACACAGAAAGGCGTACCAATCTCATCCTGTCGTGCATAGCGTTTGCCAATCGCACCGGCTTCGTCATAGAAACAGCTGAAGTGGGGCTTCAGCAATTCGTAAACAGCCTTTGCCTTCTCAACCAATTCCGGTTTGTTTTTCAACAACGGAAAGACACCCACTTTGATGGGGGCCACTTTTGGATGGAACCTCATCACCACACGCTTCTCGGGCACTCCCTTCGCATTGGGAATCATGGCTTCGTGATAGGCGTTACAGATCAGGGCGAGCACCATGCGATCCACACCCGCACTGGGTTCGATGACGTGTGGAATGTAGCGTGCCTTGGATTCTTCATCAAAATATTCCATCGACTTGCCACTGTGTTCCTGATGCTGGGTCAAATCATAATTGGAGCGAGCCGCCACACCTTCCAGTTCCTGCACACCAAATGGAAATTTATACATGATATCCACCGTGGCCCGCGCATAGTGAGCCAGTTCATCATCGGTCTGCCAGTAAAGTTCCAACGAATCAGCGGGCAACCCAATGCTTTCATACCAGCGCAGGCGTTGATCGACCCAGTAGGAATGCCACTGCTTCCACCCCCAGTTAGGTTCAGGTGTTTCGGTCGGGGCATCCTCAGCAGGGGCTCCTCCCTGTCCATGTGCGACTTCATCTGGTTTGATAAAGAATTCCAGTTCCATTTGCTCGAACTCACGCGAGCGGAAGGTGTAGTTGCGCGGATTGATTTCGTTACGAAATGCTTTACCGATCTGGCAGATGCCAAAAGGAACTTTCTGACGGGACACGTCCGCGACATTCTTGAATTGAGCAAAGATGGCCTGGGCGGTCTCGGGACGCAGGTAAGCCACGTTGTCCTCGGTTTCCACGGGGCCGACATACGTTTTGAACATCAGGTTAAAGGCGCGTGGCTCGGTTTTTTCGGAACCACATTCGGTCACCATCTTACTCGGTTTTCTGGGACACGGCGTGCTGTCGACCTGATCGGCACGAAAACGGCCTTTGCAGTCCTTGCAGTCCACCATCGGGTCGCTGAAAGTAGACGTGTGGCCGCTGGCTTCCCATACTTTCGGATGCATGATGATGGTGGCATCCAAGCCCACCACATCTTCACGGTCACGGGTCATGGACTGCCACCAGAGGTCCTTGACGTTGCGCTTTAACTCCGCCCCCAATGGACCGTAATCCCAGAAGCCGTTGATGCCGCCGTAGATTTCAGATGATTGAAAGATGAATCCGCGTCGTTTGGACAACGACACGATTTTTTCCATGAGTTCATTTGCTTTGGGTTCCGCCATAATGGTAAAAAACAAGAGGGGCAGTCTCTCCCTGACACCAATCACTTGTCAAGCAGCCAAACAGGTTCAAACGGTCGTTTCGGCCCATTATTCGACTGTTTGAGCCAACGAACACCGTCAAGAACCCCAAAAAACAGGCATTTCACTCATTTCGATTCAATGCAATGCCTTGTTGGGTGAAATCCACTACCGGAGATCACATCCATTTACCACCCGTCTGACCAATATCCAGCGCATAGCGCCCTCCTCTTCGGC
The DNA here is from genome assembly GCA_964415055.1 of uncultured Verrucomicrobiota bacterium. Lineage (GTDB taxonomy): Bacteria > Verrucomicrobiota > Verrucomicrobiia > Limisphaerales > AAA164-E04 > AAA164-E04. The sequence continues at coordinate 3,978 of CAYPZD010000123.1, read as the reverse complement.
GGACTTTTACGGAAGCGGCAAACGTTTCACTGAGGTTGGCCGAGTTCAAGGTTTTCGAGATGGGGCCACTGGCGATGACTTTTCCCTTTTTCAGCATAAAAGTGTGGGTGTACATCGGGGTAATTTCTTCCACATGATGGGTGACCAAAATAAAGGTGGGAGCGTTTGGTGTGTTCCCCAATCGTTCCAGGAACTGCAGGAAATGCTCACGTGCGGCGGGATCCAGCCCGGCGCAAGGCTCATCCAGAATCAGAACTTCCGGTTGAGCCATTAAAGCACGACCGATGAGGATGCGTTGACGCTCACCTTGTGACAATACCGCCCAGGGACGATCGGCCAGGGATTGGCACTCAATTTGTCGCAGGATTTTCATGGCTTCCTTGACGTCCCTTTCTTTGGGTTTTCCCCACAAATCGATCATGGCGTATTTACCGGTGATCACCGAGTGCAGGGCGGGTTCTTCATCCGCCATGAGTTGCCGCAAGGAAGAACTCACAATCCCGAGTTTCATCCGCAACTCCCGCCAGTCACAGTCTCCATACTGTTGTCCCAGCAAACTGATGTCACCTCGAGTCGGCATGAAATAGCCAAGAAGCGTGCTCAACAAAGTGGTCTTCCCCGATCCGTTGGATCCCAACACCACCCAGTTTTCTCCTGGTTGGATCTTCCAATGAACATTGCTAAGTATGCGTTTTCCGTTTCGCTGTACGGACAACGACCGCACTTCCAGAGGAGCCACCGCTGGCTGGGTGGCACACGTCGTGCTTGTTCTTTTCGCTGTTTTAGGTTTAGGAAGGCGTTTAGATGACTTTCGCATGTCGAAATCCCTTAGCGGCTTAATTGCCATTGTTCATCGAAAAATCCCGTCAAAACGATTCCACCGGGACTTTCGGTCGTGGCACGGACGCGCGTATCAATGATCGCATAGTCGGGAAGTCGCGGAACCTGTGTGGCGTTGCTGCCAAAGCCTCTGAACGTAAACCCGCTGTTCAACACGACATACTTTTCCGGATTCATTGGATTTGGAAAGATCAGCACGGGGACATGCCGGGTGTCGTCAAAAACCTGCTCTCCCACCCGAATGTTGCCGGAACGCCATTGGATAGGCAGGTAAGGAGCCAACTGCTTGATCAGAGCATTGGTTTCAGGCGAACCAAAGAGCACCCAGTTGGCATCCTTCCATTCGTCCACTTTGAAATTCAAATCGGAAACAGCCAAGGCCTCTCCGCGGAACTGCTCCCGCCACTGATCCTCCAAACGAACCAGTTCACGACGAATCCATCGATCCGAAAGACTGCGTCTTACCTGTCCGCTCGGTTTTACGATCACAAACCGATCCATGAAAACGTCATCTATCGGTCCCTGTAGTCCAGGTTTCTTTCGTAACATCACACCACTGTTCCCGGCTGCCACGCTTTTCCAAATCCCGTCCTGTTTGACAAGAGAGACTTCCCAGGACAAATCGGTCTTCACCCTGTCGACCGCCAACTCCTGGCCATCGATGAAAACAATGGGCGTGACTCCGGAGTCAAGTGGACATTCCCCGGCTTCCATGGAAAGGGTCAATCCGCTCACGTTTTGGGTTTGCACTTTCACAGCGGCGCCATCGTGAATCTCAGCGGCGACCACGGCTTTTTCCCAATGCTTTTGCAACCCATCCAGGTGAACCCAATGCATGTTGGGATATTTCAATGTGTAGGTGGTCATGTTCACTTTTTTAGGAACACGCTGTCGCCCGATGGCTGCCAGTTGATCCACACGGCGCTCCACTTCCTTTTTGGCTTCCGGATGATACCGGTGACCTGTGTCCGGACCGATGACATGCGCCAACTTCATGCCTTCCCGCTCAAGTGCCCTCTCCATCATGCGGGCGGCCTGAATCTGTTTGTCCGCTCCTCCGCTGTAGGCCACTGTGGGCAAGTGAAACAGATTCAAGGCATATTCATCCGCATCATAAAGTCTCCAGAGTTTGGTTTCATACCAGGTAGGTTTGATCTCTTTTTTCCATAAACCCAAATAATCCGCCGACTCGGAAAATCCCGCGCCGGGCGCCGCAGCGGCCCATTGATCAGCATGGTGCAACGCCAAATGCCAGCATCCGGCTCCCCCCATCGAAAACCCCCTGATCGAAACTCGATCTTCATCGATGGGATATTGCTCTTTAACATGCGCCATTGCCTCAAACACATCCACTTCTCCGGCAAATTTAAAGGCGTTGCAGAATCGCCCGTACGGATGAAGCACAAATGTGTGTTCAGGAGTAAACTGACCGGGTGAACGCTCGCGTTGATCAATGAATTTCAATTCCGTCAGGCTGTTATCCCGCCCATGCAACCAGACGTCCATGCGATGTGATGCGCCTGTCCCTGCTTGCCAGGATGAGGGCACGACCAAGCCATAGGGCTGCACCGAATCATCCAGACGCGACTGATATCCACGCACCACCAAGCCGGTCTGATGAGCCCAGGGAGCTTTGCCATTCATGAGATGTGCGGCACGCTCCAGCCCATGGACGATCAATCGTTCTGCGACGTCGAATTGATTTTCCCGATGAAATTCGTTGTGTTCCAGCGCACCTTTGACGGCTTTCAGGTAGATCAACACATCAGGAGCATATGCCTGCAAAAAAGGATCTTCACTCTGCTGGATAAACTCGACTGCCGTTTCCAGAGGTTGAAGAGCTTCGGTCAGATCACGCTTGGTTTGAACAGGTATCTGAATGCCCTTTTGCATCAACCCCTGACCATCCACCTTTACGATCAAGGTCAAAAGGATAACCAGACAACATGGAATAAAAGTGCCCGGCAGACCGGAAACCGAACGATGCCTGGGCTTCTTGATATATGAATTCATCATGGTATGGGCTTGAACTAGCATGTTTGGCACGCCCCATCAAGTGATGAATGCATTGTCAAAAACCAGATAACATGATTGAATGCCCGCATTACAGGATCATTATACCCAAAAGAACATGAACCCTTGCGCCAATAAAAGCAGACGGAAATTTCTGGGACAATTGTCCACCGGACTAGGCACCATGGCGTTGATGGATCTGGAGGCCAAGGCCGCTCCTGTCGCCAAAGAGCCTTCCAGCGGTATTTTGGGCACCACCCATCACCCGGCCAAAGCAAAACGGGTGATTTATCTTTTTCAATCGGGTGGTCCTTCACAGTTGGATCTTTTTGACCACAAACCCGGTCTTCGAAAAAGATTGGGCATGGACCTCCCTGATTCCGTCCGCATGGGACAACGTCTCACCGGCATGACAGCTGGCCAGGATATCTTCCCGGTAGCACCGACCGGTTTTGAATTCAGTCAGCATGGACAATCGGGCCAATGGATGAGCAGCGCTCTGCCGCACCTCAAAAAAGTGGCCGATGAAATCTGTGTCATCCGAACCATGCACACCGAAGCGATCAATCACGACCCGGCCATTACTTTTTTCCAGACAGGATTCCAACTATCCGGACGTCCCAGCATGGGATCATGGCTGTCTTACGGTTTGGGTTCGGGCAATCAGAACCTTCCCAATTTTGTGGTCATGGTCTCGCACCGGGGCGGACAACCTCTCTACGACCGACTGTGGGGTAGTGGCTTTCTTCCCTCGGTGCACCAGGGAGTTAAATTCCGTTCCAAGGGAGATCCGGTCCTTTACCTGTCGGATCCCAAGGGATTCCCTAAAGAAGCGCGGCGGCGGGTGCTGGATGACATTGCCGCTCTGAATCTCGAGTCTTACGAAAAAGCCCGGCATCCCGAAATCCTGACGCGTATTGCACAATACGAGATGGCGTTTCGGATGCAGCAATCCATCCCCGAATTGACGGATTTATCGAATGAAGCCGAATCCACATTCAAACTATACGGTGACGACGCCCGTCAACCCGGCACCTTCGCCCACAACTGCCTGATGGCCCGCCGCCTGGCGGAAAGGGATGTCCGGTTCATTCAATTGTTTCACCGGGGCTGGGATCATCACTC
>CAYPZD010000122.1:0-13121 GCA_964415055.1 uncultured Verrucomicrobiota bacterium | reverse complement strand
GCAATCCCGGAATCCCGCGCAAGATTCCACCATCGGACGACCCGATCACCGTCATGATGCAGCGCCCAGATATGACCGCTGACAAAATCCGCAAAAATGTAGGCTCCATACAATTCACTATGAAGATTGCCTCGATATACAACGCCTCCAGTGATGGAATTTCCCTGATTCAAACGGGAACCATGCTCATATTCGATCAAGGGAGGAATATCTTCAAACCCCTCGGGAGCGCGTCGGGAACCGGGACCGTTTCGGGTGCCTTCCCTGAAATACCAGCCGTAGTTTCCTCCTTTGACGATGATATCCACTTCTTCCAGGCGACCTTGCCCAACATCTCCCACGTATAACTTGCCCGTGACGGAATCAAACGACATTCGCCAGGGATTACGCAAACCCACCGCCCAGAATTCCGTGCGCACTTTGGCGCTGTCAACAGGACTGCCATTAAACGAATCGGCACCTACAAATGGATTGTCTTTGGGGATCAGATAATTTCCGACTACGGCTGCGTGTGGGTTGGGTTGCAAATTCCCCGGTAACTCATCCACATCGATTCGCAGAATGCCTGCAAAGAAATCCTTGTCAATCCGTTGGCTGTTGCGGAACGAATCATTGGCGGCCCCTTCGTCCCCCAGGGACACATAGAGGTAACCATCCGGTCCGAAATGCAGATCGCCACCGTTGTGATTGGAGGCTTCATCGCGTTGATTGATCAGGATGACTTCCGAGTCGGGGAGGCCGACAAATGGTTGTTCAAGATCGACCTGGAATCGGGACAAACGATTGGGGGCTCCCGATTCATTGGCGGTGTAAAACACAAAAAACAAACCATTCTCCTGAAACCGGGGATGAAAGGCCAAGCCCAACAATCCCTGCTCACCATTCCCTGATCCAGCCCGCACGCGCGACGAAATATTCAGAAACACCTCATCTGTAATCTCCGTTTCGCCAAAAGTCATCATTCGGATACGACCGGTTTTTTCGATGAGAAACACCCTGTCCTGATATCCAGGCATCTGGACGATGCCAACCGGAGAAGAAAACCTTTTGCCAGGAAAAGCATCCTCCAAAGCATAATCCCCTGACGGCAGACTGGGTGGCAGTATCAAGGTGCTGTTGCCCGGATGTGTCGCCCCCCGGACTTCACTTGCCAACAGACAGCATACGGCGAGGCTGATTTTAATCATGCCTTGATAAATGAATGCGCATTTCATGTAACTATCCTTCCACGAATCGACTATTTGTCACCCTTTGTTCTTGGAAAAGTGTTTTACAGTTTGTCGCCTGATTTTGTTTCAAAACCGGGATCTTGGTGGAGTTGAATCCCGGGTAATGGCAAAATAAATGACGTAGAACCAGGACAAAACTCCGGCAAGAATGGCCCACAGAATCGAACGATTCCGATCCCATGAACAAACAATGGCAAGTGCTGCCCCAATGCCAATACCCGTCTGCGTGACGGATGTCGTGTGGTGAACAATCTCTGCGAGTATCATATCAAGTTAACCATATTAACACGTCTTGATCCGGTAAGGTTTCATCTTGTTTCATGAAGACAACTCCTGAAGAAATGCGCGTTCAAAGGATTCTTTCCCGCGACCAACCCAAGGAAAATGTCCGCCATTTTCAACGGCGTGAGTCGTTGAAAGAGGTAAATGTTTTTTGACCAATGCAAACATGGACTGAGATGGAAAGACCTACTCCCCTTCAGAAGCAAAGCACGGAAGCACGTGATCCTCGAAATAGGGCTCTTGATTTACCCAGAACATAAAATCGACCTTCAAAAAATCTGACGCAAATGCATGCAACAAAGGAACAATGTTTTTTTGCGCCGTTCTTGGAGATTCATGAGGAGGCTGCCCTTCGACGCCTGGGGGAAAATCGGCGCCGGTCATGCCAATGTAGTTTCCGTCCTGAACAGCGATCCCCAATGGAACAGTAAAATCATGTTCATGCATCATTGCGAGCGCGTGATTCAGCTGTCCCTTTCTACGAACCATCAAATCTGGCGCGCCCAGGCCAACCCCAATTTGTTCACCATACATGTAAATCGATTCCAAATATCCTTGATCCTCCCAAGGCAACCATTCTCCAGGCATGAAATTGGCATATTGCAATTTGGCTGATTTTGGAAAACCTCGTTTCAAAGCCACCATGTTTGCCTTGATCGCCTCCACATATCCAACATGAGAGAAAGACGCATCCGCTCCCTCACCCACACCGATTGCTGTTTCCTGTAAATTGATCCCTGCCACCACCCCGTCGAAGCGATCACCCAATGCCTTAATCAGCAATGTAAAACGTTTTTGAACCTGCTTGTTCCAACGCTTCGCAGCCCAACCTTCATGAACTCCCTCGTCGGTCTTGGTTCTGATATCTCCTTGGTCATAGAAACCGGTATGGAGATACTCCGGAGTGGCTTTAAAGGTGGGACTGAATGTCGTGTCCTGCAATTGGATAAATAACTTCTTCCCCTTGGACTCCAAATAAGTAACGTCTGCTTCAATCAAAGAGAAATCATAAACGCCTTCAGCAGACTCCAGGTGAACCCATGGATACATGATCTGCGCCCCCTCAAATCTTGGATTCTCCAAAAACGCATGCCCATGCATCGCCTCGCGATCACGCGCAAAATACACAAAATGCCGGATACCGTCCTCGGGGACTGGACACGAAGCGCCCAAGTAAGCCTTGTAGGCATCGGCATAACGTTCAGCTAAAGGCTTTCCTTGAGCAAAACATTCAAGACCCCACACAAGAAAACCAATGATCAAAACCTTTATGAAACCAAACGATTTATCTGATAACAGATGATCCATTTCGACTTTCTTTTGCACAAATGCTTCTTCAATCGGAATATTACCAGCACTGTGCTCTAATTGTTTCAATGAAACAGACATGATAAAGCGTCTTTTCAACTGATGGGGCCATGCTCCACATCTCCCACCTTTTTCCTGAACTTTTTCACTCCATACAAGAAAGCGCTGGATCCACAAATCACCAGAAAACTTAAAAATAACCCGGGAGGCCGGTCTTCCTTGTCCCCAAACAAAATGATATAAACGGCACCACCCAGGACAAAGACAAGAAAAACCATCGCGCATTTTTGGATCCCAAGCAAGGCATCCAAAGTTTCCTGCGAATATGCCGGATGTTTTCTCAGCTTATCAAATAATCGAAACAACCCATAGAGCGCCATGAAAAACGGAACCGATCCGGCATACACATAGGCAAGGAAGGGATCTTTGAAATATATTTCAAAAACGGTGGCATGCGCATTCCTGCCCTCGACATGTGGCTCCCAAATCAGAAAAACCAACACTGCGAGGCCAAAGAAACAGACTACTATTTGAAGCAGCAAAGCTGCGGTTCTTTTCATGAGAGAATCAATGATCCATCAACATCGCAATCATACAGAATGCCGATCACACGTCGAGAGCGAAACATGTGGAAACACAATCACTCACCAAAGATTCGGATCGCACAATGCATTCACACAATTTATTTTAACGGGAGCACTTGGAAGTTTACCATTTTCCAATTTCATTCCCAGCCAACCAAACGGAAATTCCAACGGATAAGGTGGCACAAATCCCTCCGCAACTTCCGCAGTGAAACCGAACCTGCCGTAATATTGCGGGTCTCCATAAACAAACAGCCATTGAACGGACATATCTGACAATTGTTGAATGCCACTCTGGACGAGTCCTGAACCAACACCTCGTTTCTGATGTTCCGACCGAACGGCCAAAGGTGCCAAAATAAAACCCTGCACATTTATGTTTGAATCAACCTCAACAGGACTGAAAGCCACATGACCGATCAATGCACCAGCATTCTCAGCTACCAATGAAATCGTCGGAGGGATCGACTTCTCCTCAAGCAATTGAAGGGCGACCTTCGAAACAATATCACACTCACCTTCGGGAAAGGCGGACGTATAGATTGTTCGAATAATGTCAGCGTCAGTTGCGTTTGCTTTTCGTATATTCATTGTTCTGTTCACTATTTCGAACCGCTGGTAGCAGCAGGCGTCGCCCCAACTTGTTGTTTAGGCTGTTTGGTTTGGTTGGAAGGTTCAGGTTTATCCAGATTGTCAAAATCAATGAAGTCCTTGAGCGGAATATCGTGGCCGACGCCACCAAGAGTGCCGTGAACAATGCGCAAAGTAACCTTCTTGAGAAAGGCACGACTCCCCATCACCCGCACCAACACGGTCCCACGACCTGTTCGCTGATCCTTCAGGGGAGTCCAACCCAAACCCAACTCATCGCCATCGGCGATTTCAAGACTCACGTGCCGGAATGGCTCGAATTTTCCTTCAGGCTTAAACTCCAGTTCGACCCAGGCATGATTGGGTCCTCCCGGTTTGGCGCGAAGCTCAATGCCCATTTCTTTGGCGCTTTCAACAGAAACGATTCCAACAGAGATTAACGCCAACGAAGTATTCAGAGACGCCAAAAACAAGATCAAACCGATGAACAAATGGATGAATTTCATACCTTCATGACGCTTCTACCGAAGATTTATTAGAATAAAAATCAGGATGCTTCTTGATGACGTACTCCGAATCGAATTGCCAGCCAGGCAAAGGTCACAATGCCCAAAAAATCCGCTATCAGATCGCTCAGAGAAAACGTTCGAGTGGCAATGAATATTTGGGAAAGCTCCTCAGCAACGACCAGAATCATGACCACCATCGGCCCTACCGGCACTGGAGTCTTCAACACATGCACTCGGTGCTGATGGCTAGCCATCGTGGCAAGAAATGAAAACAATCCCATCAGGAAAAAATGCCCCAAGTCATCACCAAAGGGTAATTCTCGATAAAAGAACACATAATTGGAAAGCGTACCTTGATTGGCGGCGTGCACGATCAGTGAAAGGATGAACAAGTAAACAATGAGTGCGATTTTGCCTTTCATCTTAGGATTACTGAGATTTAATGATTTCTCTAGGTCTGCACATAATGACTAATCGTTATTGTATAAACAATTTCAACCCTTCATGTGAAGCAACAAATCCAAGGCGTTCATAAAATTCAATCGCTTCGTGTCGCTTTAAAAATCAACCTAACTTGACTTCGTGTCTTGGTGTCTTCGTGTGAGAAAAACAACACGCGATCCGGCTGAACCAAAACGACCGAAGAATCTGCCGCGTGATCACCACCAACGTGCTTAATCACTATGGGGACTAGCTCAACCTGATTTTTTGCTACATACACTATACAAAATAACCGGTCATTTTGTATAGTAAGACCAGAATCTGCCTGGAGTTTCATCAAATCCAGTTTTCAACCGTCAGGTTTTTGATACGCCTGAACTCCTTCACATTGTTGGACACCAACACCAGACCGGAGTGGATCGCATGAGCAGCAATAAGCATGTCATTGGCTCCAATCGGAGTTCCCTTCCGCTTAAGATCAGCGCGCAATGCGCCATAATACGCGGAGGCGCCAGAAGGATAATCCAATATGTCAATAGGGGCTAAAAACTCACTCAAAGCTTCCCTGTTCTGTTCGACATGAAAACTATTACTAACCCCAAATTCCAACTCACTGTGAGTAATGGCAGAAATGCAGATTTGCCCGACCTTTAGTTTACTGAATCGATTGAAAACCTTCACCGGCTTACGCTTGATCAAATAGATACAGATGTTTGTATCCAACATATAGCGGATCATTCCGGCCATTCCCTTTCTTCAGGTTCCAGAACTTCACGTTCAGCCATGAAATCATCGCTGAACCGACCACACGCCTGAACCAGGCCTTTCCATGGATTCGACTCAGGTGATAGCACCACATAGTCACCTACCTTGTTGGCGTAAACAAATTTACCTTCAAACCGGAATTCTTTTGGCAATCGAACGGCCTGACTTTGGCCGTTCTGGAAAAGTTTTGCTTCTTTGATCACATTCAGAAATGTATACGCATCGGTATATATTAGTCAACACACTAAAAAGCATGCCCCGTTTCGGCCTTGGAGCCGCAGAAGATACAGACAGGTCGCTTGGAAGAAACGTTGCGACCACAGGTCGGGCATTCCAGGATCTGCGCTTTCATTCTGCCATCGGCTTTGCCATCCCGCAGGTCCACTTCCAGCACCTTCTTCTCAAGTTCCTCGTTCGTGATGCCTGTTCGTTCCTGAACAAGTTCGAGCAGTGCCTGAAACACCAAGGCCATCTTTTCATGCCGCTGCAACAATTCCTCACAAAGATTCTCAGCTTTATTGGCGCGTCGGGCGGCGTCTTCTGCTTCTTGGAGATTTGAACGGATTTGTGCGCCCTGATGGAGATCGTATATATAATTCATGATATGGGTTTGCTCTTTTAAAAACCTCAATGATCGCTACCCGTCGGAGCCATTCGATCAACAAACTCGAAAATGGCCTGGTGCCCAGCCGGAATTTTTCCGTCAACAAAATACGTAACAATATTCAGCGAATGATCCAAATCCTCGAAGTAGTGAAACTCCATCCTGCTCAACCCGGCGTTCTTCGCCTTGGATTCAAGTTCTTGCACCGCTGAAATGGGAGCCATTCGATCAGCGTCTCCGTGAAAGCAACCGACAGGCATTGTGAGCTGTGAAAGAAAGGTCCAGTTTTCCCGATGATTGAAATGATCCTCAAACCAATTCTCGGGAACGGACAACGCTGCCGCTGCTTCGGACCACTCCTGCAGCACCTGGTAATCGTTGTTATCGATGGCATCAAGATACTTCTTGGTGGCCACCTTGATATCGTCGACGGTGAACTTTCCATCAGCATTGAGATCGACCTTGGAAAATTCATGGGTTTTTACATATTTCTCCCATTCCGCTTTCGTCACGGCCGCATTCCCGTCTGAGTCCAATGGTCTAAACCTCATAAAATCCCCTTCAGTCATGATGAAGGTGAAGGTTTCACGAAGGTTGGCAGCCATGACTCCATACAGAATGAGTCCCGCAATGTCATCCGGCATCATGGAAGCGGCTTCGGCAGCGAGGAGCGTTCCCTCACTTGCTCCCATCAGAAAAATGGCGTTTGTTTCAAACCGTCCCGCTCTCTCAACACTCCAACCGCGCTCAACACATCGCGCGCTTTGTTCTCAAGAGTGCTTGTGTTGTAGATGTCCCAATCAATTTTCTCATATCGAGGCGGGCTGTCTCCCATTCGAATGCCACGACCTTCGTAGCTAAAAAAACCAACGCCCATTTCGGGGAATTTTTTCCGGTAGAGTTCATGATAATTGAAAGTCTTCTCACGTCCTAGAGATCGTTTCTGATCAACCGTTGCGCCTTCCGCAGTTTGAACGTAAACCACAATCGCTCGAGGAGATTGCGAATCCGGCAAGGCCAATCGACCAAACATCTCGTAACCATCATGAGACTTGAAGTGAATATCCTTGCCTCTAAACCCCACACCGGATGCCTTCGTCTCCTCCCCGTTCAAATGCCCGCTCCCCAATAAAACAGTCAAGGCAAGCAAACATCGTATTTCTTTCCGAATAGTTTTCATATCCCCTACCGTGTTCTCAATTAATTCTCGAACACAAAACCTGAGCCTACATGGGAACAATATGTTTGCGCCCTTCCCAGGATCCATGTTCTCGTATCGGGCGAAACCTTAGCGTGGTGAACTCAAAATGAAAATCCTTTCGTTCTCGTTCTTTCATCGCGACAGCGTGGCGTTCTGGTCGATCAACCTGACTGTGACCATGAACCATGTCCTCCATTTCCTCCTGAGAAGACCAGATGGAGAATGTTGAAACAGTTCGCGGCAGTCGCATGGCAACTGAAGCGAGTAAGGCTCCGGGATAGTCCCGGACGAGTTCCTCCACAGGTTTTCCCCACCGAATAAACCGCGGAACTTCAGGCAAACGCATCCTCGCCAGTGTGACTGCCACAACGGGCGCGTCAGCATCCGCTTCGCCATCGTCTTCAAAGAGCCCATCAAACTCCTTCACCCGCCCCCAACGACGTAAAAACGTCATGCGAACGGTCCATCCATTTGAAAAGATTTGTCCTAATTTCGTATTTGCAAAAAAATCATCAATGGCTCCCTCACTTTCCCACGCCGCGAACATGACCAGGCGTCTGAGCTGCATTCGAGATGGAGAAAAAATAGGGGCGCCCAGTTTCATATTGCTCATGCATTCAGCATGAATCAACCCTGGGACCTGCGGCCCCGTCGGAGACTGGTAAAGAGCGGTTATGGTGTCACTCTCACTGATATTCGAGCAAAACTGTAGGTGAAAACATTCATTTATGCGGAGGTCGATTGCGATCCTTCGGTCATGCTGTATACCATACGATAAACATGGAATGACCACAGCTTCAAGGTATGCTCTGCGGTAAGCTCTCCTTGATCATTTTCTGAAACAAGAATGCGCTCACGAAAACTCGGTAAAAAGTGCTTCCACAAAACACCCTTACAATCTTCCACCAAAAAATAAAAACCTGGATCGCCATAAGTTTTCCCGGATGAATCCAATAACAGCTTATGGTTTCCATAAGATTCGGCCCGGAAAATCACCGTGGCATTCCCACATGGTAATGGAAAAATAACTTTCACACAAATTTCTCCAGATGGAATCTGACATGTGGTATAGATCCCGAAGTAAACGACCTCACCTGTATCCCTCACGCTCCTGCGCCAAATGGTATAATGAACCTTACCTCCATCGTCGAGGAGCTGGATGATATCGCTGGAGATCTCCATTGGCTCATTTGTTGTATTGCCGGGTAAATTAAGTTGCTGAATACGTCGACTGAACATCCTCGCTATCAAGTAACCCAAACTGCCAAAAACAGGTTTCCAGGCAGTCCGTACCTCGAAATGATAAACTGAAGTGCGCAGATAGAAATCCTCGATTTTCTTGCCAACCGCAACAGGCCATTCATCCATATTTTCCATAAGCCCGGCGCCTGGTGCATTGACAGCAATGCTGAGCTGCTTATCCGACGCTAGGCGCATGATAAAATCATCGGAATGCTCCTTAACGCAACCAATAGGGCCAAGCAGCCAGGCATCCGTGGCGACATCGGTTATCCTTCCCAACAGAATGTTCCAACTTTGAGTGATCCAGTCGAATGGATTCTGCGTTTTAGGAAAAGTCATATGGAATGCTGTTCAAAAGATACTCAGCTCAGAAGTCTTCAACAAAAATTGTATTCGTAGAATGGATTGGCTGTATATTAATCATCCGCAGTCTCTTCTGACATATACTCCCAAAGCTCATTCTGATGCAACCAAATCGGATCGGCATTCCTTTTCACGAACTCATCAACATCCATGCCTTCTATTGTAACCGGACGCCTGATGCGTTTCTGCTTGCCATTCATGAAAACGGTCATGAACTCTTGCCGCCTCTTCTTCCGCTCCCTCTTTTGAGCAGCCGTTAATTTCCGCTTAGGTTTTCGCATTATTCTCCGTATCGAACTTTTTCCCTCAACGTATAGATGCTGTCGCTAACTGAAAAGCGTGAAAGAGCCACCCGCCTATGGATTCATTTGGAGCAGATTATTGACCAGTTTGTTGATGGTCTCTTCCTGTGTTTCCTTGCGGATGTTGGCCAATTGCTCATCCATTTCTTTGCTGTGCAACTTGCGTTTGGGAGCCGCTCGTTCCGGTTTCCTGGGGCGATGAGCCATCCAGTCGGGGACTCCGCTTTCGGGTTCGACCGGTACTTCCGGGAGATTTCTGGGCTTGCCGACTGCGTACTGGTCGAGCACACCTTCAAGTCGCTGGCGGAAAGCTGCCGTCGTCGGCTTTTGACGTCGGCTGAAACGGATTTCCTCGTAGGTGGGCAGGTCGGTATTCTGATAGAGCAAGCCCATCGGCGCGGGATACAATTGAGCGGCGATTTCCTGCGCAGCGATCAGGTCGCGCGGGTCGTGAGCTTGCACTTCGCCACGCTTGCGCAAAAAGGACGAAACCGGAATGCCCCACTCGTCTTCCAAAAACGCCATCGGAAAATGAAGGCCGCCATCGCCAAAGGCATCCGGCATAAACACCGGACAACGCTGCAGAACGCGAACAAAGGCCAGACCGGGATGTTCCCAGGCTTTCTCAATGGTGGCATCAAGATGTTCGGGTAACCATGTGGCAGTCTGCGCCAGGAAGGAAACTCCATTAATACCGGCGACCACGCTCAAGGGATTGAACGGCGGCAAGTAACCGCCTTGCGGAGTCGTGCGTGTTTTGACCCCTTCGGGTGTCGTGGGCGAAACCTGCATCTTCGTGAGCGCATAGACCCCGTTGTCCAGCACCAGCACGACCGCATTCAGGTTGTAACGCAGGGCATGCAGCCAATGATTACCCCCGATGCTGAAGCAGTCACCGTCTCCCATGGTGACAATCACCTTCAGGTCCGGACGTGACAAGCGAACACCAGTAGCGATCGGCAAGGCCCGACCATGGATGCCATGAAAACCATAAGTTCGCAGATAATGCGGCAGACGACTGGAACAACCGATGCCGGACACGGCGACAACGTTTTCCGGTTTCACGAAGTGGTCACGCATGGTGCGTTGTATCGCGGCAAGCACGCCGTGATCACCGCAGCCTTTGCACCAGCGGGGCATTTCAGAGGCATAGTCCTCCATCTTGCACTCACGCATTGCACAGTAATTCGTGTCACAGCTGTGTTCGTTATTTTCTGAACAACTCATACCAAAACTCCTTCCTCCAAGCGTGCTTGCGCTGCGGTCACAATCTCCGATGGCATCAGCGGACGCCCCGAAACATAGGCGAAACAATCAATATCCATCAGTGTTGAAGCGCGCAGCAACCAGGCGAGCTGGGCGTAGCGCCGGTTTTCAGGCGTGATGCCGGGATCCTCCGGATCGTCGCTATAGTTCAGTTCGACCGTCATCACTTTGCGGTAATTCGAAAACAGCTCCTTGAGGCCGTTCGGCATAGGATTGAGATAGCGCAGATTGATCGAAGCAACGCTGGCGCCGTCTTCGCGCAATCGATCCACTGCTTCGTCGACCGCCCCCCGAGTGCTGCCCCAACTGACCAGAAGCAAGTCCCCTTCTTCCGGACCGTGAATTTTCGGCAGCGGTAATGTTTTCTGAAAGGTGTGTAACTTGCGGCTGCGCATACGGTGCGCACGCTGATTGCGGGCAGAGTCATAACAGGCCCGACCATTCCGATCGTGGTTGAGTGAAGTCACCACCCCCATCCCGCCGGGTTGACCGGGGATCAGGCGTTTGGAGAGACCGGTATCCTCATCCCAATCGTAGGCCAGCGTGCCGGGTTCGACCGCTGGCAAAGGGGGTGGCATGGGCGGTTTGAGCTGGCTGACGTCGGGCCGTTCGAAGAGCTGCTGACCGGTGGCCAGATTGGCATCGGAGAGAATGACGACAAGCGCCCGATATTCTTCGGCAATCCTTTTTGCCTCGCTGAGCACATAGTAGCACTCTTCGATATCGCCGACGGCCATAACAATTTTAGGAGCATCACCCGGTGTGCCATAAAGACTGTGCAGCAGATCGCCCTGCTCAATTTTGGTTGGCAGACCGGTGCTCGGGCCGCCACGCTGTACGTCAATGATGACCAACGGCGTCTCAACCATCACCGCCAGTCCCTGGAACTCCGTCTTGAGCGCCATGCCCGGTCCCGAGGTGATGGTCAGTGCCGTATTGCCGGCAAAGGATGCGCCGAGTGCCACGCCGATCGCAGCGATCTCGTCCTCCGCTTGATGAACGATGCCGCCCAGGCTTTCGAACATACCGGACAAGGCGTGAGATGCCGAGGTCGCGGGGGTGATCGGATACATCGAACACAACTCGAACCCCGCCGCAACAGCGCCGATCGCCAGAGCCGTGTTCCCGTTCATGGCAACAAGATCACGATCATCCTGAACGGCGTCGATCTGATAACGCACCTGTAGATGTTCCATACCCCACGCGTATCCATTTTCGGCCAGGTTCTGCGCTGTCTCGATCACTTTGGCGCTCTTGTTGGCAAAGGTGTCAGCAATGACTTCGCGCATGATATCAACATCCTTGTCGTATAGCGCGGTAAGGATACCAACGGCAAACATGTTCTTGCCTTTGGTCGCATCGTCGACGTGCTTCAGTGTTTCGGCCTCAAGTGGAATTTCTACGACCTGGCATCCCATCTCACGGACCCGTTGGAGAACATCCGCATAGGAATGCTGAAAAGCAATGTTGGCATGGGTGGCCCACTGATTGTCGATGAGGACCAGCGCATCGCTGGCCACCGCCTCAGCCTCGATACGAGAGAGCAAGGCCATCTCGTTGAAAGCAAGGACAACGTTGGCGAGATCCCCTGCGTTGGTCATCTGCTTGCGGGTGGCAAGACGCACGCGGTTGCCACTGGCACTGCCGGTGGTGTGGGGTGGCGGCTGGATTTCAGAAGGGATGATCTCGACCGTCCACAAGCCATGCCCACTCCGCGCACAGAGCTTGGCGAAGGACACACCGGCTTTCTGCGCCCCCTCACCAGCATCACTTACAAACTCGACGACATGTTCAGACAACGTCCGAACGACCGGCTCTCTTACCTGTATCATAAAATTACCTGCTGGCTGATTCTTGTTGAACAACAGCTGAACAAAGCGTCTGTGCGGTGATTGTTGAATCAGGTACTTCTCAGATTATCATTGAAGGCGCATTGATCATTGTTTTGTTCAAGATGCTTGGGCAATGAGAAGCCTGAACCACACTCATAAATCTTAACTTTCGGCACCATTCCGTCAAGCGAGTTCGACCTGTTTGACTGGAAAAACAAACTGATAGTCAGTTCCAACTCATGACAAAAAGAAGAAATAACAATCTGTATCGCTCAGACGATCCAAGATGAATTCAGACCTTTCCATCCATGCCGAACAATTGGGAGAATCGAGAAGCAAGCCGTCCCCAAGCCGCAATGCCAATCACTGCACCCATGACGGTTCCGAAAGCGAAATGCAGCCAGAAACCAACCCAATCAGCGCCCTCTCTGCCAGACATGATCTCTTCCGTGTCTCTTACTTCAGTCTCTTCCGAATTTCACCACAAAGTTGCCGTTGCTGTCCGCATATCCGCGACGCATTCCTCCCGTATTGAAGGGCATTGCAATCTTTCCGGTGCGATCAATCACCACGACGCCGCCTTTGCCCCCAAGATTCTCTAG
>CAYPZD010000121.1:0-13327 GCA_964415055.1 uncultured Verrucomicrobiota bacterium | reverse complement strand
GCTGCAATGGAAACGCCACAGTCATGCTATGAACTGAAGTCTTCCCACGTTTCGTCTCATTTGCTCAGGAGCGTTTTCAAGGAGGAAGTTTGGGCGAGAGGTGGAACTCTCCCCTCCGGTTTACACTCACTTTAGACCTCGGAGCTTTGGAATGATTTGGACTGCGTGTTGTCAGTTGTTGAATCTGGAACAGGAAGTATTTGGGTGCGGAAGCGCGGCGCCTACATGAGTTTGGCTTTGACTCGTTTGCCTGCGATCAGGGCCCGTTTCATTTTCATGGCGGTCCATTCTGCTTGATCGGAGGAAACTTCGACGATCGATCCCTTGGACTGGATATCAATTTTACCCAAAGCATTTTCCGGCACACCGGTCAGTTTGATAACCGACTCCCTCAGTTGTGCTGCAGATATACCTTCTTCCTTCCCGATGCTCAGGCGGAAGCGACGAGTTCCCTGGCTTGCTTGCTTGGAGGGAGCAGAGGAGCGTGGTGCCGGGGACGCTTCTTTTTTCTTGGGTGCTTCCTGGGCTGATTCTTTTGCGGGAGGAGCTTTGGATGCCGGTTTTGAAGCAGGTGCGCTTTTTTGCCTCAAGGATGGCGGGAGTGATTCCGCTGGAGATGGATCCTTGGTGACAGGTGCTTTTGTTGGTTTATCTGTTTTTTCAGGCCTTGAGCTAGCAGAGTCGGTTTTGCGGATGGGGGCCGGTTTGGTTTCGTTCTTGTGTGGGGCCGAACTTCGGGCTGCGGGGCGTCGATCCTCCCAACCCCGGCGTTCGCCCCGGCCTCTTGGGCGTTCGTCACCATAACGTCCCTGCCTTTCCCGATAACTGCCGCGGTCTTCCCTGCCATGACCTCTGTCTTGGCGCATTTCTCGAGGAGAGCCCTGGCGTCGGTCGTTCCTGGGACCTCGCCGATCAGGGTGGTCGGCGAATGGATCCGGTTCACCTTCCTTGGGCAGATTGGATTCGCCGTCCTGAAGTTGGTATAGCAACGCTGCCGCGATATCCGTGGAGGTGTATCCTTCTTCGAGAAGCCGTTCCACCAGGGGCTCCTGGCTGCGGAAGTTTGCTTCTCTCAACGTTTCACGCACGCGGTTCAATACGTGGCTGTTTCGGGCTTCTCCCACATCCTGCAGGGTGGGCACCTTGGTGCGTCGGATGTGGGTGCCGGTGAAGCGTTCGATGTTTCGGATGCGGAAGACTTCGCGTCCGGATACGAAGGAAATCGCCAGCCCGTTCCGTCCGGCTCGTCCGGTGCGTCCGATACGGTGCACGTAATCTTCCGGATCATAGGGAATGTCGTAATTGATGACGACTTCCACATCATCGACATCAATCCCACGAGCAGCGACATCGGTGGCGACAAGGAATTCCAGACTGGATTTGCGGAACCGGTTCATGACGCGATCCCGCTGTTGTTGACTCATGTCACCGTGCAGACGGTCTGCCTGGTAGCCCTGTGCGACCAGGTGTTCCACCAGATCGTCGACCATGGCCTTGGTGTTACAAAAGATGATGCCCAGCTTCAGGTCATGGATATCAATCAAACGCGTCATCAACTCAACCTTCAAGCGGCGATGCACCTCGAAAAAGGTTTGCTCAACGGTGGGAACAGTCATGGATTGCTGCTCCATCTTGATGCTTTCCGGATCCCGGGCGAATTTTGCGATCAGATTGCGGATCGGTTGAGGCATGGTTGCCGAAAAGAACACGGTTTGACGTTCTTTGGGCAGGGAATCCAGGATCGTTTCAATGTCTTCCCGGAATCCCATGTTGAGCATCACATCCGCTTCATCCAGGATCATGGTGTGAAGTTGATCCAGTTGCAATGTACCCCGGTCCATGTGATCCATGACTCGTCCAGGTGTGCCGACAATGATCTGGGCGCCTTTACGCAGTCCCGCAAATTGACGTTCGTAGGACTGACCTCCGTAAATGGGGAGGCAGGAGATGGATTTCTGGTAATAGCTCAGTTTATGAAGTTCTTCTGAGACCTGAACCGCGAGTTCGCGGGTGGGGCAAAGGATCAATACCTGCACCGCCTTGAGTTTGGGATCCGTTTTTTCAATGGCGGGGATGCCAAAGGCGGCGGTTTTTCCGGATCCAGTTTGAGATTGCCCCACGACGTCCTTGCCCTCCATGAGGACAGGGATGGCCGCCGCCTGGATGGGGGAGGCTTGCTCGAATCCGAGCTTCTTGATCGCTTTTTCGATTTCGGGAGAAAGTCCCAGTTCAGAGAATAGAGTTGGCTTCATTCAAAAGAGGCACCATACTCCGAATCCGGTCGGATAGCCTAATGGAAAATACAAATTTCTTTCATCGCCCACTATGACTCATTCAGCTACTCAAATTATCGCACTCTTTTGTGATTTCGAAAACATTGCCCTCGGAGTCAAGGATGCCAAATACGATGGTTTTCAGATACAAAAGCTGATCGAACGGTTTTTGCTCAAGGGCAATATCGTCGTCAAAAAGGCTTACTGTGATTGGGCTCGTTATCGCGAATACAAATCTGTCATGCACGAAGCCTCCTTTGAACTGATCGAGATACCCCATGTGCGACAGTCCGGTAAAAATTCGGCGGATATCCGATTGGTGGTCGATGCCTTGGATCTTTGCTACACCAAGCAGCATGTGGACACCTTTGTGATCATCAGTGGTGATTCGGATTTCTCGCCCTTGGTCAGCAAACTGCGGGAGAACAACAAGCGCGTGGTCGGTGTGGGCGTTAAGAATTCCACTTCCGATCTGCTGATATCAAATTGCGATGAGTTCGTTTTTTACGATGACCTCGTGCGTCGTAAGACAACCAAACAAGCCACCTCTTCTGCGAAGTCTTCTGCTGCCAAGAAATCCAAAAAAGCAACCAAGACCAGTGAATCCAGCAAGGCAGACGAAAAAGTGAACAAGAAAGAGGCTTGGGCGTTGATTGCCGAGACGTATGAAGCCTTGCTTCAGGACCGGGGCGAGGGCGATAAAATTTGGGGTTCTATGGTCAAGGAAGCGCTCAAGCGACGAAAACCGGGATTCACCGAATCTTACTATGGTTACCGGTCATTCGGAGATCTGGTGGAGGATGCGGGGAAAAATGGTCACATCGGTTTCACTCGCGATGAAAAATCCGGAGGATACATCATCACCCGGGGCAGCAAGGAAAAATGATCTCCCTTTGGGGAGCATTTGACGATCAAAGCAGCATGGATCTGGTTGGATCGTTTGAATATTGCCGGGCTTGTGTTCTCGGGGTCATAGCGCCGAGATGTTCAGTTTACCTACTCTTTTCTCCAACACTTCACGCCTGATTTTACTGACCAGTGTTTCGTCCGAATACTGGATGTAGACGATTCCGGTGGTGGAGTCTGCTTCGATGCAGATGAAAACATTTGGGTGCCTGGGTTTGGAAAAAAACCATTTGTTTCCGAATTTGGTGGGCAGAATGTGTTGGTTTCCTTTGCCGTATTTGGAGAAGATCAGTTCCTGTATCCGTTGTGAAAAGGATCTTACTTCGTTAAAAGATGCCAGGATGCACTTTGCTTTGATCAATGCCACTCGTCGATCCGTAGGAGTTAAGAGGACTTTGTAGTCGATGGATATGTTTTCCGTGAGTGTCATTTCAGGATTCACCTTGTAGTAAGGCAGGTCTTCTTCGTGGCTGTCATGATACAGTTTGAATTTGGGGTTAACCCTTTCACCCAGGGTGAATCCGAAAGCGCCCTTGATTTCTGTGTTCTGTGGTTTGCCTGGCGTCGGGGTGCTGATGGTGGGAGATTGCGTCACCGGTGGGGACGTCCGTTGAGGGGATGTTCCCGAGCGTAAGCGTACGAGCCAGTTTTGTTGTGCAAGCGACTCTCCTGCCGACAGGCAAATGGCACAGCAAAGAAGCATCCGCCAGAATGCGTGTTTCAATGAATATCTGCCTTTTCCGGCAGTTTGTTTTGTCCATTCAGGCATCAGTCTGCCTGCTGCATTTGGACACAATTCAACTGCTTCCAATATTATTGGAATTCTCCTTGTTGGTATCATGGCACCCTCCTGTTGGTGTTAGGGACAGGCTCCCGTGTCAGTCAATCCGTTCCGGCCCTCCTAAAAGCGCGAAACAGCTTGGTTGATGACTGACTGCCCATTGGTTCAAGGCATGGAGCAGGTCCACGTTACCCATCGGAACCTTGGCGAAAAACTTTAACAAAAACCTTACGGTTTTATTCTCGGTTCACCTCGAACCAGCCGGAAGTGCTGGTATCCTTCGCTTTACCAGTCGGATCGGTCGATTGAATCAGGATTCCGGTGACCCTCGGGCCCTGGGTTTGGCTTTTTTCGACGATCGAGACTTTTTCACGTGGCCTGTTTGTGGGACCGCGATGAGGATGATCCCCTATATGACCGCCGTCATAGGTGACATCGAACTCCAGAAGTTCCAGCTTCAATTCGCCGGGGCGAACGCTTCCTCGTAAATAATTCAGGTCGGTCTGTGTTCCCCACAAGGCGCCATGGACGATCTGCCAGATTCCGTCCCGTTTCTTGACTGTTATGCGGTGGTGTTCTCCGCAGAAGTAGGCATTTACTTGATGCTTCACCATGAGCTTCCATAGTTCCGAATCCGCTCCTCCATCGAGCATGCTGGCGCTGGAATTCTTGCTTTTGACCGGGCCAATTATCGGGAGGTGTCCCTGCACAATGATGAATTCTGCGTCCTGATGGGCTTTGATGGTTTGGTCCATCCATTCCAACTGTTCGGCCCCCACCGTGTAGTCAAATTTTTCTCCGGCATCTTCAAAAGTATCCAGAGTGATGATCAGCAGATTATTCTTTCGAACGAAAAACGCCCGCCCCTTGTGATTTGCCGGACCGTTCCGTGGCATGCCCATCAGTTGGGTGAACTGTTCTCCGAAGACACGCGCATTGTCACCCAATCTCAACCCGCCATCATCTCCATACTCGTGATCACCCGGTGCGACATAAATCGTCATGCCACGATCATCAAAACGTTTCTTGAAACCTCCCCAGTATTCCTCAGTTTTCTTTTGAACCTGCTCGGCTCCGTCCCACCATCTCGCATCCATGATGTCGCCCGCGTTCAGCATGAAATCCGGACCATCCTTCTGCAGTCGGTCAAAGAACCAGTCCAGAGCATCTTCCCATCCCGGTTGAGGATTGCTGATGTTCCAATTGAAGATGTCCGGCACACTCGTAAAGCGTAGTTCCTGAGCAGTCAAAGTGGTTGTGAAAGCGGTGAGGCAACTGAGGCAAGCGATGACAAATCGTTTCGTCATGGTTTGCCGGATGGTGGACGATGATTGAAGTCTCATACAGGTATCTGCCGTTGAATTTCCGGATGGCCAGATGCATAGCAGTTTGGGCATTGGATGTAAAGCGCGAGGCTCAAGCACAGTGAGTCTGTGGGCAATTGGGAACCCCACTCTCGAAGCGGCGCTGCTCACCACGATCCGGAGGCGCAAATTTTGGAGTGCTGTGGCTCGACACAGCTTTGGATACGACAGGGAAGCGTTTGGGTTTGCGATGACTGATTGTTATCCATTTCCACCTGGCGGAGACTCTCCAAACAACGGTTCTTTATCCATTATTACCGTTGAGAAGGAGGAGGATGCGGGTGGGAGATATCATAAATTTTCCAAAAGGATGGGGTATTGTCTGAATCGAATGTTTCTCTGTGAAAGCTGAAACTCTGAAAAAGCGACATCTGAGTACCCATTTTTTTTTGTATCGAAGATCTCCCGGCGTTTGCCCTTTTGCGCTCATTTGGGTGTGATAGAGGCATATGACTCACAGTGTGCGCATCAAAGATCTTCCGTTGAAGGAAAGACCCAGGGAAAGGTTGATTGCCGTCGGAGCCGACGCGTTGGATAACACGGATCTGGTTGCCATCTTGTTGCGTACCGGGCTCAAGGGGCGTTCCGCCATTCATGTGTCGGAGCACTTGATGCGTTCCTTCGGGTCCTTGCATCGATTGGCAAAGGCGAGTCTTCAGGAATTGCGTCAAGTTCCCGGTGTGGGACCGGACAAGGCGGTGACACTTAAGGCAGCCTTTACATTGGCGCAAAGAATGGCGCGGGAGATACAAACGGAATCTCCGATGCTGGATACACCCGAGCGGGTGGCGGATTTGTTGCGTGAAGAGGCCCGTATGCGCGATGTGGAGCACTTTCAGGTCGCTTTGTTGAATACTCGCCGGAAATTGATCCGTGTGGTGGAGATCACTCAGGGGACGCTCGATTCGGTGATCATTCATCCTCGTGAGGTGTTTCGCGCGGCGGTCGCTCATCATGCCTCAGCCATCATTTTGGTTCATAATCACCCATCCGGAGATCCAACCCCATCCGAAGCGGACATCAAAGTGACGCGGGATTTGATCCGGGCGGGGAAGATTTTGCGCATTGATGTGCTCGATCATGTGATCCTCGGTCAGGCAACCGAAGATCGTTCGCGTGATTTCGCTTCTTTACGTGAGCTGGGATATTTTTACAGTTGAGGCATGTCGATACATGCCACCGCTGTTGTGCATCCCAAGGCTGAACTCCATCCGTCCGTCCGGGTGGGGGCTTTTGCCGTGGTTGATGAAGATGTCCGTCTCGGGGCCGATTGCGAGATCGGTCCCCATGTGCATCTGACCGGACACCTGGAAGTGGGGGAAGGCTGCCGTTTTCACACCGGTGCAGTGATTGGTGATGCGCCTCAGGACATGAAATACAACGGTGAACCAACGCGTTTGCGGATTGGGATTCAAAATGTTTTCCGTGAGCATGTCACGATTCATCGTTCGAATACATTGGAAGAGGACACCCTTATTGGTGACGGGAACTTTTTCATGGCTCATTCGCATGTGGGGCATAATTGCCACATTGGAAACAACAACACCTTTGCCAACGGCGCATTGATCGCCGGTCATGTTATGATCCAGGATCGGGTGTTCATTTCTGGAAATTGCATGGTGCACCAATTTGCCCGGATCGGGACGCTGGCCATGATGCAGGGTGGCTCGGGGATCAGCAAGGATCTGCCACCCTTCATGATGGCGATGTCCAATAACACGGTTTGTGGGCTGAACACCGTTGGGTTGCGACGGGCCGGATTCAGTGTTGAGGAACGCACCGAGCTCAAGAGGCTTTACAAATTTCTTCATTCGGGCGAACTGAGGCTCAGTGAAGCCGTGATTCAGGGACTGGAGATGTTTGCGACCAAGCCGTGTCAAGAAGTGCTGACCTTTATACAAGGCTCCGAAAGAGGGATCTGCCGCGATGTCAGGCTCAGGGACTGACAACGACTGGAAAACCATTCCGACTGTTGTCATCCTTTTTCGCATGTAGCCCCATATCGAGCAGCACGATTTTGCTTTTTATAATGTCATTAATGCATTGATTCCAGTGCGGAATTCAGTCACGGTTTCATGGCACCCAAAACTCAAGAACATGAAACTCTATCATGACCATTCCGTGATGCCCTTCCATCGAATGGGCTTAAGTGTCGTCGCAATCATTTTCTTGTTTGCGATGGTTTCAACCAAACAAGTCATGGGCCAGGATGACATTCCTTTGGTGTATGAACAGGAACATACCGGCACCGACTTGCCGCTTCCTTCTTTTGCTCCGTTGGATGAATTACCCGTCATCCTTCCCTTGACGGATCCGTTTGCGTGGTCGGATGGCAGTGGACGTTCGACACGGTTTGAGGATTGGAGACAGCGTCGTTCCGAGATCAAGGCAGAGATCGAGCATTACGAGATTGGAACCAAGCCCAAGCGTCCTGAACAAATGAGTGCCGAATTCGCTGATGGAACCCTGAGTGTCAACGTCACGGTGAACGGGCAGACACTCACTTTGACTTCACAGATCACCCTTCCTGAAGGCGAGGGACCCTTTCCGGCGGTGATTGGAGTGGGGCGGGGGACAGGTAGTTTGCCGCCCGACATCTTCACCAGTCGAAACGTTGCACAGATTGCTTACAACTTTGGGCAGGTCATGAGTCACACCCAGAAGCGGGGCAATGAACCGATCAACAAGCTTTATCCCGATCTCGTTCACATGGGAGCTTACAGTGCCTGGTCCTGGGGGGTGAGCCGCTTGATCGATGGATTGGAGATGGTGCAGGATGAACTGCCGATCGATCTCAAGCATCTGGCTGTCACAGGGTGTTCGTTTGCCGGTAAAATGGCTTTGTTTGCGGGTGCTTTTGATGAACGGATTGCCCTGACCATAGCCCAGGAACCCGGAGGTGGTGGCGCCGCGGCCTGGCGTGTGTCTGAAACCATGGGCAATGTGGAAAAACTGGGGGCGACCAGTCACGCCTGGTTTATGGAAAGCATGTTTCAGTTTTCGGGGGGCAATGTCTGGAAACTGCCGATGGATCATCATGAACTCATGGCCATGGTGGCGCCTCGCGCTTTGTTGGTGCTGGGGAATCCGGATTATCAATGGCTGGCTGAAGAATCGGGTTACACATCCTGCCGGGCGGCCCATGAAGTTTGGCAGACCTTTGGAATTGGTGATCGATTTGGGTTTTCGATTGTCGACGGCCATGGACATTGTCGCCTGCCGGACAGTCAACGACCGGAAGTCGAGGCCTTCGTAGACAAGTTCCTTCTGGGGGACGTCCATGCCAACACCATGGTAACGACTCATTCATTCTCTTCCGCCGATGCCTCACGC
The DNA here is from genome assembly GCA_964415055.1 of uncultured Verrucomicrobiota bacterium. Lineage (GTDB taxonomy): Bacteria > Verrucomicrobiota > Verrucomicrobiia > Limisphaerales > AAA164-E04 > AAA164-E04. The sequence goes on along the minus strand of CAYPZD010000121.1, from coordinate 4,670 downwards.
TGGTTTGAGTGGTGGGGCAAGGGGAAACCCGAATTCCCCGGGGCTTCGGATGCGTTTAGCATGGCTCTTGAAGCGGAATGTGCGACGGTGGGTGAGAATTGGGTGGTCGGTTCCAGTGATGGGGTTTCGGGGGGAGGCTATGTCACTCCCAAAGTGGGATTGCAAAGCCCTCGCACCTCTCCTGTCGGCGCGGAAAACTACGTGACCATTCCGTTTACCTTGGATCGCAGCGGGAATTTTACAGTGTTTGCCCGGCTAAACTGTCCTTCTGCCGATGATGACTCCTGCTGGTACAAAATCGACGACGGCGATTTTATCACGCGCAATGGATTGGGCACGCGTGGATGGCAATGGATCACCATGGAAAAACACCAGTTGGAATCCGGTCCGCATACCATCACCATCGCCTATCGCGAAGACGGCTTTCAGCTCGATAAACTCAGCCTGTCCACCTTCTTTCTTCCGCCCGATGGAATGGGGGGAAAGGCGGTCAATGAATGTGGGGATTGAAATGGCCTCAGGCCATCTTGTTGTCGGCAACGTGGTAATTGGGGTCTTCCATGATGTTGACCTCGACAATATCCGCCGCCTTGTCGAGCAGCCCCAGACAATCCTTGCTCAAGTGGCGTAGATGGAGTTTGGTGCCGTGGTTCAGATAACGTTCGGTGAGCGTGTTGATTGCTTCAATGCCGGAGTGATCGCAGACTCTTGAATCCTTGAAATCAATGATCACATCTTCCGGGTCGGTGCTCGGATTGAACTTTTCCTGAAACTCTTTTACCGAGGCAAAGAACAGGGGACCTTCCAGTAGATACATCTTGGTTCCGTGATCGTTGATGGTTTCGGTGACGTGGATATGTTTGGCGCTCTTCCAGGCGAACACCAGCGCCGAGACCAACACCCCGACCAGAACAGCCAGAGCCAGATCTGTGAACACTGTCACAACGGAGACCAGGATGACGACAAACAAATCCTCCTTGGGCACCCGGCCATAGAGTCGCAGCGAAGCCCATTCGAAGGTTCCCAAAACAACCATCATCATGACCCCGGTCAAAGCAGCCAGGGGGATCATTTCAATATACCTCGATCCAACGAGGATGAAGGAAAGTAGAAAGATGGATGCCGAAATGCCCGACAGACGACCGCGCCCGCCGGATCGTATGTTGATCATGCTTTGCCCGATCATTGCGCAACCTCCCATGCCGCCGAAGAATCCGGTTAATATATTGGCCGCGCCTTGCCCGATGCATTCCTTGTTTCCACGACCACGGGTTTCTGTGAGTTCATCGATGAGGGACATCGTCATCAGGGATTCGATCAAACCCACGGCAGCCATGATGGCTGAGTATTTCCAGATGATATTCAGGGTTTCCAGGTTCATGGGAACTGTGAACCATTTCCAGCTTGGTAATCCTCCCCCGATACCGGCCAGGTCCCCCACGGTTTGGGAGTGAAAACCGGAGGTTGATTCGATCAGGATGGTGATGCCGGTCACCGTTAGAATGGCCGCCAATGAAGAGGGAATCGCCTTGGTGAATCTCGGAAGGAAATGGATGATCAACATGGTTAATCCGACCAGGCCCAGCATCAGATAGAGGTCTTTGCCTGATTTCCAGGCAGCATCAGGTGCTGTGGGATCCACTGTGAACTGTGGGATCTGTGCCAGAAAAATTACGATGGCAAGGCCATTGACGAAGCCCAGCATGACAGGATGGGGCACGAGTCGGATGAATTTTCCCAACCTAAGCAGACCTATCGCGACCTGTATCAACCCCATGAGCACAACCGTTGGGAACAGATACTCCACCCCATGCTGAGCGACGAGAGAGACACACACCACCGCCAAAGCTCCCGTGGCTCCGGAAATCATGCCCGGGCGACCGCCAAAAATGGCAGTGATCAGGCCGACAATAAACGCCGCATAAAGTCCCACCAAAGGCGCAACGCCGGCGACAAACGCAAACGCCACAGCCTCGGGAACCAAGGCCAATGCCACGGTCAAACCAGACAACAAATCATCTTTCGCACGGAAACGCTTTCCGTACTTTCGGTATATCAAATCAAACATGGATATAAACTGCGAACTTACGTTGGAAGTCGAACAGAAGGTCCTTCGGGTTTGGAAGGGACGGAGACCGTATGAAACCTGACTCCGGAGGTCAATGGCAATCCATGTGAAAATACATGGTGATTTATCACATGGCGTTTATTGGTCAAGGTTGATGTCCAAAATTGAATTTTGCTTCGCTCAATGAACAGTGAGCTGTGATGCTATAAAAAAGCCCTTTCCGGTGAAGGAAAGGGCTTTTGTGAGATTGTAATGCCTGAAAGATTATTTCTTTTCCTTGCTGCGTTCTTCGATGATCGCTTCCGAAACGGAATTGGGGCACTCGGAATAGTGCGAGAATTCCATGGAGAACTGGCCACGACCCGAGGTCATGGAGCGCAGGTCGCCGATGTATCCGAACATTTCACTCAGAGGAGCTTCGGCTTTGACGCGAACACCGGTAGGTCCGTTGTCCTGACCCTGAATCATCCCGCGGCGGCGGCTCAAGTCACCAATCACGTCACCAACGTTGTCCTCCGGGGTAAACACGTCGATCTTCATGATCGGTTCGAGCAATACCGGATTGGCTTTCGGAATGGATTGGCGGTAAGCCGACTTGGCAGCGATTTCGAAGGCGATGGCCGAGGAGTCGACTGCGTGGAAAGCCCCGTCCGTCAGGATAAAGCGCACATCCACCAATGGGAACTTGGCGAGCACACCTTGATCGATGGACACCTTGAATCCCTTTTCAACGGCAGGCCAGTATTCTCGGGGAACGTTACCGCCCACGACCTTGGATTCGAAGAAGAATCCACTTCCGGGTTCGCCGGGTTCGATGGTGTAGTCCACACGACCGAATTGACCGGAACCACCGGATTGTTTCTTGTGGGTGTAAGTGTCGTTGATTGCCTTACGGATGGTTTCGCGGTAGGCCACCTGAGGTTTGCCGACCACCACTTCCACGCCGTAAGTGCGCTTCAGGATATCGACTTTAATGTCCAGGTGAAGCTCACCCATTCCCTTAAGAATGGTTTCACCGGAATCGATATCGGTTTCGACGCGGAAGGAAGGATCTTCAGCCACCATCTTACCGAGCGCGGTGCCCAGTTTGTCGACCTGACCTTTTTCCTTGGGTTCAATGGCGATCGAAATAACCGGATCCGGGAACACCATGGGTTCCAGGGTAGCTGGGTTATCAGGATCGCAAAGCGTGTGACCGGTGTGGGTGTTTTTCATACCCAACAAGGCAACAATATCGCCCGCACTCGCGCTGTCCAGTTCCTCACGGCTATCGGCATGCATCAACACAATACGGCTGATGCGTTCCTCCTTGCCCGTGAAAGTATTGAGGATGTTCTGACCTTTGTTCATCACACCAGAGTAAATACGCACGAAGGTCAGGGCGCCATAGCGGTCATCCATGATCTTGAAGGCCAGTGCGCGCAGTGGCTTGGCGGCATCCACGATTGCGAATTCACCGGTTTCATTACCTTCCAGATCAACTTCTGGCTGAGGTTTGACTTCGGTTGGGCTTGGCAGGTAATCCACCACCGCATTCAAAACGTTCTGTACACCCTTGTTCTTGAAGGAAGAACCACAGTATGTCGGGAAGAAGTCCAGGTTGATCGTGCCTTTGCGGACGCATTTCTTGATCGTGTCGATGTCGGGCTCATTACCTTCGAGGTAGGCTTCCATGACCTCTTCATCCATTTCGACGGCAGTCTCGATCAGTTCAGAACGATATTTTTCGACGATGTCCACCATGTCGGCCGGGACATCTTCGATCTTGTAATGCATCGGATCGCCGGTGTTATCCCACTTCCAGGCCTTGCGGGTCAGCAAATCAACGACTCCTTCGAATTTGTCCTGTTCACCAATCGGGAGCACCATGACCAGCGGTTTGGCGGCCAGGATGTTTTTGACCTGGTCCACAACGCGGTAAAAATCGGCTCCGACGCGGTCCAGTTTGTTGACGTAGATGATACGGGCAACTTCGGATTCAGTGGCATAGCGCCAGTTGGTTTCGGATTGAGGTTCCACACCGCCGGAACCACAGAAAACACCGATACCACCATCCAGCACCTTCAGGGAGCGGTAAACCTCAATGGTGAAGTCAACGTGACCCGGGGTGTCGATGATGTTCAGGGTATGGTCGTTCCAAACACAGGAAGTAGCGGCTGATTGAATGGTGATACCGCGTTCTTTTTCCTGGTCCATGAAGTCGGTGGTCGCGGCGCCGTCATGCACCTCACCGAGTTTATGGATTTTGCCGGTTAATTTAAGGATACGTTCGGTCGTTGTGGTTTTTCCGGCGTCCACATGGGCGAAAATACCGATATTTCTGTATCGGGAGAGGTTTTGCATTTTTATCTTTCTGTTTCCTAAGTCCAGCGACAAGTAGTGTCGCAAGCGGACCTTGGTATAGATTATTCAGGATTTTGCAATGTTAGATTTACTTTTTTTCGTTTTTTCCATTCTACCCAACGCTTTTTCTGAAATTCATGATGAAAGAAGCATCCCGATCATTTAATCTCCAGCGGTAATAAACAGAAGATCAGTGGTTCTAGATCAAGTGGTGAGTGTGAAGGATAAAGTAAAAATGGTCGGAGCGACAGGATTCGAA